>NZ_RQYI01000093.1 GCF_003859795.1 Alloprevotella sp. OH1205_COT-284 | reverse complement strand
TGTACTTTCAAAATCGAAGTGCAACAAATAGTTTTGTTTTTCATGGGTCTAATCTATGAAAAACACCGTGGGTTTGCCTCGCGGCCGGGGCGCGTAGCCCCGAAGAGCGATACCGGCAATACAAAAAAAAGAGCCCCTTTTGAGGACTCCCTGAGATTAATTATCTTTGTATTGCTATGTATAAACAACTAACCTCAGAGCAAAGATCGCAAA
>NZ_RQYI01000092.1 GCF_003859795.1 Alloprevotella sp. OH1205_COT-284 | reverse complement strand
TTTGCGATCTTTGCTCTGAGGTTAGTTGTTTATACATAGCAATACAAAGATAATTAATCTCAGGGAGTCCTCAAAAGGGGCTCTTTTTTTGTATTGCCGGTATCGCTCTTCGGGGCTACGCGCCCCGGCCGCGAGGCAAACCCGCGGTGTTTTTCATAGATTAGGACCCATGAAAAACAAAACTATTTGTTGCACTTCGATTTTGAAAGTACAG
>NZ_RQYI01000091.1 GCF_003859795.1 Alloprevotella sp. OH1205_COT-284 | reverse complement strand
CATGAAAGAAAGGCGGTCTTTGATTTGTTCCTCCACTTCCGGATCGCTCAAACCATACCAAGTGCGCAGGAGTTCTATCTTGAAGAGAAGAATACCTTCATAAGAGGGACGTCCCGTTGAGGAATTTCCTTTCGTATAGACTTGCTCGATCAATCGGGCAAGAGGTTTCCAATCGATGAGTTGATTGATTTGAGAAAAGAATACATCTTTTACTT
>NZ_RQYI01000010.1 GCF_003859795.1 Alloprevotella sp. OH1205_COT-284 | reverse complement strand
CCGCATCGAAGTGACTCGTCGCGTCAATGACGGTGATGTTCCCGGTGGCAACAAATATTACCATGGTGCAGAAATGCGTCTGTACAAGGGAGCTTATGACAAAGCAGGATCTCTCATCGAATCGGTGCCTGCCGAGAAAGTAACTGCACTGAAAGCGATCATCGAAACGGCCAAGAAAGAAGTTGAAAAAGAAACTGCCACAGATGCTACTATCAAAGCCTTTGAAACTACTTATGAAGACTTCTTGAAGCACTATCCCGATCCCTCACGCGTTCACAAAGCCCTTAGAGAAGCCAAAGCAGTAATCAATGCTGCCCAAGAAGGTGACGAGTTAGGCTATTACACCACCGGTTCTAAAAGCATTTATGAGGCGGCTGTAAACAAAGTGGAAAATGAACTCAACGAGATACTCAAAACCGCTCAGCCCAACGTAGAGCAAGTAAACAGCCTACTCGCAGCTTTGGACGCGGCAAATGTTGCTTTCGATGCCTCTCTCAAAACTCCTCAAGACGGCATCTATATCATTCGCAGCAATAGCTCCAACGAAACTGTTGTCGGACGCGGTCTCTTTGCCACCAACTCTTCTCGCGAACAACATGTGAAGATTGCCGGTCGCATTAAAGCCGAAAATGGTGTTTGGGGTGACGACGCCAACTTCAAGAACAAGTTGGGAGCTTATTGGAAAGTGCAAAAAGTAGAAGGTGGTTACACTTATCAAAACGTCTTCACCGGCCTCTACCTCTCTCCTCTCAGCAACGATAAGAACAAAAGCGTAGCCACTCAAAGCGAAACTCCCTATGTATTCAGTATCCGCTTTGCCAAAGAACCCGGTTGCTTTAACATCATCGCCAAAGCCGAAGATGTAGAGGGCGACAACATCTACGTAAATGCTCAACCCGGATATGGCAACCTCGTATTCTGGCATACCGCTAATGGCCGTGACAACTCTGCCTTCAAGTTTGAAGCTGCCGACGTTCCTGCCGAAATCTTCGGAGATGGTGGTTTTATCTATGATCTTCAACATGAGAACAAACCTCAGATCATGACTTTCCCCATCCAAATTGACAAAGCAGAAAATCCGTTCTACACTGTCATCGGTCAGGATGCCTCCAACAACATTCAGCTTGCACTAGCTCCCGAGAAGCTCGAAGCCGGACAAGCCTATGTTTACATCCCCGAAGCCGGCAGCACCGACAAAGTCGTGACGCTCTTCCCCACCGCCAAAAGCGTGAACGAACTCAACCCCGTTCATGTAGAAGCTACTCCCGTGAATGGGCTTGTTCCGACTTTCGAAGAAGTGAAAGTGGCAGAAAAATGCGGTATCTTCAACCCCGCACACACACAAGTGCTTCTCTCTGAAAAGGGAGAGAAAGTGGCTCCCAACACCGGCTACTTCTCTGCAATGCCTGAAACGACCGAAACCGGAGCAACAGCTCTTTCTGCCAACGGTAAAATCACCTCTATCAACAATGCCGTATTGATCGGCAAATCCGGCAGCAAGGCTGTCTACACGATCTCCGGCGTACGTTTGAAGAGCACGAAGAATCTCCCCGCAGGTCTCTACATCGTAAACGGAAAGAAGCAAATCGTAAAATAACATTGCGGTTTCTCCGCTCTCAAAGAGCGTAACTCGCGCTCTACCTCCAATCGCCTCGACAAAACATGTCGAGGCGATTTTTATGTTTTCTGCTCCAAGCACCTTTTTATTTTGTATACTTTGAGAAGACTCGATAAATACAACGATTATTCACCTTTTATCCACTTTTCGGACATTACCCTACCACGTCGTTCCACGCGGTAACTTCCCACGCCTCTCCTCTTTCTTCTTCTTTCGCAGGTGCCGCTGTTGCGTTTCCGATGAAACCGCCCTTTTCTGACGCTTTCTCCCCCTATGTTTTGTTTTTTCCGTTTTGCCTTCGCAAAAACGATTATTATCTTGATTATTAGTGCCTTTCTTGCGAAGGCAAGTGAAGGCAAAAGTTTGGGATGTTTTTCAAATGGTTGAAAATCAGAGTATGTACGGTGAAGGCAAAATCACCCTTTTGCTTTCACCTGCTTTCACTGTTGCGGAGAGAAAAACACCCGATTTCGGGGCGGTGAAAGCAAAAAAACGAGCCAACGGATTGAAGAACAGTCTATTGGGAAAGGGATTTTTGTTTTGCCTTCACTTGCCTTCACCAAAATGACTTTGATAATCAGTGTTTTGAGTTGTTTTGCGAAGGCAGTGAAGGCAAAATGTAATCATAAGGGACGCGCGCGTGCGCGCGAAAGATGAAGTTTTTTTCATTTCTTTGGGAGGTGGCTGATCCTACCTCAGAGATAGATTTTCCTACCTCAGAGGAAAAAATCCCTACCTCTTAGGCAGTGTGGCCTGCCTCGGCGGACGTCATCTTTTCCCTTCGCTTCTGCTCGATGTTCTCAACAGTGGCAGCAATCTTGTCTGCCCTCGTCCGTTGATTGTCGTGCCCTGCCTTTTGGGCGTCGGCACGAAGAATTGCATCGGCTCTTCGGGAGGACAAGAGGCAAGGTTTATTGGTGGAAACGATGCGAAATGAAAGAAATGGGGAACGAGCGTGAAAAAATAAACGAATATTTTTATTAGTCTTCTTTTTTTTGTATTTTTGCAAAAGGGATTGTATCAAAAATGATATATTTCCGTTCGTCTTTTGTATCATCTTTATTCAGGCCATCGAATATGACCGACATTGAAATAGCTCGCGCCACCCCTCTGCGTCCCATTTCGGACGTGGCGCAAACGATAGGCATCGCCGCCGCCGACCTTGAACTTCACGGCAAACACATTGCCAAAGTGCCGCTCAATCTCATCGACGAGGAGAAAATGAAGAAAAGTCATCTCATTCTCGTCACTTCCATCACCGCCACACGAGCCGGCATCGGCAAGACCACCGTATCCATAGGCTTGGCTCTCGGCCTTAACCACATCGGCAAGAAAGCCGTGGTGGCTCTGCGCGAACCCTCCTTGGGGCCTTGTTTCGGCATGAAGGGCGGTGCGGCCGGCGGCGGACATGCCCAAGTGTTGCCCATGGAGAAAATCAATCTTCATTTCACAGGAGATTTCCATGCCATTACTTCGGCGCACAACATGATTGCCGCTTTGCTCGACAACTATATCTATCAGCATCGCGGAGAGGGCTTTGCCTTGAAAGAAGTGCTTTGGCGCAGAGTGCTCGACGTGAACGATCGCTCCCTGCGCAGCATCGTCACCGGCCTCGGCCCTGCGGCCAACGGAGTGGAAACGCAAGCCGGTTTCGATATCACGCCGGCCAGCGAACTGATGGCCATTCTGTGTCTGGCCTCCGATGAGGCCGACCTCCGTCGCCGCATTGAGCAAATCGTGCTCGGCTATCGTTTCGACGGAACGCCTTTCACCGTGAAAGATCTCGGCGTGGCCGGTTCGATCATGGTGTTGCTTAAAGACGCACTCCAACCCAACTTGGTGCAGACCACCGAAAACACCCCCGCATTTGTACACGGCGGGCCTTTTGCCAATATCGCCCACGGCTGCAACTCGCTCATCGCCACAAGAATGGCCTTGTCGCACTCCGAATATACCATTACCGAAGCCGGCTTTGGTGCCGACTTGGGAGCGGAGAAGTTTTATGACATCAAGTGTCGCAAAGGCGGTCTGCAACCCGATCTGACCGTCATCGTGGCTACGGCGCAAGGTTTGAAGATGCATGGCGGCGTTCAGCTCGATCTCATTCAAGAGCCTAACCTTGAAGGCCTCCGTCGAGGTTTGGCCAATCTCGACAAGCACGTTCGCAATCTGCGCTCTTTCGGGCAGAGTGTGGTCGTGGTGTTCAATCGCTTCGCCGCCGACACCGATGAGGAAATGGCGTTGCTGCGCAGCCATTGCGAGGAGGAACTGAATGCCCCCTTCGTGATCAACAATGCTTATGCCGAAGGAGGAGCCGGTGCGGCCGAAATGGCGCGTGTCGTGGTCGAAACCATCGAAAAAAATCCCTCGGCTCCGCTTCGTTTTGTCTATGACGACGATGCGCCGTTGCGCACGAAAATCGAAAAAGTGGCTCGCGAAATTTATGGTGCGGCCAATGTCTCTTTTGCCAAGCCCGCCCTTGACCGCATACGCCTTGCCGAATCCGGAGGCATGGGACATTTTCCCGTGTGCATCGCCAAAACGCAATTCTCGTTTTCGGCCGATCCCAAACAGTATGGCGCGGTGGAGGGATTTGAAATTCTCATTCGAGATGTCGTCATCAATGCCGGAGCGGAAATGATAGTGGCCATCGCCGGCGACATTCTTCGCATGCCCGGACTGCCCAAAGCTCCGCAGGCACTGCACATTGATTACACTAATGGTGAAATAATCGGTTTAAGTTAATGCGTATCGTTCTCAACCCCAAATACCAACATCTTCAAGCCTATCTTGAACACATCGATGAGCATTTTGAACGCGAAGGGCGCGAGCTGCATCGCGGGCGAAACGTGTTGCGCATACTTAAAGTGGAAGGGCTGACGCTCGTGGTGAAACGCTACGGCACGATGCCGCTGACTCATCGTCTGGCCACGCGCATCTATAAATCGAACAAAGCCAAAAAGGCCTATTTCAGTCCGTTCTTGCTAAGAGAGCGGGGGTTTGAAAGTCCCGATCCTGTGGCGTTCGTGACGTATCGAAGAAGTTGGCTCAGTTCGACCTACTACTTTGTGTGTCTTTATTCCGATTATCGCTACACGATGAGGGATCTTGTCTCGCTCGATCCGGAGTTTCGCGAAGAAGTGACCCGGAGTTTTGCCGCTTATACCGCCAAATTGCATAAAAACGGCTTCCTGCATCGCGATTTCTCGGCCGACAATATCCTCTTCGATCGTGTCGGCGATCGCATTCACTTCACCTTGATCGACACCAACTCCATGAAGTGCGGCCGCGCCGTGAGCATTGAAAAGGGATGTCAAAACTTTGCCCGCCTCGAAGGTTCGGAGGAGTTTTTCAATCATCTCGGACAACTCTATGCCCAAGCTCGCAATGCCGACGCCTTGCGTTGCATCGCTTTGATCAACGAGGCACGCACGCAGTATAATACGCGAAAACCGGAACAGGAATGAGACGTCATCAAAACATCGTCCTTGTCGCCGACGAATGACCATAAGAAAAAGAAGTGTGTTCCGACGCAAGGACGGTTTGGGCACACTCTTTTTTTATGATGTGACTTGACGATGCGGGCGAGAGCGGAGTAGGGCGCAACCCGTCGGGTGTGCAACGGCAGGGCGAACCGAAGCGAAAGTGTGCATGTTTTTTCGGCTTTGATTGGAGATTTCCTCACTTTGTGTTATCTTTGTCCGGTTAATGCAAAGTTGAGCTGTTCTGCTACCATGGTTTCGCTGTAGTTTCTTGTACTGCATGTACGGTCGGTGAACTCTTCCCTTGAAAACCTTCTTAAATCTACTTACCTATGGCTTCTTTTACAGAAAAAGTGGGATATGGTTTGGGCGACATGTCGTCCTCCATGTTCTGGAAAATATTCATGGCTTATCTGCCGTTTTTTTACTCCAACATCTACGGACTCAGTTTGGAGGCCACGGCTCTTTTGGTGATCGTGGCGCGCATTTGGGACGCCGTTTCCGATCCCATGATGGGCATTTTGGCCGACCGCACGCAGACGCGCTGGGGCAAATACCGTCCCTATCTGCTGTGGATATCGGCACCTTTTGCCATTGCCGGTGTGTTGCTTTTCACCATTCCGTCCGGCGACGAAACCACCAAGCTCATCTGGGCTTATGCCACCTATTTGCTCATGATGACGGTCTATACGGCCATCAATGTGCCCTATGGTTCGATGTTGGCCGTGATGACGGACGACTCCGACGAGAAAACTACTTTCTCCTCCTACCGCATGCTTTTTGCCTATGCCGGTTCGTTTGTCGTGCTCTTTGCATGGGAGCCGCTCTGCCGCTATTTCAACGGTTTGCAAGGACTTGCGCCCGAGGTGCTTTCGGCACAGAGCTGGCAATACGGCATGATAGTGGTCAGCGCGATGTGCTTCGTGCTCTTTGTGTTTACGTTTGCCATGACGCGCGAACGCCTCCGCCCCATTTCCACCGGATCCATCGCCGGCGACCTCCGCTCCTTGTTGTGCAACGGCCCGTGGTGGTTGCTGTTGGGCGGCATCATGTCTTTCAACTTCCTCAATGCCATTCGCTACACCGTCATTCCCTTTTTCTTCACCTCCGTCGTGGCGGCCGATGCGCGCATCTCGTTGTTTTCGTTTGAGATGCTGTTTTATGCCGGTCTGTTCTTCTCCGTCGGCGAAGTGGCCAACATGGTCGGCGTGGCCGTGGCCGCACCCATTGCCCGCGGTTTGGGCAAAAAAGGCACGTTCCTTTTCGGATTGATCGGCCTCGCGCTGAGCAGTGCGGTGTTCTACTTCGTCCCTCTCGACGCCTATCTCCTCATGCTGTTGTTGCAAGTCGTGTTTTGCGTGATCACGGGCATCATGTCGCCCCTCGTGTGGAGCATGTATGCCGATGTGAGCGACTACGCAGAACTCGAATTGCACACCGCCTCGACGGGATTGATTTTCTCTTCTTCCTCAATGGCACAGAAGTTCGGCAACTCTTTGGGCGCGGGAAGTGTGATGATGATGCTCGTCTTCGTGGGATACAGCACAACGCCCGGCGCCGTCCAAACTCCCGATGCGATCGACGGTCTTCGCGCCATCATCAGTTTTGCGCCTGCCGTCGTGGCCGCTTTGAGCTTTGTGTTCATCGCTTTCTATCCGCTCGGCAAGCAGCGCATGCACGACATCAACTTGCGCCTCGCCGCCTCCCGCCGCCGATAAACCGCCTGTTGTTGCCGAGGCCGTGTTCGTTCATGCCGAATGCCTCACGTTGTCATCTGCCACAATATAACTTCTCTTTCCAAACGTTTTTCATCTTTCTACAAACATCTCTATGCAACCCATCCCTTGGCAAGAACGCCCCGACGGCTGTAACGACGTGGTGTGGCGTTACTCCGAAAATCCCATCATCGACCGCTATGCCATTCCGTCGAGCAACTCCGTGTTCAATTCGGCCGTCGTACGTCACGGCGATGGCTTTGCCGGCGTCTTCCGCTGCGATAACCGCAGCGTGCAGATGAATATCTTCGCCGGTTTCTCACCCGACGGCATCCATTGGACGATCGAGCACGACCCCATTCGCTTCCTGCCTGCGCCGGGAGCCGATCCCGCCGTGGCCGAACATCTCTACAAATACGACCCTCGCGTCGTGTGGATCGACGATCGCTATTGGATTACGTGGTGCAACGGTTTTGGCGGCAGTCCCACCATCGGCGTGGGCTATACGTTCGACTTCGTCACGTTTTATCAGTGCGAGAACGCCTTTTTGCCATTCAACCGCAACGGCGTGCTCTTTCCCGAAAAAATCGGCGGTCGCTACGCCATGCTCTCCCGCCCCTCCGACAGCGGCCACACCCCCTTTGGCGACATCTGGGTGAGCTACTCGCCCGACATGACCTATTGGGGCGGTCATCGCCTCGTGATGCGCCCCACGCCATTCCCCGACAGTGCTTGGCAGTGTACCAAGACAGGTGCCGGCCCCGTGCCCGTCCGCACCAACGAGGGATGGTTGCTTTTCTACCACGGCGTCATCACCACCTGCAACGGTTTCCGCTACTCCATGGGGGCGGCGTTGCTCGATTTGGAGGATCCCTCCAAGGTGCTCCGCCGCTCGATGGACTACCTGCTTGCTCCCGCCGCACCCTATGAGCTTTGCGGCGATGTGCCCAACGTGGTTTTCCCCTGTGCCACGCTCGTCGAGGGCGACAAGGCGGCCATCTACTATGGCGCGGCTGACACCGTGGTCGGACTGGCTTTCTGCCGCATTTCGGAAGTGCTCGATTTCCTGAAACGGCAATAGTCCTCGCCGCTCTTTCTCTCTACACAAACATCATCCGTGTCCGAGTCTTTGCAGACTTCGATACGGATGATGTTTTTCGGTCGGTATAGGCGACGGATAGAGTGGCATTTGTTGTCAAAGATCGTTCTTGCCGTTGTTTTCGACTGTGCCTTTTTGCTCCGAGATATGTTGCTGTTTCTGCACTTTCTTCTCGTCCAACGGCACGAGTTTCCAGTGCGAACCGATGTCGGAGGCGTGCCACATCACCACGGCGTTGCAATCGCCGGAGGCATGAAGACAGCGGTGAGGGAAGGGCTGTCCGGTGTCAGAGGGATGCATGGCCGGCGATTGTATCACATAGGTGTCGGGTTTTCCGTCGACGGGCAGAAACATGAAGACTCCCAGATACGTCGGATTTTTTGAAGTGGGGATGTTGTAGAAGTTGCGCGCATCGATGCGGAGAAAGCGGTCGGTGGCAAGGTGGCGGATATGATAGAAATTTCCTTGGGTCTTGGTGATGTGAAACACATATTGTATATTGGGCACATTGGTTGAGAGAACGGGCTCTTTCATGAACGTCCAACACCCGCGATAGGGATGCTCGTTGTCGCAGGATCCGATGTAGTCTTCCGGAATTTCGGGAAATCCGACGTAGACGGCGTTGTTTTCGGTGCGTCCGTTGCAAAGGTAGTAGTAGCCTTCGGCAATTTGCGCCGGCTGCATCGCTTTTTCGGGCGTTGTCGCCGGATATTGGTCGTCGGCAAGAGCCGGAGAGGGCGAGGACATGGTCAGGCAGGCCGCGGCAAGGCCGATGAGAAAGGATTTTTTCATAAGAAAAGGTTATTGAAAGATTAAAAGAAAAGAGGTTTACGTGTTTCAACGATATGCGCTCGTGTCCGTTTCAAACATGAGGTAGCTGCCCTCTTTGATGACGATCGGCGGTATGCCGGCCTCTTTTCGATCGTCGAGCGTCAGATCTCGGTCGAAGGTGAGGATGAGCACTTCTTTTGAAGAGGTTTCCATGTCGCCAACGCCGATATAACGTTGAGTGAGGAAAGGGAGGGGTTCGTCGGAAGCTCCGTCGATGCGGGAGCGGCTATACTCTTTGCCTTTGTAGGTGAGGAAAACACCGTTGGCGGCCGAGTAGAAACGATATTCGAAGGTCACTCCGTCGGTGGGAATGATGCGGTGTATTTTTCGACTGACGTCATACACATGGTGCTCGTCCGGCACGATGTCGAAGCGGGCTTTTCGACGGGCATAGTCCACCTTCCACTTCTTGTCGCCCTGTTCGAGAATGAGCGTCCCCGTGGCACGTCCGTCAATCTCCGCCTTGTCTTCAAAATCATTGAGCGAAGACACCGCCGTGGCATTGGCGTGTGTGTTGATTTTTGAGAGCGGTTGCAAAAGGTCGTCCGAGATGGAACTGTTCGGATGCTGACGTTTGTCGCTGATTTTCAGTTGTTCGATCAACTTTCGTGCCCGTTCGAGTTCTTCTTTCGACATGTGGGATAGCAGCGGTGGCAAGTCAAACGAGGTGCGGTGGCGTATCGCACTGTGTATTCTTCCGTCCGGTGAGGTTTCCAATTTGCGGTTGTAGAACGCCAGCCGACGGAGGTAATCGGTCACGGCGATTTTGCGTTGTGCCTCGAAGTTGTCAAACTCCATGCTTCCCGCTTCGATGTTGGGCAGAGAGGAGAAGTGGTTCATTTCCGTTTTCCACTCAATGGTGTCCACGTCGGGGATGAACAGCGTGTCGTTGCGGAAGAACATGTGCGGTTGTTTTGGCGGCGAATAAGGCCACTCCTCGCGATTGCGGAAGCGGTTTCGAAAGTCGCGCAACCGCTCTTCAATCGAAGGCTGCATCTCTTTTGCTTTCACACCGCGCAACCGCTCGACCACATACAGACGTCCGCGCAACCCTTGACCGCTTTCGTCCCACTCGGCGGCACAGATCAAGTCGTGTGTCGGACGTTGCGGAGCGGTGGTGCGCACGAGCACGAGGTTGGGCAGCAGCGTATCGCCGATGATGAGCGGCGTGTGTTCGGGACTGTACGAAACGGAGTAGCGTTCGCGGTTTTCGCTCGTGTAGCGATGCAGACTGTTGGGTTTGGAGCGTCCTGTCATCGCATCGTCATAGTAGCCATTGAGTAATAGCGTCCGCACTTGTGCTTTCCGATGAGGCGGAACGTTGATTTCATAGCGATGCAAACGAAAGAAAGGGTGCGCCTCGTCCACGATCGAGGAGTTTTCCACGGACGAAGAAGAGAGGTAGGCCGGTGTCGAAGCAAGGTTTTCGATGGCTTTCAATAAACGGTTTTGTGCGGTGGCAGCAAGCACGTTGGCAACGGCAAACAGCAGCAAAAGCCATGTTTTCGTCACCATGCCGACCAAGCCGACCAATTCGCCCAAACGGCGGGGCGATGGTTCGGTGCGGCGAAACAAGGAGTTGGGGATAGAGCGTTTCATAATAGTAAATAGAGCTTTGGGGTTAGATTTCTTTGAACGAAGCCGTGTGTTGCAAACTGTCGGCGACAAATTGCTCCAAGGCATATTCCACGGCCAATTCTCTTTCCGCCTTGTCTTGTGCGATGCGCTCTTCGCGCCACTCTCGATCGATGAGGATGAGGCTTTCTTTCAGCGGATCCACCGTTGCAAGGGTGGTTTCGCTTTGAACGATGAGAGTGGCGTCAGTCATGCGAGAAGGAGTGGCCGATCGGGGTGGCATTGGGGGCGGACAAAAGGATTGTGTCGGCTGCACGATTTGTTTGTCCTCCTTCGGACGCGGAAGTTCGCTTTTCGCGATCTGTACCGACGACGACACCGTTTTTGCAGATGGCAATGGCGATTCGGGCGACCATGCCATCTGCACCGCAAAAAGCAAGGCGGCAGCGGCGGCTGTGGCCGTGCCAATGGGGAAAAATAGATGAAAACGTCGCCGATGCTCCCGGCGCTCCGGTGAAGCCGTCGGCACTATGGCGTTTGCCGCAAGCAGGGCGTCATATTCGGATTCGCCCGCTTCCGAGAGCAAAGTCTTGTCGAAAGCCGTCGGTTCCGCTTCGTTTTCGAGGAGAATGAGCAAGGCCGCTTCCTCCCGGTTCAATTCGTCTTGGGCGAGTAGTGCCTCGTGCAGTTGCCGCTCCACCTCGCGACAAGGCGGTTCGTGCAAATATCGGCGGATAAGTTCTTGCGTGTTCATGATTGCGATCGGATGAGGTGCAACAGTTTGCGTTTCACTTTTGAGAGGGTGTTGCTTACGGTGGTGGGCTTGATGCCGAGCACATCGGCAATTTGTCGGACGCCGAGCCGTTCTTCGCTCCACAAGCGGAAGATGCGTTGTTCGGAGCGTGGCAGTCGGCTCACCGCCCATTGGAGCAACCGTTTGTTTTCCGACATCTCGACGGCTTCGTCGGTGCTGCATGGGGCTGGCGTCGTGTCGGGCGGCGGTTCTGTTTCGTTGCGAATTTGTCGCCGTTTCCACTCGTTTACGCAGAGGTTTTTGGCAATGCGTGTGCCGAGTGCGCAAAAATCATTGGCGTCGGCCATGCGTTCCCTTACGAGCCACAGCCGCAACAACGTGTCTTGCACGATGTCTTCGGCCGCTTCCGCATCGGAAAAGAAGCGGAGGGCAATCTTCGCCAACAAAGGGCGATGCTGTTGCGCCAAACGGCTGTATTCGTCGGGGTTCATACTTGATTAACAAACGAAACTCGAAATGTTGGGTGTGAAAGGCGTGTATTTTCGTTCTCCCCCCCCCAAAAAAAAACGGTGGCAACACAAGGAATAGTGATACAAAAATAGAAAAACATTTCCGTACAAGCCTTCTCGAAACGATAGAAAGGGGCTTCATGTCGTTGCCGACCGCGTTTTGAACTTATGTTTTTCCATTGCCGTCTTTCGCTTCCGCATTTCTATCATCATACGAAAACTCCGCAAGTATTTATGGCGAAACTGTATCGCAAAACACTTGCGGAATTTAGGACTGTGAAAGTTTTTCGGCTCCTACCAAGAACATTTTCTTCTTTTTATCTACATTGTATATATTAAAATGCAGATATATTGTTACGAATGTAGATAATACGGAAAATCAATTGCAGAGACCGAATGTTTCCGAAAACAAACTTTTGTATCGGTGGGTTGTCGCTCTGCTATATAGGATGTGTAGGAAACATAAAAATCGGCAAATTATTTTGGCTTTTATGATGTTGTGGTGTAATTTTGCACACAAATCAAAACAGATATGCACAAGAACTTGGTTATCGTGGAAAGCCCCGCCAAGGCCAAAACCATCGAACGTTTTCTCGGAAAAGATTTCAAAGTGATGTCGAGCTTTGGTCACATCCGCGATTTGAAGAAGAAAAACTTTGGTATCGATCTTGATACGTTCGCTCCCGAATATGAAATTCCGGCCGACAAAGAAAAGGTTGTTCAAGAACTTCGCATGCAGGCCAAAAAGGCAGAAACTGTTTGGCTGGCGTCCGATGAAGACCGTGAAGGAGAAGCCATTTCATGGCATTTGGCCGAAGTGCTCAAATTGGATCCTTCTACGGCGCGGCGCATAGTCTTCCATGAAATCACCAAAACGGCCATTCTCGAAGCCATTGCCCACCCCCGCACCATAGACCTCAATCTTGTGGATGCACAACAGGCGCGCCGAGTACTCGATCGTTTGGTGGGCTTCCGCCTCTCGCCGGTGTTGTGGCGGAAAGTGCGCCCCAATCTCTCGGCCGGACGTGTGCAAAGTGTGACGGTGCGTCTTATCGTCGAACGCGAGCGCGAGATAGAAGCTTTCAAAAGCGACAGTAGTTTTCGAGTGACGGGACTGTTCTCCGTAAAAGGACTGAACGGCCAAAACTCTCAGTTGAAAGCCGAACTGAACCACCGTTTTGCGACGGCGGCCGAAGCGGAGGCATTTCTCAACAGCTGCCGTGCATCCGAATTTGTCATTTCCGGCATTGTCACGAAACCCTCGAAGCGCACGCCCGCACCTCCTTTCACCACTTCGACCTTGCAACAAGAAGCTGCCCGAAAGCTGGGTTTCCCGGTTGCCGTGACGATGCGTATTGCCCAAAGCCTTTATGAAGCCGGTTTGATAACATATATGCGTACCGACTCGATGAACCTCTCATCGCTTTGTCTTGACACGGCTGCTCCCGTTATTCGGGAAATGATGGGAAACGAGTATCACAAACGCCGAAATTATCACACCAAATCGAAGGGAGCGCAAGAAGCCCACGAAGCCATTCGGCCGACCGACATGCGCCGTGCCGACATCGAGGGTACACAGCAAGAAAAACGTTTGTATGACCTGATTTGGAAACGCACGATTGCCTGCCAAATGGCGGATGCGCAACTGGAAAGGACGACGGTGACGATAGAGGTGGGAGATTCCGAACATGCCTTTGTCGCAACGGGAGAAGTTGTGAAGTTTGACGGTTTCCTCCGTGTTTATCGCGAAAGTATCGACGACAGCGAAACCGAATCGGAAGAAAGCGGTTTGTTGCCCCCTTTGGCAGAAGGGCAGGTCGTCGTGCGCGAAGAGATCAGTGCACAGCAGCGTTTCTCGCAGCCGCCGCCCCGCTACACGGAAGCCTCTCTCGTGAGCAAGCTCGAAGAACTCGGCATCGGCCGCCCTTCGACCTATGCTCCCACCATTTCCACCATACAGCAGCGTGAATATGTGCGCCGAGGAGAAAGCGAGGGACAACAGCGCGAATACACCTTCATACAACTGTCTGACGACAAGGTGACGACCGAAGTCCGAACCGAGTCTTATGGCAGCAACAAGGGGAAGATGGTGCCTACTGACACGGGTATTGTGGTCAATGATTTTTTGCTGCGGAGTTTCCCCGACATCATGGACTACAATTTCACCGCCAACGTGGAGCAGGATTTCGACCGAGTGGCCGAAGGTGAAAAAAACTGGACGGAACTCATTCGCACGTTTTATGGCAACTTCGATCCGTTGGTCGAACAAGTTTTGACCGAACGTACCGAAACAAAAGTCGGAGAGCGTCTTTTGGGTAATGACCCTGTTTCGGGGCGTCCCGTCAGCGTGAAAATCGGCCGTTTCGGCCCAATGGTGCAGATCGGCACCGGAGAAGGCGACGAAGAGAAACCGCGTTTTGCCAAACTCGGAAAAGAACAAAGCATCGCTACGCTTACGCTCGAAGAAGCCCTCGAATTGTTCAAACTGCCGCGTGTCCTCGGCGAATACGAAAACCAAGAGGTGAAGGTCGGTGCCGGACGGTTCGGCCCTTATGTGCAACATGCCGGAAAGTATGTGTCGCTGCCCAAGGGCGAAGACCCCATGACCATTGAATTGGAGCAGGCCGTCGAACTGATTCTTGCCAAACGGGAGGCCGATGCCAAAAGTCATTTGCGTGCTTTTGCCGAAGAACCCGAAATGGAGGTGCGCAGCGGCCGATTTGGCCCTTACATCGCTTATCAGGGCAAAAACTACAAAATTCCCAAAACGCAGGCCGATCGTGCTGCCGAATTGACGCTCGAAGAATGTAGGGCGATCATAGCAGCCGATGCCAAGAAAACGCCCTCCAAAGGCGTACGAAAAAAGACCGCAAAGAAATAAGCTTCATGCGTTGCCGCGAAAACGGAGCATACCCCTATGCCCGTTTCGTTGTGCGCCTCTTCTTAGTTTCCTTTTCAATGTTTCATTTCGCGTATCTCGCGACAACGCTTCTCTTTCTTCATGAAATGTATCGTTTTGGTCGGGTATATGTGTGTGGGTAAAACCACTGTCGGAAAGGCCTTGGCAAAGTCTCTCGGCCTGACCTTCTATGATCTCGACTGGTATATCGAAGAACGCTTTCATAAGCGCATTCCGCAGATTTTCGCCGAAGAGGGCGAAGAGCGTTTTCGCGATCTCGAACGACGGATGTTGCGCGAAGTCGCCGAATTTGAAAATGTGGTTTTGTCTTGCGGAGGCGGTACGCCTATTCATCATGGCAACATGGACTACATGAACGGAGTGGCCACGACAGTCTATTTGCAAGCCTCACCGACCACCATTTGCGAACATCTGAAAATCAGCAAAGGCGAACGCCCTTTGTTGAAAGGAAAAACGCCCGAAGAATTGGAGAAATTCGTTCGGGAACAGCTTGCACAAAGGACACTCTACTACGAAAAAGCGCAATATACGGTCAATGTAGACATCCTCGATGACTACGACAAAATAGACGACGTTGTCCGTCTTATTCGCACCAAACTCTCTCTTCTTTCCGAATCTATCTAATCCACACAACTCAAACTCCCCCAACGCTCACCCTTTCCCACAATGAGAAAATGGCGAATTGAAGACTCCGAGGAGCTTTACAATATCAAAGGATGGGGCGTGAACTATTTCGGTATCAACGAAAAAGGACATGCCTATGTTCGTCCCCGTAAGGACGAAACCCAAATCGACTTGGTCGAAGTGGTCAACGAACTTTCCGAGCGCGACATTCCCGCTCCCGTTTTGTTGCGTTTCCCCGACATTCTCGACAATCGCATCGAGAAAACGGCGGCTTGCTTCGAACGTGCCGAAAAGGAATACGAATACCAGGGCGAACACTTCATCATTTATCCCATCAAGGTCAATCAGATGCGCCCCGTGGTCGAAGAAATCATTTCGCACGGCAAAAAGTATAACCTCGGATTGGAATGCGGTTCGAAGCCCGAACTGCATGCCGTATTGGCCACCAATATGGACTCCGACTCCGTCATCGTCTGCAACGGACACAAAGACCAAAACTTCATCGAACTTGCCCTTTTGGCGCAGAAAATGGGCAAGCGTGTGTTTCTCGTCATCGAAAAACTGCCCGAATTGGAAATCATTGCACGAACGGCCGAGAAAATGGGCGTTCGCCCCAATCTGGGCATTCGTATCAAACTCGCTTCGAGAGCTACCGGAAAATGGGAAAGCTCCGGCGGCGATGCGTCGAAGTTCGGGCTTAACAGCGCGGAACTTCTCCAAGCCCTCAACCGTTTGGAAGAAAAAGGCCTGCGCGATTGCGTGAAACTCATTCACTTCCATATCGGCAGTCAGATACCTAAAATCCGCCTGATCTCCATCGCCCTCCGAGAGATGGCACAATATTATGTGCAGCTTCGCAAAATGGGGCTGAACATCGAATTTGTGGATTGTGGCGGCGGTTTGGGTGTGGACTATGACGGCACGCGCTCCTCAAACTCCGAAAGCTCCGTCAATTACAGTGTGCAGGAATACGTCAACGACATTGTTTACACCCTTGTCGAAGCTGCCAACAAAAACAACATTCCCCACCCCAATATCATCACCGAAGGCGGTCGCTCTCTCACCGCTCACCACTCCGTGCTCATTCTCGAAGTGCTGGAAACTGCCGACGTGCCCCACATGGACGAAAGTTTTCACCCCTCCGAAGACGACCACAAATTGGTACACGACCTCACCGATATTTGGGATAAGCTCTCCACACGCTCCATGCTCGAAGATTGGCACGACGCCGAAGACATACGCGAAGAAGCCCTCGATCTCTTCCGCCACGGACTGATCGATCTCCGTACGCGTGCCCAAATCGAAAGTCTTTATTGGAGCATTTGTTCGGAAGTGGCCGACCTCGTTCATCACCTCAAACACGCCCCGGACGAGCTTAGAAAGCTCGACAAGATGATGTCCGAAAAATACTTCTGCAACTTCTCTCTCTTTCAGTCGCTTCCCGACAACTGGGCGTTAGACCAGCTTTTCCCCGTCATGCCCATTCAGCGGTTGAACGAACGTCCCACCCAAAACGCCACCATACAAGACATTTCTTGCGACAGTGACGGTAAGATTTCCACTTACGTCAACTACAACCAACAGACCAACTATTTGCCTCTCCACACTTTTCGACAAGGCGAGAAATACTACATCGGCGTCTTTCTCGTAGGGGCTTATCAGGAGATCCTCGGCAATATGCACAATCTCTTTGGCGACACCAATGCCGTACACATCTCCGTTTGCGGCGATGGCTACAATATCGACAAAACCATTGATGGCGAAACGGTGGCCGATGTCTTGGAATATGTGCAATATGACCCCAAGCGTCTTGTGCGTCGTTTGGAAACATGGGTGACCAAGGCCATTTCCGAGAAGAAAATCACGATCGAAGAGGGAAAAGAGTTTATTTCCACTTATCGTGCCGGCCTTTATGGTTACACCTATCTCGAATAGCGCAACCGCCCGTTTTTTGCAATGATCGCTGTCCGGAAAATTTCAACACCGCATAAACATCTGCCCGAAGCCCTCCACAATGGGACTTCGGGCTTTCTTTTTCAAAAAGCAATACCCCTCGTCAAATAAAGCGGCTTTCTCTGCCGGTGAATTGCTTGCTCTGTCGAGATTTCGATAATGCCCGAAAAGTATTTTTAGGGAGATAATGTTCCCATAATGCCGCTCTCCGATAATCATTTCTTGAAATCGCCGAAAAACCTACACTGCGACTTTCATGTCGCTGAATTTCAGTGAAATGAGAATGTATACGGCGGTTCGCCATCATACATTGTGCGGGGACTAATTCATTGATAGACAGGTGAAAAGTGAATGTAGGCAGATTTTCCAAAAACCTACATTGTCTACATGGGCGATTTCGATCGTCTGCACGCCTTCCCGGATGTCTTGTGTAGGTTGTAACAACGAATGTAGTTGATACCCTGCGTTGTCTACATTCGTATGTTTTTAAATATCTGCGTTTTAAGGAGAGTCGTGTAGACAATGTAGATAAAAAGAAGCAAAAGTCTTGGTAGAGGCGGAAAATTGCTTTTTTTACGAAGAATTGTTCCGGTTGCTCTTCGGCTTGTTCGGATATGCCTCAATGCTTTGACACGCATCTTACCCAAGGAGTAGTGTGTACGGAGTAACGAGTAGAAAAATCTGTCACAGACCTAAATTTCACAAGCTCCCACTCGCTCTTCTTTTCGATAATGCAGACTTTCGAACTTTGTCTGAAAGGCCTTTTCTACCCTAATGTATGGGAGCCCTTTGTTAATAAGAATAGAGTGGGGTGTGCCGATGGATAAAATCGATGTTCTTGGTAGTGAGTTTTTCCGTGGTGGCATCGTACACCAAGGTAAGCCCGAGTATAGGCACGATTTGCGAAGAAACTTTACCGGACAGCAAGATTTGGCAATCGTTCCACGATTTCTTTTATCGGAAGTCGTGGAACTTTTTTTCAGTATGAGCGGCTGGCGTCCTTTGGGTACCGTTTGCAAAATGTGCGGTGCGGTTCGTAAAACCTGCGTGCCATACGCACTTCGGGAAGTCGCTCAAAATCAAACTTCCCTCTCCGATGTTTTGTTCAAGCATCGGAGAGGGAGGCGATGAGCGGTAATTGTAAGAAGATGGGGGAGAACGATTACTTCAAGTAGTCCTCGAAATAGCGGGTGATGCGTTCGTGCAGGTGTATCATGTCGCGCCCCACCATGTTGTGTTGCTGTCCGGGATAGACAAAATAGTCGGGCTGCGTGCCGGCATCCGTGCATGCGCGGAGGAAGGCCAGCGAATGCTGCAACACGCAGACGGGGTCGTTGTAGCCGACGATGATTTGCAAACGCCCTTTCAGGCGATCGGCCTTGTTGAGCAGGCTCGTTTGGGCGTAGCCTTCGGGGTTGCTCTGCGGAGTTTCCATGTAGCGCTCGCCATACATGATTTCGTAGTACTTCCAGTCGATGACGGGGCCGCCGGCCACGCCGACTTTGAAGACATCGTTGTGCGTGAGCATCAGGTTCGTGGTCATGAACCCGCCGAAACTCCAACCGTGGACGCCGATGCGATCGGTATCAACATAGGGTAGGGATTTCAGGTAGTCCACCCCTTTCATTTGGTCGGCCATTTCGATTTCGCCGAGGCGGCGGTGTGTGCAGCTCTCGAACTCGAAGCCGCGATCGCCCGAACCCCGGTTGTCGAGCACGAAGAGGACGTAGCCCTTGTTGGCCATGTGATATTCCCACGGCCGTGCCTGATAGTTCCACGACGCTTTGACGTTGGTGGCGTGAGGGCCGCCGTACACGTAGACCACGGTGGGATATTTCTTCGTCGGATCGAAGCCCACGGGTTTGACGAGGCGGTAGTAGAGCGGAGTTTTGCCGTCGGCGGCAGTGAGCGTTCCGTTTTCCACGGTCGGGATCGAATATTCTTTCCACGGACTGTCGAACTTGTCGAGTGGAAGCAACTTTTGTGCAGGTTTGGAGGTGCCGATGATTTCGCTCACGCGATAGGTGTCGGGAGCCGACCATGTGTCGCGCAGGTATCGTCCCGATGCCGACAGCACCGCGTTGTGCACGCCTCGGCCGTTGTCGAGCAGTGTGCGGCGTCCGCTTTTGAAATCGACGGCATAGAGGTTTTCGCGAATATGTCCGCTTTCGTTGGTTTTGACGATGAGGCTTTTTTCGCGCGTGTTGAAACCATAGAGTTTGAGCACTTCAAACGCACCGCTCGTCAGTTGGCGGAGCATTCGGCCTTCGGTGTCGAAGAGATAGAGATGGTTGAAGCCGTCGCGCTCGCTTTGGAGAATGAACTTCTTGCTGTCCCACGGCAGAAAGACGATGGGGTTTTGCGGTTCCACGAAACGCTCGTTGGTTTCGGTGTAGAGTGTGCGCAGGCGTGCTCCCGTTTCGGCGTCGTAGGCCACAAGGTCGGCACGTTTTTGCGAACGTGGCAGTTCAAACAGATAAATCCGCTTGCCGTCGGGGCTCCACGAGAGGTTGGTGAAGTAGCGATCGGTGGGATCGCCGAGGTCGAGCCACACGGTTTTGCCGGTGGCGGGGGAGAAGATGCCCACGGTCACTTTGTGAGAAGTCATGCCCGCCATCGGATACTTCTCCGGCGCGGCTTCCGCAATGCGGTTATCGGCCGACACCATTGTATTGACGAGCGGAAAGTCGGTCACTTCCGATTGATCCATCCGATAGAAAGCGAGCTTCGTGCCGTCGGGACTCCAAAAAGTTCCTTTTCTGATGCCGAACTCGTCGCGGTGTACGGACGTTCCGTAGAGCAGGTTTCGGCTGCCGTCGGTCGAAACCTGATGTTCGCGGCCGTCGGCCGTTTGCACGAAGAGGTTGAAGTCGCGCGTGTAGGCTTGGCTTCGGGAGGCGTCGGAGAAGTCGTCGTTGTCTGTCATGTGCGGCTGTTTGAGCCGCCATTCCACTTTTCGCGTTTCCCAGTTGTAGACGAAGATCTCACGCGACGAATACAGCCGCACCACGGGGCGTGTTTTGTCGGGGAAGATGGCGCCGATGAGATTGCGGATGTGATTGCGGCCGGTGGTGTCGAGGGCGGCTTTCAAGTCGTCGAGTGTGCAGAGGGTGCGTGGTTTTTTGAGCATGCGGCCTTCGGCGTCGCTCAGGAGCACGAGGCGTTCCACTTCGGTTTTGACCAACGCATCGCCCCACCAAGCGGTGTGGGTGTTGCGCGGCACGAGGTTCCAATAGTTCTTGCCGCCCCACATCAAGTCGTCGAGCGTGGGTGTTTTGAGCGTTTGTGCCATCGTCATGAGGGGGAGGAAGAGGGCGAAGATCCCAAGAATAATCTTTTTCATAAGCGTTTGGAGGAGTTAGTCGTCGTTTCGCCGTCCGAAGCCGCCTTTGCCCGGACGAAAGTTTCTGTCGCCTCGGCGATTGTCGGGTTTGCGGTCGTAGCGTTCGTTTTTGAAGCGTCGTTCGCCTCCGAATTTGCGTTCGCCGCGCTCGTCGGAGAATTTTCTGCCTCCGTCGTTTTTGCGTCCGCTCCGTTCAAATCGTCGTTCTTCTCCGTGTTCGCGTCGCGGCCGTTCTTCTTCTCGGCTTTTTCGCTCTTTGGCCATGCGCACACGTTCAAAGGTGTTGTGTCGTGCACGCAGGTTGCGATAGGCAGCTGCCGTTTCGGGGTCATCGTCGAAGTCGTAGCTTTCTCGCCGATAGGTGTCGATGTCGTCCGATCGGCGGTTGTCGCGGTTGTCATCGAAGTCTTCGCGTTTGCGCGAGAAGTCGCGTTTTCGTCCGTCGCGGAAACGTCCTTTTTCGCCCATGCGTTGTTTTTCCTCGTCGGTTTTGATGATGCCGCCGTCGCCTCGGAAGTTTTCGAGTTTCCCGTCGAAGGTGACATACTTGCGCAGTTCGCAGTCGAGCGCGCCGTTTTGGAGCATCACCTTGAAAGAGGGTCGCAGGCGCATGGCGTCGAAGAGTTCTTCTTTCGAACTGATGATCCACGCATCGTTGCCTTGAAATTCCTTTTTCAGCTTTTCGCCGATCGTGCGATAGATTTGGCTGAGATCTTCCGGGCGCAGCCGTTCCCCGTAGGGCGGATTGGTGATCATCACGGCCGGGGTTTCGGGTTTGACGAAACGGTTGATTTCTCGTTGTTCCACGCTGACGATGTCTGCCACGCCGGCGGCTTTCGCATTGGCCTGAGCTGCTTCCACGGCGCGCAGGTTGAGGTCGTAGCCGTAGATTTTGTGGTTGAACTCGCGTTCTTGGCTGTCGTCGTCGAATATGGTTCGGAAGAGTTCGGCATTGAAGTCTTTCCAGTTTTCAAAACCGAACTTTTTGCGGAACACGCCCGGATAAATGTTGCGTGCCATGAGCGCGGCCTCCACGAGCAGTGTGCCCGATCCGCAGAATGGATCGACGAAATCGCAGTCGAACTTCCAACCGCTCATCTTGATCAACGCCGCGGCCAGCACCTCGTTGATGGGGGCTTCGACGGTGGCTGCGCGATAGCCGCGTTGGTGCAGGCTTTCTCCGCTCGAATCGAGCGACAGCGTGCAGTCTTCTTCCGAGATGTGGATGTTGAGGCGCAGGTCGGGGTTGGAGATGCTGATGTTGGGACGCTTTTGGCAGGTTTCCATGAAATAGTCCACGATGGCATCTTTCACCTTGTAGGCCACGAATTTCGAGTTGCGAAATTCCGTGCTGTACACCGTGGTGTCGACCACGAACGATGTGGTGATGTCGAGATACTGCGACCAGTCTACGCTTTTGACCGCTTCGTAAACGCCGTCGGCATCTTTGGCGCGGAAGTGTTTGATGGGTTTGAGTATTCTGACGGCGGTGCGCAGGCAGAAGTTGGCACGATACATCATCTCCTGATCGCCGCGAAACGACACCATGCGTCGTCCGATTTGCACTTCGTCGGCACCCAGCTCAATGAGTTCTTGCGCCAACACCTCTTCGAGGCCTTGAAAGGTTTTGGCGATGAGTTCGAAAGAATGTTCCATTAATGGTTTTTGTAATAGCAGTTTTCTCGGCAAAGATACGACTCGCCTTGCGAAAGGCAAAAGAAATGCGCATTTTTTTGTACCTTTGCGCCCGACAAAACAACAGCTTTTCGCCTTCCGCCGATGTCGGCCGAACGCCCTCGCCCGACGACATTACCGCATTGGCCGGCGGAGTACCTATATTTATATATAATGACTATCCTCACCTTTACGCTCATTCTTTTGCTCGGAGCCTATTGCGCCGGACTGCTCGGTTCGCTCACCGGACTGGGGGGCGGCGTGGTCGTCATTCCTTTGCTCACACTTTGCTTCGGCGTCGATTTTCACTATGCCGTGGGAGCGGCACTCGTGGCTTCGATCGCCACGTCGAGCGGTTCGGGCGCGGCCTATGTGAAAGAAGGCATCACAAACATACGCTTGGGTATGTTGCTCGAAATCGCCACCACGATCGGCGCGGTGTGTGGAGCGATGGTGGCCGTTTGGCTCAACAACTCCTTCATCGCCGTGCTCTATGGCGGCGTCCTCGTCTTGACGGCCGTTTCGCAGCAACGCCGCCGCTCCGAACACAAGGGCGTGGCGGGCAGTGAAATGGCGCGCCGCTTGAAACTCTTCGGCACCTATCCCCTCAAAGACGGCACGCGCGAGGCCTACGAGCTGACCAACGTCGGAGGTGGTTTCGGCGTGATGCTGTTGGCCGGCGTGCTGTCGGGCATTCTCGGCATAGGGTCGGGTGTGCTCAAAGTGTTGGCCATGGACGGATTGATGAAAGTGCCCTTCCGCGTGAGCACCACCACGTCCAATTTCATGATGGGCGTCACGGCCTGCGCCTCGGCCGTGGTCTACATACAGCGCGGCAACATCGTGCCCGGCATCGCTTTCCCCGTGTTGGTCGGCGTGCTGCTCGGTGCGCTCACCGGCGCGCGGTTGCTGAAAGTGCTCGACGTTTCGCTGCTGCGCAAAATCTTTGTGTTTGCCATTCTCGCCGTGGCGGCCAACATGATCTATATGGGGCTGACGGGCGGTTTCGAGCATTCCTGATGTGTCTTTCCCCGAACTCTTTGCAACATGAAACACGACATTCAACAACTCATCGGCAACACGCTGCGCCGCGGTGTGACCATAGCCTTTGTCATCGCTCTTTCCGGCGGCCTCTTTTATCTTGCGCAACACGGCCGCGAACCCCTCCCCGACTATACGCGTTTTGCTTCCGACGAGGCCGACACACATACGCACTACACGACGCTTCGGGGTATCCTTTTGGGACTCCTTGCCCTCAACTCCGCCAGTTGGATGCAGGCCGGTGTGGTGGCACTTATCCTTACGCCCATTTTGCGCGTGTTGCTCACCTTCGTCGATTTCGCCGCCAAGCGCGATTGGCTCTACATGGGCATTACGGCCACTGTGTTGGTCGTCATTCTTGCCAACTCTTTGGGCGGGAAATGACGGAGCGGCGGCCGACGCAACTGCTCGGCATTTGGGAAAAAACTACATAACGAGTAGAAAATCCTACTCGTTACTTAGAAATTTCTACTCGTTACTTAGAATTTTTTACTCGTTATGTAGTTCTCTCCACCCGTTATCCGTGCATATCTCCTCTGCGGCAAAGCTCTTCTGTCGCTGTGAAGTCGGGCAGCCGGTCGCCGATAGGGTGTTTCGGGAAAGAGAGCGGTGGTTTCGCCGGCCACTCACTCAAACACCGCTTTGAGCACGTCGAGGCTCTTCAAGTCGGGCATGGCCGGCAGGTGGAGGCGGTAGTAAAGCAACACGAGTTCGAGAATGCGGCTGCGCTGCTCTCCGGTGAGGGCAAAGAGGCGCATCGTGCCGAAATTCATGCGCATGAGCTGCCCGAACGCCGCGGCTTCTCGCTGCTCTATATAATAAGCGTGTGGTGGCGGTGTGGTCGAAAACTCTCCGGCCATAAGGTCGAAAAAAGGGCATGTGCGGCGTTCGAGATTGGGAGCGATGCCCAAAAACAGCGACAGCCGCATCAGAAACACAATGTGGAAATTGGCAAAACCCTCTTCGGCCGTGTCCAGCCATTCGAGGCTGTTTTCGATGTAGTCGAACAGAGCGGCCGCCCCCGCATCGCTGCGCACCACATGGAGCAGCATTTCCGACAGAAAGAGTGCCACCGTCGTTTTCTTCGGGTCGCGATGAATGGTGGAGTAGGGGAGTGTCGTTCTCACCGCCTTTGGCGTCACCATTCCGCCGCGCGGTTTGACCGTCCATTCGGCTTCGAGCACGGCGAGCGGCTGAAAAAGCGTGTGGCGAACGGTCGCGCGCGTCGAGTGGGAGATGCGCACGACAAAAGTGACACGCCCCGACGTCCGGCTCAAACATTCGGCAATCAGTTTGTCGTCGGCATAGCGCAGCGTGTGGAGAACGATGATTTTGCTCGTGATGTTCATGAAGCGAAAATACGAGAAAAACTTGGAAAAACACCGCCGAATGCCTCCGAAACCGATCTTTTTGCCCCGGAAATGGCGAGAAGTGCACTTTTTTCGAAAAAAAAGACAGAAAGATTTGGTGGTAAAGAAAAAATGCCCTACCTTTGCACTCGCAAACAGGGAACAGCGACAACGAAACGGTAGCGCAGAAACTCCGCCTCGGATGCCGTCGTCCTCGGTGCAAACATGGTCCCTTCGTCTATCGGTTAGGACGAGAGATTTTCATTCTCTAAAGAGGAGTTCGACTCTCCTAGGGACTACTAATCGAAAATACAATCAAAGGGGGAGTTCAGCAAGAATTCCCCAATTTATTTGAAACAAGGTTACGTCTGAAGCAGTACCGTCGGGATGACGATATATTTTCCTCCTGCTGAAGGGTGCCGGCAGTCAAATTCCATTTTTTTTACGACAACAACAAAAGAAAGAATAAAATGGCAAATCACAAATCATCTATCAAGAGAATTCGTCAGACCGCCACTCGTCGCTTGCGCAACCGCTACTATGCCAAAACCATGCGCAACGCAGTTCGTAAGCTCCGTGCCACTACTGAAAAAGACGCGGCTGTAGAACTCCTTCCCAAAGTACAGAAAATGCTCGACAAACTCGCCAAGAAAAACGTGATCCACAAGAACAAGGCCGGCAACATCAAGTCCAGCCTCATGCTTCACGTGAACAAACTTGCGTAAGTCTTGCGTCGAAACAAAACGCATCGGAGTCAAATCGTCGGGATTTGACTCCGATTTCTTTTTTGTCCGCCTCGTTTCTCGCAAGCCTTGTCGCCTGCCGAAAAATCATTAACTTTGCAGAAATAAACGGCCAAGCATGACAACCGACACCTTTGACATACGTTCGGAGCAAACAGCTCCTGCTCCCCCCGAGCGCGACTTTGAAAACGCCCTCCGACCTCTTGCCTTCGACGACTTTTCGGGGCAAAACAAGGTCGTCGATAATTTGCGCGTCTTCGTCGAGGCGGCACGCCGACGCGGCGAACCGCTCGACCACACCCTGCTCCACGGCCCTCCCGGATTGGGGAAAACCACCCTTTCCAACATCATTGCCAACGAGCTTGGCGTGGGTTTCAAACTCACATCGGGTCCCGTGCTCGACAAACCCGGGGATTTGGCCGGCCTGCTCACTTCGCTCGAAGCCAACGACGTGTTGTTCATCGACGAGATACACCGCCTTTCGCCCGTGGTGGAGGAATATCTCTATTCGGCCATGGAGGATTATCGCATCGACATCATGATCGACAAAGGTCCCGCCGCGCGTTCCATTCAGATCGACCTCAATCCCTTTACCCTTGTCGGCGCCACCACGCGCAGCGGATTGCTCACCGCTCCTCTGCGTGCCCGTTTCGGCATCAATCTCCATTTGGAATACTACGACGCCTCCACGCTGAAAGACATCGTTTGCCGGTCGGCACACATCTTGGGCGTGGTGATCGAACCGAAGGCTGCCGCCGAAATCGCCGGACGTTCGCGCGGCACACCCCGTATTGCCAACGCCTTGCTGCGTCGCGTTCGCGATTTTGCCCAAGTCAAGGGCAACGGACAGATAGACATCGGCATCGCCCGCTATGCCCTCGAAGCCCTCAATATAGACCGCTACGGCTTGGATGAGATCGACAACAAAATCCTCACCACCATCATCGATAAGTTTAAGGGCGGCCCCGTCGGCGTCACCACCATTGCCACCGCCATTGGTGAAGATGCTGGCACGGTCGAAGAGGTTTATGAGCCGTTTTTGATCAAAGAAGGCTTCATCCGTCGCACGCCGCGCGGACGTGAAGCTACCCCGACGGCCTACGAACATCTCGGCCGCACCCCCGGCGACGCTCTTTCCGACTTCCGAGAACCGACACTTTTCTAAACGCCGCCCTCTCGCCGTGTCTTTTCGGCGTGCCGGTCGCTCCTGCGCGCGTTCGTCTTCTCCGCGTTCGGACAAACATACGTTTTACTCCATGATTACTTTCAACACACTGACCATTGCTCCGCCTCCGCTGCATCGTCAAACGATAGCAGGCTGGGTGGATCGCGTGGTCGAATCTCACGGCTGCAAAGTGGGTGAAATCAACTACGTCTTTTGCAACGACGAGGAAATCCTCGACGTCAATCGCCGCTACTTGCAGCACGACTACTACACCGACATCATTACTTTCGACTACTCTCGCGACGACATCCTCAGTGGCGATCTCTACATCTCGCTCGACACCGTTCGCACCAACGCCGACCTTTTCGGCCGCCCTTACGAGGAGGAATTGCACCGTGTTCTCATTCACGGTGTGTTGCATCTTGTCGGCATCAACGACAAGGCTCCCGGCGAGCGCGAAATCATGGAGGCGGCCGAAAATGCAGCCTTGGCAATGCGATAGCCGCAGCACGCGGTGAATTTTGGAGCGTTGTGGCTTCTTTCTTCTTTTCTGTTTACTCTATGCGGCTCCCGATCGGTCGTAAGGATGAGTTTTGGGCGAGAAAGCAGCTTTCTCGTTCGATTTTCTCGCCGTTCGGAGGCAATGCACCCTTTGAATCCGGGGCTTGCTGCGGGTAGAAACGGCGGTGCATATTCAAAGGTGGAAACAATGGTGCGGGAGGTGAGGAGAACGATTTCCGAGGTGTAATTTTTCCTTTCCGATCCGGCTTCTTTCGCACCTGTCGGAGAGCGCGCGAAACGCGTGTTGAAATGTCGGCTTTCGAGAGACGGAGCGTTTTGTTTTGTTTGGATAAAACCGTTGGTCACTCCGAAAAGAATGACTAAATTTGCCGGGCTAACAACCTCTGATAAAACGAAACATACGATATGCTCGAAATACGCAACCTCCACGCCTCTGTCGAGGGAAAAGAAATCCTTCGCGGCGTGAACCTTACCATTGGCGACGGCGAAGTACACGTGCTGATGGGTCCCAATGGTTCCGGCAAGTCCACCTTGTCGCATGTGCTGGTGGGCAATCCCAAGTTTGAAGTCACCAAGGGTGAAATCGTCTTCAACGGAAAGGATTTGCTCGAACTCTCTCCCGAAGACCGCTCTCACGAAGGTGTGTTCATGTCTTTCCAAGCTCCGATCGAAATTCCCGGAGTCTCGATGACCAACTTCATGCGCGCCGCCCTCAACGCCAAACGCAAATATTTCGGACAAGACCCCATGCCCGCCGCCGAGTTTCTCAAAATGTTGCGCGAGAAGCGCAAACTCGTCGGCCTCGATGCCCATTTCATGAGCCGTGGCGTGAACGAAGGCTTCTCGGGCGGTGAGCGCAAACGCAACGAGATCTTCCAAATGGCGGTGCTCGAACCCACGTTCTCCATCCTCGACGAAACCGACTCCGGATTGGACGTGGATGCCCTGCGCATCGTGGCCGAAGGTTTCAACCAACTGCGCACGCCCAAAACCTCTGCGTTGGTCATCACTCACTATCAACGCATGCTCGACTACCTCACGCCCGACTTCGTACACGTATTGGTCAATGGGCGCATCGTCAAAGAAGGCAACGCCTCGTTGGGCTACGAAATCGAACAACGCGGTTTCGACTGGATCAAGGAAGAGGCCGACCGGCAATCGCTCTAAACCTCGCAGCCCATGTCTAACGTACAGCAATATCTCGATCTCTATCGCGAGCACCGCGAACTGTTGGAGCAAAAAAGCAGTGCGCCGCTCAATGCGCCGCGTGCCGCTGCCGCCGAATATCTGGCCGATCACCCGCTCCCCGGAAAGCGCAACGAGCGATATAAATATACCGACGCCGACGCGGCCTTTGCGCCCAATTTCGGTTTGAACCTGCACCGCGCCCTTGCTCTGCGCAATCCTTATGCCTCCTGCCATTGCAGCGTGCCCGACATGAGCACCCTCGTGCTCTACGTTGTGAACGATGTGGTCTTCCCCTTTCGCGATGCCGACCGCTTGCCCGAGGGCGTGACCGTGACGACACTCAATCGCGCCGCGGAAGAATGCCCCGAATTGGTGGAACGATACTATCATCGCGCGGCAGCCGCCGAGCCGGCAAATGCACACAAACACATTGACCGCGTGGAGCGCGACGCCGTCACTCAACTCAACACGTTGCTCGTGCAAGACGGAGTTTTTGTACACATCGAGGCTGGCGTGCAACTCGAACACACTCTCCAAATCGTGTTTCTTTCCTCCTCGCGCCACGTACTGATGTCTAACCGACGCCTCCTCATCGTGGCCGAAGAAGATGCCAAGGCCGATTTCCTGCTTTGCGAACACGCCGATGCCGGCCATGGATTTCTCACCACGCAAGTTACCGAAGTCTATGCCGCCGACCGTGCCTGTCTCAATTTCTACTCTTTGGAGGAAACGCAGCCCGACAACGCCCGTTTCTCCAATATCTATGTGGAACAACAGGCTGAGAGCCGCGTTTCGCTCAATGGCATCGCCCTTGTCACGGGGTTGTCGCGCACGATGATCAATGCGCGTTTGCTCGGTGTCGGAGCCGACTGCCAAACGACGGGCGCCGTGATTGCCGACGGCCGGCAGCAGGTGGACAACAGCATCCTTGTCGATCACGTGGCCGAAGCGTGTACCTCCGACATGCTCTTCAAATACGTGCTCGACGGCGAGAGCGAGGCGGCTTTTTCGGGAAAGGTGTTGGTGCGTCCCGGTGCGCAACGCACGCTCTCGCATCAGAACAGTGCCAATCTCTGTGTGTCGCCCGACGCCCGCGTGCATTCGCAGCCGATGCTCGAAATCTATGCCGACGACGTGAGGTGCAACCACGGTTCGACCATTGGTAAGCTCGACGAAACGGCCTTGCTCTATTTGCGTCAGAGAGGCATTCCCGAAAAAGAGGCACGCCTCCTTTTGCAACATGCCTTCATCAACGACGTGCTGCAACGTGTGCAGATCGATGCCCTTCGCGAGCGGTTGTCGTATCTTGTGGAGATGCGTTTCCGCGGCGAACTTCGCCATTGCAAAAATTGCCGTCACCATTAACGGCCGCTTTATCCCATGCCTCCTCTCCGCCTTTCTCCCTCTCATCGGGCAGAGGCCGGGCGGAGGCTTTCTTTTTTTGTTTTTCCATGCTCCGATACCGTCAAGATTTTCCCATACTTTCTCGCACCGTCCACGACCGTCCGCTCGTTTATCTCGACAACGCCGCCACCACCCAAAAGCCCCGTGCCGTGGTCGAGGCCATGACGCGGCAGTACTATGAAACCAATGCCAATGTGCACAGAGGTGTTCATTTTCTCTCGCAATGCTCCACCGACCTTCACGAAGGTGCGCGCGAAACGGTGCGTCGTTTCATCAATGCCTCCTCAACGAGCGAAATCGTCTTTACACGCGGCACCACCGAGAGCATCAATCTCGCCGCTTACTCCTTGGGCGAGGCCTTTTTGAAAGAGGGCGACGAAGTGGTGATCTCCGTTATGGAACACCACTCCAACATCGTGCCGTGGCAGCTCCTGCGCGAACGGCGCGGCATCGTCATCAAGGTCATTCCCATGACCGACGAGGGAGCCCTCGACCTTGAAGCCTATCGCGCCCTGCTCTCGGAGCGAACGCGCTTGGTGAGTTGTTGCCATGTGAGCAACGTACTCGGCACCGTCAATCCCGTTCGGCAAATGGCGCAATGGGCGCACGAAGCCGGAGCATACTTCCTTGTCGATGCGGCTCAGAGCGTGCCCCACATGAAAGTCGATGTGCAGGAACTCGATTGTGACTTTTTGGCATTCAGCGGCCACAAGTTGTATGCCCCTACCGGCATCGGCGTGCTCTACGGCAAGGCCGAACTTCTCGATCGAATGCCCCCTTATCAGGGCGGCGGCGAGATGATTTCGCGCGTCACTTTCGAACGCACCACCTTTGAACGTCTGCCCTTTAAGTTTGAAGCCGGCACTCCCGACTATGTCGGAACGACGGGGCTTGCGGCCGCCGTCGATTACGTTTCGGCAATCGGCATCGACCGCATCGCGCAACACGAACACGAACTTACCCGCTACGCCATGCGGCGTATGAGCGAGATCGAAGGCATACGCTTTTTCGGACAAACGGAAGGCAAGACCTCGGTCGTGGCCTTCAACGTGGGCGACATACATCCGCTCGACATCGGCACGCTTCTTGATCGCCTCGGCATCGCCATACGCACCGGCCACCATTGTGCCCAGCCGCTGATGGCGCGTTGCGGCGTGGAGGGCATGGCGCGTGTGAGCTTGGCTCTCTACAACACGCCGGAAGAGATCGACGCTTTTGTCGCCGCTCTGCAACGTGTGGTGAAAATGTTTTGAACGGCTTTCCGCCACTCGCCTCCGTCCTCGCTTTCGCGCTCTTGAAGAGGCAACAGTTTTTCTCAAATTATAGTTTCAATCTTAAACCATTACCGCTATGCTTCTATCCACCACTCCCACGATCGAAGGCACTCCCATACGTCAGTACATGGGCGTCGTGACCTCCGAAACCATCATCGGTGCCAATTTTGTACGCGATATTTTTGCCGGACTGCGCGATTTCTTCGGCGGGCGTTCGGGGTCTTACGAGCAAGTGCTTCGCGAAGCCAAAACGACGGCTCTTCGCGAACTCGAAGACGAAGCTCGCCGTCTCGGTGCCAATGCCGTTGTCGGCATAGACTTGGACTATGAAACGGTCGGCGGCGGTGGGTCGATGCTGATGGTCACCGCGTCGGGCACGGCCGTGTTGATTTAATCTCTATTGCCAATGCTGCTGTCTTTCTGCAACGAGCAAGGGTTGGTGGAAGCCGGGTGCGACGAAGCCGGCCGCGGATGTTTGGCCGGGGCGGTATATGCCGCCGCTGTTATCTTTCCGCCCGACTATCGCAATTCGAGGCTCAACGATTCCAAGCAACTCACCGCCCGCCGGCGCAACGAGCTGCGCGAGGAAATCGAGCGCGACGCCGTGGCTTGGGCGTTAGGTGTGGTCACTCCTGCCGAAATCGACGAGATCAACATTCTCAACGCTTCGTTTTTGGCCATGCACCGCGCTCTCGACGCACTGGCCGTTCGCCCCGAGTTTGTCATCGTCGACGGCAATCGTTTTCGCCCCTACACGCCTCCCGCTGCCGAAAAGCCTCTGCCCCATGCCACTATCGTGAAGGGCGATGGAAAATATCTCTCCATTGCCGCCGCTTCGATTTTGGCCAAAACCTATCGCGACGACTACATGACCGAGCTTCATGGCGACTATCCCCGATATGGCTGGGACGGCAATGCCGGCTACCCCACGGCTGCTCATCGTGCCGCCATTGCCGCCCACGGCATCACGCCCTATCATCGGAAAAGTTTCAAGTTGCTCCGCGACGTCGATTTGCCGAAAGAGTGACCGCCCACACGGCGTTGCGCTTTACCGAACGAGCTTTCCCCGTTTTTCTACCTCTGAGCTGAAAAAATCTACCTCTGAGGTAGAAGTTTTTAGCTCAGAGGTAGATTTTTCTGCTTCCCACCTTTTTTCATTTCTCCTTCTGCCCATGTTTGCCGACGTTGTTCTACCTTTGGCCGTGCCCGGTGCGTACACTTACAGATTGCCTTCCGAATTGGAGGGCAGGGTGGTGGTCGGTTCTCGCGTGGTCGTTCCGCTCGGTGTGTCCAAACGCTACACCGGCATCGTCATTCGGCTGCACGAAAAGAGTATCCTCGACGAGCACACCCGCCTGAAAGACATCGAAGAGTTGGTGGACGAACGTCCCCTGATTTTGGAAAAACAGATTGAACTCTGGCGTTGGATGGCGCAATACTATATGTGTCATCCCGGCGAGGTAATGAAGGCCGCTCTGCCTTCGGGTTTGAAGTTGGAGAGCGAAACTCTTTTTTCTCTGACAGAGAGTGCACCGATCGAGGAAGAACGCCCGAATGCCGCCGAGAGGCAGGTAATTCGCGCCTTGGCCGGCAGAGCTAAAAAACTGGCCGACCTGCGCAAGGAAATTCCCGAGAAAGGAGTGGTGTCGGCCGTCAAACGACTCATCGACGAGGGGCGGATCGAAGTGGAAGAGCGAGTGAGCAGAGCTTTCAAATCGAAAACCGAACAGCATGTTCGACTAACCTCCGGGCATTGCAGCGAGGAGGCACTCTCGCGCTTGTTCGACGACCTGAAACGCTCGCCTCGACAACTCGACGTGCTCACGGCCTATCTCGACCTCTCTTCGACGGGTACGGCACTCGCTCTCGACAACCTCAATTTGATGCGCGACGTGAAGCGTTCCGAGCTTCAAGACCGCGTCGGCGCGGGGGCTTCCGGCGGATTGACGGCCTTGCTCAAAAAGGGCATCTTGGAAATTTTCAACGTCGAAGTGGCGCGTTTGAAAACCCATGCCGCTCTGCCCGGATGGCTCGACCGGCCGCTCAGCACGGCACAGCAAGAAGCCTTCGACGCCATCGAAGCGCAATTTCGCGAAAAGGAGGTGGTGCTGCTCAAAGGCGTCACGTCGAGCGGAAAGACCGAAATCTACACCCAACTCATCCGTCACACCCTCCAAGCCGGTCGGCAGGTGTTGTTTCTGCTGCCCGAAATTGCTCTTACGACCCAAATCACCACACGGCTCGGCAAGTGTTTCGGAGAACAACTCGGCATCTACCACTCCAAGTTTCCCGATGCCGAGCGTGTCGAACTGTGGCAGCGGCAACTCACCGAAGAGGCTTTTCCGCTCATTCTCGGTGTGCGCTCCTCGCTCTTCCTGCCTTTCCGAAACCTCGGTCTTGTCATTGTGGACGAAGAACACGAAGCTTCCTACAAACAGCAAGATCCCGCCCCACGCTATCATGCCCGCGATGCTGCCATTGTCATGGCGCGGCAACACGGCGCGAAAGTCCTGCTCGGCACCGCCACTCCCTCGCTCGAAAGCTATACGCACGCCCTCGGCGGAAAATACGGCTTCGTCCGACTCGACACGAGATACGGCGACGTTTGTTTGCCCCGCATCGTGGTGGAAGACATGGCCGAACTGCGTCGAAAAAAACTGCTCACCTCCCCCTTCTCCCCCCGGCTGCGCGAGGAGATGCACGCCGCTTTGGCGCGCGGCGAGCAAGCCATTTTCTTTCTCAATCGTCGCGGATACAGTCCGTCGCTTCAATGCAATTCGTGCGGCTGGACACCGCGCTGCCAATGCTGCGACGTTGCGCTGACCTTTCATCAAAAAATGGCGAAAATCGTGTGTCACTATTGCGGCACGGCCTACGACGTGCCCACACACTGTCCTCAATGCGAGCAAGCCGATCTTCGCGACGTCGGTGTCGGCACGGAGAAAATAGAAGCCGCCGTGGAAGCCTGCTTTCCCGAAGCGCGCGTGGGGCGAATGGACTTGGATACCACTCGCTCTCGTTCGGCTTACGAACGTATCATTCGCGACTTTCAAGAACGCCGCACCGATCTGCTCGTCGGCACGCAAATGGTGACCAAAGGCCTTGACTTCGGCGGCGTGACGCTCGTGGGCATTCTCAACGCCGACCAAATGCTCAATCAATGTGACTTCCGAGCCCATGAGCGCGCTTTTCAAATGATGACACAGGTGGCGGGAAGAGCCGGTCGGCGCGGCCGTCAAGGTTTGGTCGTGCTCCAAACCCGGCAACCCAACCTCCCCGTGGTGCGTCAGGTGGTCGAGGGTGATTACGACGGGATGTATCATCGCGAAATGGATGACCGTCGCACGTTTCGCTATCCCCCGGAAGTGCGCATCATTCACCTCTATCTCAAACACCGCGACGAGCGAAAAGTCACCGGCGCGGCACGCCTGATGGGAGAGATCCTGCGTCAGCATTTCGGTGATGATCTCTTGGGGCCCGACAAGCCTGCCGTCTCTTTCGTGCAGATGCAACATATCCGCAAGCTCCTTTTGAAAGTGTCGCCTCGCTTTACCTCCTCGTCTGTGAGAGCCACCCTGCTTGCCGCACGAAACACCCTCTTCTCCTTTCCGGCTTCGAAAGGGCTCACCGTATATTTCGACGTTGATCCGCTTTGAAAAGAGTTTTTTCTCCGATGGCTCGAAAAAGTTGAGAACCGCCTCCTTTCTGCTCTTTACTTTTTCGAGCTTTCGTCCTCCATTCGGAGGATTTTCGTTACCTTTGCACCATTCGCAAGCATGCCGCTTTGCGGAAAAACAATGCAACACATCATGAGAACCCGACAATTTCTGCTCGGTGGCGGTTTGCTGTCCGCTCTTGCCGCCGGCGCACAGACGCGCCCGAACATCATCTATATCATGTGCGACGACATGGGCTATGGCGATTTGGGCTGCTATGGTCAAAAACTCATACAGACGCCGCAACTCGACCGTATGGCAAGGGAAGGCATGCGTTTTACGCAGGCCTACGCCGGCAGTCCCGTGTCTGCCCCCTCTCGTGCCACTTTCATGACCGGCCAACACACCGGGCACACCCACGTGCGCGGCAATCGCGAGTATTGGCGCGGGCATCTCGTCAAGTCGCTCTATGGCAACAACGACGACTACGCCGAGGGTTGGGTGGGACAAGAGCCTTACGACTCGACACACGTCATATTGCCCGAAATACTCAAAGCCAACGGCTACACCACCGGACTTTTCGGCAAGTGGGCTGGCGGCTATGAGAGTTCGCATTCGACGCCCGATAAGCGCGGCATTGACGAATTTTATGGGTTTGTCTGTCAGTTTCAGGCACATGCTTATTACCCCAACTTTCTCAACGAATACAGCCGCTCGGCCGGCGACAAAGGCACGCGTCGCGTGGTGCTCGAAGACAACATCCGACACGGCATGCCGGGCAGCGAAGATTATCGACTCCGTCCGCAATACAGCGCCGATCTCATACACCGCCGCGCCCTCGAATGGATCGATAAACAAAGTGCCGAGCGGCCGTTTTTCGGCATCTTCACTTACACCCTGCCTCATGCCGAACTGTGTCAGCCCGACGACAGTTTGTTGCACCAATACAAGGGGAGACTCGAACCCGAGAAGAGTTTTCGCGGCGATGCGTTCAGCCGCTACCACGCCACCGATCGTGCCCATGCCGAATTTGCCGCCATGGTGACGCGATTGGACGTGATGGTGGGCGAAATCATCGAAAAACTCAAAGCGAAAGGCTTTGACGATAACACGATCGTGATTTTCACCTCGGACAACGGCCCCCATGAAGAAGCCGGGGCTGATCCCGATTTCTTCAACCGCGACGGTTTGCTTCGCGGCAAAAAACGCTCCACCCACGAGGGAGGAATCCGTGTGCCGTTCATCGTGCGTTGGCCGGGCAAGGTGCCTGCCGGCATCGTCAATTCGCATCCGCTCGCTTTCTATGATCTCATGCCCACGTTTTGCGAAGCGGCCGGCATCGACAACTTCCCCGAAGCCTACAAAACCAAGTCAGAAACCGTGTTTGACGGCATCTCCTTTTACAATACTTTGTTGGGACGCGATGAAGTCCAACGACGCCACGAGTTTCTCTATTGGGAATTTCACGAAACGGACATGATGGCACTCCGCATGGGAGATTGGAAACTCGTGGTCGAGCGCGGTCGCTGCCGCCTCTATGATCTGGCCGTCGATCTCCATGAAGATCGCGACCTCTCGGCAGAACATCCCGACGTGGTGCACCGCATGGCAGACATCATTCGCCGCGAACACACGCCCCATCCTCTGTTTCGCATCACACTCCCCGAAAACCTCCCCTAAATCCGACGCTCTGACGGCAACGATGGAAAAAAGAGCGAAAATTTGGCTATTCAAGCAACTTATGCTAATTTTGCCCTTGAATACATAACCCGAAAACAACGATACACCTTACCCCTATGTTAGACGTAAAGCAACTTCTCGCCGAGAGCGAAGAGCGCATGGAAATGAGTGTGCTTCACCTCGAAGAAACTCTCTCCCATATTCGCGCAGGCAAGGCCAATGTGCACATCCTCGACCAAGTGATGGTCAATTCTTACGGTTCGATGGTGCCGGTCAATAATGTGGCTGCGATCACCACACCCGATGCGCGCACCATCGCCATAAAGCCTTGGGATAAGTCAATGTTTCGCCCCATCGAAAAAGCCATCATCGACTCCAACGTGGGCATCATGCCCGAAAACAACGGCGAGGTGATCCGCCTCTCCATACCGCCTCTCACCGAGGAGCGTCGGCGCGATCTCACCAAACAATGCAACGCCGAGGGAGAAGACAGCAAGATCTCGATCAGAAACGTGCGTCGCGACGGTATCGACAAACTCAAAAAGAGCACCAAAGACGGCGTGCCCGAAGATGTGGCCAAAGATGCCGAAGGGGACTTGCAGAAACTTCATGACAAGATGATCAAACGCGTCGAAGAACTGCTTGCCGCCAAAAGTAAAGAAATCATGACCGTCTGAGCCATAGGCAAAGGCAGTCGAGTCTTTAAGGTCTTTAAGGTCTTCAACGACTTTAAAGGCCTTTATCGTTTCAACACTCGTTATCTCCACAAAACATGCACGGCACAGTCATTCGCAACACCGGCAGCAGCTACATCGTGCGTACCGATGACGGAAAACTCTTTGAAAGCCGCGTGAAAGGCAATTTCCGTCTGAAAGGCATTCGCACCACCAACCCCGTGGCCGTAGGCGACGGAGTGACGATACGCCTCGGTGGCGAGGGCGAATTGGCCTTTATCACCGCCATCGACGATCGGCGCAACTACATCATCCGAAAGGCTTCCAACCTCTCCAAACAGAGCCATATTCTTGCCGCAAACATCGATCAGGTGTTACTCTTCTTCACGATCGCACGCCCCGAAACCACCCCCACTTTCGTCGATCGTTTTCTTGCATCGGCCGAAGCCTATCGTGTGCCCGTAGTGTTGGTGTTCAACAAAATAGACGAACTCTCGCCCGATGAGCGGGAAATGCTTCGCTATTGGGAGGCGGTGTATCGGGAAGTGGGATATGAAACGTTTCGCATCTCCGCCCTCGACGGCGAAGGGGTGGAGAGCTTGCGCACGCGTTTGTACGGGAAAATCACATTGCTCGCCGGACACTCCGGTGTAGGCAAAAGTACACTGATCAATCAACTTATTCCGGAAGCCAAAGTGCGGACGGCCGAAATTTCGGACGCCCACGGAACGGGAATGCACACCACCACGTTTAGCGAACTCTTCGATCTGCCCGTTGCCCAAGGCATACCAACTGCCGGAAGTTTGATCGACATTCCCGGCATCAAAGGCTTCGGAACATTCGACATCAAACCCGAAGAGGTATCCCACTATTTTCGCGACATCTTCGCCATTGGAGCCGATTGTCGCTTTTCCAACTGCACCCACACCTGCGAGCCGGGTTGTGCCGTGATCGATGCGCTTGAAACACATCGGTTGGCTCCTTCGCGCTACACCTCTTATTTGTCAATGCTTGAAGACAAAGACGAGAGTAAATATCGGGAAGCCTATTGAGCAAACATTCCCTTTCCTGCTCTCCTTCTCTTTTCTTGAAACGTATTTATTTTTCTAATCTCAAACTCCGATACGATGAAAAACCTGTTTCTCTCTCTGCTTCTCGTCCTTCTTCCGCTCGCCGGAACGGCTCACGAGAAAAAACGTAACATTGATTACGTCAATCCCTTCATCGGCACCAGCAATTTCGGCATCTGCCACCCCGGAGCCGTTTTGCCGGCCGGTCTGATGAGCGTCAGCCCCTTCAATGTCATGGGAGGAGGTGGCAACATCTACGACAAAGATGCTCAATGGTGGTCTGCACCTTATGACAACACCAACTCCTACTTCACCGGCTACTCTCATGTCAATCTCAGCGGAGTGGGTTGCCCCGATATGGGAGCACTGTTGCTCATGCCCACCGTGGGAGATCTCTCCGTGGATTACAAAGATTATGGTTCGGGATATACTAACGAACTTGCCTCGCCCGGTTACTATACCAATCGCCTCACACGCTACGGCGTTCAGACCGAAGTCACTGCCACACGCCGTACTTCTCGTGCCCGATTTACCTATCCGGAAGGACGTGCCAACGTACTGCTCAATCTCGGCGAAGGACTTACTAACGAAACCGGTGCTACCGTTCGTTACGTTTCCGACACCGAAATTGAAGGATCGAAACTTCTCGGCACTTTCTGCTACAATGCTCCGCAGGCAGTCTATCCCATTTATTTCGTAATGAGAATAAATAAAAAACCATCGGCACGAGGTTTTTGGAAAATGCAACGCCCCATGACGGCCGAAGTGGAATGGGAAGCCAATTCGGGAAAACGTAAGCTCTATCCTAATTTTCAGCGTGAAATGTCGGGGGATGAAGTCGGAGCTTATTTCTCTTTCGATGTCGTGAAAGGAGAACGAATCGAGGTACAGATAGGCGTTTCGTTTGTCAGCATTGCTAATGCACGCCAAAATTTGGATGTCGAACAGCCGGCCGGACTGAGTTTCACCGATGTCTTGGAAAAAGCCCGCAATACATGGGAGGAAGCTCTCAATGTCATCGACGTTGAAGGCGGAACGGAAGATCAGCGCGTTGTGTTTTACACAGCCCTTTATCACCTTCAACTTCATCCCAACATTCTTCAAGATGTCAATGGAGAATATCCGGCCATGACCTCTTTGCGCACCCTCCGCACCGACGGCGACCGCTACACCGTCTTCTCCCTTTGGGATACCTATCGTTGCACGCATCAGATGTTTACGCTCCTCTATCCCGATCGGCAGATGCAGATGGTGCGTTCCATGCTTGACCAATATCGTGAGCACGGCTGGCTGCCCAAGTGGGAGTTGTTCAGTCAGGAAACCTACACCATGGAGGGCGACCCTGCCACGCCCGTCATCGTCGATTCGTGGATGAAAGGACTGCGCGACTTCGATGTCAATCTCGCCTATGAGGCCATGATGAAAGGTGCGCGCACACCCGGTGAGAAAAATCTGCTCCGTCCCGACAACGATGACTATATGCGCTATAGCTACTGCCCTCTGCGCGACTCCTTTGACAACTCCGTATCGCATGCCCTCGAATACTATGTGGCCGATGCCGCTCTCGGTCGTTTTGCTAAAGCTCTCGGACGGAAAGAAGATGCACGCGATATGGAACGCCGCTCTCTCGGCTATCGCCACTACTATTGCAAAGACTTCGGCACGCTCCGTCCGCGCACGCCCGACGGTCGCTTCTTCTCGCCCTTCGATCCCAAACAAGGGGTGAACTTTGAGCCGTCGCCCGGATTTCACGAGGGCAACGCTTGGAACTACACCTTCTTCGTGCCCCATGACATTAAAGGTCTGGCCAAGCTGATGGGCGGACAACGCCGATTTGTCGAACGTCTGCAAAACGTTTTCGACCACGGAGATTACGATCCCACCAATGAGCCCAACATCGCCTATCCTTATCTCTTCTCCTATTTCAAAGGCGACGAATGGCGTACGCAGCGGCTCACGCGCGAATTGCTCAAAAAATATTTTCACAACAACACAGCCGGCATTCCCGGCAATGACGATGCCGGCACCATGAGTGCGTGGGCAATGTTTGCCATGATGGGCTTCTATCCCGACAACCCGGCCGATCCCTCCTACACTCTCACTGCGCCTGTGTTTGATAAAATCACCATTCGTCTCGACCGTAAATGGCACGGCTGCGATTCGCTCATCATCACTGCCCCCGGAGCTGCCAACAGCGATCGTGTGCGCAGTGTTCGTTTGGGAGGAAAGAAATATGACTCATTCCGTGTGTCTCATGCCGATCTCCTTCGTGCCGGCACACTCGAATTTCAAATGCAATAGTCCCTTATGCTCATACTCCACTATCCCCAATGCGGCAGTTGCCGCAAAGCCCTCAAATGGCTCGATGAGTATCGTCCGATGCTGACCGTTGAACGTCGCCACATCGTCGAACACTCTCCTTCCGTCGAAGAACTCACCGAGTGGATCGATCGCAGCGGACTTCCCGTTTCAAAGTTTTTCAACACTTCCGGACTGGTCTATAAGGAACGGGGCTTGAAAGACGTGGTCAAAACCGCCTCTCGCGAAACGCTCATTGCCTTGCTCGCCGAAGACGGCAAGCTCGTCAAACGTCCGCTTCTTGTCACTGCAGATCGCGTGTTGGTCGGTTTCAAAGAGTCGGAGTGGGAACAACTTCCCCAAACCGATTGAGCAGCTGCCGCCGCGCGTTCAAAAGTAAGCTCCATTGTTCTTGGATTGATTTGTTAGTTCACCACAAATCAGAGACCTCTGCAAAAGCCCCTTATAAAATTGTCCAATCCGTTCTTTTTCTCGGATTGGACAATTTTGTTTGGAATATTCCGTGATTTTGACGTTTTTAGTCCTAAAAGGGCGTTTTGAAGGGTAGTGTCCGAAAAAGTGTGTAAGTTTCTCCGCCACCCCGGTTGCCCTTCTGCCTCCGTCGCGTTTTCGATGAAACCGCCCTTTTCGGTCGCTTTCTCCCCTATAATTTTGTTTTTTGTCGTTTTGCCTTCGCAAAAACGCCTTTCTTTCTGACAGTCAGCATGTTTCTTGCGAAGGCAAGTGAAGGCAAAGGTACGGAGGAATATTGTAATCCACTGAAAAACAAACCTCTGCGGTGAAAGCAAAATAGGGGTTTTGCCTTCACCTCCTTTCGCCATCGCAGCGTGCGAAATCATCCATCCCCAAGGCTGCGGAAGCAAAATGAAACAACAACAGACTGATATACAACCGCTTGAAACTTTTGCTTTCACTTTGCTTTCACTTGCCTTCGCAAACAACAGCCTTATATTCAAATGCTTAACTCGATTTGCGAAGGCAGTGAAGGCAAAAAGCAATCACAGGAATACGCGCGTGCGCGCGAGAGGAGCTGTTTTTTCGCTCCGTCGGGCAGCAGACGTTCTTACCTTTGAGGCAGAAAATCCTACCTCAAAGGTAGAATTTCCCAACTCTGAGGCAGTCGTGTTTTTCCCTCTTTCCCGATTGAAGACCGGACACCGATCGGTGCAAAAAACTCGCCCCGCCTTTTCTTTCCGAGCGAAACAAGCGAGGCGAGGTTCGGTTTTTCCCGACATCCTTTGACAAAAAGCAGCTCCGAAGTTTCCGTTTTCAAGATCATAGCCTTGAAACACGTTCACTTCGGAGCTGTCTTCCGTTTGGCGTTCGGGAGCGAAAACTTATTTTCGTTCTCCCACCAATGCGTCGATCACGGAAATGGCGGTGATATTGACAATATCTCTCACCGAGGCGTCGCAGTCGGTGAAATGGATCGGTTTGTTGAGGCCCATTTGAATGGGGCCGATGACCTCTCCGTCTTCCACCATCGACTTGATCATCTTATAAGACGCATTTGCCGACGAGAGGTTCGGGAACACCAGCGTATTGACCTCCATTCCTTTGAGTTTTGTGAAAGGATATTTTTCGTCGCGTGCCGCGCGGTCAAGCGCAAACGACACCTGCATTTCGCCGTCTATCGCCAGTTCGGGATAATCCAGTTGCAGCTCTTCCACCACCTGCCGTACAACGGCGGCACTTCCGTCGTGGTCTGTTCCGAAATTGGAATAGCTGATCATCGCAATCGCCGGTGTTCTGTTGAAGATGCGTGCCGTGGAGGCCGAGAGCAGGGCGATGTCTTTAAGTGCTTCTTTTCCCGGATGACGATTGACCAGCGTGTCGGCCACAAAAAGAATGCCTTTGGGCGTGTTGAGCACGTGCATTGTCGCAAAATGCTTGTAGGGGGCGCGAATGCCGATCACTTCTTTGGCTGCCTCGATCGTATTGGAATATTTCGACGAAATGCCGGTGATCATGGTGTCGGCATCGCCGTTTTCCACCATCATCATGCCGAAATAGTTACGTTCATACATTTTGTCGGCAGCCTCCTGCATCGTAAATCCGTCGCGTCTTCTCTTTTCCGCCAATCGGCGGGCATAAGCCAATCGTGTTTCGGCGTGTTGCCGTTCGCGCATGTCAATCACCTCCACGCCGTCGAGGTTCAGGTTGAGTTCTTCGGCGAGGTGTTTGATTTTTTCCACGTTTCCGAGCAATATCGGGTGACAAATGCCTTCTTCTTTTGAGCGTACGGCCGCTTGGAGCACATTCGGCTGTGTGCCTTCGGCATATACCACTCGTCGCGGATTTGTCCGTGCGGTGTCGATGAGGTTTTGTGCAAATTTTGTTTCCTGCCCCATCATCTGCCTCAACTGTTGTCGATAGGCTTTCCAGTCGGTGATGGGTTTGCGTGCCACGCCGCTTTCCATCGCCGCTTTCGCCACGGCCATCGACACCTCGGTGACAAGTCTCGGATCAACGGGCTTCGGAATGAAATATTCTGCGCCGAAAGTGAAGTTTCTCACGTTGTAGGCTCTGTTCACGATGTCGGGCACGGGTCGGCGCGCCAAATCGGCAATCGCCCTCACCGCCGCCATTTTCATCTCCTCGTTGATCGCGCTTGCCGCCGTGTCGAGCGCACCTCGGAAGATGTAAGGAAATCCGATCACGTTGTTGATTTGATTCGGATAGTCCGTTCTTCCCGTCGACATGATGACATCTTCTCTTGCCTCTTTCGCCGCTTCATAGGTGATTTCGGGCACGGGGTTGGCCAATGCGAAAATAATGGGTTTCTCGGTCATTGAGCGCACCATGTCTTGCGAGAGTACGTTGCCCTTTGAAAGCCCCACAAACACGTCTGCCCCCGACACCGCTTCGGCCAAAGTCGAGATGTCCGTGCGTGTGGTGGCAAACTCGCGTTTTTGTGCGTTCAGGTCATTGCGTCCCACATGAATCACACCTTTGGAATCGAGCATGATGATGTTTTCCTTTTTCGCTCCGAAAGCGCAATACAGTCGCGTGCAGGATATGGCGGCCGCTCCGGCTCCGTTGATGACGATGCGCACATCTTCGATGCGTTTTCCGGCCACGATCAGGGCGTTGATCAATCCCGCACACGAGATGATAGCCGTGCCGTGTTGATCATCGTGCATGACCGGAATGTCGAGTTCGGCTTTGAGGCGGGTCTCGATTTCAAAACATTCGGGAGCTTTGATGTCTTCCAAATTGATACCTCCGAAAGTAGGCGCAATGGCCTTTACGGCTTGAATGAAACGTTCCGGATCTTTCTCGTCCACTTCGATGTCGAAAGCATCCACTCCGGCATAGATTTTGAAAAGCAGGCTTTTCCCCTCCATCACCGGTTTTCCGCTCACCGCGCCGATGTCTCCCAATCCCAACACGGCCGTGCCGTTGGAAATGACGGCCACGAGGTTGCCTTTGTTGGTATATTTATAGGCATCGTCGGGATTTTTTTGGATTTCAAGGCAAGGCTCCGCCACTCCCGGCGAGTAAGCGAGCGAGAGGTCGGACTGTGTGCTGTAAGGCTTGGTGGGAACGACTTCGATTTTTCCCGGTTTGCCCTGCGCATGATAGGCAAGGGCTGCTTCTTTCGTGATCTTGACCATGATAGTCGGTGCTGTTTAGATTCGTGTGTTAAGATATTGAGGGCAAAAGTACGAACTTCCCTCCAATTACACGACAAAAAAGACTTTCTTTATGCTTATGGATGCTTGAGAGAGTCGAAAAATAGACGAAAGTTTCTTTTTCCTTGTATTTTTGTTGCATCTGTCTTTTCCTTCTTGCAACACGACGCTACATGCCATCCGCTGACATATAAAACTCAAAAAACGTCTTATACGCCCATTGAGCGATTCGGTTGCCGATTTGCCCTCCCACAAATTACTAATTCGGGTTTTGCTAAGCTGAATCGGAATTTATTCGTATTTTCGCAACGTTTTCACGATGATTTCATTCGCAAGTCTTTCCAATGGAGTTGTTTTTCGGCCGCTGTGCCACGATGCATCATAGATGCAAAGCTCTCCTCATTCAAACTTCCTTTTAAGCATTTCCCTACATGAAAAAACGAAATCAAGGCCTTCCTATTGCCGCTATGATGGTCGGAGGATTGCTCACTCCCTTTTTGCCCACTTCTTCGACATGGGCTGCATTCGACTCCGCCGCCGTCGGCATTCGTCCTTCTGCGACCGATGCTCTTTTAGTGATCGATATTCGTCAGCTCAATCCCACCACCGTGGAATTGCTCTTCTCCGATGGCCGAAGACTTACCGTTGATTTTTATGGCGAAAACATTTTTCGTCTTTTTCAAGACAACGACGGAGGCATCGTGCGCAACCCAACGGCCACACCGCCTGCCGACATCTTGGTGGCCAATCCTCGCAAAGCGGTTTCCCAACTGACCATTGCCAAAAGTCCCACCGCCTTCACGCTCGACACACGCAGCGTCAGCCTCTCCGTTGATCGAAAAACGGCACTCATCACCGTCACCCAAAAGCCCACCGGCAAGGTGGTGTTTCGCACCACGGCCGACGTGGCCTACGACCGTGAAGGGGTGCAACTCACACTGGCCTGCAGCGACAACGAATACTTCTACGGCGGAGGCGTGCAAAACGGTCGCTTCTCCCACCGCGGGCGGCGCATCGCCATCGAAAACACCAACAACTGGGTGGACGGCGGCGTGGCATCGCCCACACCTTTCTATTGGTCTACGGCCGGCTACGGCGTGATGTGGCACACCTTCAAACCCGGCTACTACGACTTCGGCGCACTCACCCCCGGCGAAGTCGTGTTGAAGCACAAAGAGCAATATCTCGATGTCTTCTTCATGGTCAATCTCACCCCCGAAAAGCTGCTCGGCGACTTCTATCAACTCACGGGAAACCCTGTGCTGTTGCCCAAATTTGGATTCTACCAAGGCCACCTCAACGCCTACAACCGCGACTATTGGACGGAAGCCAAAAACGGCAAGGGCTTCATGAAGTATGAAGACGGCAAATGGTATAACGAGAGCCAAAAGGACAACGGCGGCATCAAAGAGAGCCTCAACGGCGAAAACAACAACTACCAATTCTCGGCGCGTGCCGCCATCGACCGCTATCTCGACAACGACATGCCGCTCGGTTGGTTCTTGCCCAATGACGGCTACGGTGCGGGCTACGGCCAAACCTCGACCCTCGACGGCAACATCGACAACCTCCGCCGCTTCGGCGACTATGCCCGCTCCAAAGGCGTGGAAATCGGGCTATGGACACAGAGCGACCTCCACCCCAAACCCGGCATCGAACCCCTCTTGCAGCGCGACATCGTCAAGGAGGTGCGCGACGCCGGCGTCCGCGTTTTGAAAACCGACGTGGCTTGGGTTGGCTGGGGCTACTCTTTCGGGCTCAACGGCGTGGCCGACGTGGCGCAAATCATGCCCTACTACGGCAACAATGCACGTCCTTTCATCCTCTCACTCGACGGGTGGGCAGGCACACAACGCTACGCCGGCATCTGGTCGGGCGACCAAACGGGCGGCGAGTGGGAATACATCCGTTTCCACATCCCCACCTTCATCGGCTCCGGCCTTTCGGGACAGCCCAACATCTCCTCCGACACCGACGGCATCTTCGGCGGCAAAAATCCCGTGGTCAATGTGCGCGAGTTTCAGTGGAAAACCTTCACGCCCATGGAGTTGAACATGGACGGATGGGGCGCAAATCCCAAATATCCCGAAGCCTTGGGCGGTAAGACCACAGCCCTCAACCGCTGGTATTTGAAACTCAAAAGCGAGCTGATGCCCTACGCTTACACCGCGGCACACGAGGCCGTGTACGGCCGCCCCATGATTCGCCCCATGTTCATGGAAGAAGAAACTCCCTTCACCCTCGGCCGCCGCACGCAATACCAGTTCATGTATGGCGATGCCTTTCTCGTCGCCCCCGTCTATCAAAACACCGACGCCGATGCCGAAGGCAACGACCGTCGCGACAACATCTACTTGCCCAAGGGCACATGGGTGGACTACTTCACGGGCGACACCTATGAGGGCGGCTGCGTGATCAACCATTTCGACGCGCCGCTGTGGAAACTCCCCGTGCTGGTCAAGGCCAATGCCGTCATTCCGATGACCAACCCCAACAACAACCCCTCGGAGATGCGCAAGGATCGTCGCACCTACGAGATCTACTGCCAAACCGAAGCCTCCGGCAAGGAGTATGACGACGACGGCAACACGCAGGCCTACCTCGCCGGCGCACACACCGAAACCGCCATTTCCGCCCACGTTCGCAAAGACGTGCTCACTGTAGCCATTGCCCCGACCACCGGCACTTTCGACGGTTTCCTGCCCGACAAGCAGACCGAACTGCGCATCAACGTTACCGCCGCGCCGAAAAGCCTCTCGGCCAAAGTGGGCAAGAAAAGCGTGACACTGCGCCGCGCTGCCTCCAAAGCGGAATTTGAACAAGGCCAAGACGTTTGGTTCTACGACGAACGTCCCAATCTCAACCGCTGGGTGAAACCCGGCGAAGAAAGTGTCGGCGAAGTCATTAAAAATCCGCAGGTACTCGTCCGTTTGGCCGCAACCGACGTCACTCGCGACGCCGTCGAGGTCAGCGTCAAAGGCTACGCATTCTCTCCTCGCAACCGCTTCCTCAACCACCGCGGTTCACTCTCTGCCCCGCGTTTCGACGCAGGAGCTTCCGCCGCCGAGGCCTACAAGCTCTCGCTCTCGTGGAGCGCGGCGGACAATGCCGACTACTACGAAATCGAGTTCGACGGCATGCGCTACTCCCATCTGCGCCAGCCTCGCTTCTTCATCGACGAACTCTCGCCCGAAACTGCCTACGACTTCCGCCTTCGCGCCGTCAATGCCGACGGAGCGAGCGAATGGACGGACTTCCGTTTCTCCACCGTCAACGATCCGCTCGAATGGGCGATCAAAGGAGTTCGAGCCACCACCTCCGTTGCCAATCAAAGCGGACAGGACACCGACAAACTCTTCGACCGCGACACCAAGAGCACGTGGCACACGGCGTGGAGCAACAAAAACGCCGTGCCCTTTGAAATGGTTGTAGACTTGCGTGCCGTTCATCAGCTCGACCGCCTCGACTACGTGCCGCGCGAAGATGCCGGCAACGGCACCCTCCTCAAAGGCTCTTATTCGCTCTCGACCGACCGCCAAAACTGGACGTCACCCACGCCTTTCGTATGGCAGCGCAACGGCGAAGTGAAAACCATCGGCTTCGATGCCTCGGCCACCGCTCGCTACATCAGGTTCGACATCTCCGAAGCCGTCGGCAACTACGGTTCGGGACAGGAAATGTACGTCTTCCGTCAAGCCGGCACCGAAGGGTTTGTGCAAGGCGACATCAACCGTGACAAGCGCGTGGACGACAACGACCTCACGTCCTACATGAACTACACCGGCCTGCGCAAGGGCGACGGCGACTACGACTATGTATCCGTCGGCGACATCAACCGCAACGGCCTCATCGACGCCTACGACATTTCCTGCGTCGGTGTCGAGCTTGACGGTGGTGTCAAACCCTCCGAAGCCAAAGTCGGCGGCAACCTCGTGCTCACGCCCGACCGCCGCACCTACAAAGCCGGCGACATCCTCACCGTTGCCGTGACCGGAAAAGACCTCAAAGCCGTCAATGCTCTCGGTTTCGCCCTGCCCTATGATGCCGACGAACTCGAATACATCGGCATCGAAACGGAGGGCATGAAAGAGATGACCAACCTCACCTACGATCGTCTGCACTCCAATGGCACCAAGTCGCTCTATCCAACCTTTGTCAATCGCGGTCAACAACCGCTGCTCGACGAAGGTTCACCGCGCTTGTTTATCATCAAATTCCGCGCCAAGAAAGCCGGAAAATATGCCCTTCGTGCCATCGACGGACTTTTGGTCGATCGCAACCTCGGCGTGACCGAATGGAAGTAATCCCTCGCTCTCACCTCCGAAAACCGGAAAGACCGTTCCCCCATGCCTCATGTGGGGGAACGGTCTTTTTCGTTTTCGTGCGCACCGCTCTCTGCTCCGGAGAGTTCTTTTCGGGCAAAGGATTGATGAAGGAAAAATCACCGGGAAGAGAAGCAACGAGGAACTTGCGAAATTTAGGTCACTGATAGATTTTTCTACTCGTTACTCCGTTTACGCTACTCCTTGGGTAAGATGCGTTTCGACGCATCAAGGTATCTTCGGACAAGTCGAAGAAAAACCGAAACACTTCTTCGCGAAAAGCGCAACTTCCACTCCCTACCGGGATTTTTCTTCTTTTTATCTACATTACCTACACAACCTCTCCTAAATCACAGATATATAGCATATTGCGAATGTAGACAATATGGGAGATCAACTACATTCGCTGTTACAACCTACACTCTCTATCGGGAAGGCGTTCAGATGTCCGAAATCGCAACTATGTAGGCAGTGTAGGTTTCGGGCAAATCTGTCTACATTCATTCTCGTTTGTCTATCAAACACTTAACCACGTTCCGTGTATATTGATAAACCGCCTGTATACACTCGCATATCGCTGAAATTCAGTGACATGATAGGAATAGTGTATGTTTTTCGACCATTTCACGAAATGTGTGGTTTTTCGGCTGTTTCCCCGATGAAATCACCCTTTTTGGCCGTTGTCACACGCTTAGGCCGTTGCAAAAGCAAGACGACGAGAGTAGCAGAACAAAATCGAGTTACCCTCTCAAACTTCTACTTTTCAGACATTTCAAAAAGAAAAGAGCAGGCCGAAAAACGCTTTTTTGCGACGCAATTTGGTCAATCAACAAGAAACATGTATTTTCGCATACGTAATCTTAAAATCCCGAAACATTCTATTCTTACTTTTAACTAAATCATGAAAAGATTTTTTACTTTCCTTTCTCTAATGATGGGAATTTTCGCTTTGGGCATGGCTCAAAGTGATTTGCCGAAGTTCAGCACGGCGGAAAATCCCATTTACTTCCTTGTGAAGTTCAAAAACGGAAACGGTTATCTCCAAGACAATGGAGCCAACCAACAGCTCGTCACCGAAACCGAACGTAACACGGAAACACAACTTTTTGCTTTTATCGGCGAAAAAGACAATTTCGTGATGCTCTCCAAACGCGGAAACTATGTGGGCATGAAAGACGGCAAGGCCACCAACGGCGTAAACGGCAAATTCTTCTGTGCCGTGACCGACAGGACGAAAGCAACAGAGCTTGCCATTATCGAAGGCCAATCCAACGGGTATTTTGAGATTACAAAAGCCGACGACAAGGCCAATGGCATGAACCAATGGGGCGGAGGAGGCGACAACAGAAGCCTCGGACTTTGGAAAAAGGGCGACCCCAACAATCCGCTTTCCTTCATCGACCCCAACGAAATCAGCACCTATGCCGCCGTGGGAGTTAAAAACTTTGCCCCCGAACGCCAACACACCCTTTGGTACGACAAACCGGCCACACTGACCAAAGTCGCCAACATTTGGATGGAATACTCATTGCCCATCGGAAACGGACAGTTGGGAGCGAGCTTGTTTGGAGGTATCAAAATCGACGAAATACAATTCAACGAAAAAACGCTTTGGAGGGGAACGCCCAATGACATGGGCGGATACGGAAAGTATATGAATTTCGGAAGCGTATTGGTGAAGAACCTTGCCGACGATATTTTCTCGACCGACAACAGCAAACCGGCCAAAAACTATGTGAGATTTCTCGACATCGAGCGCGGTGTGGGCGGTGTGAACTTTGAAGACACCGAGGGCACACAATACACCCGACGCTACATTGCCTCCGAACCGGCCGGCGTCATCGTGGCCTACTACAAGGCCGAGGGCACAAACAAGCTCAACCTGCTCTTCTCCGTGGCTCCCGGCGAACAACTGGGCAACACCGATCCGGTCTATGCGGAAGATGGCAGCGGAACATTCCACGGCAAACTCGAAACGGTATTCTACAACAGCCGTTTCAAAGTGGTGAACATCGGCGGAACACTGAAACACAGCGCAAAAGGCATCGAAGTGAACAATGCCGACGCAGTGATGTTGGTGCTCGGCGGAGCCACCTCGTTTGACAACAAAGTGGCAACACGCACAAGCGGTAACGCACAAACCGTGGCGGAAAAGGTGAAAACTCTCGTGGAAACGGCCGCCGAGAAAAAGTGGGACGTGCTGTTCAAAGAACATGTGGACAACTTTGAAAGCTACATGGGACGCGTCAGCCTCAACATCAACAACGCCGCCTCCGGAAAAACAACGGAAGCATTGATCAAATACTACAACCAAAACCTTGCCAACAAGAACACGGCCGAAGGCTTGTTTCTCGAACAGCTCTATTTCAACTACGGTCGCTATTTGGGCATTTCTTCGAGCCGCGGCGCGAGTGTGCCCAACAACCTGCAAGGCATTTGGAACGACAAAGCCAACGCACCTTGGAACTCGGACATACACACCAACATCAACGTGCAAATGAACTATTGGCCAATGGAACCCACAAACCTTTCGGAACTCCATTTGCCGCTGTTGGACTACATCATCGACAACGCTCAATCGGCCAACTGGAAACGTGCCGCCAGCCAATATGGCAAACAAAACAAGGGCTGGACGGTGTTTACGGAGAGCAATATCTTCGGCGGTATGTCTACTTGGGGAAACAACTACTTCGTGGCCAATGCCTGGTATTGCTCGCACCTCTGGCAACACTATCGCTACACGCTCGACAAGGAGTTTTTGAAACGTGCCTTCCCCGCCATGTGGGGCTCCGCCCAATTCTGGATGGGACGCATGATCAAAGACAAGGGAAGCTCCCGATTTGGCTTCGCCCCCGACGGAACATGGGTTTGCCCCGATGAGTACTCGGCCGAACAAAACGACCACCCCAAAGAAGACGGAACGGCTCACGCCCAACAACTTGTGACCGAAAACCTCATGAACTGCCTGCAAGCCATCAACGTGCTCGGCATGGGCGAGGCCGGAGTTACGGCCGACGAGTTGGCCTCTTTGGAAAGCTACCTCAAAACAATCGACAAAGGCTTGCACATTGAAACCTACAAGGGCGATTGGGGAGGCTGGGCTTCCGGTGTCGGCATCAAAACCGGCGACAAACTGCTCAAAGAATGGAAATATGCTCCTTACAGCATTTCCAAAGACAAGGGACACCGCCACATGAGCCACCTCATGTGCCTCTATCCGCTCAGTCAGGTGGAGCCGGGCGACGGTTTCTTTGAAGCGGCCGTAAACTCTCTCAAATTGCGCGGCGACGAAGCCACCGGCTGGTCAATGGGCTGGAAAGTGAACCTTTGGGCACGCGCCAAAGACGGCAATCACGCCCACAAAATCATTCGCAACGCCCTAAAACACTCCACGGCCTACGAAACCAACCAATATGCCGGCGGTGTTTACTACAACCTCTACGACTCGCACGCGCCTTTCCAAATCGACGGAAACTTCGGAGTTTGTGCCGGCATCTCGGAAATGTTGCTGCAAAGCCATAGAGACATCATCGAAATCCTGCCGGCTCTCCCCACCGCATGGAAGTCGGGAAGCGTGAACGGATTGAAAGCCATCGGAGATTTCACCGTAAGCATCGAATGGAAAAACGGAAAAGCCTCAAAGGTAAAGATCGTCAGCAACAAAGGACAGCTGCTGAGAATTTCGACGAAAGAAAACCTCGCAAAAGTAGAGGTACTTATTGACGGAAAGGCGGCCGAAGTGGTGACAGAAGAACTGAAAGGCAATGCCGGAGAGCTTCCCGTTTTCCAAATCAAGAATGTCGGCATGGGACAAACCGTGACGATTGATTTCGATAAAATCACGGGAATAGCAACCACACCGTTTGAAACCCAAAAAGAAACGGAAATCTATGACCTGTCGGGACGTCGCACCGATGCCCGTGCCAAAGGCATCGTGATCTCCCAAGGCAAGAAAATCATGCAATAAACTTTCTCATCGCTTAAAAAGGACTGTGCCGAAATCGTTTTGACACAGTCCTTTTGAGCTTTTCGCGACATACGCGCAACGAAAATGTACACACAGACAAAAGCGTTTGAAAACCGTTTGCCGACAGTTGTCCATAGATTTGCGCAAAGCGAAATGCCATTCTCTCCTTTATTTCCAAGAACCTTAACTCTTTCTTATGAACTTGCACAATCGACTGCTGACGGCTTTGTGCTGTTGTCCGTTGGTGTTGGCGGCTCAAACGGATTACCCCATCCATTTCGAGAAGACACAAAGCATCACGCACGCCTCACGAAAACTCAACGGCGTCACCGTCACCTCTCAAAACGGCGAGAAACAAAGCATTTCCACAGAGGCTGCACAAACGGCTTATGTGGATCGGACGGAACAAAAAATAACGGCCGCGGCCGGAGAAGAACTCCAAGTGGATTTCAATTTCAGCACGGCTTGGATGCACGGATATGTCTATATCGACCGCGGACGCGACGGACAGTTTTCGGCCGAGGCTGCAAACGGCATCATTGCCGACGGATCGGACCTGATGTCGTTTTCTCACTACAAAAAACACAACTCCGCAGGCGTGCAGGTGGAAGACAACACGATGAACATGCCGCGTTTCGTCGTACCGGCCGATTTGAAGCCCGGTGCTTATCGGATACGCTTCAAGGTGGACTGGAACAGTATTGATCCGGCCGGGGCACTCTCGCCGAAAGACAACACCGTGACAGGCTCAAACGGCATCATCGCCAACGGAGGTGTCATTCTCGACGCTTCGCTCTGCGTACACGACGCCAAGAGTCGCATTCGCTTGGGAAAAGGCGGAGATCTGCTCACAACCGAAAACGACGAGCCGATAACCGAAACCGCGAATTTCGGCAAATCCCTGACGGTGAAAATACATCCTCCGGTCGGGAAAAAACTCGACGTGCTCCGCATCAAACACGGCTATGGTTTGGAAGAAGCGCAATTTGTGCATTCCACACGGCAGTGGGCGGAAGACACCGTTCCGGGCTATCTCATTCGCAAAAATCAGTTCACCGTTCCGGCCGAAATGATAGAGGGAGAGGTGGAACTTTCGGCCGAATTTGTGAACGCCGCCCCCACAGGATCGGACGAAACGATCTATCCGCTGGCTTTTCCGAAAGACCTCACCCACAGCTCCACGGCCACCACACAGCTGAACAGCCTTTCTTTTGCTGCCGAACAAGGCGGAAACACCACCATATCGATTGCCGCCCCAAACCGAAAAAACATTTATCAGGACTTCTCCGCTCATTATGACAAGGAGGTTTCGGTCGTGCCCGGCGATCGGTTGCACATCACAACCGACCTCGCGGGCGCCGCTCCGCTTCATGCTTATCTCTATATCGATTTTGACCAAGACGGCAAATTCTCACCGCAACTCACGCCCGAAGGTCTGCCGACATTGTCGGGAGAACTGGTGGCGTTCAGCCAATACAATGGCAAAAACTCCATAGGAGAAGCCGTCGCGACCCTATCGCAGTCATTGCGTTTGCCGGTAGTGAAAATTCCGTCTTTGTTGCCCGAAGGGGTCTACCGCGCACGTCTGGTGTTTGACCACAACAGCATTGCGCCCGAAGGCCGTTGGATATTGGGCGAAGAGGGAATGCGCATCGATTTGACGGGAGGCTATGTGACGGACTTCCTGCTCAATGTCCACCGCCCGACCGTCGAACTGAAAATCACGACCGAACACGGAAATGTCTATGCACCCGTCGGAGCACTGCCTCGAAGCGTTGCGGCTTTCAAGCCGTTGAGCATTCGCAGTGTTCCCGCAGACAAGGGCTACGACCTGCTGGAATACACCGTGAAACACGGACACAACTTCGACGGGCCTCAATTTGTGAATGGCAATCGACAATGGGACATCATCACCCGCAACACGGCCGGCACTTGGGTATTGCCGAGACAGGCCGTGTGTGGCCGTCTCCACATCACGGCTCGCTTCGCCCCCGGAGCAGATGCCCGTTATCTTCCCCTCTTTGCGGAAGAGTTTAACGGAGCCGACGGCTCGCAGCCCAACGCCAAATACTGGAAACGTTCACAACGATTTCCCGTGACTTGGGCACGTTGGATTTCCGACTCGAAAGAGGTGGTGTTTATCGAAAACAACGAATTGGTATGCCGTGCCGTTGCCACCCCAAAATCCGAGAAAACCAAAGGCGAGAAAGAGCCGATGATCACCGGAGCGGTGGAAAGCCGGGGTTTGTTTGACTTCCAATACGGAAAAGTGGAAGGCCGTATCCTTACGAAACCTCACAAAGGCAATTTCCCGGCCTTTTGGATGATGCCGTCCGTCAGCGTCAAAGGTTGGCCTTGGGAGGGAGAAATAGATATTTGGGAACACATCGACACGCAAAGTGCCACCGTACACACCATTCACACCAATTGGACGTATAACCTCGGTAAGAAAAACGATCCGCCTTACTCGCACACGCACCAACACGTCGATATGAGTCGCTACCACACTTACGGCATAGAGTGGACACCGACCACCATAAAATGGACGCTCGACGGAAAAGTAGTACACACCTATACCAAACACGGAAGTTCGGAGGCTTTGAACAAAGGACAATGGCCTTTCGACCGAAAGTTTTACCTGATCCTCAACCAAAGCGTGGGCAACGGCAGTTGGGCGGCACAAGCCGATCTTTCTCACATCTATGAAACGCGCTTCGACTGGGTGAGGGTTTATCAAACGAAAGAGCAAAACCCTTTGGTCGGCATTGAGGAAATCGACTTGTACTCGAAAGAACAGCAGCCCGACGAAACGACCTACGACCTGTCCGGCCGAAGAGTGAGTGTCCCCTCCAAAGGCATTTACATCCGTGGCGGAAAAGTAGTGGCTCTGCCCTGAATGCGCAACCTGTGCCGTCCGTTCCACACAGGCAACAAGCAATATACCCGACCTCATCGCCCCGTTCTTTTCATCGAAGAGCGGGGCAGTTTTCATTCCCTCCGAAAAAAAAACGACAATGAGCGAACGAGGCGGTTTGCCATACCCTTTTCATAAACCCGACGAGCCGCGTGTCGCTTTCGGAGGTATAAGGATTTCCAAAAGTTCCCGATTTCTTGGCATTTTCAGATAGCATCCGTGCTTTTTTAAGCATTGAAATAGAGGGGACTGGAATACAAAATGCGTTTTATCGGAAAATCTTCGTATTTTTGTGCGCGAATAGTAAAACAAAAAGATTATGATGACTGCAAACGAAATACGCGAAGCCTATAAACGCTTCTTTGAAGAGCAAGGACACCTCATTGTGCCCTCCGCTCCGATGGTAATCAAAGACGACCCCACGTTGATGTTTACCAATGCCGGAATGAACCAATTCAAAGACATCATTCTCGGTCATGCCGAACCCAAATCGCGCCGGCAGGCCGACTCTCAAAAATGCCTCCGCGTGAGTGGAAAACACAACGACCTCGAAGAGGTGGGGCACGACACGTATCACCACACCATGTTTGAGATGTTGGGCAACTGGTCGTTTGGCGACTACTTCAAGGAAGACGCCATTGTGTTTGCCTATAAGTTTTTGGTCGATGTACTCGGCCTCGACTCGAAAGACCTCTACGTGTCGGTGTTTGAGGGTTCGAAAGAAGAAGGCCTCGAACGCGACGACGAAGCTGCGGCCATTTGGGAACGCTACTTCCCCAAAGACCACATCATTGACGGCAACAAACACGACAACTTCTGGGAAATGGGCGACACCGGCCCCTGCGGCCCCTGTTCCGAAATACACTACGACGGACGCACCGCCGAGGAAAAAGCCCAAGTGCCCGGAGCATCGCTCGTCAATAAAGACAATCCGCAGGTCATCGAAATCTGGAACCTCGTCTTCATGCAGTTCAACCGCAAGGCCGACGGTTCGCTCGAAGGATTGCCTGCCAAAGTCATCGACACCGGCATGGGCTTCGAACGCCTCGTGCGCGTGCTGCAAGGCAAAAACTCCAACTACGACACCGATGTGTTCCAACCTATCATCAAGAAGATAGCCGAACTTTCGGGCTTCGACTACGGCAAGAACGAACCCATTGATGTGGCCATGCGCGTCATTGCCGATCACCTGCGCGCCATCGCTTTCTCCATTGCCGACGGTCAGTTGCCCTCCAATGCCAAAGCCGGCTACGTCATTCGCCGCATTCTGCGCCGCGCCGTGCGCTATGCCTACACCTTCCTCAACCGTCGCGAAGCCTTCATCTGCCAACTTGTGCCCACCCTCGTGGCCGAAATGGGAGAGGCTTATCCCGAACTCAAAGCACAACAGGAACTCATCACCAAGGTCATTCGCGAAGAAGAAGAGTCATTCCTCCGCACCCTTTCCACCGGCATTCATCTGCTCGAAGGCGTCATCGCCGAAACCAAAGCCGCCGGCAAGACCGTGATCGACGGCACCAAGGCGTTCACCCTCTTCGACACCTACGGCTTCCCCTTCGACCTCACACAACTCATTTGCGGAGAGTCCGGCATGACGGTGGACGAAGAAGGTTTCAAGCAACAGATGCAACAGCAAAAAGAGCGTGCGCGCAACGCCGCCGCCGTCGAAACCGGCGATTGGGTGGTGATTGCCGAAGGCGAAACAGCTTTCAAAGGTTGGGATTTCACCGAATACGGTTGCCGCATCCTCAAATATCGCCAAGTGCAACAAAAGAAGCAAACCTACTTCGAACTCGTGCTCGACAACACCCCCTTCTATGCCGAAATGGGCGGACAGGTGGGCGATCAGGGCGTGTTGGTCAATGAAGCCGAAACGATCGAAATCTTCGACACAAAGCGCGAAAACAATCTTCCCATTCACCTGACAAAAAAACTCCCCGCCGACCCCACGGCCGAGTTCATGGCCTGCGTCGATCTCGACAAGCGGCGTGCCTGCGAAGCCAATCACACCGCCACACACCTCATCGACCAAGCCCTGCGTGAGGTCCTCGGCACACACGTCGAGCAAAAAGGTTCGCTCGTCACTCCGCAAAGTCTTCGTTTCGACTTCTCACACTTCCAAAAGGTGACTCCCGAAGAAATAAGAGCCGTGGAACGCTTGGTTAATGCCCGCATACGCGAAAATCTCCCCTTGCAGGAACACCGCGACATCGACATCGCCGAAGCCAAAGCCATGGGGGCTATCGCTCTCTTCGGCGAAAAATACGGCGACAAGGTTCGCGTGGTGCAATTTGGCGACAGCATCGAGTTTTGCGGCGGTTGTCATGCCGCCGGCACCGGCAATCTCGGTTTGTTCCGCATCGTGAGCGAAAGCAGTGTGGCCGCCGGTGTGCGCCGCATCGAAGCCATTACCGGAGAGGCTGCCGAAGAGTTGATGTATTTGGAACAAGACATGCTCACCGGCGTGCGCAATTTCTTCAACAACGCCAAAGACGTGACGGCGGCCGTGAAAAAAGCCATCGACGAAAATTCCGAATTGCGCAAACAAGTCGAAATCGCCATCAAAGAGCGCGTAGGACAACTCAAAGGAAAACTCATCGACGAAGCGCGAGAAGCCGACGGCGTGAAAATCGTTTCGGGAGTAATCCCCATGGATATTTCGCCCGATTTCGTCAAAGATCTCGCTTTCCAAATTTCCGGACAGTTGCCCGCTTCCACGCTCGTGGTGCTCGGATCGAAACACAGCGAAAAGCCCTTGCTCACCGTGATGCTGAGCAAAGACTTGATGACCGACCGCGGTCTTCACGCCGGCAATCTCGTCAAAGAAGCCGCCCGTCTTATTCAAGGCGGTGGCGGCGGTGCGCCCCACTTTGCCACGGCCGGCGGAAAAAATGTGGCCGGCCTTGATGCCGCCGTGGCCAAGGTGTTGGAGCTCTCCGGTTTCTGATGCCGCGCCACTCCCCAACGCGTACACAAAACGCACTTGCCCACACTTGCTGAAAACGACAACGAAACAAGTTTTCCCCCTTCCAAGTCGCCGCTTCGGATCTCGAAAGAGACCGAAGCGGCGACTTTCTGTTTTCGATGCCTGACAGACGGCCGAGCTTCCTCCGTGCTCGAAGATGCAACTACCTCAGAGCCGGAAAATTCTACCTAAGGCGTAGAACTTTCTACTCGTTACCTAAATTTCACCTCCTCTCCGAACAGCCAATCCGCCTCTTCCTCCCGATGCAAAACGGACGGAGGGAAAAGATCGAGAATAAACTTTAATTTCTCTTCTCTTTTACAAAGTTTTTATGTATTTTCGCCCATATTTCAGATAGGCCTCATGCAGGCTTTTCTGCTTTTGTTTCTCCCTTTCGGTCATCCCGACAAACGATGAATTCTGCCGGTTTGTCTGCGACGGCCTCCGTCGATAATTTTTCTCGCTTATGCCCACTCGTCAAAATCTCAGTCGTTTATTTCTCAAAGACACCTCTTTTGTGGACTTGATGACGCGCCGCGTGTTCAACATCCTCATCGTGGCCAACCCCTACGACTCGTTTATGCTCGAAGACGACGGGCGCATCGACGAAAAGCTCTTCGACGAATACGCCGCCCTATCCCTGCGCTATCCTCCGCGCTTCATGCTCGCCGGGACGGCCGAGGAGGCTTGGACGGAACTCGAAAAAACACCATTCGACCTCGTCATCGTGATGCCCGGCACGGACAACTGCGACACTTTCGACATTGCCCGCGAAATCAAACAACGCCACGAGAGCATTCCCCTCGTGGTGCTCACCCCGTTCAGCCACGGCATCACCGCACGCATGGAGTACGAAGATCTCAGTATCTTCGAATACGTGTTTTGCTGGCTCGGCAACACCGACTTGCTCCTTTCCATCATCAAGCTCATCGAAGACAAGATGAATCTCGACCACGACATCGACGAGGTGGGCGTGCAGATGATTTTGCTGGTCGAAGACAACATCCGCTTCTATTCCTCCGTGTTGCCCGAACTCTACAAGTTCGTGTTGCAACAGAGCAAGGATTTCGCCACCGAAGCCCTCAACGGCCACCAACGCACCCTCCGCATGCGCGGCCGCCCCAAGATCGTTTTGGCACGCACCTATGAGGAAGCCGTCGACCTCTACGAACGCCACCCCAAACACGTGTTGGGCGTCATCACCGACGCGCGCTATCCCAAAGACGGCGTGGTCGATCCCAAGGCCGGCGTGAAACTGCTGGCCGCCCTGCGCAGCAAAGATCCCCACCTGCCGCTCATTCTCCAATCGGCCGAAACGGAAAACATGCACGCCGCCGCGGCCTACAATGCCGATTTCATCGACAAAAATTCCAAAAAGATGAACATCGACCTCCGCACCGTGGTGAAACAGCATTTCGGTTTCGGAGATTTCGTGTTTCGCAATCCCAAAACCTTCGACGAAGTGGCGCGGGTGCGCAATCTCAAAGAACTGCAAGCGGCGATCAACACCGTGCCCTCCGACTCACTCCTCTACCACATCACGCGCAACCACGTTTCGCGTTGGCTTCGCAGCCGCGCCATGTTTCCGCTCGCCGAGTTCATCAAGCAACTCTCTTGGGAAAGCCTGAAAGATCTCGACGCTCACCGACGCATCATCTTCGACGCCATCGTGAGCTACCGCAAGATGAAAAATCAGGGCGTGGTGGCCGTGTTCGACCGCGACCGCTTTGACAGCTATTCCAACTTTGCCCGCATCGGCGAAGGCTCGCTCGGCGGCAAGGGGCGCGGACTGGCCTTCATCGACAACATGATCAAGCGGCATCCCGACCTCAACCGCTTCGACAACGCCGTCGTCATGATACCGAAAACGGTGGTGCTCTGCACCGATGTCTTCGAAGAGTTCATGGACACCAACAATCTCTACCCCGTTGCCCTCTCCGAAGCCGACGACGCCGACATTCTCAACGCCTTCCGTCGTGCCCGGCTTCCCCGCCGCCTGCTCGGCGACTTCCTCACCTACATCGAGGCCACTCGCTGCCCGATTGCCGTGCGTTCGAGTTCGCTGCTCGAAGACAGCCACTACCAGCCCTTTGCCGGCATCTACAACACCTACATGGTGCCCTATTTCGAAGATCGCCGCCGCATGCTCAACATGCTTTCCGATGCCATCAAGGGCGTTTATGCCTCGGTCTATTTCAAAGACTCCAAAGCCTATATGCAGGCCACGCGCAACGTCATCGACCAAGAGAAAATGGCCGTCATTCTGCAAGAGGTCGTCGGGCGTCCCTACGAAAACCGATTCTACCCCGCCATGTCGGGCGTCGGGCGTTCGCTCAACTACTATCCTCTCGGCGACGAGCGCGCCGAAGAGGGCATCGTCAGCCTCGCCCTCGGTTTGGGAAAATACATCGTAGACGGCGGCCGAACGCTCCGTGTCTGTCCTCACCATCCCGGTAAAGTGCTCCAAACCTCGGAAATGGACATCGCCCTCCGCGACACCCAAACCCGTTTTTTTGCGCTCGATCTCGACAACAAAGGCGAAAACTTCTCCGTGGACGACGCCTTCAACCTCCTACGCCTCCCCGTCAAAGAAGCCGAAAAAGACGGCGCGTTGCAGTTCATCGCCTCCACCTTCGACCCCACCGACCAAATCATCCGCCCCGGCCTCTATCCCGGCGGACGGAAGATCGTCAGTTTCGTCGGCGTGCTCGAACACGACGTCCTCCCCCTGCCCGTGCTCATGCAAGAGGTGTTGCAGCTGAGCGAGAGCGAAATGCGCCGCCCCGTCGAGATAGAGTTTGCCGTCGACATCGACGCCGCTCGCCGCTCCTGCGTGTTCTACCTGCTCCAAGTCCGCCCCATGGTCGACGTCAAGAGCGACGTGCTCATCGACCTCTCCTCCATTCGCGAAGAAGACGTTTTGCTGCGCAGCGACAACTCCCTCGGCCACGGCATCATGGGCGACATCGCCGATGTGGTCTACGTCAAGACCGAAGGCTATTCGCCCTCCAACAATCCCCTCATCGCCTACGACATCGAGCGCATCAACTCCATCCTTCTCGCCGAAGACCGCCACTGCGTGCTGATCGGCCCCGGCCGTTGGGGATCGAACGATTCGTGGTTGGGCATTCCCGTGAAATGGCCGAACATCTCGTCCGCCCGCATCATCGTCGAGGCCGGTCTTTCCCACTATCGGGTCGATCCCTCGCAGGGCACGCACTTCTTCCAAAACCTCACATCTTTCGGCGTGGGCTATTTCACCGTCAATGCCTTTTCGGGCGACGGCGTTTGCAACGAGGCGATCCTCAACGCCCTTCCCGCCGTCACCGAAACGCGCTTCGTGCGCCACGTCCGCTTTTCCCGTCCGCTTTCCGTCAAAATAGACGGCAAGAAAAAGCTCGGCTTCGTGCTCCTGCCCCCGACCGAAGTATGAAGACAAGTCCTCCGCCAAGCGCGCCATTTTCCTTTTCTTCTCACTCATTCTCTCTTAATCATCAATAAATCTTTCAATTATGTCTACTCCTAACTCCTCTTCACCAAAGCTTCTCGATGTGGGCAAGCGCATCGACGATTTGAGAAGTTACGTTCAGTCTTCCCTCAATTTAGTTGAGGCCAAACACGCATCTTTCATTGCACTGGCCATTGTCTTTTGGGGCATTATCATTGACAAATTCTCTTTCGAGGATTCCTGTTGGGAAAAGGTTTTTCTTGTACTCACAATCATCTCTTTGTTCGTTACAATCGCCGTGAGTCTTTGGTCATTTTATCCGAAAAGATCTCGCCAGAAGCCTGACCGAAAACGTATCACAAGCCATTATCTCTTTCGATGCGAAAATCTCGAATACTATTCGGCGGATTTTTTGAAAGAAGCTCTATCCGAAGGTTTTCCAAACTATAAATTCGACTCATTCGAAAGCCAAAAGATCGAAAACATCATTGATATATCAAAAGCCGCCGCTCGAAAATATCGTTTATTCCGAGATGCTCTCCTGTTGGCTTCTCTCTCCATTTTATTCTTTACCCTTTTGCTTTTCTCACATATAAAGTTTTGATTATGAACGACAAAATCGCTCAAAGCTATGCACGATGGAACTTCTGCCAATACTTTGAAAATAAAGCCTTTGTAGCCCCGATTGCCGAGAAAAGTGCCCATAATATTAAGCGACAAAACAGCATTGGCAAAACTACCGGACAACGTCTTTATTATTTTGCGATCGGCCACAAATGGAAAAATCTACCGAACGTAATATTTCAACGTTTCTATGACGAGCAACAGAAACAATATGCCACAGGGGATTATATGGCTTTGCAAAAGGAAGCGTTTCCTAAAAAAGATATTGAAGAACTACTTAGAAATTTGCGAAATCTCAACAACCATTATGTTCACGATTTCCAAAAGCTAATCATAGACAAGGAGAATAACAATGCTTTGCGTAAATTCTTGAAAGAAAGCTTCCGCATGGCTGCTACCATGGTTTATTTCGAACATGAAAATATATGGGAACGGCTTTGTGAGAAAACGAACCAAAAGCTGAGCAATACCTCATTTACATCTGAGCAATATGATAAGAAACTGCAAGAGCTATATCAAAAACACATCACAAACAAAGACTTCAAAAATAAACTTTGTGAGTTTCTTTCCAAAAAGTTTCTTTTCAATAAAACAAACAATGATCATACTCTTAATGATCTTGATTCATTGATCGAATATTTGCTCTTTGTCCGTGTATCATCGGATTTTGAATGGAAAATCAATAACGAACACGCGGTATTCACCATTCAAAAGGGAGAGTATCTTTCATTTGTCGGCGCACTTTTCGCTCTTTGCATGTTTCTTTACAAAGACGAAGCCAACACTATGATATCCAAAGTAAAAGGATACAAAAAAACGAAAGAGAAAGAAATGATGGCCAAGCGAGACATCATGACGTTCTTTTCGAAAAACATTTCTGCGCAAGACATTGATTGCGAAGAGAAAAACCTCATTTATTTTCGAGACATCATTCTCTATCTCAACAAGTATCCCTTGGAATGGAACAAAGCCTTGGAAAAGGAAGTAAACGCAGACAAAGTGTTTGAAGTTCTCAAAAAGGAAATAGCCGAAATGGAAGAAAATAGAATCCTTGATGTTTGCCTCACTCCATACCCCCAAAGAACTATCCAATCATTTATTTTGAGCGACAATTTCGACAAAATTCCCGATGTCAATAAAAAAATGATTGATGAGCAGGTGGAAGCCATTCAAAAAGATGTAGAAAAGTTGGCACAACGCCTCAAAGAGAACACCTTCTTCACCTCCTACGGACGCAATCAAGATCGCTTCATGGAGTTTGCTCTCCGATATTTGGCCGAACGAAACTATTTCGGAAGCGATGCGCAATTCAAATGCTATCGTTTCTACACCACCGAAGAACAAAATGTTTTTTTGGAAAGTGAAAAAGAGCGATTGCCGAAAAAAGAATTCGACAAAATAAAGTTTCATCGTGGCAGGGTCGTTTATTTCTCCACTTTGGCCGATCATCGTGACCGCTATCCCGACTGGGATACTCCCTTTGTTTTCGAAAACAACGCCATTCAAATCCGGATCACGCTGAATGACAAAACGGTGTTGCTTTCCATTCAACGCCCACTCTTGGTTTGCCTTGTGCAACATTGCCTAATGCAAAAAACTCCCGAAGGCAAAGGCAAAAACCTCTTGGAAGATTATTATGCCCACTATCGGGAAAATTTGGCGACTGCCCTAACCGCTTTTGGAAAATCCAAAACCGAAGTGTCGTCCGAAGACAAAAACATCATCGAGCAACTCTTCCCTCGGCGAGCAGTCAAACGTTGGGCTACGGGAGAGGAAGTTCAACTTACGAACGAAGGTTTAGATCGTATATTAAAAGAAGCCAAACACTGCGAACTTCGCTATCAGAAGAAGCTGGAAGAAGTCGAGAAAACAGTAGAAAGAACCGGGAATCCCGACCCACTCACCCATTTCCTCAAAAAGAACAAAGGAAAACAGTTCAAACTTCGTTTTGTAAAAAAGGCATGGAATCTCATGTATTTCAAACCTGTCTATAAGGAAAGATACGAAGAAAAAAAAGAGCACCACAAATCTTATCATCTCACACGCGAAGAATACAACGACTTCTGCTGCTATATGTTTGATTACGGTGTCAACTCCGACTATCAACGTTTATTGCGTGAACTTTTGGACTCCAAAGGTTTTCTTGCAAATCCTGAACTTGCGGGTCTTTTCGAAAAATGTAAATCGCTCGACGATTTCTACCAAGATACAAAAAAGATCTTCGAAACATGGATCAGCACCTCCGTCAGAGAGAAAAGAGAAGATAGATTTCAACTCTCCATGTATAAGAATTTCTCGTTCAATCAAGAAGTACCCCAACCGATATTATACATCAATCTTCAACACTTTCTCAACCATGTAAAAAAAGACAAAGGAGAGCAAGAGTATGCTTATCCACTCCCCCCAAATCAAAGTTATCTGATTTCTTCTTATTATTTCAAGGATCATCAGAAAAGCAATAATTCGACACTAAATAAGCTGCATTTCAAACTCCGCAACACTTGTGTTGAAGATTGCTTGCTCTACGAAATAGCTATGTATTATTTCAACAAAGAAAACCCTATCACCGATCCTGCTCGAAATAAAGTAAACAAAATCCTACAAAGTAAAGACTTATTCATCGAAATTCAAGACAAGAGAGAGCTCTCCAAAACTTTTCGATTGTATTTTCCTTTCAAACAAATCGAAAAAGTTGGAAGCATGCTTCACAACGATCAAGAAAAAGAACGTTTGACCGATGTTCCACGCTACATAGATCTATTGGCAGACAGAGAAGAAAGGAAAAAGAACAAGCAATGGAACAAGGAAATCCGAAAGATTTACGATAATTATAAATCAGGCAAAATCCTACTGGAAGATTATACCTATCTACAAAAGGAAGTTGTAAGAGAGTCGGGAACTTTCTTATCCGTTTACATGGAAATGGAAAAGTTTTTCATCCTCCAAGAGAAATTGCGCCCGAAGCCGGGACGAAACAATATTGTTTACAAAAAAATAACACCACTGAAAACTCTATTAGAGGAAATAGAGCAAGAGCAAAAAATCGAAAAGTTTGATAACAATGGAAATCGTCAAAGCAACATTATACGCAATGATGCTTGCCACTTCTCTTTCCCACAAAAACTTTATGATACGATACTTATAGAGTTGGAGAAGAAATTCATCAAAAAGTATGTTTCATCTCCTACTCCTCTGTCTTTCCAAGATTTTCCGGCTCCCATACGAAAAGTGTTAGACTATTTCTTAGAAAGTGTTCATAATTCTTTATTTCAATATAAAATAAAAAACAAAGAAGAAAGAATTGCTACTGCACAAAGAGAATATATCAATCAAGTCATCAAAAAATATATTCAGCCTCTGCAAAGAAGAATACACTAATAGCATGCAATATTATGATTGCAAGAACAAAAGAATAAGCATGTTGTCAGTGCCCCGTTTTTGAGGGGTCGAAACAACAGAATAAGAGTTAAAGTAAATCAACCCCCCGTTGTCAGTGCCCCGTTTTTGAGGGGTCGAAACAACGTACTGATTCCAAGATATAAGCGTTACTTAGTTGTCAGTGCCCCGTTTTTGAGGGGTCGAAACAACTAGTTTAGTGTTGGTTAATGTTTAATTATTGTTGTCAGTGCCCCGTTTTTGAGGGGTCGAAACAACGGTCTACAAGTAAATACCCTCTTGGAGAATGTTGTCAGTGCCCCGTTTTTGAGGGGGCGAAACAACTATTGCTTGAAAAATCTCGTAAGCGACTTGGTTGTCAATGCCCCGTTTTTGAGGGGTCGAAACAACGCATCAAAGGTGATGAATATGCGAGTTATCGTTGTCAGTGCCCCGTTTTTGAGGGGTCGAAACAACAATAAGTTTCTTTTTTTCTTTCATATTGTTGTTGTCAGTGCCCCGTTTTTGAGGGGTCGAAACAACACTCATCTGTAACCCCAAATAGAGCCGCCAGTTGTCAGTGCCCCGTTTTTGAGGGGTCGAAACAACTAGTTCTTCTATCGTTTTCATAATTTTATAGTTGTCAGTGCCCCGTTTTTGAGGGGTCGAAACAACTACAGCAGATGGAGCAAAAATCAAAGGATAGTTGTCAGTGCCCCGTTTTTGAGAGGTCTAAACAACAAGCGATAAGACGCTATTAAAAAAGAAGTAGCGTGCCACTTTGGTCAGTTCCAAGAGTGACACGCTGTTTCATTATGCGCGTTCCAACGCATAAAAATATAGTCGCTATTTTTCAAGAGACGAAAGGAAGGAAAGAGAGAAATATAGAAGAAGTTCCTTTTACAGATCTTCTTTCGGTTGGAATGAGAAGTGTCCGCTAAAAGTTATGGTCTGAAACTTTTAGCGGACACTCATCGTTGGCAACGCAGTTGTGGGAATAAGTCGTGCAAGGTTCAAAATGCGATAGATCTTTGAAGCTGCAATGTTCCATTGATAGCTCCGCAACCCGGCTTTCACCTCCGTTCTCACTCCCGACGACGGCGACGGCGCGCTGCCGATGAAACCGCCCTTTTTGAACGTTGATCTGCCCTATTTTTTTATTTTTGCCCTTTTGCCTTCGCAAAAACATCTTTTCGTCTGATTTTCAGCACGTTTGTTGCGAAGGCAAGTGAAGGCAAGCCCTCAGAAGAAATTGCAACCTACTGAAAATCAAACTTTCACGGTGAAGGCAAAATAGGGGTTTGCTTTCACCTCCTTCCACTGACGAGGTGCGTAAGATCGGTAGTTTCAAGGCTGTGAAAGCAAAAAAAGACTGCAACAAAATGATTTTCAGGGATTTGAAAAAGAGAAAATCATTTTGCCTCCGCTTTGCCTTCACCGGAACAAATTGGTATTCAGAGGATTGGAGCGTTTAGCGGAGGCAGTGAAGGCAAAATGTCATCACAAGGAGCGCGCGCGTACGCGCGCGAGGGGAGAAAATCGTTACGCTTCGAGGGGAGGTGGGTGTCTTTACCTTGGAGATAGAAATGTCTACCTCAGAGGCCGTGTTTTCCAAGTTGGAGGAAATTGTGTTTCCGTTCAGGTCGATGTCATGTCGGGCAGCAGTGAAAAAAGCGGCTTAATGGTCAAATGTACTCCTGAAAGGGGGCAAAAATGCTCTCTTTTTCATTTAATGGTCAAATGTACTCCTATAATAGTTGAACTC
>NZ_RQYI01000090.1 GCF_003859795.1 Alloprevotella sp. OH1205_COT-284 | reverse complement strand
GCAAAATCGGCTGCTCCTTTCACCTGCTTCCGCTTCCCATGTGGGGAAAGCTTGCATTTTGAGCCGATGTGAAAGCAAAAAACGAATATAAAACAATGACAATCAGTGCGTTGGTGGGACGGATTTCGTTTTGCCTTCATTTGCCTTCGCACAAAAGTGATTGATTTTCATTGTTATAGCCTCAAAAGTGAAGGCAGCGGAAGCAAAAAACGATGTAAAGGGGAAACGCGCGCGTACGCGAG
>NZ_RQYI01000089.1 GCF_003859795.1 Alloprevotella sp. OH1205_COT-284 | reverse complement strand
GGGCTGACGAAAAGCCGTTCACAGACCTCTCGCCCCGTAAGGTAGATTTCTCCCCCGAAGAGCGGACGGTGCGTTTGGGCAATCTCCCGAAGGCGTTTACTCACTTCTCTGATGCCTGAGATGAGTTGCTTCATCTCGGGCGTTTCTTTGTTTACGATTTCGTGTTCCATAGTCATTGTATTTTTCGGTTGGACTTGGCAAGAAGTGCTTCCACATCCTCACGTTTGTAATAGCACTTATGCCCGATTTGGATAAAGGGCA
>NZ_RQYI01000088.1 GCF_003859795.1 Alloprevotella sp. OH1205_COT-284 | reverse complement strand
TTTTCACTACTCCTTAGGTAAAATTCGTTCCGACCTATCGAGATATATCCGGACAAGCCGAAGAGGAGATGAGGACATTTCCCGTAAAAAACACAATAACTTTCAGCCTATACAGGGAGTTTTTCTTCTTTTTATCTACATTGTCTACACTGTGCTTGTTAAACCGCAGGTATACACATTGTTGCGAATGTAGACAAGGTGGGGAAATAACTACATTCGTTGTTGCAACCTACACACTCTATCGGGAAGGCATGCAGATGCCCGAAATCGCCCATGTAGGCAGTGTAGGTTT
>NZ_RQYI01000087.1 GCF_003859795.1 Alloprevotella sp. OH1205_COT-284 | reverse complement strand
CTTTGCCTTCACTTGCCTTCGCACGAAACGCGTTGATGTTGAGGGAGATAGTCGTTTTTGCGAAGGCAAAACGCGAAAAATGTGTTTTTTAGGGTATGAGAGCTTGTTTTGGGGTGTGAAATCCGGTTTTTGGGGTTATCCTAAAAAATGAGAGGTTCGTAGGGAGCGGTCCGATTGCTTCGGGGCGTTTTTTTGGGGGGGTGAGGCTTCGGAAAGGAGGGGGTATTTCTTGTAAATTGTTATCCTTGCATTTCAATTTCCTTGTGTCTGAATAATTCTTTGAAATTTTCCGTTTGTTTGTTTGGTTGT
>NZ_RQYI01000086.1 GCF_003859795.1 Alloprevotella sp. OH1205_COT-284 | reverse complement strand
CTTTGCCTTCACTTGCCTTCGCACGAAACGCGTTGATGTTGAGGGAGATAGTCGTTTTTGCGAAGGCAAAACGCGAAAAATGTGTTTTTTGAGGTATGAGAGCTTGTTTTGGGGTGTGAAATCCGGTTTTTGGGGTTATCCTAAAAAATGAGAGGTTCGTAGGGAGCAGTCCGATTGCTTCGGGGCGTTTTTTGGGGGAGTGGGGTGAGGCTTCGGAAAGGAGGGGTATTTCTTGTAAATTGTTATCCTTGCATTTCAATTTCCTTGTGTCTGAATAATTCTTTGAAATTTTCCGTTTGTTTGTTTGGTTGT
>NZ_RQYI01000085.1 GCF_003859795.1 Alloprevotella sp. OH1205_COT-284 | reverse complement strand
GTAGGGATATTGCTTGAAGGCATAAAGATACCGTCAAGCGTGTCCACCCCGACCGTTTTTGTGCTTGTGCCGATAATCTGCTCATGTTTATGCTCGTTGATGTAGAACATCACGGGAATCCATTTCGAGTTTTGCACCGAGCGACGCACCATTGTCATCGGTTCGTACGATACGAAACTGATGTAGGTCAATGTGAGCCACGGCAACGGGTAGTATTGCTTGAAAAAGCCGTTACCCACCGAAGGCGGAACGGTAAAACCGTTATTCGTTACAGATGTGCCGAATTGCTCGGCAACCATCTCCATCCAATCTT
>NZ_RQYI01000084.1 GCF_003859795.1 Alloprevotella sp. OH1205_COT-284 | reverse complement strand
AATCGAGTTTTTGTCTTGGTCTTCTGTTTATTTTCTTCTGTATTTGCGCAATTCTTCTGTCCGTATAATCATCAAAGTTTGCATACTTGGATATATATTGCCTGATGAGTTTGTTTGTATTCTCAATAGCTCCTTTCTGCCATGATGGTAATGTCCTATAAAAGTGTGTAAGCCCCAAAGTTCTTATCTTTGTGGTACAATTCAAAAACAGATTAAGAACAATGGAGCTTACGATGGAACAAAGATCGGAATTTATTTCTGAAATGGTCTCTAGTGAGGCCGGTTTTAACGAACTAATGCGTGTGTTATTGGATA
>NZ_RQYI01000083.1 GCF_003859795.1 Alloprevotella sp. OH1205_COT-284 | reverse complement strand
AGAAAATCCTTCCTCCCATTCCGTTTCGTTTTTTTGCTGTCTGATTTTTCGTTCGTGCAATAGGGTGGTGCGCCCATTGTTCTCTTCGATCCCCCTTTTTCTCTCACGCGCGCGTGCGCGCGTGTCCCTTATAATGTGTTTTTGCCTTCGCTGCCTTCGCATTTGGAGTTAAGGTGTTGAAGGTGAGGGTGGTTATGGTGAAGGCAAGTGAAGGCAAACCCGGAGGGCGGTCGTACAAATGGCTGAAAGAGAGGCGGTTGATGAGGATTTTTCCTTTCACAAGTCCGCTTTTCGGGAGAATTTCCCCTTTGGGCGTCGGTGCTTT
>NZ_RQYI01000082.1 GCF_003859795.1 Alloprevotella sp. OH1205_COT-284 | reverse complement strand
TCGTCTTTTGGAGGTGATGTCATCTCCCCGGGAAGTGGGATTTTCTACATAAGAGATAGAAAATTCTACTCGTTAGGTAGAAAATCCTTCCCCCATTCCGTTTCGTTTTTTTTGCTGTCTGATTTTTCGTTCGTGCAATAGGGTGGTGCGCCCATTGTTCTCTTCGATCCCCCTTTTTCTTTCATGCGCGCGTGCGCGCGTATCCCTTATCATGTGTTTTTGCCTCCGCTGCCTTCGCATTTGGAATTAAGGTGTTGAAGGTGAGGGTAGTTATGGTGAAGGCAAGTGAAGGCAAGCCCGGAGAGTGGTCGGGCAAATGGCTGAAAGAGAGGCGGT
>NZ_RQYI01000081.1 GCF_003859795.1 Alloprevotella sp. OH1205_COT-284 | reverse complement strand
AGAAAATCCTTCCTCCCATTCCGTTTCGTTTTTTTGCTGTCTGATTTTTCGTTCGTGCAATAGGGTGGTGCGCCCATTGTTCTCTTCGATTCCCCTTTTTCTCTCACGCGCGCGTGCGCGCGTATCCCTTATCATGTGTTTTTGCCTTCGCTGCCTTCGCATTTGGAGTTAAGGTGTTGAAGGTGAGGGTAGTTATGGTGAAGGCAAGTGAAGGCAAACCCGGAGGGCGGTCGTACAAATGGTTGAAAGATAGGCAGTTGTTGAGGATTTTTCCTTTCACAAGTCCGCTTTTCGGGAGAATTTCCCCTTTGGGCGTCGGTGCTTTCGGAATGGATTGCGGAGGCAGGTGAA
>NZ_RQYI01000009.1 GCF_003859795.1 Alloprevotella sp. OH1205_COT-284 | reverse complement strand
TAGCTATATATAAAGGACTTTGAAAAAAGCATTTTAGCGAAATTCTTATTCGTTTATACCTCCATCACTCCAAATTCCGGATGAACCATTAAAAATCTATGGGGACAAGTCGAAGAGAAAACGGGATAAATCTTCGTGAAAAAAGCAACTTTCCGCCCCTACATAGACTTTTTCTTTTTTTTGTCTACATTGTCTGCACTAATCTCCTTAAAATGCAGATATACAGTTTGTTGCGAATGTAGGCAATGTGTGAAATTAACTACATTCGTCGTTGCAACCTACACACTGCATCGGGAAGGGGTGCAGATGCTCGAAATCTCAACCATGTAGGCAGTGTAGGTTTTTGAAAATCTGTCTACATTCGTTTTTTATTTGTTTATCAATGACTTAAATTCTTTCGGTGTGTATAGGGAAATAGCTTGTATACACTCGTATTTTGTTGAAATTCAGTGATATGCAAGCCGTTGTGTATGTTTTCGACGATTTTACGAAAAAACATTGGAGAAGGGCACTTCATGAGCTGTCTGCATTCCCTAAAAACATTTTGTGTAATAAAAGGGGAGTTCGGACTGCGTCACGGAATTTAATTTGACGAGGGAGCTTACTTGACGAGGAGCTTGGTTTTTGAAAAAGAAAACCCGAAGCCTTGATGATGAGGCTTCGGGAAAGATTTTATGCGGTATTGAAGTTTACCGGACTGAACCGATCTTGGGCAAAAGGTTATGCAAATATGTGGCGGCAATCACAGACTTCGGGCATCTCACTTTCATGTCGGTTAGGAACGGCCGGCGATAGGTGAGGAGTGGGTGAAGAGTGGGTGAAGAATGGGTGGGAGAGCTTTGTGCAGGCGGAGGAATCTTAAAGCTCTTCGAGGTCGAAATCGAAATCGTCGTCCAAGGCCAAAGGCACTTCCGAGAAGTCGTCGAGCGCACGGCGGTCTTTTTTGGTCGGTCGCCCCGTGCCTTTTGCCCGTCCGACAAATCCGCTGATGCGACTCATTTCCAATATTTCATATTGTTCGGGTGCGGTGATGTTTTCGAGAATTTCGGGAAGGAGTTTTGCCCCGACACGTTTTTCGATGGGCGAAAGAACGCGAAAGGTGTAGGTCACGGGGGGCTTTTTCACACTGATTTCGTCGCCCGTCTTCACGACGCGCGAGGGTTTGGCTTGTGCTCCGTTGATGGTGATGCGCCCATTTTTGCAGGCGTCGGCGGCGAGGGTGCGGGTCTTGTAGATGCGCGCAGCCCAGAGCCATTTGTCGAGGCGAGCTTCGAGGTTCATATTCGGAAATGAGAAGAGGGGGCGGCCGACACCTATTGCCCCACGCATGGGCAGGGGCGTTGTGTCGAGGCGGAAGAGGGGGTTATCGGTTGAATTGGTTCATCGTGCGGGCTATGCCTTGGAGGGTGTAGCTCTTCACTGCTTCGGCGGCGCGTTTGAGGGCGTCGGGCATTTGTGCCAGATCTTCGGCTTCAAACTCTCCAAGGACGAAATCGACTTGTCCGCCACGCGGAAAATCGTTGCCGATGCCGAAGCGCAAACGAGCATAGGCTTGTGTGCCGAGAATTTGCGTGATGTGGCGCAGACCGTTGTGTCCGGCTTCGCTTCCGGCGGCTTTCATGCGGAGCGTGCCGAAGGGCAAAGCGAGGTCGTCTACCACCACAAGAACATTTTCGAGAGCGATTTTTTTCTCGTTCATCCAATAGCGCACGGCATTTCCCGAAAGGTTCATGTATGTGGAGGGTTTCAACAGCAACAGGGTTTGGTTTTTCACGCGAACCGTTGTCACGAATCCGTAACGGCGATCTTCCCAAACGGCACCGGCTTCTTCGGCGATTTGATCGACGACGCGAAAACCGATGTTGTGACGAGTTTGGGCATATTCGGCTCCGATGTTGCCAAGTCCGACGATGAGATGGGTCATAAGTGAGATTTGTGTTCAACAACAAGCAGCGTGTCCGTCGGTTTTGTCGCAGGAGCTTTGTCTGCGACGTCTTTCCGACAAAGGGGCTGACACGCTTTTCGTGCTCGAAAGTATATGCTTTTTTCTATAAAAAAGGCCGATACCCCGAAGGGCATCGGCACATAGGGGATTGTGTATCGATGAAAATCGAAGATTACTTCTTGGCAGCGGCGGCAGCTGCTGCGGCAGCACCGAGGGCGGCACGAGTCATCTTGACGGTCACAACGACTACTTCTTTCGGAGTTACAAGTTCGAGACCTTCGAAAGAGAGGTCGCCGCACTTGATGGATTTTCCGAGTCCGAGTTTGGTAACATCAATGGTGAGCTTTTCGGGAATGGCATCAACAGAGGCGCGCACTTTGAGTTTGCGAACCATTGTGACAAGCTTACCGCCGGCGCGTACACCTTCGGCAAGACCTTCGGGAGCAATGGGCACAGCCATTACGATGGGCTTGGTGGCGTTCACTTCGTAGAAGTCCATGTGGATCACGTTGTCTTTCACGGAGTGGAATTGAATTTCTTTTACAACGGCCTGATAGGCAGTGCCCTCGATGTCGATGTTCACGAGGTAGATGTTGGGAGAGTAAACCACCTTGTTGATTTGCTTTTCATCAACGAGGAAGTGAATGGCTACGGGATCACCATTTTCGTTTCTTTTCTCTCCGTAGATCACGCAGGGAACAAGGCCTTGCTTGCGAACTTCTTTGGTGGCTTTCTTGCCGAGGTCGGTACGAAGCGTACCATTGATAGCAATTGATTTCATGAGTGTGAAAAATGTGTTACTCTGAATTAAACAATGAATTTTGCATAATTCGCCATCACACAAAGGCAGCCGAAACTGCCCAAGGGGACAAATCGGCTGCAAATATACGTCATTTTCGAGATATTTTCAAAAGAAATGGGAGGTTTCTTCAAAAATCGATGTCGAAACCGGTGTTGAGTGTGGCCTCCTGTGGCAAATCGAGGGGTGTGTGTTCGGCATAATCGTCAATAGGGACGTTGTGTCCGGTGAGCGGACGATGATCGCCCACAAATTGCGCGGCATCGGTGAGGGCGGTGAGGAATTTTATCAGATCCTCTCGATAGAGAAAGATTTTGTGTTTCTCAAACACCGGCCGCTCCGTTTCGGTGCCCTCTTTTACGCGTTTGCTTTCTGTCATCGAAACATAAAACTCATCGCGGCGGTCGCGCTTCACGTCAATATAATAAACTCGTTTTCCTGCTTTAACGACGCGAGAAAAGAGAATTTCGTTTTCTCCGCGTTCTCTCCAAGTTTCGTTGTTGTCTTTCATTCTTTTAAGAGGTTACATACGGTGTTGTGCGAACGGATTTCTGTGTGTCACACGGCTTTTAGACCCGACAAAATTGCATTTTTTTTCTTAAACAACAAAGGATGTGAAAGAGTTTTTCAATGTGGAGAGCATAAAACGCTTTGTTCTTTCTCTTTTTCCGCGGAAAATAGTAGTTTTCCTTTTCTAATATCAATGATAAGTCGTAAATTTGTAGCTCATTCATCCCGATGGGGGTATTAAATCCATTCCGACAATGATTAATCGTGCACTGATCCGTTTGAAGGTGGTACAGCTTGTTTACGCTTACTACCAAAACGAAGGAAAGACCACGGAGGTGGCTTTGAAAGAACTTGATTTCAGTCTGCAAAAGGCTTACGACCTCTATCGTTCGCTCCTGCTCCTGTTGGTCGAACTGCGCCGTTTGGCCGAACGAAAAGAAAACGCCCGAATTGCCAAAAACAAGCGTTTGGGAGGCGCAGGCACCGCCAGTAGCGACAAGGTGTTTGCCGAAAACAAGTTTCTCCTGCAACTCGAAGCCAACACGGCATTGGGCGAGTTTGCCGAAAAGCAAAAAAAATCGTGGGCGGAGGAAGATGTTTTTCTGAAAAAAATCTACGATGCCTTTTTCAATGAGGAGCTTTTCCACCATTATATCGACAAAGGCGAATACAACTACGAGTCCGATCGCGAAATCATACGTAAGCTCTACAAAACTTTTATCGTGAACAATCCGGACTTCGACGCCCTTCTCGAAGAGCAAAGTCTGTATTGGAACGACGATAAGGAAATTGTGGATTCTTTCGTATTGAAAACCATTAAGCGTTTCGACGAAGCCAACGGAGCCGACCAAGAGTTGCTTCCTGCCTATGCCGCCGACGAAGATCAGGAGTTTGCCGGCCGCCTCTTCACCAATACTCTCGAACGAGCCGCAGAAGTGCGCCGCCTCATCAGCGACAACACCAAAAACTGGGAGTTCTCGCGTTTGGCATTCATGGATGTTATCATTATGCAAATCGCTTTGGCAGAAATCCTTACTTTCAAGAGCATTCCGCTCAGCGTGTCGTTCAATGAATATTTGGATATAGCAAAGATATACAGCACGCCTCGCTCTTCGGGCTATATTCACGGCATGCTCGACAATATCGTCAAGAAGCTCAAAGCCGACGGCGTAATTCTCAAATAATTTTGTTTACACAAACCTCAACCCTCAATCTTTCAATAAATGATTACCATTCTTCAAACCGCACAGCTGACCGCAGCACCCAACAGCCAAAACAGCATTTGGCAGATGATTTTAATGTTGGTTCTTCTCTTTGCCATTATGTATTTCTTTATGATTCGCCCCCAACAGAAGAAGCAAAAAGAAGTGCGTAATTTTCGCGACGCTCTCACCGTCGGACAAGACGTGGTCACCATCGGCGGCATACACGGAACGATCAAAGGCATCGACAACAATATCGTCACTCTCAAAGTGGCCACCGGTGTTGAAATCAAAATAGAAAAGGCAGCCATTAACCCTGCCGGCACACAACCTGCACAGGCATAACTCTCGATTTTTCGGAGCACTGTCGGCGCAGGCTTTCCCTAAAAAGAAATGATGCGCAAGAAACAACTTCCCATCTTAAAAAACGCGAGAAGCTACCTGTCCTTTCTTTGGCACAGGCAGTTTCTCACGTTTTTGTTTTTTTTATTACTGTCGGCTTCGTTTTGGCTGTTTCAAACGATCAATGAGATCGACGACTATGAGTATTCCATACCAATACGCCTGACGGGCGTGCCCGACAATGTGGTGGTCACCACCGAGCCGCCTTCCCATGTGCGCATCACTCTGCGCGATCGGGGATTTGTGCTCATGCGCTACCTCTACACCCGTCGTTTCGCCCCCATAACCCTCCGTTGGGACGAAATTTCGGCCGACAACGGACAGGTTTCCATTGCTACGGCCGATTTGCTGAAATCACATCTTTCCACGCTTGAAGGGAACACGCAAATCATCGGAACACGCCCTGAAACCATCGATTTCTTCTACAACCACGGCCAAAGCCGAGAGCTGCCCGTCGTTGTGCAGGGGCGGTTTGAAACCGATTCGGCCTATTCTCTCGTGGCCGTCGATGTAGAGCCGCGCAACGTGGTAGTCTATGCTTCCAAACGGGTGCTCGACACCCTCACGGCGGCCTATGTCGAACCGACCCGGCTGAGTCATCTCACCGACACCACCACGGTGCAACGCTCCTTTGTGAAAATACCCGGTGTCAAATATGTGCCGGCGACAGTCAAACTGCGTATCTTCGCCGACCGCATGGTCGAGAAAAGCGTCGAAGTCCCCGTGCAGGGCATCAATTTCCCGGCCGACAAAACATTGCGCACTTTCCCCTCCAAGGTGAAAGTCACCTTTCAAGTCGGCATGAGCCAATATCGGAAACTCACGGCCGAAAACTTTGTCTTGGTCGTCAACTACGAGGAGTTGATCAAAACACCCGGCAACACTTGTAAGCTCTCTCTCAAAACCATCCCCTACGGCACCCGACTTCCGCGTATTCACCCTTCGGAAGTGGAGTATATCATAGAAGAAAAAAACGAAACCGCTCTCGAAGATACGGAATGACCTCACCTTTTCCCATTACGATCGGCGTCACGGGCGGTATAGGTTCGGGCAAGAGCCACGTTTGCCGTTTGCTTGAAAGCGGCGGTGCTCCTGTTTTCTATACCGACACGGCGGCCAAACAAATCATTCGCACCCACCCCCTCGTTCAAGAAGAGTTGCGTCGTCTTGTCGGCAAGGAGGTGTACGACGAGCAAGGTGCGTTGGCAAAGTCCGTTTTGGCCGCCTATCTCTGTCGCGGCCGCGCGTTCAGTCGTCAAGTCGATGCCATTGTACACCCGAGAGTGGCCGAAGCATGGAAAGCGTTTGTCCATCGTCATGCCGCCACACTTCCCCGGCCGGCTTATATATATATGGAGTGTGCCTTGTTGTTTGAAAGCGGGTTTAACCGTTTGGTCGATAAAACGCTCCTTGTGCAGTGTCCGCAGGAGGAACGCATCCGCCGCGTCATGGAGCGCGACGGCATTGATCGCGAAACGGTGAGCAAATGGATGTCGCTTCAAATGTCGGAAACCGAAAAAGAGCGTCGTTCCGACCTCTTGCTGCTCAACGACGGCCACACCGACATTCGTGGCGAACTTCACCGGCTTTCGCTCCGCTGAACTTTTTGCGCCCTTGAACTTTCCGCTCCGCTCTTCCTACCCCCTATTCGTACTTCTCTTTTTTATCTCTTTGTTTCATGGAAGTTTTTATCATCTCTATTGTCGCCTTTCTTCTCGGCCTGCTCATCGGAGTGTTGCTGCTGCGTGCCCATTATGTCCGCCTCACCACCCGGCAGTCCGCCCAAATCGAAGAGGCGACGGCTCAAAACCAACGGCATACGCTTCAACTCCAAGAGATCGCCGCCCTTCATCAGCGGGAACAGGAGCGACGCGAACAAGACTTTTTGCGACAGCAGCAAGAGCAAAAAGCATTGAGCGAAGAGATGTTGCGTCGCGAACGCGAAAATCATGATGCCGCTCTTGCCACGCTTCAACAATCGCATCAGGCTTTGATCCTCCAAATGGAACGGCAACTGACCGATGTTCGCGCCGCCTTTGCCAAAGAAAAGGAAGACGGCGAACGCATTTGGAAAAACCGACTCGAAGCTCTGCGTGAGGAACTGGGCAAGCATACGGCCGAACAGCTCACCGACAAGCAGTTTGCGCTGCAAAAGAGCAACCGCGAGCAAATCGACCAACTCCTCCAACCGATCAAGGCCGAATTTGCGGCTTTCAAACAGTCGGTGGAAGACACCCGAAATCGTGGTGAAATCAATAAGAAAGAACTGCAATCCACCTTTGAAAACACCATGAAACTCTTTGAGCAACAGCAACAAAATGCCGTTGCCCAACTTCGCGAACAGACCGAACGCATCGGCAACGACGCCGCCAATCTCTCCAAAGCACTCAAAGGCGACAGCAAAATGCAGGGCGACTGGGGAGAAATGCTCCTCGCCTCGATGCTTGAAAACTGCGGTTTGCGCAAGAATGAAGAATACTTCGTGCAAGAGAGCGTCAAGGACGAAGAGGGCGGTCGGCTTCGTCCCGACGTCGTGGTGCGTTTTCCCGAAGGGCGCGCCGTTGTGATCGACTCCAAGGTTTCCCTCACGGCCTACGTTTCCGCCACCTCAGCCCAAGACGAAGCGGAGCGTGCCCACCATTTGCGCGAACACGTGGCCAGTTTTCGGCGTCATGTCGATGAATTGGCGGACAAGGATTACAGCCGTCTTGTCGAAGACGCCATCGGGTTCGTCCTCATGTTTGTGCCCAACGAAAACAGCTACATCGCCGCCATGCGGCAAGACCCCTCTCTCAGCCAATACGCCTACGCCAAGCACGTGGTCATCATCTCGCCCGGCAATCTCCTCATGGCACTCAAACTGGCCTACAATCTCTGGCAATACGATCGTCAGAGCAAAAACGTGGAGCAAATCGTCAAATCGGCCGGACTGCTCTACGACAAAGTCGTGGGCTTCACCGAAACTTTCGGCGAGATCGAAACACAGATACAAAGGCTCACCGCCACTTTCGACAAAGCAAAAAATCAGCTCACCAACGGCCGGGGCAACGTCATCGCCCGCATCGATCAGCTCAGAGACATGGGCATCACTCCCAAGAAGCGTCTCAAAAGTAATGCCGACGAATAAATGCCCCTTCGTGTCTGCTCCAACCCTCATTTTTATCATCTCATGAAACGTAAACTTCTCACCATGGCTCTTACTCTTTCCGCCTTTGCCACTGCGGCCGAGGCCATCGCCGACGACTTCAAATATACCGACGAGCGTTTTGCCGATATTCAAATGCTGCGCTATAAAGTCGAAGGCTTCGAGCGGCTCACGCTCCGTCAGAAAACTTTCATCTACCACCTTTCCGAGGCAGCCCTTGCCGGCCGCGACATCTTTTTCGATCAAAACGGCCGCTATAATCTCCGCATTCGCCACATGCTCGAAACGGTCTACACCGACTATCGCGGCGATCGCAACGGCAAGGATTTCGCCGCCCTCGCCACCTATCTTAAACGCGTGTGGTTCTCCGGCGGCATTCACCACCATTACGGTTGCGAAAAGTTTCATCCCGACTTCTCGGAAGCATGGCTTCGCAAAACATTGGCCGACCTCAACTATACGCTCGACGAAGAGATTTACCCCGTCATCTTCGACCCTGCCGTGATGCCCATGCGCGTCAATCAGCGCGACGGCGACGACTTGATCCTGACCAGTGCCTGCAACTATTATGCCCCCGGCATCACACAAGCCGAGGCCGAAGACTTCTACACCCGCCGCAAAGCTCCCGGCGATCCCCGTCCCGTCATGACCGGTTTGAACTCTCGCCTTGTGCGCGGTCGTTTCGGTTTTTTGGAGGAAAACGTGTGGCGCGTGGGCGGCCTCTACGGCTCGGCGATTGAGCGCATCGTGGAGCATCTCGAAGCCGCCATACCCTTTGCCGATCGCGAAGAGCAGAAAGCCGTCATCCGAAAGCTCGTCGAGTACTACCGAACGGGAGATCTTCGCACCTTCGACCACTATTCCATTCTTTGGCTCAAAGACACCGAAAGCCTCATTGATTTCGTCAATGGCTTTACCGAAAGCTATGGCGACCCTCTCGGTTTGAAAGCTTCTTGGGAGAGCATCGTCAATTTCAAAGATCTCGCCGCCACCGAGCGCACCCTCAAACTCTCCGAAAACGCTCAGTGGTTTGAAGACAACAGCCCGGTCGATTCCATTTTCAAAAAGCCCGAAGTCAAAGGCATCTCGGCCAAGGTCATCACCGCCGCCATTCTCGCCGGCGACCTCTATCCGGCCACGGCCATCGGCATCAATCTGCCCAACTCCGACTGGGTTCGCCGCGACTTCGGCTCAAAATCCGTCACCATCGCCAACCTCACCTCCGCCTATGCCAAAGCCGCACACGGCAGCGGTATGGATGAAGAGTTTGTCATCGACGACGACACCCGCAAACTCATCGCCGACTACGGAGATATTTGCGACGATCTTCACACCGACCTCCACGAATGCCTCGGACATGGCAGCGGACGTCTGCTCCCCGAAACCGATCCCGACTCCCTCCGATCCTACGGTTCAACGATCGAAGAAGCGCGCGCCGATCTCTTTGCACTCTACTATCTGGCCGATCCCAAACTCGTAGAGCTGGGACTTACCCCCAATCTCGAAGCCCACAAAGCCTCCTACTACACCTATCTGCAAAACGGTGCCCTCACGCAACTCGTGCGCATCAAGCCCGGAGCCGACATCGAGGAAGCCCACATGCGCAACCGCGCACTGATAGCCCGGTGGGTGTTGGAGCAAGCCAAGTCTAAAAAGACCTCGCAACCTGCGGCCGAACTCGTCACCCAAGCCGGAAAGACCTATGTGCGCATCAATGACTATGCCGAACTGCGCTATCTCTTCGGCACGCTGCTTCGCGAAATCCAGCGCATCAAGAGCGAAGGCGACTATGCCGCCGCTCGCAGTTTGGTGGAAGACTATGCCGTCAAGATCGACGCCGACCTTCATCGGGAAATCCTCGAACGCTACCGCCGTCTTGACCTCTCACCCTATAAAGGCTTCATCAACCCCGTCTATCATGCCCGGCGCGATGCCCAAGGAAATATCGTCGATGTGAGCATCACCTACGGCGAAGCCTTCGATGCCCAAAATCTCCGCTACTCGCGCGACTACCACTTCCTGCCGCTCATCAACGATTGACCCTCCGCGCAAATCACTGCGCAAGTCGCTGAAAATATCGTGCAAGTCACTGCGCAACATCCAACTTTCCCGAACCGATGAGCATCGGAGAGAGCCGCGCAGGAAAACTATCGTGGGTGTCCGACAAAGATTTTTACCGATGTTTGAAAATCTTTTGTCGGACACCCTTATTTTTGGTCACCCCTCCGTCTTGACCAATCGTGCATCACCCGCGCAAATGCATCTTTTCCCTTCGCTCCCTGCTCCCCGTTACGCCGCCGTATGCTGCTTCCGCCACCGCCGCCCGGCTTCTGCTTCCGCCGTCGTCGCGTCTTCGATGAAACCGCCCGTTTTCAACGTTTTTCCCCCTGTTTTTTTGTTTTTGCCGTTTTGCCTTCGCAAAAACGATTATCTCGTTGATCCTTAGTTCGTTTCTTGCGAAGGCAAGTGAAGGCAAAAGTTTTTCATTCCCTCCAAGTGTCTGAAAATCAATATGCCTTTGGTGAAGGCAAAACCTCTTTTTGCCTTCACTTGCCTCCGCCCCTTTGGTGCGAAAAACGGCCGTTTTCAAGGTGGTGAAGGCAAAATTTCGTGTCAATTTCCTGATTGATAGATTGTTGCGAAATTTGTTTTTGTTTTGCCTTCACTTGCCTTCGCAATAAACCGCTTGATAGTCATGGGATTATCTCCTTTTGCGAAGGCAGTGAAAGCAAAAACTAAGCACAAGGGATGCGCGCGTGCGCGCGAGAGAGCGGTTTTTCTCTCCGTTCCGGCAGGAGGGATGCGAACTTGGCTTGGAGCTGAAAAATCCTACCTCCAAGCCGAAAAATTCTACCTCAGAGGTAGAATCTTCCTCTTTGGAGGCCGTTACATTTTTCTGCACAATTTTCATTTGGCGCAAACTCATCGCCGTGCCCATCTCCAAAGGTAGAAAAACTCCTTCCCCTTAAACAACCCGACACTTTCCTGCGCTTCAAAATGCGCCGCCGTTTTGTCGTTCCCCTTTTTTCTCGCCGCCACAAAGCCTCCCTCGTCTGCCTGCGGTCGGTTTAGTCCGGAATATCAGTTCGTATGAAGTATAGGTGTTGATGACGTTACAAAAATGAAAAACTCCTCTCGTCCTTTGAAGAGGGGAGAGAGGAGCTGATGTGGGGGAGGAAACTGTGTCAGTGACGGATTATTTTTTGACCGTTTTCAATGTATAGCCCGTGGGGAGTGCCTTTCAGATGACGGCCGGAGAGGTGATAGCGCATGTAGGAGCTTTCGGGGTGGGAAAGGCTGTTGATGCCACTGGGAGGAACGACTTTGATCATGATGTCGGTAATGCTGCCGCTATTGCTGAGAATGCCGTCGCGTCCGGTCACGGTGTTGTCGTCGGGCGACAATGCACCGGCGGGGTCGATGTTGTTCCAGTCGATTTTGATGCGCATACGATAGGTTCCGGCTCGTTTCGGTGCATTGAAAGGGGGCAGGGTGAGTGTTCCGCTTCCGGGATTTTGAGGCGAGGTGGCTCCCGTTTTGTTCGTGCCGTTGTAGTGGTTGAAAGAAACCAGTTCGGGGCTGTCGGAGTTTTCGACTTCAAACTGTTTGCTGTTGTCTGCATCAATATAGATGTAGGTGTGCATCCAGGCTCCGTTCCATCGGATGGCCGGGGTGACGACGGCATCGGCGTGCAGCTCGAAGGTGGTTTCTTCCAAGAAGTTGTATGCTTTGTTGCCGTTGGCAAGCTCTTTGGTTTGCGTTTCGCCTCCTTCTTCGTCAAGGCTGATGGTTTGCAGTGCTCGTGCCACGTTGGAGATGGTGGCGTCTTTCTCGAAATTGATGGTGTAGGTGTGGTCTTTTTCGGGAATGAGGGTGTATTGGTAGCGAAGCGTGGGATTGAACGTTTCGTTTTCGGCCACGATGGTGCCTTCGGGAATGACGAAATGGAGGGTGCCGAGGGTGGTGATGCCGGTTTCGGAGGACATCGGTGTTTCGGCCGTTGTCGTTTCTGTTGTCGGAAGCATTTCTGAAAAAACGATGTTCACCGCTTGCTCAGCTATGCTCAGCGCGGCAACTCCCACGATATTGCCTTCATCATTGGTCACGTTGAGCGTCGGGTGAACGATTTTACTGATTGGGAGCCTGAAAGACAGCGTGGCGGTTTCTAACTTTTTCTCGATCTTGCTTTGGTTGGCAGGAGTCAGTTCGGAGGGATACAAAGTGTTTTTGGCATCGGGAGCGGTCGAACCGGTAGAGAGAAGGTAGACCACGGTAGCGTGAGAAGCGACTTGGGCATCGAGATGTCTGAGAACCGTGCCTTCGTTTTGGCGCGTCCATACGTTGCGAAGATGATAAGCGACGGTGGGGTCGAGCGCGGAGATTTTGGAAAAATCGAACGTGGCCGTTTTAGTCGTGGCACTCATATTGGTGGCGGAGATGGCCACGTCGCCATTGGCAAGGTCTTTGGCAAAATAGTAGATGTCGTTTTCAAAACCTACAAGTTCGGCTTGTTGTCCCATGGGGTCTTGATTGATGGCGATGAGTTCGGGGTGAGTCATCAGTGCGAGATCCTCGTCGGAGATGGGTTTGGTCATGTCGAATGAGAGGGTGAGTGGCGATGACCACATGCACCAAAGGGCAAACTGAGTGCGATATTCATCCATCGTCATGCCGGGTCCCGTCAGGCAGAGATCCGAGCTTGATTTACCTTTGCCGTGAATGCCGATGCACATCATGTCGGCATCGTTGAAGCGGTTTACTCCCGAATAAGGCCACAGGTCTTTCATGCCTTTGATGCTTTGCACGACACCGATACCGCCGTCTTTGCCGATCCAACAGTCGCGTGTGTCGTAGGTGGATCGCCAAGTGGTGGCACCGGTTTCCGTACCCCATTTCCAAGGTTCGCGCACGCCCCATTCACACATATAAAAAAGAATGTCGCGTCCTGTTTTTTTCAGTGCATCGCCCATCTTCTTGTAGCGTTCGGCTGCAGAGGTTTGATCGCCGGGAGCGTGGCAGTAGTCGTATTTGAGCAGATCGACGTCCCATTCGGCATATTGCTTGGCATCGATATCCTCATATCCATAAGAGCCGAAAGCACCGGCGCAGGTGGTGGCTGCGGCATCGGAGTAGATACCGAATTTCAAGCCCTTTCCATGAACATAGTCGGCACTGGCTTTCATACCTTCCGGAAATTTTAGGGGATCTTCTTTCGGCCGACCGTCGGAGTGGCGTTGAGGAGCGTGCCAAAGATCGTCGATGACGAGATATTTGTATCCGGCATCGCACAAACCTTTACTCTTCATGGCATCGGCCACTTTTTTGATGACATCGCCGGATATGTTGCCTTCGATGGTGTTCCAAGACAACCACCCCATGAAAGGTGTGGGTTGTTGGAGTTGGCTGTTCACGTTGAGTGTGACGGGCTGGGTTCGGAGTTCTCCGTTGTGAGAAACAGTGAGCGTGTAAGTATAAGTGCCTTCGGTTTGCACGGTGCCCTCGACGAGTTGGCGTTTTTCGTTCCATTTAAGTCCTTGGGGCAAACCGCTCACGCTGACATTCATGCCCTCTTTTGTGGTGCGCACCTTATGCATGTAGCGCACGCCGGGCAGACTGAATGTTGTCGTGGCGCAAACAAAGGGAGAAGCCAAAGCTGTCGCCGAAACGATTTCGGGACGCGTTGAGTTTTGCTCTTGGTATTCGAAGTAGGCATTTGCCCAGTTGAAGTGATCGCCCCAATTGTTGCCGTTTCCCTCGGTGACTTCGAGAATCAGATATTTCCATCCGTTCACGTCCACATCGATGTCTACGGCTTTTTCACCACGTCGTGCGGTGGCTTTATACTTCTCCATTTCTTTTCCGTCTTGTCCTTTGACAATGACGCGATAGTCCATGATGCCGTGATCGGGTTTGTCGGGGGCGCCGTCGTCTACACCGGCTTTGGCCGAAAAACGAGTTACCGAACCGTTGAGTTTAACGATGATGCGCGAAACGGAGTGTACACCCAAACCTCCGGCATAGGTATCGCCGGCAATGCTTAGCGTATTGTTGGAAATGCTCTTGTTGGGACGGACAACTCCCCAACCGTTGGTGATTTTAGAAATGTCGAGTTCACTTAAAGGAACGATTTCCGTGCCGCCGGTTCCGGTTTTGGGCAGCTCGAAGTGTTCTGCCTGTGCCATCGTCGAGAAAGCTGTGGCCAAGAGTGTAGAAATAAAAATTTTTTTCATAGAATATAGGAATAAATTAAGGAGTAAATCGTTTTTTTGCGAAAATACAAAAACGTTTAAACATTCTCCTTGTTTTTGTCGTAAAAAGCACTCGAATTAGGAAAGCTTTTCCCTATTCGAACTTTTGTGGGGTAATATGAGTGATCGAAATTCTTATCAAGTGGCATCTTGGCAACTGTCAGTTGTTTTTCCGTGTTGAAATAACATTGTCGCAGAGATTTATATTCGGTGGAAATTCGTATCTTTGCCACAAACTCCGCTACTGATTATGTCAGATTATATCGTTTCAGCCCGTAAATATCGTCCGGCGACGTTCGACAGTGTCGTCGGTCAGAGCGCGCTGACCACTACCTTGAAAAATGCGATCGCCTCCGGAAAACTGGCGCATGCCTATTTGTTTTGCGGCCCTCGCGGTGTGGGAAAAACCACATCGGCGCGCATCTTCGCCAAAACCATCAACTGCCTTTCGCCCAATGACCGGGGTGAGGCGTGTGATGTGTGCGAAAGCTGTGTGGCGTTCAATGAGCAACGTTCGTATAACATTCACGAACTCGATGCCGCTTCCAACAACTCCGTCGATGACATTCGCGAACTGATCGAACAGGTACAAATTCCGCCGCAAGTGGGACGCTACAAGGTGTTTATCATCGACGAGGTACACATGCTCTCGCAAGCTGCTTTCAATGCTTTCTTGAAAACGCTCGAAGAACCGCCCGCGCATGCTATCTTCATTCTCGCCACGACCGAGAAACACAAAATTCTCCCCACCATTCTCTCGCGTTGTCAGATCTACGACTTCAACCGCATGGAGGTGGCCGACATCGTGAACCATTTGCGAAAAGTGGCCGACAACGAAGGCTACACCTACGAAGACAGTGCGCTCAATGTCATTGCCCGAAAAGCCGACGGCGGCATGCGCGATGCGCTCTCCGTGTTCGATCAAGTGGCTTCTTACACGAGTGGCAACATTACATACGCCAAGGTCATCGAGAACTTGAACGTGCTCGATTATGACTATTACTTCGATCTGACCGAAAGCCTGCTGAAAACGGATATTCCTCGCGTAATGCTCACGCTTAACGAAATCCTTTCAAAAGGTTTTGAGGCCAATCACTTCATGGGAGGTTTGGCCGCTCATTTCCGCGACCTGCTGGTGAGCCGCGATCCGCAAACCCTGCCACTGCTCGAAGTGGCCGAGAGCGTGAGAGAACGCTATGGAGAACAGGCCGCACGCTGCACGCCGAAATTTCTCTATGGAGCACTTCGGCTGTGTAACGATTGCGACATCAACTATCGTGCTTCTCGCAACAAACGGTTGCTCGTCGAGCTGACCCTGATACAAGTGGCGCAACTCCTTCAAGAGGAAGATGCACCGGGTTGTGGGCGTCGCCCTGCGCGATGTCTTCTCCCCATCTTCAATCCCGCTCCGGCTAAGACTGCCGCGACGGGAGAGCGGCCTGCTCTTCAAACAGAGAGTGCCGCGGTGCAGCCGGTTCAAATAAGAAACGCTACTGCTCCCCCTGCTACTGCCCCCTCTGTTGCTCTTTCTTCTCCTCCGCCGCAACCGACAGCTCCGCAACGGACTGTTGCATCGGGCATGAACTCTACGCTGCTGCGCGAGAAGTTGAAAACGGTTTCTTTGACCCGTCCGCCCGGCACTGCTTCGACCGCCGCTTCCGGCACGACGGTCGCTTCGGCTTCGGCAGAAACGGCGGCTGCCGCTCCGCGAAAAGAACTTCTTGCGGAAACCTTTTCGTTTGAACAATTCATTTATCAGTGGATGCGTTTTGCCAACGAACTGCCACCTTCAAACCGCTCCATTGCCGGCCGACTCAAAGTGATGGCCACCGAAGAGGGGCGGATTTCCATAGAAAACGATGCCGCCACAGGACAACCAAAGGCCGTTGCACTCGTGGAAAACGAAGCGGCGGCACAACACATGAGGCATGTGGAGGCTGCACTCACTGCATATTTGCGTTCGACCCTGCGAAATGACCTGCTCACGATTGCCTTCGAGGTCGATACGACAAAGCGCATTAAAAAACGTGCTTATTCGCCGAGAGAGATATATCAGCAAATGTTAGAAAAAAACGATGCTTTCAAACAACTCGCCATTGCGCTGAAACTCGAATTGGCCTGACCGAAAGAAGCATCTATCTATTCTTCTCAATTCAAAACAATGGAACAACTCAATCACCGCTACATCACTGTGGCCTATGACCTTTATGCCGACAACAGTGCCGGCATCCACGAAATTCTCGAACAAGCTCCCGTGGAGCATCCTTTCCAATTTATCACCAATCTCGGCATGGCACTCGAAAGTTTCGAGAGCAAAGTGGCGCACCTCAACGAGGGCGACGAGTTCGACTTCACGCTCAGTGTCGATGAAGGCTATGGCCCTTATGAAGAAAAGCATGTCATCGAAGTGCCCAAAACGGCTTTCTTCGTGGACGGACGCTTTGACAAAGAGCAAATCTTTCCCGGCAACATCATTCCCTTGGTCAATGAAGACGGCTATCGTTTCGACGGATTGGTCAATGATGTGAAGGAAGACGTGGTTGTGCTCGACCTCAATCCGCTCTATGCCGGAAAAGAGCTGCACTATAAGGGGCGCGTCGTTACGGCTCGGCCTGCCACGGACGAAGAAGTGAAAGGGGCGATCAACATCCTCACCGGAGGCGGTGGCTGCGGTTGCGGAAGCTGCGGTTGCGGTGAGGGCGACCATGGCCATGCCCATGATCACGACGGTTGCGGTTGCGGCTGTGGTGACGACGACGATCATGGCGGCGGATGCTGCGGTGGCGGTTGTGGCTGCCACTGATGAAGCTCTAAACCCGAACTTCCATTTCCGAGAGAAACTTCGCGATCCGTCTGCCGGCGGTTGAGAAATCCTTGGAGATGGAAGTTTCTTTTTTTTCAGCGTTTCACCATTTCATCATTTCATCATTTCATCACACGACTTACTCATTAGCAATCATGAATACATTTGGACATATCTTCCGAGTTTCAACTTTCGGAGAAAGTCATGGAGCGGCCGTCGGTGGCGTGATCGACGGAATGCCGGCCGGCGTGGACATCGATATGGCGTTTCTGCAAGCCGAATTGGATCGTCGTCGTCCCGGCCAGAGCCAGCTCACCACTCCGCGCAAAGAGCCCGATCGCGTCGAAATCCTCTCCGGAGTGTTCGAGGGGAAAAGCACGGGATGCCCTATCGGCTTCATCGTGCGCAACAAAAATCCGCATTCCTCCGACTACGAAAATCTGCGCCACCTTTTCCGTCCTTCGCATGCCGACTACACCTATCACGTCAAATATGGTCACCGCGACCACCGCGGCGGCGGACGGAGTTCGGCACGCGAAACCATTTGCCGTGTCGTCGGCGGAGCTTTTGCCAAGATGATTTTGCGCCGTTTGGGAGTAGAGGTCACGGCTTGGACGAAGCAGGTGGGCAACATTGTGCTCGAAGGCGATTATCATACGTTCGACTTCTCGCAAATCGAGCAAAATCCCGTTCGATGTCCCGATGCCGAAGTGGCGCAACAAATGGCCGATCTCATCATGGAGGTCAAAGGTCAGGGCGACACGGTCGGAGGGGTCATTGAGTGCGTGGTGCGTGACTGTCCGCCGGGTTGGGGCGATCCGGCCTATGGCAAATTGCACGCCTGCCTCGGAGCCGCCATGCTCGGCATCAACGCCGTGAAAGGTTTTGAGTATGGATTGGGGTTTGCCGGTGCGAGCTGGCGCGGATCGGAGCAAAACGATGTTTTTCTGCCCGGTTTCACCACTGCCACCAACCACAGCGGAGGCATACAAGGGGGGATCAGCAATGGGCAGGACATAGTGTTCAGAGTGGCTTTCAAACCGGTTGCCACCTTGCTGCGCGAGCAAAACACCATTGATGTGGACGGCCATGCAACCGTCGTCAAAGCAAGGGGCCGCCATGATGCCTGCGTCTTGCCGCGTGCCGTTCCCATTGTTGAAGCCATGGCCGCCATCACACTTGTGGACGCCTATTTGCAAAATCGATCTGCGAGAATTTGAAATCTTCATCTCTCAAATGGCTCTCAAAAGGATTAATAAGCTGTAAATTCAATGAAATGAAAGAAAAATATTACTTTTTGTCTTTTTTTCTTGGAAGTTATTGTTTAAGACCGTATATTTGCCATATTCTTAGTTGTCGAGACGATAACGTGAAAATAGTTTAGTTAAGTCTAGTTTAGTTTTTGTGTTGGTTAATGGGACTCTGTGGAGACAGAAGTCCCATTAATTTTTGTGTCTGTTGGATGCTGAGAGTGCAGCGGAAGGCTTCCCCAATGATCATTTCGTAAAAACGCCGAAAACATACATTTTCCCTTTCATGTGGTTGAATTTCAGAGAAATGTAAGTGTAGACGGAGTTTTTTTGATATACATGGGAAATGGTTAAGTCGATGATACACAGATAAAAAGGAGTGTATACGGATTTTCCGAAAACCTACACGGCCTACATGGTTGGGCTTTCGGGCATCTGCATGCCTTCCCGATGCAGTGTGTAGGTTGTAACGAAGAATGTAGTTGATTTACCGTATTGTCTACATTCGCAATGGTTTGTATATCTGCGATTTAAGAGGTTTAGTGTAGACAATGTAGATAAAAAAAAGAAAAAGTCCATGTAGGGGTTGAATGTTGCTTTTTTCACGAAGAATTGTACCGATTTCTCTTCGGTCTGTCCGGATATACCTTAAAGCATCGGAACGCATTTTACCCAAGGAGTAGTGCAAACGGAGTAACGAGTAGAAAAATCTATCACTGACCTAAATTCTTCTCGATAGAGGTTTTGCCGTGGTCTGATTATGGAAACGAAACAGAGGTCGCATCGCCGTCTTTCGGACTTTGAAGCGACCTCCGTTGCGGAAGCAGAAAGGTTGTGTCGGTGTTACGTCGCGGCTTATTCGGCCACGTTTACTTTCACGGCATGGGTGGAACCGTCTTTGCAAGACACTTTCACCACGTAGACTCCGGCAGGCAGGCGGACTGCATTGCTGCGATCGTTTTTCACGGAGATTTTGGCGTGGAGTGTGCGACCTTGCAGGTCAATCACGTCAAGGGTTTGAGCATCTTTTACTTTTACCTCGAAAGTTGCGGTTGAAACGTCGTAAGATACGCTTCTATCGGTGTCAAGAAGTATTCCTTCGATGGCATTGGGAACGGTGTCTTTCCACACGACACGGAAATAGGTGTCGGTTTCAACGGGAGTGTAGATGGCACGGATGAGGGAGGGATTGGCAGCATAGGGTTTCAGTTCCACAAAGGTTGAACCGTTCATCGGGTGAGGATCTGTCAGTTCTTTGGTCGAAAACTCTATGTAGGCCGTTTTTCCTTCGCGGTTGAAAGATGTGGCCGGCAGATAGAATGAGAGTGTTTCGGGGGTAGCATCTGCCGGTTGAGTGCGACGGAGCTGATAGCTCACCATGGAAGTGTCGCCGATGCGCTGGTTGGGTTTTCCATTGGTGTTTGCGCCTGCCACGTAATAGGTGAGGTTTTGAGCAAATTCGGCGGTAGAAGCCGTATTGGTTTCTGCCCAATCACCCAATGCGATGGTCAGCATGGCGGGAGTACCGTTGGTGTGGGTGCCGCGCGACAGTTTCTGGTTCAATCGAGACTTGTCATCGCGTCCGATACCGGCGATCTGATGTTTATAGCCACCTTTCACCACAGGGTAGATGATTATGGAAGGAGTCATCATGTAGTCGTGGTCGAGAGATATGCCGTGTTTGATTGCGAGATAGGTGCGAATGCGGTTCTCGCTCATTGCAGGGAGTGAGACATCGTAGTGCACGAGTTCGGCCAGTTGTCCACGGAAATAGTGAGGAGAAGCTGCGTCGAAAGAGGTGCCGATGGTCATCTTTTGCAGATTGAATTTTTCGGAGTTTACTTTGGCAGAACCGTCCACGTTTTCACCGTTGATGGAGATGTTGGTCAGTTTTTTGCTATGGCGAACAGTAACTATGCGAGGTGTGCCTGCACGGCCTTTCGACTGCAAAAGCCACACATTCTCACGAACACTCGAATAGCGCCCTTCTCTGTCTATCGTCAAGGCATAGCTGTGCTTGTCTTTTTCGTCGCTTTGTCCACTGCCGAAGCTGGCGATGCGTTCGTTGCCTGAACCACGAACGGCATTGAGAACAATGAAATCCGTGGTGTTGTTAGAAGTGTTGGCTTTGCGCATGCCGCCGATGTAGCCGCTGTGACCGTTGAAGTCGAGTGTGGCGTTGTAGTTGGATCCGCCGGGGTTGAAACGAGCACCTTTTTGACCAACCAAAGAGAATGTTTCGGCCTGAGGATAGGAGTCGGCGAGGCGTTTCACTTCACTGCCGTCGGTTTGTTCCTGTTTGTTGGGATCAAGCCAGAAAGAGGGGCGGGGAACGACGCGGGCGGGGGATATGGAGAGTTCGGATGTGGGAATTTGCAGTGTGGCGGAGAAGATGAGGTGGTTGCCCGTCCAATGGAGTTCGATTGTGGAGTTTTCGTCGAGCGACATTGTTCCGATGTTCGACGTATGAGAATTGACAGGGGTGTCGAAATGTTTGATCAAACTACCGTTGCCATCGCGAATGAAGATTTGGGCTACGCCTGATGCACGTTCGAATTTGAGGGTGTACTTGCCGGGGGTGAATCCTTTGCGCTTCATCACGATGACAGTTTCCTCTGAAAAACCGGTGGTAGGGCAACCTTCGTAGCCGATGATATCTGAAATTGTACCTTTCGACCATGGGAAGAGTGTGTGTTCGGAGTCGAAAGAGAGTTGAGAAAGAGTGAATTTTCCGTAGAAAGGGAGTTTCTCGGTAAGTAAAGGAAGATTTGAGGCCGATCCTCCGGCTTTATGGAAAGCATAGCCTTCCCATACAAAATCACCCCATTTGGCCGTGTCAGCCAATTCTACGGTAGAAGCATTGATGGTGGTTTGAGGAGAAGTGTAGATCACTTTGTCCGAAGCATCGGAAATGGTATAGTGATACTTGCCCGGAACGTCTCGCGTCACTTTGTAGACGCGTGTAGTGCCGGCTTCGCCTTCGATAGGTTTACTATTGAGATACCAACGTACATTGCCTTCGAGGAGATTGGTTTTCAGATTTAATTCGTCGCCTACACAAAGCAGGTAGGATGGATTCCATTGATATTCGGAATCTGTGGTTTCGGAGTTGAAGGGGTCAAACCCAACGGGCATCGAACGACGACCGAGAGATTTGGCCTTGCTGTCGAATACGGCAACGGAAAAAAACTGATCTTGCGACCATTTCACACCTTTCGGAGCTGTGATTTCTTTTTCAGTGATGGGAAGATCGACACTGTCCACGACTTGCATGTACTTATCGTAGAGGGCATAAATGAAGTATTTACCTTCTTTTGTCTTTTCTGTGGGTTTCCAAGAGAGTTTTATCTTATTGTCCGAAAAAGCCAAAATCTTGGGACGTTCGGACAAGTGTTCGCCTACTTGTGCAGATGCGGAAATTGCTTCTAAATCGTCTACCGTTACTTTGAACTGTAATGTGGAAGTAGGAGACATGTTTTGAGGAACTTTCCATTTAAAGAAGTTTTTACCATAGACGACTCCGTTTACTTGTTTGCTGCCGACGTTTGTCCAATAGCAAAGATCTTGAACGGCACTTGCGCGTATCCATTCTGATTCGGGGGATAGTCGATAGTAAACGCTTGGTGTCATGCTGCCTCTGTGGAAATTGAGTGCAAGAAGATCTTCTTCGGTGCTTACGGTCATGTCCCACGAGAGGAGAACGGTTTGTCCCGGACTGATACGGTAGCCCTTCGGAATGGAAGTCCAAATGATGCCGCGTTCACGTATTTGCCAAGTCGTCACGAAGTTTTGAGGGCCTCTCGGCACGTGGTGCCCTTTTACGCGGATGATGTATTCACCGGCAGCAAGAGTCTCGCCTTTTTTAGATGCTGTGATGATGACTTGCTCCGCATTGTCACGGCGATTGACGGCGCGTTGAGCCGGTTTCGTGACGTTTTGAGGAGATGGGTCGAGTGTCCATGGCAGAACCACCTCGCCCGACGGAGTAACGACTTCGAGATCGAGATCGTTGATGAGTGCTTTTTGCGCACCGACGGTGGCTGCGGGATCGTTCCAATAAAGCATCACGCGAAGCTCCGTTTGCCCTTCGGGCACAGAGAGTTTCATTTCGTTTGTTTCTCCTTGTTTTACTTTTTGATCGAAACTGATGCGACGGTCTGCAATGGTTTTCACCGCAGCGGGAGGGTTGATTTCTCCAAAACCTGTGCGATAGTCTATACCTCGCCCCTCTTCTTTGCCATTGGCGTAGGTGCGTACATCGAGTGCAGTGTTGAGCATAACAGCTTTGCAGACGTCTATGCGATGAGAGAGAGTTGGGTAAGTGGTATTGAATTGCTCTAAAAGTACACCGATCAGACCGGCCACACCGGGAGAGGCATAAGATGTTCCGCCGGAGCCTTGGGCACAGATGTCAGGCTTCATGCGTCCATCGGCAGTCGGACCGAAGTTCGCCCATGTAACATCAACTCCGGGGTAGATCGTGGAGTGAATTGCCAATCCGTTTTTGTTGGTCTTTATGTGTCCGGTAATACGTCCGTAGTCGGGATCTGTATAAGGAGGATAGGTGGATTTTCCATATGCCCAGTTACCGGTGGGGTAGCAGCACATATAGTTGTTATTGCGATAGATGATATCGTCAATTAAAGCAGAGCTTTCCAAGTAGAGATCGGGATGAACAGGGTTGATGTTCCATCCTACCGAGTGATTGGATACGAGCGGAGAGAAACCTTTGGTGAGTGCAGTCTCGACTCCGTTGTGATGTAGCCCCCATGGAGCTAACTTATCATTCATGGCAATGATTTGCATTCCGGGAGCCATACCTTGTGTTTGGCCCTCTACAAGATTATCGGCTCCTGCCACAATTAACCCACAGTTCGTTCCATGAGCATTGATACTTTTGTCTCTCGCCTCTTTTGCATTGCGACCGTAGCTTCCCAGTGTCCAACGGTCTTCGCCTCCATAGGGTTCCCAGTTGGCGAATGTCGTTCCTCTACCGATAGGGCCTTTCAGATCGTAGTTCACGATTTGAATGCGGTTGGCTTCGGTGATATAATTCATGTGGAAAGCCAACGGGACGGGCGTTTCGTATGGTTGCAGATAAATCACGAACGGCAATGCTGCCACTTGAAATACTTGTTCGATGGTGGGATTGAGAAGTCGCACTCTTTCGTCGGAAGTCAAGTCGTAATCCATGTACCATTTGTCGAGGGTGGCTTCGAGAGTCTGTCGGTCTTCCGGTCTCACGGTGCTCACGACGATGCCTTTCTCAACGACCGATGCGGGGAGGGGAGTGCCTTTGTCTGAGGCTTCCAACAGCACGTTGATGAGTTTGTAGCGAATGGGCAGTGCCCCGACTGTCAGCAGCTTGACGTCCTTACGTCCGTCGAGTGCTTTCCGTATGGCTGCCACTGCCTTCTCGGCATCGGGTGCGGCATACATATAGAGGTTGTCGGGGAGGTAGGAGATGTAGGCGGCGTGGCGCGACACCGACTGCTCGGCCTCTGGCGTGAGCGTTTGGTCGAAAGCAAGTACGAAGTATTGCTGTCGGGCTTTGGCATGGTCGATACGAAGTTTCATTCCCTTCGGAGCCATTTTTCGCAAAGTTTTCTTGGTGATTTTGAGGGGAGCAAGTTCCGAAACGGAGCCATTGCCTCCTCTCACCAATTGTGCATGAGCCACCATGCCGCTTCCGGCAATGGCCAAGCCCAAAAACATGGCATAAAATTTATTCATATTCAAAAGGTTAAAAAAGAGAAGTTTTTCGCGTGCAAAGGTAGTCCATTTTGGAGAGGCTTCAAAATGTCGTATGCGAAAAAAGTTTTTTTTGAGAAAGTCTGTATTTGGTTTACTATAAATTGCAATTTGAAATGCCTTGAAAAGTATCGGAATGCCTTTTCCGAAACTTTTTTGAACGTCTTTTTCAAGAGTTTTTTGAATGTCTTTTGAAAAAACATCGCTGCCTCTCTGCGACAACGACCGTGTTTCTTGGGAGAAGCGCTGTTTCGCAGAGAGGCAGCGAGCAAAATGGAAGAGCTGTCTTGATGAGGGCGCGAGGCGATGAATGCTCGTCAGACCTGTCAGGCCAAAACCGCTTCTGCCAGTGTTTCGAGTGCTGTGACGTCGGTGGATTTGAGCGTGCTTTTAATGGTGAAAACCGGCTCGACGATGTCGAGTTTTTTGAATGCTTCCAGTTCTGCACGCATGGTTTTTCCTGCCGTCGGTGCCCAAGTGCCGTTTTCGACGATGGCCACGCGGCGGTTTTGATAGCCTTTGAGGCGGAGTTTATGGATGAAATAGTGCATCGGAGGGAACACTTCGCTGTCGTAGCTCGATGCGCAGAGCACCAATGAGCCATATCGGAAAGCATCGGAAACGGCCTTGTCCATCAGTCCTCGTGCCAAATCGGCCACCTCTACGGCCGGAGCACCTTTTTCTTTCAAAATTTCGGCCAATCGGAGTGCGGCGGCTTTCGTGCTCCCGTGTATGCTGGCGTAGGCCACGAGAACTCCGGGTGTTTCCACTTCGTATTTCGCCCAGATGTGATAGAGGCGAATGGCTTCGGCCTTTTTCTCGCCTCGCAACACATTTCCGTGGAGCGAGCAGATCATTTCGACGTCGAATTTTGCTACTTTTTCCAACAGCTTTCCAACCTGCATGCCATATCGACCGCAGATGTTGATGTAGTAGCGTCGCGACTCTTCGAGCCACTTGTCGTCGTCGAGTTCGTAGAAACCAAATCGTCCGAACGCATCGGCACTGAACAAGGCTTTGTCCTTGTCGTCGTAGGTGACGATCACCTCCGGCCAGTGTACCATGGGGGCAGTGGCAAAAGTGAGGGTTCGTGTGCCGAGTTCGAGGGTGGAGCCGTCGGTCACGGCAATGGAGCGATCCGACAAGTCGATGCCTTCGTTGAATTGGGCGATGAAAGCAATGGCTTTGGCACTGGCCACGACTTTCAGATCGGGATAAGCGTTCACCACATCGGCAATGGCTCCGGCGTGGTCGGGTTCTACGTGCTGAACGACGAGGTAGTCGGGTGTGCGTCCGTCGAGCGCGGCGTGCAGTTTGTTGTTCCACTCATCGACGCAACGAGGGTCGACGGTGTCCATGATGCACACTTTCTCGTCCAAGATGAGATAACTGTTATAGCACATTCCTTCGGGCACACGATATTGGCTCTCGAAGAGATCAAGATCGCGGTCGTCGACACCGATATACTTGATGGTTGGGGAGATTACGGGTTCCATATACTGAAAAGGTATGATTGATGATTTCAGAAAACAGCAAGCTCGACTTTGTCGGGCGTTGGGAGTAAACCGATGTACCGCGCAGTTTGCCGTTCCGCGGTTTCAGACCACTTCCGAAACGGCGCGGAGATAGTTTTTCAGATTGCCGGCTTTTTTCAGCTTTTTCAGGCACTTCCGCCCCACCTCCTCTTCCATATAGTCCCAATAGGTTTTGAGTTTTTGGTGTAGGGCGGCATCTCCGGGCACTATGGCGGCGTAGTGTGCATGAAGACGGTCGTGCAGTCGTTTTATAAGTGCCATGCGCTCCGTTCTCGACCATTCCCGTCCTTCGGCCAGTTCTCGGCCCAGCGATGGTCGAGCCAGCCATCCGCGGCCGATCATCAGGCCGTGGAGTGTTGGAAATCGCTCCATGATGCGTGTGGCTTCCTGCGGTGTGCGAATGTCGCCGTTGAACACAAGCGGATGTCGGCACTCTTCGGCAAATTTCGCAAACGCCTCAATGTCGGCCGTTCCTTTGTAGCCCTGTATGCCGAGTCGTGGGTGCAGTGTCACTTGCACGAGTCGGGCGTCGTTGAGCAGGGGAAGCAACTGCATACATTCGTTCGGGGCGTCCCAACCGAGACGGAGTTTCACCGAAAAATGAAAATCGCTGCGCACGTTCATTTCGTTGAGAATTTCACGCACCACTTCCACATTTCCCAACAGCCCTGCCCCTCGTCCGTGGCGTGCTTGCAGCTGAAACGGACAGCCCATGTTCAGATCAATGCGGCGATGTCCCAAGGGCGTCAAGACTTCGAGCAAATGCCGAAATTCTTCGATCGAAGCCGCAATGACTTGTACGACGAGCGGCACCCCTTCGTTGAAGTCCGGTCGCACATCGCGCAAGTCTTTTGATCTCACTCCGCCGTGCTCCCATCTCACGAAAGGTGTGTAGTAGGCCGTTGCGCCTCCCACCTCTTGTTGATGAAAACGGCGATAAGCATCGTCGGTATATCCTTGCAGAGGAGCAAAATAGAGCGGTATCATTGTGCAAATTTACGCATTTTGGTCGGATTAGCGCGGCTATCTTCCGAAAAGTCTGTACTTTTGCGCCCGAAAATCCCCCCAATCGGGTATGACGGCGAGAAATAATCGCCGACGACACTTTTCGAGATATGCAAAATTTCACCTCCATTCCCTTTTTCGGAGAATCTCTCTCCATCTTCGTTGCCGTTTCGTGGACGATCAGTGCGCTGTTCAGCGAAGTTGCCACCAAGCGTCTTGGTGTTCATGTGGTCAATGTGTTGCGCATGGTGCTTTCGATGCTCATGATTTCCTCCTTGCTCTATGTGGTCACCGGTTCCTGCGTTCCTCTCCATGCCGATGTTCAAACATGGTGGTGGTTGTTGATGTCGGGCGTCGTGGGCTACGTGTTCGGCGACTATTGTCTGTTTAACGCCTATGCCGTGATCGGTTCGCGTTTTGCTCAGCTTTTCATGACTGTCGCCCCTGCCACGGCTGCCATATCGGGTTGGATCTTGTTGGGCGAAACCCTTTCTCTTTCCGCTGTTTTGGGCATGTCGGTCACGACGTTGGGTATTGCCCTTTCCATTCTCGGCCGCGGCCGTAGTGAAGAGGCCGGCAAGCGCAGAATACACCTCAATCTTCCCACGAGCGGTGTGCTCTATGCCATTGGTGCGGCCGTCGGTCAGGGTTTGGGATTGGTGTTGTCGGCCGTCGGTTTGAAACACTACGAGGCTTCCATTCGCACCTTGTCTTTGCCGAGCGAAACGCTCGACGGCCTGCTGCAAACGCTGCCCTTTGCTTCGACCATGATTCGCGCCGTTGCCGGTTTGGCCGGTTTTGTGTTTATCCTTTTGGTCAGCCGCAAGGGGGGGGCGTTGCTTCGCGGGGTGGTCGATCGTCGCGGCATGACGATGTTGATTTGTGCCGTGTTTTTCGGCCCCTTTTTCGGCGTTTCTCTGTCGCTCATGGCCACGCAATATACCGCCACGGGCATTGCCATGACCCTCATGTCGCTCAGCCCTATTCTCATTCTTTGGCCGGCTCATCTTTTCTTCGGACAGCGTGTGACGCGCAAAGAAGTGCTCGGTGCCGTCATCAGTGTGCTGGGCGTGTCGTTGTTTTTCATCCGTTTTTGATCTCTCCGCAACCCTCGTTTCTCCCGGCTTCCTCTTTCGTGGTCGGGCTACACCAAACTCATCGCCCCGAATACCGAGCGGTATTCGGGGCGATGTTTGTTTTTGGAGATTGACGGTTGTCGTCTCGGCTATTCGCCCAAGTCGAGGTGTCCGTTCATCACGGCATAGATGATCACGTCGGAGAGCGAGTGGGCATTGATTTTCGACATGATGTTTTTTCGGTGTGTGATCACAGTCGTCAGCCCGATGTTGAGGCGGTCGGCAATCTCTTTGTTGATATACCCCTTTCCCAGCAGCGTGATCACCTCTATTTCTCTTGCGGTGAGTGGTTGTGTTTCTGCGGTCGGCTCGTCGTTGTTTCGTGGTCGTGTGGCCGTTTCCGTCGGTTGTTGTCGCGGTCGGTGCGGGCCAGTGCCGTGTCCTTGCGAGTGCATTTGCAGGAGGTCGGTGATGAGGTCTTGTTCCGATTGCGAAACGTTGAGCGTCAATATTCCCGGCATGGGGGGCAGGTTTTCGCCGTTGATCAACACGATGGTGCGATAGGCTCTGCGTCGAAAAAAGCGGGTGTGTTCAAAATAAATGCGCGACGAAACGAAGAAGTGGGCGAAACTTTCGGGATCGTCGGCCATCAGCTCTTCGTGAGCGTGATAGATCTTCACCTGCGCGAAAGGAATGAATTTCTTCAAAATGTGCATCAACCCCATGCAGGCCAATAGGTTGGAGTCGATGATGGCCATTTGTATGGGCGCAGGCTGCATGCCGTTGTGTCGGCGTGTCGTTTTTGTGTTTTTCCGCTCCTCGTCGGGCAATTCGGGAAGTGCCGTCGCGGTCGGTTTTGAATGGGGGTGTGAAGGGGGCATGCTCGTATGGGTGCTGTTGTGAGTTTCGGCGTGTGCTTTTCCGTGAGAAGTCGGAGCAGCAGGCCGCTCTTTGCTTTTATTTTTGCAAAAGTAGAAAAAAACGCACGAAAATTCGTATTTTTGTGGGAAAATCACTTTTCGCACGCTCAAAAAGCACCGCGAAAACCTCCATTCTCCCCTCCCGACGCTCTCCTAAAATCACCGTGTCATGTCCAATCCCGAAATCGCTCTGGCTCGCCAAATCATCGAAAACACCAACACCCACCTGTTTCTCACCGGCAAGGCCGGAACGGGCAAAACCACCTTTCTGCGCCGTCTGCGCGAAGAGAGCACCAAGCGCATGGTGGTTCTCGCTCCCACCGGCATTGCGGCCATTAACGCCGGCGGTGTCACCATTCACTCTTTCTTCCAAATACCCTTTGCTCCTTTTCTGCCCGGTGTGCAATACAGCCGCGAAACCTTTCGCATGGGCGAACGCAAAAAACGCCTCATTCGCAGTCTCGACCTCGTTGTCATCGACGAAATCTCCATGGTGCGTGCCGACCTGTTGGACAACATCGACGCCGTGCTCCGCCGCCACCGCGACCGCCACAAACCTTTCGGCGGCGTGCAACTGCTCATGATCGGCGATTTGCAGCAGCTCGCGCCTGTCGTCAAAGAGGAGGAGTGGTCGTTGCTTTCCGCCCACTACGAATCGCCCTTTTTCTTTTCTGCCAACGCCCTGCGCAGCACCGACTATGCCACCGTCGAACTCAAAACCGTCTATCGGCAGCGCGACGAAAACTTCATCGATCTCCTCAATGCCGTGCGCAACAACACCGCCGGCATGACCGAGCTCCAACTCCTCAACGCTCGCTACATTCCCAACTTCGAGCCGCGGCGCGAAGAAGGATACGTCCGCCTCGTCACCCACAACCATCAGGCCGACCGCATCAACGAGCACAACCTCGCGCAACTGCCCTCGAAAGCCTTCACCTATCGTGCCGAAATCAAAGGCACGTTTCCCGAATATTCCTATCCGACTCAGCCCGACCTCTCGCTCAAAATCGGCGCACAGGTCATGTTCGTAAAAAACGACGGCACCGGTGCCCATCGCTATTTCAACGGCATGCTCGGCGAAGTCGTTTCGCTCACTCCCACCGAAATCTGTGTCCGCGCCCAAGACACCGGCGAGCACATCGACGTGCCGCGCGAGGAGTGGCTCAACTCACGATACGCCCTCAACGAAACTACCATGCAGGTCGAGGAAATCACCGAAGGGGTATTTCTGCAGTTTCCCCTCCGCACGGCTTGGGCGATCACCATTCACAAGAGCCAAGGCCTCACCTTCGAGCGTGCCATTATCGACGCCTCTGCCTCCTTCGCCCACGGGCAGACCTACGTTGCCCTCTCGCGCTGCAAAACGCTCGAAGGCTTGGTACTCTCCGCCCCCATCCCTCCCCGAGCCATCATTCAAGACGCCCACGTGCAAGCCTTTTCCGAAGATATGGCGCAACAACTTCCCACGCCCGAGAAAGTGCGCGAAATGGAACGCCTCTTCTTCCTCCAACTCCTCGGCGAGGTCTTTTCGTTCGGCGTGCTTCTCGTCCTCCTCGACGGATTTCTGCGCCTTCTCGACGAATATTTCTACAAGCAGCAGCCGGCCACCGTGGCCGATTTCAAAGCCCTCCGTGTCGATCTGGCCGATCGGATCGAAGCCGTTTCGCACCGCTTTGCACGGCAATATGAGCACATCGTCCTCACCGCCGAAGACTATCGCCACTCGCCCCTTTTGCAGGAACGAGTGACCAAGGCGGCCGACTATTTTCTCGATGCCCTCGCTCCCCTCGTGCATTTGTTGGGCAACACCTCCTTGTCCACCAACAACAAAGTGGTGGCCAAACGCCTCAAAAAACACTCCGAAGAAATGACCGAGGAGCTTCGCCTGCGTGTCGCCCTCTTGCGTCACGTGGCTGCCCACGGTTTTGAACAGAAAGCCTATCAGCAGGCCAGAGCTCTTGCCACCTTGGGTGAAACTCCCGATTCGGCCTCCGGCAAGCGTACCGCCAAAACCGCCAAGGCCAACGCCGCCGAAAAAGCTGTCGCCAAGGCCGCAAAACCACCGCGCGAGCGCACCGACCTCATCTCTCTACGGATGTTTGAAAGCGGAAAGACGGTCGAAGAAATCGCCGCCGAGAGAGGGCTGGTTGCAGCCACCGTCTACAAGCATCTTTCGCAACACGTGGCCGAGGGCACACTTTCCCTCGCCGATATTGTCGCTCCCGACCACATCGCGCGCGTCGTCGGTTTTATCTCCGAGCACCCCGACTCCGTTTCTTTCTACGAACTCATGGAAGCCTTGGGCGACGACATTTCGCAGGCCGAACTTCGGCTCATTCTCGCCCACACGCGTTCGGCGTCGACTTCGTGAGCGGAGGGGGTGTGCCATCATTCAGCTGTCGCATCCCCTTCGGCTTCTTCCGCTTGGTCGGAGTGCCGATTGTTGTCGATGTCGATGAAACCGCCCTTTTTGAGCGTTTCTTTCCCCTATTTTTTAGTTTTTGCCGTTTTGCTTCCGCTAAAACGGTCATCGCATTGATTATTAGTACTTTTCTTGCGAAGGCAAGTGAAGGCAAAAGTTGGGAGCTTCTTCCAAATCGTTGAAAATCAATATACCTTTGGTGAAGGCAAAATCTCTTTTTGCCTTCACCTCCTTTCACCTCTTCTGGGCGAAAACCACCCCTTTTCGAGTTTGTGAAAGCAAAAAATCGGCATAAGTCGATGTATTTCAATTGTTTACAAAATAAATTTTCGTTTTGCCTTCACTTGCCTTCGCAAACAAAGTCTTGATTTGCAGCTTGTTGCATCCTTTTGCGGAGGCAGCGGAGGCAAAATACAATTACAAGGATACGCGCGTGCGCGCGAAAGACTGTTGTTTCTCGCTTCTTCGAGGGAGGCCGCTCTCACGGCCTAAGAGGTAGAAACGCCTACCTCAGAGCCCGTTTTTCTTACCTCAGAGGTAGAAGCGTTTTCCGTTCTTACTGTTATTCCCAATCTGCATTTCGTGTTTCCTCCTCCGTTTTCCTCTTTTTCTTTGAGATGCTTTATTATGTACCATAGGTGCATTCGGCGAAAAAAAAGAAGCCTCCAAACCGCCCGACACCCAAAAACAATCGTTGGGCAGCATTTGGGGCGACTGAACACATCTGCTCCAACGGATGTGTAACTGCTTACACGCCGAACTCCGAAAGCATCTGCTTCTCCGCCCGAAGAGGGGGAGAGGCGGATGTTCTTTTGGGCGGTAGGGAATGGAAAGAACGCGTTTGAGAGAAGCTGCGGAAAAAGCGTTTACATACTTTTTCGGACACTATTCGGACATTGCTTTTTGTGTCGAAAGTGAGGGTGACAGGATCATTGTCGGAGCAATTTGAAGAACGATAGAGAATTTCTCTTATAAAACTTTTCTTTTATTACACTATTTAGTATATTTGTGCCCGAAAGTATTAAAAGAGCTTTCGATGTTCTCGCTTTGTGAGCATGACCGATGTTGCTTTCTTCGGTGCAATGCTCCGAGCGATATGCCTTGCTCCGAAGCGTCGAAGCCGGTTTTCGTTGGCTTTATCCATATTCTAAACTCATCTTTTTTTATCAATCAAATTCACTGAACATGAGGAAACTCCTTCCCTTTCGAAGTGCATATTTGAGCCTGCTCACGACCACTTTGCTCGGAGTCGGTGTCAATGCCTACGCACAGGAAACGAGCTCTCCGTCAAGTACTTATGCCGCCGGTAGAGTGGCCGAGAAATGGGTACAGTTGAGGGGAGTGGTGTATGACAAAATGGGCGAACCGCTCAATTCTGCCAATATTCGTGTGACACTGGGTAAAAAAGTGTGGGCTGCCATGACTGATGCCAATGGACGGTTTACGCTCAAAGTGCCTATTGACGTGATGAACGGCCGCACGAAAATTACAGCCTCTTATTTGGGGATGAAACGCAGCAGCATCACACTGCTGTCGGGAAAAGGCGAATATACGTTCAGGCTCGAAGATTCCGGAATGGAATTGGGAGAGGCTATCGTGACGGGATATGGTACGATTTCGACGCGTGAGAAAACAAGCTCCATCACCTCGCTCAAAATGGACGACATCCTCATGCCCGGCATGACCTCGATCGAACAAGCACTCGAAGGTCGTGTGCCCGACATGATTTTCATGCAAAACTCGGGTGAGGTGGGAGCCACGGCGCGTTTGCGCATCCGCGGAACGTCGACCCTCATCGGTAACCGTGAACCGCTTTGGGTGCTTGACGGCATTCCGCTCTCGGATCCCGTTGACGTGACCAACGAGCAACTCAACGACCCCGACTACATCAACTACATCGGTAATGCCATTTCGGGTATCAATCCCCAAGACATCGAGCGCATCGACGTGCTCAAAGATGCCGCCGCAACGGCACTCTATGGCACGAGAGCGGCCAACGGCGTGATCGTGGTGACGACCAAAAAGGGAGAACCCGGCCCTCCCCGTATCAGCTACAACACGCAGATGCGCTACACGGCACGACCCCGATACTCCGACAGAAACATCAATCTGATGAACTCGCAGGAGCGCGTGCAGTTTGGAAAAGACCTGACAGACCTGCACTATGCCTTCCCCAACCACATGACGATGGTAGGGTATGAGGGATTGTATAACCGTTATGTCACGGGGCAGATTGACTACGACACTTTTCGACAAGAAGTGCAACGTGCCGAAACGGTCAATACGGATTGGTTCAAACTGCTCACGCAAGACACGTTCAACCACAACCACACGATCAACATGTCGGGCGGGAATGAAGCCACGCGTTACTATGCCTCGTTGGGTTACAACAAGGAGGAGGGTGTGGTGAAAACGCAATTTAGCGATCGCTACACGGCCAACGTGAGCTTACAGACTAAAATCGCCGAAACGATCTCTGCCAATATTCGCGTGAATGCCAGCGTGCAAAAGAAAAATCAACTGCCCAACGAAATCGATCCGCTCGGATATGCTTACAACACGACGAGAGCATTGCCTTCGCACAATCCCGACGGTTCGCTCTACTACTACCAAAAGCATGCCTACAACGTCGGCACGGACAAGGGGGCACAATATAAATATCGCTACAATATTCTCAATGAGGTGGCAAACGCTGAAAATACTTATGAGAACAACAATATCAACGCGGCGTTGGATTTGGTGTATCGGTACAAAACGATGCTCGACCTCACGCTGACCACCTCTTATCAGCGTGCTTCGAGTAACAGACACACATGGTTTGGTGAGAAAGGCAACTATGTGGCTCAACTGAAAAACGGAGAATCGGAAGTGGCTCCGATCCCCGGAAAACATGGTCTTTCTGATTTGCCCTATGGTGGGGTGTACAACATGTCCAACAATGTGAATGAGAATTTTTTGCTGCGTTTGCAAACCAACTTCCGTTACAATTTTGGTGAGCGTAAACAGCACTTGCTGAGTTCTTCAATCGGTTATGAAATGAACGCTGCGAGAACCAATGGATATTCCGAGAATACACGTGGATATTTCAAAAACCGAGGCATGAAATATGTGATCATGACGCCGGAGGAGATGGAAAAATTTCCTCACTACGCTTCGTGGGTGGCTGCCAATCATCCACGGCTGACGGCTGACAAGAACAATCGCCTCAGTAGCTACATGATCTTGTCGTATAGCTATGGTAATCTCGCATCGTTCAGCGCAAACGGCCGTTTCGACGCTTCTAACAAATTCGGAAGCCGGAGCAATGAGAAATTCCTGCCGGTATGGTCGATGTCGGGAATGCTTAACATCAAAGAGCTGTTTTTCAAATACAACAGAAGTTTGAGCGACGGACGTCTGCGCACGTCTTTCGGTAAGACGGGAAACATGGTGGACAACCAAACGCCTAACTTGTTGTTGCGCCAAGGCAGTGTGGATACTTATTACGGCGAGAACATATCGACGGTCTATGCTTTGCCCAATCCGAACTTGCGTTGGGAGCAGACAGACCAATTTAACATCGGTATTGATTTCTCTTTCTTCGATTACCGATTCACGGTGGGAACGGATGCTTACTACAAACACACGAAAGATGCTTTCAACAATGTGAACGTGTCCACCATCAACGGCGTGAAGCAGTACGTGATGAACGGCAGCGATATCTACAATAAGGGGATGAGCATCTCGGTGTCGGGCTATCCGATTAAATCGAAGGATTGGTCATGGTATCTCTCGACCAACTACTCCATGGTATTCAATCGCATTGAAGGTAAATCGGCCAACGAATACTCACTTAACGATTTCCTCACAGGGACGGCACTCATCGACGGAGAGGCCATCGGTACGTTTTACTCTTATGGTTTCCTCGGATTGAACCCGAAAAACGGTATGCCCCTCTTTGACGATTACTCAGACCGTCGACACTTGCTCGAAGGTAAAACGCTGGGAGAAATCATGAAGATGATGATGGTCAATAGTGGGAGTCGCGAACCGAATTTGCAAGGATCGTTTTACAGTACGCTCCGTTGGAAACAAATCTCGTTCAGCACGAGCTTCAATTACAGCTTGGGCAACAAAATTCGCAAGTTTGCCATCTATAAAGACATCCTCAACGGTATTTCTTCTGAAAATAATGTGCGTAAGGAACTTCTCGAACGTTGGAAAGCTCCCGGTGATGAGAAGTATACGACTTACCCGGCTTTGCTCAGTCCGAGCGACATCGGGTGGATTGAGTATCGTTTCCATTGGAGCTCTGATGCGCAAGTGGGTGTGCATGGTTTCAAACCCTTTGCCGAAAACCATTGGACGATGTACGATAATTCCGACCTGCGTGTCGTTTCGGGAAGCTATCTGCGACTGTCCAACATGACGGTGCGCTATCAATTTACAAACAAACAACTGAAAAAGACACCTTTCAGCAATCTCTCGCTCGATCTGTCTATGTCCAACGTCTTTACGCTCAAATCGAGCGAACTCGACGGGCAAGATCCTACGCAAACCGGTTTTTCCATCAACACTTCTCTCTCCATGCGTCCGTCTTATACAATTGGTATGAGAGTCACTTTCTAAAACAAGATGGCAGATTATGAAAAATAACTTCTTCAACATTGCGATCGGTCTGTTGGCGTTCGGAACAGCCGGATGCAGCGACTTCCTTAATGAATATTCACAAGACCTCGTCACTGCCAAAAGTGTCACCGACCTCAACGAATTGCTCATTGGAGATGTATATCTCCGCAGTCATACGGTAGAGAGAGGCATGTCGGCCGGAACGATGGCATTTGTCAATATGCTCGATGATGATATCAACACCACCGGAACGGATGCTTCCAAGGGGAACGTCGGTGATCAAGCTTGGGACAGAGTCGTATCGCTCATGTTTGGCTTTTTTACTTGGCAGCAAGATGTGCGTTACAATTTTACACATACTGTCACGCAAGACGACGCCACTACATGGAATACGCTCTACACACGCATCAACCACGCCAACAACATCATAGACATCATCGACGACATGCCGCGCAACACGGATGAGGAAAAAATGATGTATCATCGTGTGAAAGGCGAAGCGCATTTTGCAAGAGCACAGTTTTATTTCGCATTGGCCAACCTCTACGGCAAACCCTATGATCCCGATTCGGCCACGGTGACATTGAATGTGTCACTCAAACTTACGTCTCACGTTGAACACGATAAAAATAAAGACACGCAGTTTGAGCGAGCTTCGGCCGCAGCCGTTTATGAAAGCATCGTGAATGATTTGCGCATTGCCGAGGAACAACTCACGATCAGTCCGCAAAATCCTCGTTTTCGTTTGCACAGAGCATCGGCCGAAGCGGCGGCGTTGCTGTTGAGCCGAACTCTGCTCTACATGCAGAGATGGGAAGAGGCCGAAGCGACGGCGAAAAGAGTGATCGAAAGCAAAAACTTCACGCTCTCCGGCACGTCGGATTTTCAGATCAATGTTCCTTTTCTCACACCGTCCAATCGTGAAATCATTTTCTCGCAAGGAGCCAACAATGTGGCGGCCGAGAACACGCGCACTTCGTTGTCGGGAAATCCCGGAGACTACTGCGTGTCGCGCGAACTGTATGACCTCTATGAAGATGGCGACATGAGAAAAGTGGCATTCTTCTCGGTCAATGCCCAAAGCGACAGCATACGCTTCATGCAAAAATATGAGCGTGGATTGAAACTGAATCATATTTCGGATGCCTTCTTGCTGCGTCTGTCCGAAGCCTATCTCAATCATGCCGAGGCCTGCTCCATGCAACCGGGCAAAGAGACCGATGCCAATCAAAGCATGAAAACCCTTCGCACGCAACGCATACCCTATTACACCCACACCGATCTCACCGGAGAGGAATTGGTCAATGAAGTGCGCAACGAGCGTCGCCGCGAATTGTGTTTCGAAGGTCATCGCTGGTTCGACCTCCGACGTTATGCCGTCAACAAACGTCAGCCTTTGGCCAAAAACGTGGTGCATGTCTTCAATGCTTTCAGCGAATCCAACTCTTTCCTAAGTTCTCATCTTTATGTCTTGCCTGCGGGAGATCCTTCTTTCACTTTTGCCATTCCCAAGAGTGTGGTGGAATTTGATAAAATTCCGATGGCAGACAATCTGCGTGAGAAACGTTCTGAAATCAAACCCGATCCGGTTCCTCCTGTTTTTCCCGAAGATGAAGAAGAAAATGGAGATAACAATTCGGACAGTTCGGATCAATCTTGACTTCTAACAGCATCTCTCGACTTTGTTGAATAACTATGAAGAGGTTTTGCTTATTGCTCGGACGACAATATCGTTGTGCTTTGGCTGATCTCTCACCAATCAAACAAAAATCACGATGAAACATCTATTCTTCTGCCTTGCTTTGGTGCTATTTGCCGCTTGTTCCGGAGAGGAAGAACTGACGCCCGGCATTCAAATTGAGAATGACTTTGAAATCACGGAAAATCCCGATGATTCCATTCAGACCGCTCGTTATGAAATCTACAAGGAATACAATATTCCCGTTTATTTCAACGACACCATTGCCCAAAAGCATAAAGGTTTCGACCATAGCGGAAATCCGTTTTACACTTATGAAACCATTGATTTAAATTGGACTTTCTACGGCTACGATCGAAGTGTGAAATACACCTATCGCTACATCACTGATCCCCACGAGCAAATGAACGCTTTGCGCTACGTGAAGGAATATCTGAAAAAGGTGAGCAAACCGATGCGACCGTTTTGCATTATGTTGGCCGATACACTCACGGTGTCTACCAGGCGTGGGGATGAAAAGCCCTTTTATAGAGTGGGATTTCGAACGTTGGTATTAGCTAAAATTAAAGATGTGGTCAATAAAGATACCATTGACTATCAGGTTGGCACGATCATCAAAAACATGATTCACGATCGTGTCAAAGGAAATCTAAATCTCTGTGCACGTTTTGCCGCCGTATGCTCTGAAAAAGGATGGTATGGTCGTTCTTGGGAAACACTCGGTGAATGTTCCACCATCGTGAAGTGGCAAAAGAAGTCATGGACGCTTTCTGTCAATGAACTTTACGACGAGCCTCCTTTCCAAGTCTATCAAGGAAAGGATATTGTTGAGAGACTTACGGAAAGTTTACACGGAGGGGCTCCTTATGTAGACGATCGAGAAGAAGCTTTGAGAATCCGCAAAAACATGATTGCCGAAATGGGGCAATACGGTTTTTTGCGAGGTTGGAAAAACACCGGCACTGCTACCCCCGACGATGATGAGGAGGATAGAACATATTTCGTCAAGGCCATTCTTCATTTGGGAGATAAAGGCTTCCGCCGTCGTTATGGATCCATGAGTGTGATCATGGAGAAATACAAAATCCTTGCCGATTTTATCTCGCAAGATCTCGGTGTGGATTTGAATTACGATGGAATGTCGGAAGAAGAGAAAAACGAAGAATACTTCTTATGAAGAAAATGTATAACGTTTGAAAAAAGATACACATGAAAAAATATATCTTATTTGCATTCATGGGAGTGGCTTTGCTGCCTTCTTGCAGTGATAAGGACGAACTCGGAGTGAACTTCAATCCTGCTGTCGTTCAAGAGGCTCCCGACTTTGTTGATGCCAGAGACAATAATACTTACAAGACCATACGTATCGGCAAACAGATCTGGATGGCCGAAAATCTCCGCTATGCCCTTCCGGGGTATAGCTTGGATGGTTGCTTCACTTGGAACGAAACCGCTCCAGATCTCAAAAAAGTAAAGCCCGATGATGCAGCATTTAAAGAACTGATGCTCGCCATCGCTCATGATCCGCAATATGATGGATGGCCGATGAAAAGCGGAAATTTTTCTTTTTCTTTCACTCTCATGATCGAAGATTGGGTGAAGCAGATAGAGAAAGGTCGTCTGACTGCCGATCAGGTGCGTGAGATGATCGCAGTCCTCAACCCTGAATTCGGGCAGGTGCTCACAGATAAACTGCTTGACTATGCCAATCAGCCCGAAGCTCGTGCAAGAGAGGGAAAAGCTTCTTTCCTCAAAGCAGAGAAAGTCAATGGAGGATATGTGGAGAAATATGGTTTCCTCTACTCTCATCAGGCTGCTCTCAAAGCCGTTCCCGAAGGGTGGCGTCTGCCCACCGACGAAGACTGGAAGCAGCTTGAACGTACGCTCGGCCTTTCCGATTCAGAAATCGAAGTCAGCGAGGCTTGGCGCGGAGAAGGATTGGCCACACTTCTCGAACAAGGAGGTGCAGCAAGATTTAATGCACCAAAGGCAGGAAGTAATGCCTATCGCAAGGAGGCATTACCTTTTTACATCAACAAAGACAGGGCTTGGTACTATTGGACAGCTACCACTTTCAACATGCAAGACTCCATTCCGGTGGCCATGGTGAGGATGTCGGCGGAATTCAATACCAAGGTATGGCGCGGTACTTGTCGTCTCGACAATGCTCGCAGAGAGGTTCTCAACAGTGTGCGTTGCGTCAAAAATGCGGAATGATTTTCAAACAGAGCATCTCTTTATTTCCACCATGTTCTTCTCCGAAAGACGATGAGTGTTTCGGCAGTAGGAGAAACTTATTCATAATTTCCAATATCATGAACTATAAACATTTCCTTACGTGGATACTTGCAGTGGTCTTCACGTTGAGTATGCAAACGCTTGTTGCACAACCCGTTTCCAGTATGTATGGTGACAAATTCAAAGCCGACATCAAAGTCAAGTACGTTTATACGCTCGAAGAAGCACTCCGAAAAGCCAAGACCGAAAGGAAACCCATCTTTTTCAATTGCTTTGCCGATTGGGCCATTCCCTGCCACGGCATGAATATGTATGTGTTTTCGGATGTTGATTTTGCCAACTACATGAACAAAACTTTCGTCAATCTGTTCATAGATGTAAGCAAGCGGGAAAACAAACACATAGCCGAACGTTACAGCATACGGAGCTTTGCGCACTACCTCATCCTTGATGCCAACGGCGAAGTGATTTCGCGCATTGTCGGAGGTAAGAAACTACCGGAGTTTAAGGCAGATATTGTGCGTTTGCTCCATCCGAAAACCTCTCTCGTCGGTACTCAAAAAGCATACGATCTCGGCAAACGGAGCAAGAAGGATCTGTTCAACTATCTCTACGCTCTCAGCTTGGCAGATGAGCAAGAGAAAATCAAGCAAGTAGCTACTCAGTATTTTGGCAAACTCACGCCCAAGGAATATAGCAAAAAAGAAAACTGGACGTATTTCAAACAATTGATTTCTGACTCGGAGAGTGATTTGTTTCGTTTTTTGATCGATAATAAAGAGAAGTTCATTCAATCCAATGGGGCTGCTGCTGTCAACTACTTCATCGAAACACATTATAGCACTGATGTGGCAGAAATGGCTTTGGGCACATCGCCATATCAACCCTCGAAGCTGATAGATATTCGTCTTGCCATGCAAAAGGCAGATCTTCCCGACACTTGCCTGACTTATGCCCTCTACGATGTTGCTAAACTTCGAGGTGAACGCAAATATGAAGAGTTGTTGGACTATCTTCGCAGAAACTCCCATCGATTTGGACAGCAAAAGGCCTCTGTCGATCTCAGCCTTGATCTGCCTGAAATATCCGAATCACAACGCGTGGCCGTTATAGCTTATCTTCGAGAAACGGCAGCTTCCGAAACCTCTTCCGAAAATCTATCCAAACAACTCAATAGTTTGGCTGATCGGTTGGAACATAATCAAGGTGTCGTTTTCGATCCCATCTCTTTTGACGAAGCTCTTGCCAAGGCCAAGATCGAGAATAAACTTTTATTCCTCGATGCTTACACCTCGTGGTGCACACCTTGCAGAAAGATGGCCGATGATATTTTTCCTCTCCCCGAAGTGGGACAAGCATTCACAACTCGTTTTGTAAGCATCAAAATCGACATGGAGAAAGGCGAAGGAAAAAAAATTGCTGCCAAATACGCCATCTCTGCCTATCCCACCATGCTTGTCATTGATAGTGAAGGTAAAGAACTGAAACGCATCGTGGGCTATCGTAATGGAGATGAACTCATTCGGGAAGTTCTCGATTTCGATCGGTCTGCACGGTGACACATCGTATTTTCATATTCCATTAGCGTGTTTCTGCAAAGTTGTCTGTCAAGCAAGACTGCAGAAACACGTTTTTGAGAGTTTCTGAATTTCATTACCTTGAAACACTTCTGTCGTTATTTCTTTCGTGTACTCCCTAAGTTTTCGAGAGCACAATTCTATTTTTCGTTTTTTATCATTCCGACACTCATGAAACGCATATCATTCTTTTTTTATTTGCTGCTTCTCATTGGAGTTTGCGAAGCAAATGCCGGTAGCTTCCGTGCCACTGTTCCTTATCGCAATGTCAACGGAAAACTCATCGCCCGGGTCGAAGTCAACGGACATGCCGGAACGTTCCTTATTGATACCGGTGCTCCTTGCTGTGTCAGCTATTCTTTTGCCCAAAAACTCGGACTCAAAGTCGGTTCCATGCAGAAAGGACATGATTCCAACGGACAACTCGTGCAGGCTCACCTCGTGGTGCTCGATTCACTCAAACTTGGCAACGTTTCTTTCCTGCATCTCGAAGCCATGCGTTGGGAGAAGGGTAACATGACCGAGCAGTTCGGCATCGATGGTATCATCGGCTACAATCTCATGAAGATGGGGATTGTCAAGTTTGACAGTCGCAATAATTTGTTCACATTCACCGATTTCAGCAAAGATCTCGGTGTCGACTTTTCACGCGCTACTCCCCTCGTGACCGAAGCTTTTGTGCCTCACCTTATTGTCAATCTCGGCAAGCAGGCTATCGACACCGTGATGTTCGACAGCGGTGCAGCCGATTTCTACGAAATGTCCACGCAAAGCCATGAGCGTCTGCGCAAGTCGAAAAAAGCGGTGAAACACCTCGCTTCCGGTACGGGCATCCTCTCTATGGGCGCTTCCGGTCTTGAAAACTCTTCTCTCAAACACCGCCTCAAAATCCCCCGCTTCACCCTCGCCGGCATCGACTTCGACAACGTGACCACCATTACCACCGACGGCCACGACTCGCGCATCGGTTCTGCCATTCTTGCCCACGGCGATGTCATCATCGACTATAAGCATCGCACCTTCTACTATCTGCCCCACGACGTCCGCCCCAAGCGCGATCTCTACACCGCCGAGTGGGACGTGGTCATCACCGTTTCTCCCGAAGGACACCTCACGGCAGGTATGGTTTGGGATCCGAAACTCCCCATTCGTTCGGGCAGCCGCATTCTCTCTGTCAATGGAAAACGATTCGAACAACCCATCGACATGCACACCGCCACCACCACGGCACTCATCTCCATGCCCGGCAACGAAGCCCGAATTTCTTATCTCGACACCGCTACCGGACAAGAGAAGTTCATCACCATTCGCAAACGATAGCATCACGACATCTCCTATCGCTGCCCCCTTTATCCGCCCGACGCCGCGAAGCTCATCACTTTCAAGGCATCGGGCGGATGTCCGTTGTTCCTGTTCGCTTTGGCCTGTGCCACCGTTCCTTTCAAACGGACTGCTGACGTGTCTTTGCCCGCGGCTTAAAGGTCATGTCCGAAAGAAGAGCATTCGGACACCATCGTTTTAATCGGACACCAATGGCCGGAAATGTTTCCGTCCTCTCAAAAAAAAACTCGTTCGTCCCCCCCCCAAAAAAAAAAACGGCAACTCTTTGAAGGCGCAATGCTCCTTTGACAACTAGCCTCGGCTTCCGCTTCGGGCGTCCTTCCTTCTCCGATGAAACCGCCTTTTTTAGTCGTTTTTCCACCCGTTTTTTTGTTTTTGCCGTTTTGCCTTCGCAAAAAGGCCTTTCCCTTTGATTATCAATTTGTTTAATGCGAAGGCAAGTGAAGGCAAACACTTTTTGAAAAATTCAACCGTCTGAAAATCATAGCTCTTACGGTGAAGGCAAAAGTAGGGGTTGCCTTCACCTCCTTCCGCCTTTTCCGCTCGAAAACCGCCCCCTTTCGGGAGTAGTGAAAGCAAAAAAAACGCATCAACAGATTGATTTTCAGTCGTCTGAAAATGAGTTTTTTATTTTGCCTTCACTTGCCTTCGCATTAAATAATCTGATTTTCAAATTCTTATCTTGTTTTGCGAAGGCAGCGGAAGCAAAACATAATCACTATGGTAACGCGCGTGCGCGCGAGAGAAAGACGGTTGCTCGATCCGACAGGAGTCAGATTTCATAATCTCTTAGGTAAAATATCCTATCTCAGAGGTAGAATTTTTCAACTCAAAGGTAGTTGTGCTTTTCCTTTCTTCCCGATTGGGTTCGGGCATTGTGAAAACGATTTTCATAGATCAATCGCCTCGTTCGCTATTCAAAACTTCTTTTCGTATTGATGCTTGCCAAACGTATGAAAGAACAGTTGTCAGTCTGTCGGCTGTCAAAACGGCAGTCTTGTCAGTTCTCGCCGAATACTCATTCTTTTGGCACAAGGCTTGCACAATAGAGGGCGTAAGGCGCCATGTCCGGCAAACGGACTGCGCCGTTCGACAAAGAAAATCAAATCGAAAACAAAATAAAAAAAACATACAACTATGGGAAAAATTATCGGTATAGACCTCGGAACCACCAACTCGTGCGTATCCGTATTCGAAGGAAACGAACCCCTCGTGATCACCAACAGCGAAGGTAAGCGTACCACGCCCTCTATCGTGGCTTTCGTCGGCGACGGCGAGCGCAAAGTGGGAGATCCCGCCAAGCGTCAGGCCATCACCAACCCTCAGCGCACCGTCTACTCTATCAAACGCTTCATGGGAGAAAACTTTGCACAGGTAGACAAAGAAACTTCACGCGTGCCCTATAAAGTGGTGAACGACGGCGGTCTGCCTCGCGTGGCCATCGACGGCCGCAACTACACGCCGCAGGAAATCTCGGCCATGGTGCTTCAAAAGATGAAGAAAACCGCCGAAGACTATCTCGGACAAGAAGTGACCGAAGCGGTGATCACCGTGCCCGCCTACTTCTCCGACTCTCAACGTCAGGCCACCAAAGAAGCCGGACAAATTGCCGGTCTTGAAGTGAAGCGCATCGTCAATGAGCCTACGGCCGCAGCCTTGGCCTATGGCGTGGACAAAGCTCACAAAGACATGAAGATTGCCGTCTTCGACCTCGGTGGCGGAACGTTCGACATCTCCATTCTCGAATTTGGCGGCGGCGTGTTTGAAGTGCTCTCCACCAACGGCGACACCCACCTTGGCGGCGACGACTTCGACCAAGTCATCATCGACTGGCTCGTGCAAGAGTTCAAAAACGACGAAGGAGCCGACCTCAACGGCGATCCCATGGCCATGCAGCGACTCAAAGAAGCTGCCGAAAAGGCCAAAATCGAGCTTTCCAGCTCCGCCTCCACTGAAATCAACCTCCCCTACATCATGCCCGTGGCCGGTGTGCCCAAGCACTTGGTGAAGACCCTCAGCCGCGCCAAGTTCGAACAACTTGCGCATGGCCTCATCCAAGCCTGCCGCATCCCCTGCGAAAACGCCCTCCGCGATGCAGGCCTCTCCACGAGCGAAATCGATGAAGTCATTCTCGTCGGCGGTTCGAGCCGTATTCCTGCCGTTCAGGAACTCGTGCAAAACTTCTTCGGAAAAGCTCCCTCCAAGGGGGTTAATCCCGATGAAGTAGTGGCCGTGGGTGCTGCCATTCAAGGTGCCATTCTCAACAAAGAAAGCGGCGTGAGCGACATCGTACTCCTCGACGTGACTCCTCTGTCGATGGGTATCGAAACCCTCGGCGGAGTGATGACCAAACTCGTCGAAGCCAACACCACCATTCCCTGCAAACGCAGCCAAACCTTCTCCACCGCCGAAGACAACCAACCCGAAGTGACGATCCACGTCCTTCAAGGTGAGCGCACCATGGCGGCTCAAAACAAGAGCATCGGTCGCTTCAACCTCGCCGGCATTGCTCCCGCCCGTCGCGGCGTGCCTCAAATCGAAGTGACTTTCGACATCGACGCCAACGGTATTCTCAACGTATCGGCCAAAGACAAAGCCACCGGTAAAGAGCAAAGCATCCGCATCGAGGCTTCCAGCAATCTCTCGAAAGAAGACATCGACCGCATGAAAGCCGAGGCCGAAGCCAACGCCGAAGCCGACAAGGCCGAAGCCGAACGCATCCAAAAGATCAATCAGGCCGACAGCATGATTTTCCAAACCGAAAACATGCTTCAAGAAAACGGTGCCAACCTCCCTGCCGACGTCAAAGGCGAAGTGGAAGCTGCCCTGAGCAAGCTCAAAGATGCCCACAAGGCGCAAGACATTGCAGCCATCGATGCCGCCACTGCCGAGCTCAACGCCGCTGTCGGCAAGATGTATCAACAGGGCGGTGCTCCCGGTGCGCAACCCGGTGCCGAAGGCTTCCAGCAAGGTGGCTTCAACCAAGGCACGCAGGGTGGTGCTCAGCAAAACGGCAAGGAAGACATCCAGGATGCCGATTTTGAAGAAGTGAAATAATTCCGCTCACAAACGAGCATGAAACAAATAGTAAATGAGGCCGTGTCAAAACCCATTGGTTTTGATGCGGTCTTTTTCTTTGTCATGTCGCAATTTCTTTGTATCTTTAAGGGGATACTTTCTCCTCTTTTTGATCTCCTTATACAAGAAAATTTGCTATATTTGCAAACTATCATAAATATTTATGAAAAGTCCAACCAACAGAATAAAAGGGGGGGCTTATCAAGAAAGGGATTAAGGAAATATGGCTTGCAGAGAACTTGGTAAGAGTTTCACTATTGTGAATCCGTGCGTTTGTAATCGCCGACAACCGAACCTTGAACTGTTATTTCAGCCAACTGAGATATTACCGGTTCATCCAAAGGATTTATACGACAGATGACAAATAAGGTATTTCCGTAATGCGCTTGTTCGTGCCAACTATAATAATATTCCCCAAGGTATCTATCTTTGCCACAACGCAATATCTTGACGCTTTCTTCCGCAATCTGATATTAGGTGAGCAGAATGAGTTAAAGAATAGGTATCTGCATGTATCGGCAGAAAGTCAAAGTGCAACGAAGAACGCTCCAAAGTGCAATATTTGCACTTTGAATTGCATCTTAGAAGAATTAGCGTTGCTCAACTTCATTAAGGAAAAGCCTAACGCAACGCAAAAGGAAATAGCTGTGCATATAGGAAAGTCGGAGCGCACGGTAAAGACTATGACCGTAAAATTGTCGAAGCAAGGTATTTTAGAGCGTAAAAATGGTCGTCGTAATGGCTATTGGGAGATTGTAAACAATAATGACAAAGCTACGAAACATGAGTGAGATAAGCAATATAGATGAGCGAAGTAAGGAGAAGGCTTATACTCTTTTGATAGTCCTATCTTGTGGATAGCTGAGCCGGGGAGTATAAAATGTCGGCAACAGATACATGCTTATCTATTGAGGATATGAGTTTGCCGGACAAATCAGAAATAAGAATATATCCAAAGAGGGGCTTTACGTTTGCTAAATTGTATGCACTTTGCTGATATGCTGCAAACAATAGAATTTACAACACTTGAAACAATAAGAACGAAATATGAGGTTGTAAGCAAGGTATGACGCAACACTGCTCATAGGGGAGATACGTTTAATTAGCCAGTATATGGAAAAGAGTATAGAAGAATTATATTGCCGACGTCCTCATGTTGTAATAGTAGGAGCTGGTGCTTCAAGGGCAGTCATGGGCAAATCTTGCCCAACGATGAACGAAGCCGTTGAGCAGGTCGGATTAGATGAAATCATTAAAGGAATCACATTGCAAACGAAAAGCAAGAATCTGGAAGACATATACAGTGAGTTGTTTAGGCGTTATGATGAGTGTAAAGATGCACGGATTGTCATGGAAGAAGTTCTTTACAACTATTTCTCAAATATTCATCTTCCAACCACCTTGACTATCTATGATCTTCTGATTCTTTCGCTCACAGAAAAAGACTGTATTGTTTCTTTCAACTGGGATAGTTTGCTTATACAGGCATATAACAGAGTGGAGAAAATTACCCGGAATAGACCGCAAATTTTATTCTTACACGGAAATGTAGGGGCAGGACTATGTAAAGACTGCATGACTTTTGGCCCAATACAAAACCTATGTCCGAAATGTGGCACATCATACGAAAGGGTTCCATTGTTGTATCCAGTGGAACAAAAGGATTACAATAGCGATATTTTTATTCGTGACCAATGGAATGTTGCGAAGGACTACATTTCAAGAGCAGGCAAGGTGACAATTTTTGGGTATAGCGCACCTTCTTCTGATAAAGAGGCAAGTGAAATATTAAAAACAGCATTCTCTAAATATGCCGAAGTTCATAGATTGGACGTGGTGGAGATAATTGAACGTCCCGGGTTCGATGCAAATGGAATATCAGAAACTTGGCGCTATTTCTTTTCATTGACCAATGGCCATTATAGCAAGGTGGATTCCTTTTATAATAGTAGCTTGGCAAAGGCACCTCGCCGTACTATACAATGTCAATATAGGAGATTTATTGAAGGGTGGTGGGGACGGCCCAAAATACAATTTTCCGAGCAAGAAACTTTTGAGTCGGTAGCAACACTTCTAAATCCGCTTCTTGTGAATGAGGAGCAAGGAAATTATGCTATAATTTGAGTCGATAGCGCAGACTTTATCATTAGAACCGAATATTATCATAGGAATTGGATTTGATATGGCACATGACCTTAAAACCTATTATATGGATTTAATCAACAGGCATTGGGAGCAATGAGTTGCTCTAATTTGCACCCGGCATGATTTTTGGCTCTCTTTTCTTGCATGTTCTCTCAAAAAAAAGTAAATTTGCACCGCAATACGGCAACTTAGAAGTCAAAACACTGTTTGCCCTCCGCCTTATGAAAATCAAAGAAGTAGTAGAGGCCCTTGAAAAGTTTGCTCCGCTGCCCCTGCAAGAAAGCTATGATAATGCCGGCTTGCAGATCGGAATAACAGGGAGTGAGTGTTCAGGGGCATTATTGTGCCTTGACGTGACCGAGGCTGTGATCAACGAAGCCATACAAAAAGGGCTTAATTTAATCATTGCCCATCATCCGCTTTTGTTTCGCGGATTGAAACGTATAGCAGACGAAACTTATGTGGAGCGTTGCGTACGTTTGGCCATTCGTCATGATATTTCCATTTATGCCGCTCACACCAATTTGGACAACACTGTCGATGGAGTGAGTCATGAAATGGCACGAAAGCTCAACATGACAGATCTCTCTTTTCTTGCTCCGTTGTCTGACGGGAGCGGAGGGAGCGGGGTGATCGGGCGTTTGGCGAAACCTTATACGCCTCATGAATTGCTGCAACATCTCAAATCCGTTTTCGGAGTGGATTGCATACAATACAGCCCAAGCGTGCAAACGACGATTGAGCGTGTTGCCATTTGCGGCGGATCTGGAGATTTTTTGATCGAACGCGCAGTGGAGTGTGGTGCCGATCTTTTTCTTACCGGAGAGATTGGGTATCATCATTTCTTCGGGCGTGAAAATGATATATGGCTTGCCGCTCTCGGTCACTATCAAAGCGAGCGATATACCATTGATCTTATGCAACGCATTTTGACACGGGAGTTTCCACAGCTTCCCGTGCTTATGACATCGGTCAATACAAACCCCATACGCTACATCTGACTCACTTCTAAATCACACAACTTGAAATATGGCAACTAAAAAAGAAAATCCTGCCGACATGTCGGTCGAACAGAAGTTGAAGAATCTCTATCAGCTTCAAACCAAACTTTCGGAGATTGACAAAATCAAAACGCTCCGCGGAGAGCTTCCTCTTGAAGTTCAAGACCTCGAAGACGAGATTGAAGGCTTGACCCATCGTCTTGGAAAATACGAAGAAGAAATCGAACGAATCAGTGCCGATATTTCGCGCAAGCGAGAAGCCATTGACGAGGCCACGGCGATGATGACTCGTTACCAAGAGCAGCTCAACGATGTGCGCAACAATCGTGAGTATGACAATCTCACCAAGGAAATTGAATTTCAGGGTCTTGAAATTGAGTTGCTGAAAAAGAAAATCGGAGAAGCCGAACGTCTGATCAATGCCAAGCAGGGAGATCTTGACAAAGGGCGCAATGTGTTGTCGGAGCGTAAGGCCGATCTTGATATAAAGAAGTCTGAGCTTGATGAAATTGTTTCGGAAACCAAGGCGGAGGAAGAAAAACTTCGTGAAAAAGCCAAAAGCATCGAAACTTCGATCGAACCTCGTTTGCTCACGGCCTTCAAGCGCATTCGCAAAAGTTCGCGCAACGGTCTCGGTATCGTCTATGTGCAGCGTGATGCTTGTGGCGGTTGCTTCAACAAAATTCCGCCTCAACGGCAACTCGACATCCGTATGCGCAAAAAAGTGATTGTATGCGAATACTGCGGTCGTATCATGATCGATCCCGAATTGGCCGGTATCAAAATTGAAAAACCGACCGAAGAAAAGCCAAAGCGTCGTTCCACGCGTCGTAAGAAGACTGAGGAATAATTTTCAAATTCCTTTTAACTGCATCCCCTCTTTCCCTCGAAGCTCTTTTCTTCGGAAAGAGGGGATTTTCTTTTGCAACCATACTTATTTCTATTTGTCATCATGAAAATCCTTCTTCTCGTTGTCGGTCGCACGGTGGACAAGCATCTCGAAACTCTTATTGCCGACTATGTCGCGCGTATCAAGCACTATGTGCCGTTTGACATGGAGGTTATTCCCGAACTGCGCAATGCAAAATCTCTTTCTGTCGATCAGCAGAAAGAGCGTGAAGGAGAATTTATTCTTAAAGCCTTGAAAGAGGGAGATAGAGTGGTGCTTCTCGACGAAGGCGGCAAAGAGTTTCGTTCGGTGGAGTTTGCCCGCTATCTCGATATGGCTCACGCCTCTGTGGCTCGGCGCATGGTTTTTGTTGTAGGCGGTGCTTACGGTTTTTCACCGGCTGTTTATGCTGCGGCCAAAGAGAAAATTTCTTTGTCGCGCATGACTTTTTCTCATCAAATGGTGCGTCTTTTCATGGTCGAGCAGCTGTATCGTGCCATGACCATTCTCAAAGGCGAGCCTTATCATCACGAATAAGCATGTATCTCCGCGCCATTCTTTTGTTTTACTGTTGGTTGTCTTTCTGTTCTCTTTCGGCACAAAGCGGTTGGAGTTATCGCAAGCGGCTTCCGGAGCAGAAAATGCGTTTTCGCGTCATGTCGTGGAATGTGGAAAATCTTTATGACACGCTTCCCGCTCCCGATGCCGACGACTCCGAGTTTCTCCCCACGGCCGAACGGGGTTGGCACACTCGCCGTTATTATCGCAAGTTGGGCGATTTGGCCAAGACGATTGTGGCCTGTGGCGGTGTGCGCCCATTGGAGCTTATTGCTCTCTGCGAGGTGGAAAACGACAGTGTGGTTCACGACCTTTGTCGTCGCACTCGTCTTGCCCGTTTGGGCTATGAATATCTCGTTACCTCTTCTTGCGATCGTCGCGGCATTGATGTTGCGTTGCTCTATCAGCCGGAGGCTTTTGCCCTCATCTCCCATGCGTCTTATGCCGTTCCTTACGACGCGGCGAGAGAACGCCCCACGCGCGACGTGCTGCTTGCCACCGGGCGCACTCCCCGTGGCGACACGTTGGATGTGTTTGTCGTTCATTTTCCTTCGCGGCGCGGCGGTGCCGTCTTTACGGAACCTTATCGTCTTCGTGCCGCAGGCGTGGTGGCGGCGATTGCCGACAGTTTGTTGCGACACCGTGCCTGCCCGAAATTTCTGCTGATGGGAGATTTCAACGACGAACCTCGCGATCGCTGCGTTCGCGAAGTGCTCGCGCCTCATTTCGTTTCGCTTGCCGCCGATGCCCGCCCTTATCCCTCCGAGGGCAATCTTTCGGTCGAAGGCACCTATTATTTTCGCCGTCGTTGGAGTCGCATCGACCAAATCCTTGTTTCTCCCTCTTTGCTCCGTCCCGATGCTTCGCTGACGACTTCGCCGGAAGATTGCCGCATTCTTGCATTGCCTTTTTTGCTCGAAAGAACCGAGCTGGATGACTATAAGCCCAAGCGCACTTATCTCGGCACGCGCTATCATGGCGGTGTGAGCGATCATCTGCCGCTGTTTCTCGATTTGTGGTATTGACCGTTTTGCGGAACTTCCCGTTTGTCATCTTTCCGTTTGTCGCAGCCGTGTTTCGGCAGGTGGCGACAAAACGCATTTCTCCCCGAAAGCTGCTGAGCGGCTTTCGGGGAGAAACGTTGTCGGACAATAAAAGATTTATGTGTTTTGTTGGGGTACCCGGACTCGAACCAGGAAAGACAGGACCAGAATCTGTAGTGTTACCATTACACCATACCCCAAAAAAGGTGGAAGAAAGAGTTGCCGTTCTTTCTCAATGCAAAATTACACACTTTTTCGGTTGTGACCAAAAAAACAATACAATCTTTTGTCGGTCATCCTTTTTTTCTTGAAAAGCATGCCGTCGTTTTTCTCTCACACCTTTTTCTTCAACAGTCTTTTGTATAACCACCTCACTGCCTTTCCGAGTCGGGTGTAGCGGATGCCCCAGTCGCGAATGGCCTCGGCAAAAAGTTGCTCAATTTGAGGATTGGGCGCGGGCGTCCGATAGGAAATGGCAACGGGGCGCGAGAGTGGTCGGCGGTCGTAGCTGAAACGCTGCAAGCAGTCGAAAGCCCTTCCGAAGTGGGTGCCTTGTTTCAGGCCGATGTTGCGCACCAAGGTGTGTGCCGGTGCGAGTGCGAGGCCGTCGGCTTTGCCGACGGCGATCTCCCAACACACGTCCCACGGAATGGGGGTGCGGTCGAGGGAGTGCAGGCAGGGAAAAGCTCCGCCGTATTGCAGTCGGTCGATGTCTTCCGCGGTCAGTCCTTCGAGGGCTTCCGCTTCCGATGCGAAATGCACGAAGTGTTGCCAACGGTCGCGCCATGTGCCCCAGCCCCAGCCTCCGGCGTGGTGCGTGAAGTAGGTTTCGTTTTCCGCGCTTACCATGTCGGGGTGCTCTTCGAGGAGGGAGAGATGAGTGAAGCCCGTGACGTGCATCACGCGCGGCTCGTTGCGATAGAGCGAGAAAGCTTGGTTCATGAAAGCCAAGAAGTGGGGCGCGGTGCAGATGTCGTCTTCCAGCACGATGATCGTGTCGTGTCGTTTCAACACGTGGGCAATGCCGTCGATGATGTTGCGTTCGAGATACACGTTTTCGGGGCGTTCGATGAGCGTGAGGCTTTTCAGTGCGCCCGTGGCGGCTGCCTCTTTTTTGAAGTTGCGCACCAACCGGCGCACTTCGTTCACGGCCGCCCACGAGGCATCGTCCTTTCCGCCGTCGGAAAAGACATAAACGTCCGTTTCGCCGGCCAGCGTGTTGGCCACAAGGTGGCGCAGGGTTTGCTCGGTGTTGTCTGCGCGGTTGTAAACAAAGAGGGCAACAGGGGCGAGAGGGTTAATCATAGAACTCAAAATGTGCGGCGTGAGGGTGCAGGCGGTCGAGGTCGGGCAATTTCATGTAATCTCCGAACTTGCGACGCAGATAGGCCTCCGTGTCGGCCGGAATGGGGGCTTCAAAACCATCGAAAACAGCCTTGCGCAGGGGGAAAGTTTCGCGCTCGTAAATGGTGTTGTCGTAGGGGATGCCGGGCGAATAGTTCAGCTTCTCGGTCGGCCAGAAGCGTGCCAGCAGTCGGAGCAGGGGGAAAACGTAGCGATGGTTGAAATCGTAGATGGCCGACGTTTTCCGCACAAGTTGCTGAGGGTTGTATTCGGGGTTTTTCATCACTTTGTAGACCCGCCCGAAGGTGCGGTTCGACAGCCAGAGCAGCGGCAAGGGCATCTTTTCGTAGGGAAAGATGTCGATGAAGATGCCGCGATGCTTGAAGATGCGGTCGTAGTCGTTGGTTTCGGTGAGGTGGCTCCGTGTATCGCGCACTTTCGCGAAGCAATAGAAATAGCCCGGATCGGTGTCGTGGGTTTGTAGTTTGAGATGCGGCGGCAGTTCGTCGGGCAGAATTTTGAGCAGACGGTCGTAGTCTTCGCGCATCATTTCGATGTCGAGGTCGTCGTCCCACGGAATGTAGCCGCCGTGGCGGATGCAGCCCAACAGAGTGCCGGAGCAGAGCCAGTAGCGCAGGTGGTGTTTGCGACAGATGCGGTCGATTTCGCGCAGCATCTCGGTCATGCGTTCCTGCATGCGGCGCAGCGGCGAACCGTCGGGGTTGAAACGCGCCCGGAGGGCGGCAGGGTCGAAGTTTTGCATATTGGGTTGAGGCTTCGGGGAGGATTGAGGTAGGGTAGGATGTCGGCCGATCGGGAGAGATTGACCTTGCCGGCTTTTTCGGCGCATCCGATCAAGAGCGGCTGCCTGCCCGCCTTCGTCCGCGGTGTTGCTAATCTTTCACTTTCACGTCGGGATTGACGCGCATCTCGACTTTGCTTTTGAGATCCCGATAGTTTTTCAGCACCTCCTCTTTTATTTTTGTCGAACTCACGCCGTCGCCATACGGAAAGTAGAACACCGTAACGCCCAACTCCGTGAGATAGTCGTATTTGCCCGTCCAGTCGTCGCCCACGACGAAGACGTCGATGTTGAGCTTCTTGACGGCTTCGGTGTGGTCGAGGGAGCGTTGCGGAATGATCACGTCGGGATATTTCAAAGCCTCGATGATGGCCAGACGTTCTTCAAAGGGGATGACGGGCGGCCGTTTGTAGCTGCTGACCAGCTCGTCGGTGCTCACGCCGACGATGAGCGTGTCGCCCAGTCCGCGAGCGTATTTGATCATTTTGAGGTGGTTGGAGTGGAACATGTCGAACGTTCCGGAGGTGTAGACCACGATTTTATTGTTGTACATATTCTTGACGTTAGTAGGCTGCAAATGTACGCCAAATCATGTTGAAATCAAAGCGAAAGGCGTTTTTTCAGTTTTCCGAACAAGCGTTTCGCGCTGTATTGGCGACAGCGTTGCCTCACGATCGACGGCAGGGAGCGGAGGTAGAAGGCCGTTTGTCCGCTGTCAATCAACGCCGCAAACCAGTCTTTCTGTCGCGTCACGCCGAGGGAGTTCCACGGTTTTCGAGGGCCGATGTAGTGCAGTTGCACAGGTCGCGTGAGTGCGTCTTTGAATGCCGCGCGTCGTGCTTCGGGCTCGGTCGGCAGGCCGAGGTTGAGGGGATAGAACGGGGTGGTATCGGCATCGACGGCATAGTAGTTGTTTTGCACCACGTTGTGGAGCGGCAGGATGCGCACCTGCTCGCGGCAGGTCAGCGCCATGCAGTCTTGTTCGGGAAAATGGAGGCGCGGATAGTTGGCCTTGTAGTAGTCGGTCATGACGCGCTGCATGCCGTCGCGGCGTATGTTGCGCAGGTCGAAGAGCAGGTAGCAGGCACAGATTTCTCTTGCCAAAAAATAACGCTCCTCCTCGGAGAAATCCGGGTAGAGCTTCATGCGGTCGGAGGGCAAGACGGTGTCTACACCGGCATAGTAGAAGTCTTCGCCCTCAAAGGCGAAAAACGACGGCGCGATGTCGCCCAAAAACACAACATCGACGTCGGAGCAAAGAATGCGGTCGTATTGCGGAAAAAGATCGGCGGCGCAGAGTTTGAAAAAGATTTCTTTGGAAAAATGCGACTTGCCCGGACATTGCTCCACTTCGACGTCGTAAGTCGAAGTGTCGTGAAATTCGAGCGTGGCGTTGTCGAACCGGCCGACCGTTTCGCCGAGTCGCCGCCGTGCATCGTCCGACAGCCCGAAGTGGAGCACGTGGAGCGCATAGCGATGACGCGGATCGGCATGGCGGAGCAAGCTGTGAAAGGTCACAATGGCCGGCACGACGTAGTGCTCGTCGAAGGTGAAAAAGATGGGGATGAGTGTCGGTTCGGCAGGAGTGGGAGAGGGGGAAGTCATCATGGTGGGAGGGGAGATCGGGTTAGCGTTTTTTTCGGACGAGGTAGTCCCAACTTTCTTTCAGAATTTTTGCGCCGCTCAGCCACAAAATGCCCGTGTAGAGGAGGGCGGCGATCGGTATTTTGAGCAGCAAGGCTCCGAGCAACGGCGCGTCGAGCCAAGCTACGATGTGGCAGGTGGCGGCCATTGTGCCGCCTGCGGCGAGCAGGAAGGGGGCGATGTCGAGCAAGCCCTGCCGATAGCCGATGCCGAGTGTGCGGCGCACGAAGTAGTGCCACACGGGAATCCATGCAAGGTTGATGCCGACATAAACGGCCAGCATCGTCATCACGCCATAGGGATAGACCGCCACGGCCGCCGAGAGTTGCACGCAGACCAAGGCAATCAACCCCCACATATATATATGCGCACTGCCGCGGCTGAGCAAAAACTGCGTGTAGAGTGCCGTCACGGGCAAAAATGCTCCGCTCACGCAGAGCATGGAGAGCATGTCGGCCGCCACGAGCCATTTCGACGTAATGGTCAGGAGAATGAGTTCGTGGGCAACGATGGCAAGTCCCAACATCACGGGGAAAGCCAAAAAGCAGGTGAAGCGCATCATTTTGCGAAACACTCGCGCCTGCCGCTCGCGGTCGCCGCCCGTTTCGACAAAAAGCGGCTGTGCCACGCCATTGACCACACCCGTCACCATGGAATGCCCCATGAAGTTCCATTTGTTGGCCTGATTGTAGTGTCCCACTTCGGTGTCGGCATAAAACCGTCCCAACACCAGCGAAAAGAAGTTGTTGTTGATGTGGTTGAAGATGTTGGTCACCAGCAGTTTGCTGCTGAAACCCAGCATTTCCCGAATCGGGGCGAAGTCCCATGCGAGCGTCGGCCGCCATTTCGCAAACCACCAATAGAGCGTAGTGTTCGCGGTCACATAGACGAGCGTTTGCGTGGCAATGCCCCAATACGAATAGCCGAGAGAGGCCAGCGTGATGCCCACGCCGCCCGATGTCATGAGGGCAATGAGGTTGGAAAGCGTGCGCTCTTTCACGCGCAACGTCTTGAAGAGGCGCGCACTCGGCACGATCCCCAAACCTGAAATGACGAACGTCAGAAACAAATAGCGAGCCAGCGGCGTCAGCTCCGGTGCGGAATAGAAATCGGCAATGAGGGGTGCGGCTGCAAAGAGCACGCCGTAGAGCGTGAGGCTCACGGGCAGGCAAAACCAAAACACGGCATTGTAGTCGCGGTGCACCATCGAGGGGCGATTGGTCAGCGCGGCGGTAAATCCACTCTCCTGAATGGTGGCGGCCACGAGCGAGAAAATGGTGAGCATTCCCACCATGCCGTAGTCTTCGGGCGTGAGCAGATTGGCCAGCACGATGCCGAAAGCAAGATTGAGCACTTGCTGCGCACCGTTGCTCAATCCGCCCCAAAGCATGCCTTTGGCGGTTTTGTCTTTTAGGGAGGTGTCGGACATTTATTCTATATGAGTGGTGTTTTTGCAAAAGTACGTTTTTTTTCGACAGACGATGACGAAAAACTACCTCCATTGCAGAAAAAACTACCTCAGAGGTAGAATTTTCTAACTAAGAGATAGAATTTCCTACTCGTTATGCCGTTGTCGCCCGTTCTCGTGGAGTGGGCGCGGCCTCCCGTCCGGTGTGATGCGGACGAGGAGTTTGCGAGAGGCGAAATGAGGTTGCCGCACCGATGAGGCAAGGTGGGATTTCTGCCGATTGCCTCGGATTGAAATGGCTTCATGCCAATCCTTTTCATGAGGGAAAGGCTGAAAACGAAGGTGGTTGTGGCATGATTTACACAAAATGACAAAAAAAGTTCCTCTTTTTTGGCGAAGTTTCATTTTTTGTTGCTATCTTTGCAACCTACAAAAGCATTTGGGGCTTGGCAGCCGGAATTTTGATTTCCACATGTTGCCCCGAATGCTTTTTTTGTTTTTATTGCCCGATGCCGGAATGTTTGTCGCGACATGGACGAAGTTTGACGGCCGAGTTCTCCGGAAAATCGGTCGGTGCAATGAGCTTCAAAGAACGTGGTTGTGGCATGATTTACACAAAATGACAAAAAAAGTTCCTCTTTTGGGGTGAAGTTTCATTTTTTATTGCTATCTTTGCAGTCCACAAAAGCATTTGGGGAATGGCAGCCGGACTCTGTTAATGGCCACATGTCGCCCCGAATGCTTTTTTGTTTTTATTGCCCGATGCCGGAATGTTTGTCGCGGCATGGACGAAGTTTGACGGCCAAGTTCTCCGGAAAATTGGTCGGTGCAATGATTTTCAAAAAACGTGGTTGTGGAAAAATGCGTTTTTTGCTTGTTGTTCTTCCGCATGGCTCATGGCGTAAGCCGTTATGTGTCGGAATTGCAGTTCCGAAAGCAGAATTTTTTCACGCTTTTCTTTGGTGAACCGCAAAAACGTCATCGTCTTTTTTCTTCTTTTCGGCAGATTTCGCATTGGGCAATGGAGGGTATCTTCGCTTCATCGCGGCATGACGAGCCGTTGCCGCATGGTGTTTGCGCTTTTGGGGGACGCAGAGGCTTTTGACGTCTGCCCGACCGGCAGCTTGCGCGTCAATCGATCATAAGGCTTTGTCAATGATGCTTCCCGAAAGACCGACGAAGGGAGTGGGAAAAATGTGTTTATATTTTGAGATGTGGGCGGCAAGTGCTACTTTTGCACCAAACATTCTCAACCCATGCAAAGAAACGACAGCGTAGTCATCATTCCCACCTACAACGAGAAAGAAAACATTGAGGCCATTTTGCGTGCCGTCATCGGTCTTGACGAGCATGCTTTCGATGTGCTCGTCATCGACGACGGCAGTCCCGACGGAACGGCCGACATTGTCAAAAAACTCATGAACGGCGATCTGAACGGTCGCGTCCACCTCATCGAAAGGGCGGGAAAACTCGGCTTGGGCACGGCCTACATCGCCGGCTTCAAATGGGCAATCGAGAAGAAGTATGACTACATCTTTGAAATGGACGCCGATTTCAGCCACGATCCCAACGATCTGCCGCGCCTCTATCGGGCTTGTGCCGAAGAGGGCAACGATCTGGCCATTGGCAGTCGCTATGTCACGGGCGTCAATGTCGTAAACTGGCCGATGGGACGCGTGTTGATGAGCTATTTTGCTTCCAAATACGTGCGCTTCATCACGGGCATCCCCGTGCACGACACCACGGCCGGTTTTAAGTGCTATCGCCGCAAGGTTTTGGAAACCATCGATCTCGACCGCATCCGCTTCAAAGGCTATGCGTTTCAGATCGAACTCAAATTCACCGCTCATCTCTTGGGCTTCCGCATCGCCGAAGTGCCCGTGATTTTCGTCAATCGCCGTTTGGGCACGAGCAAAATGAGTGGCGGCATTTTCGGCGAAGCCCTTTTCGGGGTCATTCGCCTGCGATGTGCGGCACTGACGGGCAAGATAAAAGCCCGCACGGTCTGATCTCCCACTCGACGCTGTCGGCAAGTGCCGACGGGTCGGGTGGTTTTCGATTTTATTACCATCAACTTATGCACAACAGAATACACATCAAAAACGCGACCATCGTCAATGAAGGTCGCCGCTTTGTGGGAAGCGTCGTGCTCGACGACGACCGCATCGAAGAAGTGCTCGAAGGGCGCGACGCGCTCCCGACGTTGCCGGCCGACGAAGTGATCGATGCCGAAGGGTGCTTTGTGCTGCCCGGCGTCATCGACGACCACGTACATTTTCGCGATCCCGGATTGACGCAGAAAGCCGATTTCGATTCCGAAAGTAGAGCCGCCGCCGCCGGCGGAGTGACCACCGTGCTCGACATGCCCAACACGCTGCCGCCGGCCGTCACGCTCGAACGCATCGAAGAGAAGCGCGCCATAGCGGCACAACGGTGCCACGTCAATTACGGCTTTTTTCTCGGAGCTTCCAAAGAGAACGCCGCCACCCTGAGTAAGATAAATCCGCGCATCGTGGCCGGCATCAAACTGTATATGGGCAGCAGCACCGGTTCGTTGCAAGTGGAAGAAGACGACGCACTCCTCACCATTTTTGAACAAAGCCGCCTCCCTATCATGGTGCATTGCGAGGACACACCCACCATTATGGCCAATCTTCGAGCCTGCAAAGCTCAACACGGTGACGATCCCGATGTGTGTTTTCATCCGATCATTCGATCCGAAGAGGCTTGCTACAAAAGCACGTCGCAAGCCATCCGATTGGCCAAACGCACCGGCGCACGCCTCCATGTGGCGCATCTGACCACGGCGCGGGAGTTGGAACTCTTCGAGCCGAACGATGGGCAGATCACCGCCGAGGCTTGTTTGCCACACCTTGTTTTCACCGATGCCGACTACAAGCGGTTGGGCACGCGCATCAAGTGCAATCCGGCCATAAAGACCGAAGCCGACCGCGCCGCCCTCCGCGCCGCCCTCACCGACGGTCGCATTTGCTGCGTCGGCACCGATCACGCGCCACACACCATAACCGACAAAATGGGAGGCGCGGCCAAAGCCGCTTCGGGCATGCCCTTTGTGCAATTTTCGCTTGTGGCGATGCTCGAACTCGTGGACGAAGGCGTGCTCACCATTGAGCGGTTGGTGGAACTGATGTGTCATCAGCCGGCAAAGCTCTTTGCCATCGAAAATCGAGGTTTTCTACGTCCCGGACACATGGCCGACATCGTCATCGTGCGCCCCGATTCGCCATGGACGGTGACGCCCAACCGCATCTTGTCGAAATGTAATTGGAGTCCCGTTGAGGGAAAAACCTATCGTTGGAGGGTGGAAAGCACTTTTGTGAATGGCTTCCTCATTTACAACAACGGACAAATCACCAACGACAATTTCCGCGGACGAAGCATCACCTATCTGCATTGACGACATGCAAAACAACATGTCCTAAGCGCGATTGCCTTCACTGCGAGGTCTTGTTTTTGATACGGCTTCATGCGGCTGTCGAGGTCTTGCCTTGTCGATGGCGGAAGTGTGACGGAGTATGTCGTGAAAATCTTTCACTCATCTGAATATCATGAAATTATTCTATCGTATCTATCAATTTTTCGTGGTGGCTCCTTTTTTCATTCTTACCACCTTTCTCACAGCTTTCTTCACAGCTTTGGGATGCTCAATCGGTTTGTCGCGATGGTTTTCTTTCATGCCCAGCCGCCTTTGGGGTATCGGGCTGATCCGCATGTTGTTCCTGCCCGTCAGGGTCGAAGGGCGCGAACATCTGCAAAAGGGACAGAGCTACGTGTTCGTGGCCAATCATCAAGGGGCATTTGACATCTATTTTCTTTCCGGCTTTCTCGGTCGCGATTTTAAGTGGATGATGAAAAAATCACTTCGTAAAATTCCTTTTGTCGGCTTTGCCTGCGAAAAGGCCGGCTTCATTTTTGTGGACAAATCCAATCGGCACGCCATTGCCGAAACGATGAACATAGCCCGAAAGCGTTTGCAGGGCGGCACTTCGTTGATGGTCTTTCCCGAAGGAGCACGGACATTTGACGGGCGTATGGTGGCTTTCAAAAGAGGAGCTTTTCAACTTGCCGACGAACTGCAATTGCCCGTCGTACCCATCACGATCGACGGATGTTTCGATGTGCTGCCGCGCACACGGGGCTTCGGATTTGTCGATTGGCATCCGCTCCGTTTGGTCATTCATCCCCCCATTGCTCCGAAAGGACAAGGTGGCGATAATGTCAAGACAACGCTCGAAGAGAGCCGTCGTGCCATTATGAGTGCTTTGCCCGAACGGTATCGCGACGAACTTCCAAGCGACGAACGATAAAGCTGTCGATGCTCAATGAACACATCGCTGCCGCCTGCTACATATCTTTCATATTCTCCCCTGCTCCGTTTGCTGCTACCCTTGGCGGTCGGCATCGGAGCAGGGGAGTTGTGTTTTGAACAACTTGCACCGTGGCAGACGGTGTTGTTGGGCACGGCGGTGGGAGTTTGGGCAATTTGCGGTGGTTGGTTGATGAGGCATCGCGGAGGTTCGGGACGTTGGCCGATGACGTTGCTGAATGTTGCCGTTGCCCTTTCGGGCTGTGTGTCGGCCATGACGGCGAGAAATGAAAGTGTATATGTTTGGCCGTCTGAACCACAGACGTTTCGCGCCGTGGTGACCGATGTGCCGCGTCCCACCGAAAAATCGTGGCGCGCCCGTCTGCGTCTGCTCGACGAAGCTCATCGCGATCGCGTGTTGGAGGTGTTGCTCGTCGGACGCGAACGCTCGTTGCAAATCGGCGACGGCATTTTGTTGCATCTGCGGCCGGGCGAGCTTCCGCCTCCTCGAAATCCCGGCGCAACCGATTTTTCTGCGTTTCTCCGACGACAAGGCGTGAGTGGAAGCGGTGTTTGCATGCGCGGAGATTGGCAAATCATGTCTGCACGGGTCGAACTGACGTTCAGAGAGCAGGCTTTGTTGCGGCGCGAACGGCTGATGTCGGCCTATCGTGCACACTTTGAACGCCACGAAGCTGCCGTGCTGGGGGCAATGACCCTCGGACATCGGGCAGACCTCGACGCCGACACCCGACAACTCTATGCCCACACCGGAACGGCACACATCTTGGCCTTGTCGGGGCTGCATCTGGCTGTGCTCTATGGGCTCTATCAAACTCTTGTGCTGACACCTCTTCGTCGGCGCGGCCGTCGTTGGGGCATGCTTGGCGTGTTGGTCGGCTGGGTCGGAATATGGAGCTTCGGCTTCTTGGTGGGCTGGCCGGTGTCGATGGTCAGAGCCGGCGTCATGTTTAGCGTGGCGCAGTTGCTGCAATTGTTTTCGCGTTCCGGTCGTGCTGTTCACGGTCTGTTGCTCACGATGTTGCTGATGTTGGTGGCGCGTCCGCTGTGGTTGTTCGACATCGGTTTTCAGCTTTCGTGCGTGGCGGTGGCAGGCATTCTCTTGCTCCGGCCGTTGATACCGATGCCGGCGGTTTTGAAGAAGCCGACGCCGCAGGAGAGGAAGAGTGCATTGACGAAACGATGCGCATGGTGGCAACTTTCGGTAAGAGCGGCAGGGCGTTGGCTGTTTGAACTCGGAGCGGTTTCACTGGTGGCACAGTTGGCCACGCTGCCCCTCATCGCCCATTATTTTCAGATCATTTCGTGGGGCGGTTTTGTGGGCGGTTTTGTGGCAATTCCGGCAGCTTATTTGCTGTTGTCGGGAAGTGTGTTGTTTGCTCTTTTGCCTATTGCGCGCGAATGGCTGGCCGTGGTGCTTTCGGGCGTGTTGCGGGGAATGGAAACTGTGTTGCAGGGCGTGGCCGGCGTGCCTTTCTCGGTGACGGCGGTGAGGTGGTCGTGGTGGCTGACGGCGGCGGTTTATGGCGTTCTTCTGTTTGCATTTTGGCACATTTCGCATCGGCAAATGTTTTCGCGCCGCACGTTGATGTTCAGAAGCGGTGTGGTGTTGTGCGGACTGGTGGCGGTTGTCGGATTTGAACGCCTGCCGAAAACTACCGAAGCGGCGATGCTGCGTGTCTATCACACACCTGCCGCGCTTGCACTTCATGTGGTGGAGCAGTCGGGACAAACGTGGTTGCTCTCGGACGACGATGTGCGGACGCGGCGATCGCTTTTCGCCACGGCGCGCAACGATTGGAATCCTCGCGGGTGGAGGGTGAATAGCCTGCCGTTGCATCGACTTTTCACGGCCGAAGGTTGCGAAAAGTTGGAGGCAGAACTGCATCGCCGAAAAGACGATTCGCCGTCGGTGGCTTTCGCGCCGCGTGTGGTGTTGATGAGAAATTTGCGTTGCGCAGTGGTGTGTGAACGATTGTCTTATGCTTTTCCGAGGCGGCCGCTCGAAGTCGATCTGTTGGTGTTGGGCAAAGGCTGCACGCGAGGTTTGAAACACGTTTTGCACTTCTATCGTCCGCAGCGTTTGGTTTTGGCGGCTTCGATGTCGGCGTTTTATCGCGAAAAGTATGTTGCTGATGCCGCAGCCATGGGATTGCCCGTTCACGATGTGGAGCAAAAAGGCATGTTTGAAGTGCGGGTGAAATGAAGAAACGTATGAAAGATATGTGCGGAGATCCTGCTGTTGCGTGTCGAAGGACGGAGGGAAAAACGTCTTTTGAGAGTATAACGAAAACGCCCCGACGGCATGAAGCGTCGAGGCGTTGTTGGATGAAAATAGATATTATTGGCGTGCGCCATATTGCTGGTCGAGGTTGAATATGGCGTTGTCGCCCATGCGCTCGATGCGATCCACGATGCTCGAAGCGGTGGCTTCTTCTTCTACTTGCTCGCGCACAAATTGCCAAAGGAAATCTTGCGAAGCCTTGTCGCCCTCGGCAATGGCCTTGTCGAGCAAATCGTCGATCATCTTGCTGACTTTGCACTCGTGTTCGTAGGCGTCCTTAAAGGCATTGAGCGGACTTTCCCAGTTTTGCTTGACAGCATCAATATTGCCGACAACGGCGGTTCCGCCACGTTTGATGATGTAGTTGGCAATGGCGTAGGCGTGATCCATTTCTTCGGAAGATTGTTTCTTCATCCAGTGAGAAAAACCATCGAAACCTTCTTTCTCCATATAGAATGCCATTGAAAGATAGAGGTTGGCCGAATAAATTTCGGCAACGATTTGCCCATTGAGAGCGTCTTGCAGAGTTTGTGAAATCATGGTTATGTCTTATTAAATGTTCGTTGGGTGGAATTTTCCGACGGCTAAATTACGAAAAATATCGTCAATAGCTGTGTCGTCGGCTGTTATTTTTGCCATAATACCGTGCTTTTATACCGACAAAGAGGGTGGAGGAAACAACGAAACTTGTCTGCCTCTTCTTTTACACCCCAAGATTTTTCGCTACCTTTGCCAAAATACAATACATACACCTATGAAAAGTAAAGAAGAGATTTGCGGAAATTGGTTGCACCGCTACACCAAACTGCCGCTCGAAGATTTTGGCGACCTCATCCTACTCACCAATTTCAATAACTATGTGGATATGTTTTGTGAGCAGATGAAAGTCGAAGCCGTGGGGTTCGATGCCAATATGCGTGCCGCGACGGCCGAAGGCATCACGATGATCAACTTTGGAATGGGATCGCCCAACGCTGCGTTGATCATGGATTTGCTGTCCAGCGTAAAACCGCGTGCCGTTCTCTTCCTCGGAAAAACGGGAGGAATTTCCAACAAAACGCAGTTGGGCGACTATATTCTGCCGCTTGCCGGTATCAGAGGTGAAGGTACGTCGAACGACTATTTTCCGCCGGAGGTGCCGGCATTGCCGGCATTCATGCTGCAACGTGCCATATCGACCGCTTTGAGAGATGCGTCGCTCGACTATTGGACGGGCACCGTCTATACCACGAACAGGAGAGTTTGGGAACACGACGAAAAGTTCAAATCTTATCTCCGCACCACAAGAGCAATGGCCGTGGATATGGAAACGGCTACGCTTTTCTCTTGCGGATTCTACAATCATATTCCGACAGGGGCTTTGCTCTTGGTGAGCGACAACCCCATGACACCCGAAGGCGTGAAGACCGAAAAATCGGATAATCATGTGACGCAGAATTTTGCCGCCACCCATGTCAAAATCGGCATCGAGGCGTTGCGACTTTTGCAAGGCGACCGAAAAACGGTGAGGCACTTGAAATTTGATTGGTAAGTAGGTGTTGAAAATCAAACAATACTTCTTTGTAGGCCGTTGATTTTATTGACATCATCTTTGTCTTTCTTTTTCGTCAGTCTGCTGTTGCTTGTCAGTCGTGTAGAGTCCGCTACACTCCTTCTGTTCGCCGGCAGACTGACGAAAACAAAAGCAAATCCGATATCAATAAATTCTCAATACCTACTTAAACCGTTTCTTTTTTATGGCTAAAAAAGCGACTGCCTCGGTGACGCACGAATCTATTGTGAGAGATGTGCGCGCCGGCAACATTGCTCCCGTCTATTATTTGATGGGAGAGGAGAGTTATTATATAGATAGAGTTTGCGACTTCCTAATCGATACATTGCTCAAACCCGAAGACCGTGATTTCAATATGATCACCCTGTTCGGAGCAGAAACCGACACGATTTCCGTACGCCACGCTGCCATGGGATTTCCGATGGGAGCAGAGCGTTTGGTGGTCGTTGTCAAAGAAGCGCAAAACTTGAAAGACATCGAGCAACTCGAACCTTATCTCAAACAACCGCAACTTTCCACCGTTTTGATCATCTGCCATAAAAACGGAACGATCGATCGCAGAAAGGGGGTGGTGAAGCTGATTGAAAAAAATGGAGTGTTGTTTGAAAGCGTGAAGTTGCGCGATTATCAACTCCCGACTTGGATTACTCAATATCTGCGCCGGAAACACTTGGCCATCGAACCGCAGGCGGCTGAAATGTTGGCGGCCTATGTCGGGGCAGACTTAAACCGACTGGCAGGAGAACTCGACAAATTGGTTATCGCACTGGCCGAAGGCGGAAATACCGTGACGACCGACCTCATCGAGCGACATATCGGAGTGAGTAAGGAGTTTAATATTTTTGAACTGACTGACGCGCTCGGCCGAAAAGACGTGATAAAAGTAAATCGTATTGCGAATTATTTTGATAGTAATCCGAAGCAAAATCCAATTCAAAAAACATTGCCGGCCTTGTTTCGCTATTTCTCCAACTTGATGTTGGCCTATTATGCCCCCGACAAAACAAAAGCGGGGATCGCCTCGTGGTTGGGAGTGTCGGAGTGGCAGGTGGAGAAAAGCATTCTGCCGGCGATGAGTGTTTATACGGGGAAAAAGGTAATGAGTATTATTGGTCAAATTCGCCGAACGGATGCGCGAAGTAAAGGAGTGGATAATCCTTCTATTGCTTCCGGAGACTTGATGAAAGAGTTGCTCTTTTTTATCTTGCACTGATTGGCGGCGAGAGCTTCATCAAAAGGAAGTGCGACGGCTTCCGATTTTCACATTGTGAAAATCGGAAGCCTTTTTTCGTATCGACGATGACGGGAGAGGGGAGAAAAGTTGAGGAGATCGGAACGCGAATGGAGGAGATCAGGAAGAGTAAAAACGGATTGGAGAGAAAAAATGTGCGGACTTGAAACCCTCGTTTTGGAAGTGAGAGAGGAAAGAATTCGGAGAACTATGGGTGATGCGGATGTAGGAGTTGAGGTGTCTTCCTGCATTGTGAAACACGCTCAAAGAGTGGGGGAGAAAAGTGTGTCGAATGCGGAAGTTTGCAGATGAAATTCTTTTCATCTTCTCTGGCCTTTTTCCTATTTTGGCAACAATAAAAACAAGACGGAGATTTTTGTATGGCTTTTTACTGCAAATAGAAAAATGAATAATAGAGGGTAGGGCGTTGGAAATACGCAAAAAATAGATTCGAAATTTTCTATATCTTTTTTTCGAATGGATGCTTTCGGCATGAACATTGAGAGGAAGAAAACTATATTTGTAGCCGAAAGAAAAGGGTAGGGATATGATAAAAAAGAAAAGGCATCGATCCGACAAGATGCCTTTTCCGAGAAAATCTCATCGGAAAATGTAAATATGGGGTGTGTAGGGCGAAAAGAAGACTAAAAAGCAAATAAAACCGACAGAAAACAGCCGAAAAATAGAAGATAAACACTAAAAACAAGCAAGCTATCTATTTATTTGACCTCTCTTTGATATCTTTATTTTTGTATTTTAGTTTCAGATTATGAGTTGTTTAGGTGGATTTCTGCTCGCTGAGAATTGCGTGAGAGTGAACAAGCTGCACCAATGGGCGTTTTTCGGTGAAAAGGGGCTGTTTTATGCCTCTTTCGTTTGAATACATTTTTCATTAGCTTTTGTTTGTATTTCGTTTTCTTAATTGTGGATTTGTATATTCAAATACCGCAGGTTTTGCAATTCATGTTTGTGTACAACAAGAGACAAGAATAGATAGATGTAACAAATGTAGATATATTGTTTTGTGTTTTTGTTTTGCTTATATCGGTTTGTGTATCTTTAATTATTCACTCGAATTTTATTTTTATATAGGCTTGTAAATCAGTATTTTCTTCTATTCTATAAGAGGGTTTATATGATCTTTTTGATGAAAAGGCTCTTTTGAAGCATTGAAAGCGCAGTTTTTTCATCTACTTCATCTAATAGTCTGTTTTAAGCCAATGATTTGATAGAAATAAGGAAAGTGGAGCTTATAGGCCATTTTCGGGGATTTTGGTTTGTATATGCAAATGTTTATAGCGACATGAAAGTTCTTGATTTGGATATGTGAATGCTAAAATGGATATGTGGAAATTTGGGTTTTGAATTTGCAGTATTGGTTTGTTGTTTGTTTCAGGATTTATTTTTACCTTTGTAGAGGATAAGGAAATGGACGAAAAGCAGCTTGTTTCTCCTGCTCTGTACTTCCTTTCCGTATCTTCCCCTCTCTTTTCTCATAGAAACGAATGGAGATATGGAGAGAAGTTCGGCTTTTGGGTGGCGAAATTTTCGGCAGGTATATTCGTAACTTTCCGATAATACTGTTTAAGCATAAGTCTTGACGAATGGAACGCTCGGAAGTGAATATGCAGTAAAGCGCATAAGGAACAATACCACCATTTTTTACCTGTCGGAAACTCGGGATTTCTCTCTAAATAAAACTGCGGTTTGAGGAGGAAGAATTAGGACCCTTCTTTTTCTTCTTGAATTGCTTTTATTTTAAGGATACGGAAACAGTCCGAATCCGATGATTGAGATAAAGAAAATTTAGATACACATATATAAATGGAGAATCATTTCTCATCGCGATTAAAAAATGAAAGATAGAATACGTGCCATTATGGAAATGTATGACATGACCCAACAAAACTTTGCGCAAAAGTTGGGCTTGTCGCCTGCTGCGATTTCGAGTATTTTTACCGGACGCACGAACCCTACGAATAATCACATTCAAGCCATACATAAGGCTTTTCCGGAAGTCAGTACGAATTGGGTGCTGTTTGGAGAGGGGGAAATGCTGACAGGATCTCATTCTTCGGCTTCCGTGGGAGCTTCCGGAGATAGTGGTCAAAATTTCGGTTTCTCAAAAGGAGATGTGATGGATATAGGAGCTTCTCTTTTTGAGAATGAAATCGGAACAACTCTTTTTTCGGAAGTGCCGGCAATGCCTGCCAAAACATCTTCCGCAACAGTCAATCCCTCTCCCACCTCGGCGACGATGAATTTTTCAACCCCTGCGTCTGTTTCCAAGCGTTCTATGCAAGATCCGAATGAATTGGCGAAAAATATTGATAGACCTCAGCGAAAAATAAAGGAAATACGTGTGTTTTTTGATGATGGAACATTTGAGGCCTTTTCTCCTTCCTCGAAATGAAATCATAAAAATATAGCTGTCCGCTAAAAGTGGAAAAGAGCCGGTTTCTTGTTTGGGAAATCAGCCCTAATTTCTAAGAGAAGAAAAGGTTTTACGGATACCCTGTAATAAAAAATACGCATTTGGCTCTTCGTAAGAATAAAATAATAAGTGTTTTTGCTGTCCGGTAAAACTCCGAACCACCCTTGAATTTTTCTGTTATATAGAAAACCTACAAAAGAAATCGCATTAGGCGGCTTGTGTTTTTCATACCGGCCTTGCTGCAATAGATTGTGTCGCTTCACATAAGGCCTGCCCGGAAAAACATTACCACCTCTGCATAATTGCCGCGCGTTGCGGATATGAATAAACAAGCTGTCACCATGCCATGACCGTAGCAGAAGCCTGCACAGCCATTGTGTTGAGGATTTTATACATTTCAATATGGCTTTACAAATACGTACACAGGTAAATACCAAAGTTGAGCAAATAGTTACCCATAAACTTCCCGGAAGAGAAGTTTATTGCAGCTATCATAATAATTCATCAAAAAAAGCTCACAAGAAGAGGTTTATTCAAGTACAGACAGCATTCCCAAATAGAGAGAGTGTTCACTATGAGTATATATGCGGACATTGGGAACTTCATATAGAGCCTCCGAGAGAAAGCGATGGTTATAGATATGGTAGAATCGTTAGATATATCAAAGAACATATCAATGGCTCTCCTCTCTTGATATGGCGTAATGAAGGTTGGAGAGATATTGCTATTTATCAAGAGGAGGTATGCAATAATGAGCAGCTTGAAAAGATTCTTATAGAGCTTTCCAATATATTTGACAATGTATTGGCCGAATGTGCAGAGATCTTCAAACCGCTGGATCTGTCGGAACAATATGTCCAAAAGGGAGAACTTCAAAAACTGGATGTTGAAAGCGAAGTAAGCCTAAAAACTCTTTCTATGCGTGAAGTTTTCGATCTTCCGCTTATCATTCCGGAATATCAACGCATATATTGTTGGGAAGACAAGAATATTTCAACATTATGGAACAACTTGCTGGAAATGCCGGAAGGTCAATCCTATCATCTTGGTGCTATCATTCTTCAAAATGGTAATGTCCGAAAAAGTGTGTAAGATTTCCCTCCGTTCCTCCCCCAGGCTTTGGGTTAACCCAAGCCTGGGGGAGTTTTGTGGTGTTG
>NZ_RQYI01000080.1 GCF_003859795.1 Alloprevotella sp. OH1205_COT-284 | reverse complement strand
GGAAAGGAGGACACTATCTCCAAATCAAACTCGACAATCCCGAAACCGATCTCTTCTTCAAGTGGGTGAAGCGCGATGGCAACAACAACAGCGGCAGTCCTCACCTCGTCACCATTTGGGGCAGCAATGACGAAAGCCACCTTGAATTAAACAAAAAAGACGGAGAAGGCGAAGGTGCCACCACCGACTTTAATGCATGGAAAACCTCTTGGGACTCTGTGACCGTTGCCAATTTCACATACCCCTACGAAGTGACTTGGAAAGATGGCAGCAAGAAGGCCAATGCAGCTGGAACGGCTTACGCCAAGTTGAGCAAAGCCTACAAATTCCTCCGCATCGAAGTGACTCGTCGCGTCAATGACGGTGATGTTCCCGGTGGC
>NZ_RQYI01000079.1 GCF_003859795.1 Alloprevotella sp. OH1205_COT-284 | reverse complement strand
TTACTTCCGAACGCTTTTCGAGTTTTTCAAGGAATATTGTCAGCAACTCTATTGCCTTTCCGTGCAGATGGAGGGGAGAGAAAGACGCATCGCTTTTGGCTGTCGCCTTGATGTCATCCAATACTCGTTGCATCGCAGGTGTGATAGTCTCGAAGAGATAAAAAGACTTGTCCGACTGGAGCAGCCGACCGATGTCGGTTTCGTGAGCCGTATCCATTTCCTCTATCCAATCCTTGTTGAAAGTCAATGTGATGTTTTCATACTGTCGTTTGGGAACGAAAGTCCACTCTGTAGGGATATTGCTTGAAGGCATAAAGATACCGTCAAGCGTGTCCACCCCGACCGTTTTTGTGCTTGTGCCGATAATCTGCTCATGTTTA
>NZ_RQYI01000078.1 GCF_003859795.1 Alloprevotella sp. OH1205_COT-284 | reverse complement strand
GGAAAGGAGGACACTATCTCCAAATCAAACTCGACAATCCCGAAACCGATCTCTTCTTCAAGTGGGTGAAGCGCGATGGCAACAACAACAACGGTAGCCCCCGCCTCATAACTATTTGGGGTAGCAATGACGAAAGCCACCTTGAATTAAACAAAAAAGACGGAGAAGGCGAAGGTGCCACCACCGACTTCAATGCCTGGAAAACCTCTTGGGACTCTGTGACCGTTGCCACTTTCAAATACCCCTACGAAGTGACTTGGAAAGATGGCAGCAAGAAAGCCAATGCAGCCGGAACGGCTTACGCCAAGTTGAGCAAAGCCTACAAATTCCTCCGCATCGAAGTGACTCGTCGCGTCAATGACGGTGATGTTCCCGGTGGC
>NZ_RQYI01000077.1 GCF_003859795.1 Alloprevotella sp. OH1205_COT-284 | reverse complement strand
CGCAATTTTTGTGAGCGTGTGGCGAAATCGACCACATTCAACCGTCAGGAAGTGGAAGCCGTATTGAACTACGCCACCGAGATTGCCAGAGACATCGTAGCAAATGGCGACATTGTAGAGTTTGGAGATTTGGGTACGCTCAAACCTTCATTCAAGAGTAAATCCGTCCCTAAAGGCGAGGTTTTTAATGTGCAGAAGCATATCGAAAAACCAGTTGTACGTCTCAGCCCATCGAAGAAATACTTTACACTTACCGATGTGAGCTACGAACAAACGACGGCCAAACCCAAGAAAGGCACGAAGCCCTCTGTACCAAAACCTAATGAGGACGAGGACTCAGGTCTGGGAATTTAATCAATCCTGCGGAGCGATTGCCTCTATCGGCAGTC
>NZ_RQYI01000076.1 GCF_003859795.1 Alloprevotella sp. OH1205_COT-284 | reverse complement strand
TGATCGTCGAATGTAGACAGTGTAGACACTCAACGCAAACATCTGTGTATATATGTGCAACAATGCTTTCTACACAAATCCCCTTCCGACACTCCTCCGGCTCTTCCTGCTCCTTTGGTATTTTCTCCTTCCTCTGAGTTAAGAAATTCTACCTCTTAGCCGGAATGTTTTTCTCGTTATGCTTGTTGCAAAAACTCTTCTTCTCCAACTGCTACTTGCTGCCCTGCTTCATGTGAACTTGACAAAATGAAAAGCTCGGCCATTTCAAGTGTTAAAATACGCCTTGCTTTCCGCATTTTTGTTTTTCATCTGTCCGATTGGAGATTTTCTTTTTCCCTATATCCATAGAGGCGGCTTCTCTCAACTCATCGACAAGAGCCCCTCTGTTTGATTGCTTGAAAAACATCTCTAATT
>NZ_RQYI01000075.1 GCF_003859795.1 Alloprevotella sp. OH1205_COT-284 | reverse complement strand
TGATCGTCGAATGTAGACAGTGTAGACACTCAACGCAAACATCTGTGTATATATGTGCAACAATGCTTTCTACACAAATCCCCTTCCGACGCTCCTTCGGCTCTTCCTACTCCTTTTGTATTTTCTCCTTCCTCTGAGTTAAGAAATTCTACCTCTTAGCCGGAATGTTTTTCTCGTTATGCTTGTTGTAAAAACTCCTCTTCCCCAACTTCTACTTGTTGCCCTGCTTCATGTGAACTTGACAAAATAAAAAGTTCGACCACTTCAAGTGTTAAAACACACCTTGCTTTCCGCATTTTTGTTTTTCATCTGTCCGATTGGAGGTTTTCTTTTTCCCTATATCCATAGAGGCGGCTTCTCTCAACTCATCGACAAGAGCCCCTCTGTTTGATTGCTTGAAAAACATCTCTAATT
>NZ_RQYI01000074.1 GCF_003859795.1 Alloprevotella sp. OH1205_COT-284 | reverse complement strand
ATAATCCCCGGAGAACGGTATAAATTGTAGGCAATAGCCTCCAAAGTGTGTTGCATATGCATCTTGCTCAAACCTACATAACGGGCTGTTTCGCCACTAAACCAACGCTTGATGGATCCAAAAGTACGTTCGACTACATAACGAGAACTGCTGATCAGACGATTAAGGGTTTTCTCGGAAGAAGTCAAAGGTTTATCCTTTTGGGCACGATGCATAAGACCCGATCTGAGTTTTCGCCCTTTCAAATAAGCCTCATTCTCTGCCGAACGATAACCTTTATCTGCCAATACAAGCGTATCTTGCGGTAAATCGAGCTTATCCAAAGGAGTGTTCAAATTCTTGATGTCGCTTTGGTTGGCCGGTGTGGTGACTTCGGCCAAAATCAAACCGTTTTCATCCGTGGCCGTATGACGTTTGTAGCCGTAATGAGAT
>NZ_RQYI01000073.1 GCF_003859795.1 Alloprevotella sp. OH1205_COT-284 | reverse complement strand
CTTATAAAATTGTCCAATCCGTTCTTTTTCTCGGATTGGACAATTTTGTTTGGAAAATCCCGTGATTTTGACGTTTCTACTCCTAAAAGGGCGTTTTGATGCCCCATTTTTCCCCTTATTGGAGAGAATTGGACACAATAATCCCCGGAGAACATAATCCCCGGAGAACGGTATAAATTGTAGGCAATAGCCTCCAAAGTGTGTTGCATATGCATCTTGCTCAAACCTACATAACGGGCTGTTCCGCCACTAAACCAACGCTTGATAGAGCCAAAAGTACGTTCGACTACATAACGAGAACTGCTGATCAGACGATTAAGGGTTTTCTCGGAGGAAGTCAAAGGTTTATCCTTTTGGGCACGATGCATAAGACCCGATCTGAGTTTTCGAGCCTTCAAATAAGCCTCATTCTCGGCCGAACGATAACCTTTATCTGCCAATACAAGCGTATCTTGCGGCAAATCGAGCTTATCCAAAGGATGTCGCTTTGGTTGGCCGGTGTGGTGACTTCGGCCAAAATCAAACCGTTTTCATCCGTGGCCGTATGACGTTTGTAGCCGTAATGAGATTGTCCGCCTTTCTTCAACCAACGCGCCTCCCCGTCGATGTTCGAATGTGTACATTCTTCAAAATGAGCAGCCTCAGCCTCTTTATAGCCTACCTCTTCATTGCGGTCATCCACCATCGTATAGCTCCCACGAGGGCGACGAGGGCTGTCGGTCACACTCGCATCTACAATAACCCCCGACTTGATTATCACCCCTGCTGCCTCCAATTGACGATTGACTTCAAACAAGAGTTGGTCGTTAAGACCACCAAGTACCAAGGCATTGCGGAAGCGGCATATCGTGGTGCTGTCGGGAACGCTGTCCTCCAAAGACAATCCCAAAAACCGCATGAAAGAAAGGCGG
>NZ_RQYI01000072.1 GCF_003859795.1 Alloprevotella sp. OH1205_COT-284 | reverse complement strand
CGGCACTGATGTGTTTACTTCCTCGTTGGCTTCCCAAACCGTCTTTGGCTTCAAACAGTTCGATCCAATAGTGTGCCTGAGTGGCGGGCAAGCTCCATGCAAACTCTACTTTTCCGTCGTCTTCGAGTACGATTTTGTAGTAATCGTATTGGTCAGTGTAGTTATGATAGCTATACCCCAATCTTCCCGTCACCTGTCGTCCGCTGTTGAGCACTGAGGCCGTTTCGGGCTTATCGTTGGATTCCGGGTCATTGGCTAGTGAGGGAGGAACGTGTTTGTAGTTTAAGGTATATCCTCCAAACTTTTGTTGCATATACAACTGCACATAATAAGTGCCTTTGCCCAATCCGTCGCAAGAGAATGTGTGGATGGCTGCGTTTTGAGTTTCTTCGGCACTGATGTGTTTACTTCCTCGTTGGCTTCCCAAACCGTCTTTGGCTTCAAACAGTTCGATCCAATAGTGTGCCTGAGTG
>NZ_RQYI01000071.1 GCF_003859795.1 Alloprevotella sp. OH1205_COT-284 | reverse complement strand
CATCAACAGATTTGTTGCGTGTTCAATATGTCAAAGATCGTATGCTCTTCTATATCAAAGCAGATGAGCAGTAAGAGTGGAGAATAACGGATTCGAACCGTTGACCCCCTGCTTGCAAAGCAGGTGCTCTAGCCAGCTGAGCTAATCCCCCAATCAAAGAGTAGTCCCAGGCAGATTTGAACTGCCGACCTCCACATTATCAGTGTGGCGCTCTAACCAACTGAGCTATAGGACTGGCAGAAATAGCAAACCTCACCTTCAACCAAGGGAGAAGAGCGGCTTCACCTTTCTCGTTATATATCATTACGATAACATCTTGAAGAGAAGATACAAGAACCAATCACCAAATGGCAATCAGACCTATATACCAAATCAAAACCCATACAAAAATACAAGGGAAATGAACCGAGATTCCAGAAAGGAGGTGTTCCAGCCGCACCTTCCGGTACGGCTACCTTGTTACGACTTAGCCCCAATCACCGGTTTTACCCTAGGCCGACC
>NZ_RQYI01000008.1 GCF_003859795.1 Alloprevotella sp. OH1205_COT-284 | reverse complement strand
CCGCCTTTCTTTCATGCGGTTTTTGGGATTGTCTTTGGAGGACAGCGTTCCCGACAGCACCACGATATGCCGCTTCCGCAATGCCTTGGTTTCGGGTGGTCTTAATGATCAACTCTTGTTTGAAGTCAATCGTCAATTGGAGGCAGCAGGGGTGATAATCAAGTCGAGGGGGTATTGTTGATGCGAGTGTGACCGACAGCCCTCGTCGCCCTCGTGGTCGCAAGAGCCATACGATGGTGGATGACCGCAATGAAGAGGTGGGCTATAAAGAGGCTGAGGCCGCCCATTTTGAAGAATGTACACATTCGAACGTCGATGGGGAGGCGCGTTGGTTGAAGAAAGGCGGACAATCTCATTACGGCTGCAAACGTCATACGGCCACGGATGAAAACGGTTTGATTTTGGCCGAAGTCACCACACCGGCCAACCAAAGCGACATCAAGAATTTGAACAGCTCTTTGGATAAGCTCGATTTACCGCAAGATACGCTTGTATTGACAGATAAAGGTTATCGTTCGGCAGAGAATGAGGCTTATTTGAAGGGGCGAAAACTCAGATCGGGGCTTATGCATCGTGCCCAAAAGGATAAACCTTTGAATTCCCCGAGAAAACCCTTAATCGTCTGATCAGCAGTTCTCGTTATGTAGTCGAACGTACTTTTGGCTTTATCAAGCGTTGGTTTAGTGGCGGAACTGCCCATTATGTAGATTTGAGCAAGATGCATATGCAACACACTTTGGAGGCTATTGCCTACAATTTATACCGTTCTCCGGGGATTATTGTGTCAGATTTTCTTCCAATTGCTCTGAAGTTGCAGAAGAGAGAAAGCTTAATATGTCTTCAAAAAGCTTGCTCATGATATTTACAGAAGTATAAATATAATACTTGTTGATGCGAAGATACCACTTTAATTCCAATTATGACAATATTGAGCACTAAAAACGAACATACAAGTAATATTTTATCGCGAGTTTATCAAAACGCTTCTCAATTTCCTTCAAAAACTCCCCCTCTCTTGTTGCGATCATCGAAACAAAAAAGGGGAGTACGAAAAGAAAATAGGGAAAACACTTGATTTATGCCGATGTCGATTCAGACCTCAATGTTTCGATATATCCTTTTCCGGAGAGATAAAACTGAATATAAATAATGGCTCCGGAAGTCAGCCATCCGAATATGGGAATGAATGAAAAAGCAAGATCAACAATGATGGCTACGACGATATTCACCACAAAGCCAACTATGATATTTCCAAAATGAAGTTGAGTATCGGCTTTTTTACACAGGGCAGAATACATGTGCCAAAGCACCCCGATATAAAGCAGCAATTCAAAGCCCAACATCGGAAGAAAGGCGACAAAGGCCGCAAGAGTTGCATGTCGAGAAACGATTTTGGCAATTTCTTTTTCAAACATTTTATTGCCCCAAGTTTGAACGAGATATTTGTCTATCATCATTGCAGGTATTAGTTGTTGAATACTACTATTTTTCGATAAGCCACGACGAACAGCCTTCCCCCTCCGAAAGTCATCCCCACCGATCGTTTGTTGCAACGGCGGCAAAGAGTGCGAAAAAAGAGGGGGGCACACATTCGCACGATCAATAGGTGCAAATATAACTATTTCGCAATTAACCACAATGAATATTAAAAAGTTTTTTTTACGCCGTCCGACAAACTTGAAGGAAGAAGCCGATAGACCGATTTGAGGCCGCGCAAGACGATATATACACAGCCGGAAGCGGCAACGCCGTTTCAACACCCCACAACAGGACAACAACAAGGGCGGACGGAAAGTTTTGCTCTTCTGCCCACTTGAAGAGGAACGCCGAAGGCTTGCCGGTTGGGCCGTATCTTTTCTGTCATCTGTCATCATGGTGAAAAAGAGGGGGCAGAAAGGCATTTTCCACCCCGTTTTTTTGTTTTTGCCGTTTTGCCTTCGCAAAACCACCTATCCCATTGATTTTCTGCATATTCCTTGCGAAGGCAAGTGAAGGCAAAGCAAAATCGAAAATCACAGCACACTGGAAATCAAGACTTAACGGTGAAGGCAAAACACCCCGTTCCTTTCACCTGCCTCCGCCACAACGGCGGTTTGAAAGGCCATTTTCGAGGTGGTGAAAGCAAAAAATCGTCATAAACCGAAGACTTTCAAGGGGTTGCAGTCCCGGCTTTTGTTTTGCCTTCACTTGCCTTCGCTCATAAGCAGATGAAATTCAGCATTTTGCAAACAAATGCGAAGGCAGTGAAAGCAAAATGTAATGACAAGGGTATGCGCGCGTGCGCGAAGGCGGTTTCTTTTTCTGAAAAACGGCGGCGCGTCGAGGCGTCACTACATGGGAGGGCGGCGCGACGAAGTGCCGAGTAGATTTGTCTACCTCTTAGGGAGGAGAGCCGAACCGAGAGGAAAACAAAACCGAGGCGGTGCAGGGTAAAGATATATGACACCGACGAACCGGGGATTTTGCGAGAGGAAAATCGGGGCAAACAAATCGAACTGCTTATTTTCGGGAATATGGTTCGGATAAAACCGCCGCAACGCTGCACATTCAGCCAAACATCGCATTGGACGATCAGATAACGACATCTTTCAACCGGTTTGTTTTGAGAGGTTTGCAAAGGTTTCCGAATGCGGAGGGGAAAAGGGCGGCTTTCATTTTGACAACGACTTGAAGAAGGAGCGAGGCAGGGAGTTGATTGATAAAAAACATTATTTTATCATAAAAACAAGGATCAGCTGTCCGATTTGAGGGTAAAATTTTACCTATATAGACAGAGGCACCGCTTCCGATACACGAAAGGGAGCGGAGCCGATATTGAGTTTACGGTTTTAATTGCTTGTTTTCATGTAGACATTGAGAAGACACGGATATTGGATTTGCTTTTGTTTTTCGTCGGCAGGCAGAAGGAGTGTGGCGGCGGCACGACCGACAGCCAACGGCAGCATGGCGGAAAAGAATAGCAAAGATGATGCCTCAAAAAGCAATCGACGACCTACGAAAAACTATTGTTTAACTTTTCAACACTTACCGATGTATCGACTACTTTATTTTTGTGTGTTTCGACTCATGGCATGGTTGCCGGATATGGGCATGCGTTTGCAAAGGCTTTTGTCGTTTTCGATTGAAAAAAACGGCGCGGAAAAGAACGAAAAAAGCCTTGAAAAGAGCGGGCAGACGGGCGAACAGCCTTCGGAAAACGGGACGGCGGCCGCTCGCCCTCAAAAGCACACCGATCTGCACGGACGGCTGCTCAGACATCTCGAAAAGCACTACGAACTGCGCTTCAATCTCCTCACCGAATCTCCGGAATTTCGCCGCGCAGGAAGCGACGAACCGTTTGAGAGCATAGACCGACGAAACTTCAACTCGCTCACGATAGAAGCGGTGGACAAGGGGATCGGGGTGTGGAGCATGGACATGGAGCGGCTGCTGCACTCCGACCGGTTGCCGGCCTATCATCCGCTGACCGACTACATGGAGCGGCTGCCCGAATGGGACGGCCGGGATCGGGTGGAGGAGCTGTCGCTCCGCATTGCCCGCGGAGGCGTTTGGCGCGAGGGTTTCGGCGTGTGGTTGCGCGCCATGGCCGCGCAGTGGATGGGTCGGCAGCTCGTGGCGGCCAATGCGCTCGTGCCGCTGCTGGTGAGCCGCGAACAGGGCATGCGCAAAAGCACTTTCTGCCGAATGCTCATGCCGCCCGAACTGGCCGACTACTACACCGACCACCCCAACCTCACGGCCGTAGGGAACGTGGAACTGCAACTGGCCAAACTCGGACTGATCAACCTCGACGAGTTCGACCGCTATACCCCACGGCAAAACGCCACGCTCAAAAACCTGCTGCAACTCTCGCGCATCTGTCGCCGCCGTGCCTACCGGCAACAGTTGCTCTCGCTTTCGCGAACGGCATCGTTTATTGCAACGAGCAACGAGCGCGAATTGCTGACCGACCTGACGGGATCGCGCCGCTTTCTCTGCATCGAGATCTCGAAGCCCGTCGATTGCACGCCCATTGACCACGCGCAACTCTTTGCACAACTTCGCGACGAGGTGGTGCGGGGAGAGCCGACCTATCTGACGCATGAACAGGAAACGAGATTGCAGATGCACAACGCAAAGTTTCGCGTGCCGTCGCCGGCGACAGAAGTGTTTTGGGAACATTTCCGGCTGCCCCAATCGGGCGAACGAGTGAGGCTGCTCACGGCGACGGAGATTTTCGTGAAACTGCAACGCGCCTATCCCGCCGCACTGCGCGGCATGAATGCGTCCCGATTTGGCAGAACGCTGCGCAGCATGGGGTTGCGGACCGTGCATCAACACCGCGGCAACTGCTATCGGGTGGTGGAGAAAGAGAAGGACTGACAGGGCGGGGCGGGAGGGCAAGGGGCGGAATGTGGAGCGTTTCTTGTTTTTTAGTCGAAAAAAGGTGGGCGTTTGCCATGAATTACTTACCTTTGTGCTCAAAATGAGGCGGTCGGCTCGCCCTCACGCCGAAGAACAAAAGAACGATATGACAAAAAACATTTTTGTGTGCTTTTTGGTCGCAACACTCGCGACTGCCTTTGCCGCTTGCGAGAGCAACGACAAGCCCCGAACGAACGGGGCATACACCTATCGCATTGCTCCCCGAAAGGAGTTGCCCCGAAACTACGTCGTGTTTGACATTGCCGAGGGCGACATTGCCCGATTTGAAGGCCGAATGCTGGGCAACGAACATGAATATCCGCAAGGCGACAACGTGTTTGACCCGGAGGTGGGCATGCACTTCGACTCGCTCCACCTCTCACGCTATGTGGAGAAAGACGGCACGGTGGTGGTGGGCTACGTGGCCGGCGACTGGAAAAGAGGGGTGAAACCGATCGACGGCATCCGCATTGCGCCCGACGGCACGGTGACGCCTTTTGACACGGCGGCGGTGAACCGCGTGGTGAAAGTGGTGAAAGGCCGCTTGTGCTACATGGGCTGTGCCACGCAGCGCGACGTGAAACGCCGGGGCGGACAGGGAGGAAGAATCGTGCAGACAAAAAACGTGATCGACACGCTCGGCATCTCCGCACATGTGTATCCGAACGGCGATATGTTTGTGGGAAAAATGGTGGGCGATCTGGGTGCGGAAACACCCGACTTCCTCGAAGGATTTTATGAAACGGCACTGGGAGAGGTGTATTACGTTCCGGAGGAACGCAAATACGTGGACGAATTAGTAAAAAAAGCCAACGCCGCCACACAGCCGGCGAAAGGTGCAAAGTGGGCATCGCTGCTCGAACGGGCGGAAGACCTTTCGCAACTCTACGGCGCGGTGGCCGAAAACTACGACACGCCGCCCACCCTCGACGGACAAGCGGCAGCAACGGCACCCCTTCGATTCGAACCCTACGCCACCGACGGAAAACCGGCAACCGAGCATTCGCTCACGGTGAGATTCCTTGTCAATGCCGACGGCACACCGACCGCCATTCAAGTGACCGACTGCAAAGACCCCGAAGCCATGGGGGCGGCAAGAGGACTGATCAGAAAACAAACGTTTCGACCGGCCACCAAAGGCGGAAAACCCGTGAAAGCGTGGGTGAAACGGACATTGCACTACAAAACCGCACAAGAATAAAGCAACACCACCGGCGCAACCGCCACGAACAACCGACGACATATTTCGACATACATATAACAATCTGAAAACAATATGGCACAAATTCCCGAATTTAAGTATGCTCCCATGTTTCAACTCGGAGAAGACAAAACCGAGTATTACCTCCTCACGAAAGACTATGTCAGCGTGAGCGAGTTTGAGGGACAACCCATTCTCAAAATCGAAGCGGAGGGCATCACGAAGATGATCAACCAGGCCTTTCGCGACGTGTCGTTTCTGCTGCGACGCAGCCACAACGAACAGGTGGCCAAAATCCTCAGCGACCCCGAAGCCTCCGACAACGACCGATATGTGGCGCTGACCTTCTTGCGCAACGCCGAGGTGTCGGCCAAAGGACAACTGCCCATCTGCCAAGACACGGGAACGGCCATCGTACACGCCGAAAAAGGACAACGCGTGTGGACGGGATTTGAAGACGAAGAGGCCATTGCGCTCGGCGTCTACAAAACCTATACGGAAGAGAACTTGCGCTATTCACAAAACGCACCGCTCAACATGTATGACGAGGTGAACACCCGATGCAACCTACCGGCGCAAATCGACATCGAAGCCACACACGGCGACGAATACCGCTTTCTCTGCGTGACAAAAGGCGGAGGATCGGCCAATAAGACGTATCTCTACCAAGAAACGAAAGCCATTCTCAACCCGGCAACGCTCGTGCCTTTCCTCGTGGGAAAAATGAAAACACTCGGCACGGCGGCCTGTCCGCCCTATCACATCGCCATCGTGATCGGCGGAACGAGTGCGGAGAAGAACCTCCTCACCGTGAAACTCGCCTCAACACACTACTACGACGAACTCCCGACAACGGGCGACGAAACGGGACGTGCTTTCCGCGACGTGGAACTGGAAGAGCAGTTGCTGCAAGAGTGCTACAAAATCGGACTGGGAGCGCAGTTTGGCGGAAAGTATTTCGCCCACGACATCCGCGTTGTCCGTCTGCCGCGCCACGGCGCATCGTGCCCCGTGGGATTGGGCGTGAGCTGCTCGGCCGACCGCAACATCAAGTGCAAAATCAACAAAGACGGCATCTGGATCGAAAAAATGGACGACAACCCCACGTCGCTCATACCCGAACATCTCCGACAAGCCGGAGAGGGCGACGCCGTGCAAATCGACCTCAACCGACCGATGCCCGAAATTCTCAAAGAACTCGACAAATATCCCGTGGCGACACGCCTCTCGCTAAACGGAACCATCATCGTGGGACGCGACATTGCACACGCCAAAATCAAAGAGCGGCTGGATGCCGGAGAGCCGATGCCCGAATATCTGAAAAATCACCCGATCTACTACGCCGGCCCCGCAAAAACACCGGCCGGAATGGCCTGCGGATCAATGGGACCGACCACGGCAGGACGCATGGACAGCTATGTGGACTATTTTCAATCGAAAGGCGGAGCGATGATCATGCTGGCGAAAGGCAACCGCTCGCAGCAGGTGACGGATGCCTGCCGAAAATACGGCGGCTTCTATCTCGGCTCCATCGGAGGCCCTGCCGCCATCTTGGCGCAAAACAACATCAAGGGCATAGAGTGCGTGGAATATCCCGAACTCGGCATGGAGGCGATTTGGAAAATCGAAGTGGAAAACTTCCCTGCCTTTATCCTCGTGGACAACAAAGGGAACGATTTCTTTCAACAAATCCAACCGACCTGCCCGATGAAATAAACCGAAAAGAAAACTTCGACAATAGGAGATGCGCCTCATCAAACAAGGGGCGCATCTCTCGTTAAGGAGCTATTAAAGAGCGTACGCCTGATGAAGGAATGAGCGTGTACCTCACAAAGAAGACTGCGCCCGACAAAAGGAAGGTAGCATCTCAACAATACAAAGAGTATGCCCTTCAACCGGTAAACGAGCACAAAAGAATTGCAGCCGCACGGCTCTCAGAGAGCGTTGTGCGGCTGCGTTTTGGCTTTCTCCGATGTCTGACAGACATCGGAGAAAGGCGCATCAAAAGGAGATGACACGACTATTCTTCGTAAGCGGTCTTAGTCGTATGAGGACAGACGGATCAGAGGTTGGGGTTGATGCTGCTCCATTCCGACACGGGGGGAACGATGTTGAGCGTCACGAGCTCGTCGCGCATCTTGCAAAGGTGCTCATAGCTGGCATCGAGGGCTGCAACTTCCTCGGGTGTTCCGACGGGCATCTTATAGGAGCAACCGTTGGCATCGAGCGTAGTATCCATGGCCATCATGATGTGAGCATACTTTTCGTTTTTCACATAAGTTCCGGCAGGATAGTTGAAAGGTGCTCCCCCCATGACGGCACGAATCATTTCGACCGAGAGATAAGAGGGGCTTTGGAAGGAAGAACGACCGCGGAGCTTAATAATGGCGGCACCGCCTTGGGTAACGGCTTTCTTCATGGCTTCCCATTCTTCTGTCGGGAATTCGGGAGTGCCGATGATGTCGGTGAGTTTGCGACCGGCAACTTCCACTGCACTGCCGAACACTGCCATTTGTTCGCCGTGACCGCCGTAGGTGGTGCAACCCTTGACTTGGTTTTGCATCACACCGAACTTCTTGGCGAGGGCACTTTGCAAACGAGTGGAGTCGAGACCGGCGAGAGTGGTCACTTGGCCGGGTTTAAGACCGGAATAGAGCAGCGTTACAAGACCGGTGAGATCGGCAGGGTTGAAGATGATCACCACATGCTTGACGTCGGGGCAGTAGGTTTTGATATTCTTACCGAGTTCTTCGGCGATTTTGCAGTTGCCGGCAAGAAGATCTTCGCGCGTCATGCCCTCTTTGCGAGGAGCTCCGCCGGAAGAGATGATGTATTTCGCGCCTTTGAAGGCTTCGGCCACGTCGGTGGTGGCGGTGATGTTGGCATCGTTAAATCCGCATTGACGCATCTCTTCGGCCACTCCTTCGGGAGAGAAAACGTCGTAAAGACAGATGTTGGAGGTCAGCCCCATCATGAGGGCGCTTTGTACCATGTTGGAGCCGATCATGCCGGCTGCACCTACGATAACGAGTTTTTCGTCAGTTAAAAATGCCATTGGAATTTGTATTTAGAAATGAATAAATGATAGCATCAAAAAACAGAGTTCCGAAACGCAAGAAAGACATCGAAAGGAAAAGGCGGAAACCACCGAAAACGGCGTTGAAAAGCCTCATGAAATCCGTGTCGTTTTTCGTTCATGCTTTCGAAGCAAAGATAAGCATTTACTTTTATAATCCGACTAAGCAAAACGGCATTTTTTTCGCTTCAACAGAAAAAAAGTGGTTTTATTTCTTACTTTTTTGAAACAACAAATTGCAAATGTCAATCAATATGCCTATATTCGCAAACGAAAGGAAATAAAAATCATTTATAATCTGGCAAAATAACACAACCGAACGTTATGAACGCAGTCCAAGTTCTCGAAGACCTGAAACGTAGATTTCCCAACGAGCCCGAATATCATCAGGCCGTGGAAGAAGTGCTCGCCACCATCGAAGAGGAGTACAACAAACATCCGGAGTTTGAAAAAGCCAATCTTATCGAACGGTTGTGCGTCCCCGAACGCATTTACACTTTCCGCGTGACATGGACGGACGACAAAGGCAACGTTCATACAAACATGGGGTATCGCGTGCAACACAACAACGCCATCGGTCCCTACAAGGGTGGGTTGCGTTTTCACGCATCGGTCAATGTCGGCATCTTGAAATTCTTGGCCTTTGAGCAAGTTTTCAAGAATGCCCTCACCACGTTGCCAATGGGCGGAGCCAAAGGCGGATCGGACTTCTCGCCTCGCGGCAAAAGCGCGGCAGAAGTGATGCGCTTCTGTCAGGCTTTCATGCTCGAACTCCATCGCAACATAGGAGCGGATTGCGACGTGCCGGCAGGCGACATCGGAGTGGGCGGACGAGAAGTGGGCTATATGTTCGGAGCCTACAAAAAATACACGCGTGAGTTTACGGGCGTCTTGACCGGAAAAGGATTGGAATTTGGCGGAAGCCTCATCCGCCCCGAAGCCACAGGCTACGGCAACGTATACTTCCTCATGGAAATGCTCAAAACACGCGGACTCGACCTGAAAGGCAAATCTGTTTTGATTTCCGGATCGGGCAACGTGGCACAATATACTGCCGAAAAAGTGCTGAAATTGGGAGGAAAAGTTTTGACGCTTTCCGATTCGGACGGTTTTGTCTACGATCCCGACGGCATTGATCGCGAGAAGTTGGACTACGTCATGGAACTTAAAAATGTATATCGCGGTCGCATCCGCGAGTACGTGGAACAATATCCTTCGGCGCAATACTACGAAGGGCAAAAGCCTTGGGGCATCAAGGCCGACATTGCACTACCCTCCGCCACACAGAACGAACTCAACGGCGAGCATGCGCAGATGTTGGTGGCCAACGGATGTATTGCTGTGAGCGAAGGAGCGAACATGCCTTCTACTCCGGAGGCTGTTCGCGTGTTCCACGATGCTAAAATCCTCTATGCTCCGGGCAAAGCGGCCAATGCCGGCGGCGTCTCGGTTTCGGGGCTCGAAATGAGTCAGAACTCCGGACGCTTATCATGGTCGGCCGAAGAAGTAGATCGCCGCCTGCACGAAATCATGGAGAATATTCACGGGGCGTGCGTGAAATATGGCACAGATCCCGACGGCTATGTCAATTACGTGAAAGGAGCGAATATCGCCGGTTTCATGAAAGTGGCCAAGGCGATGATGGCACAAGGCGTAATTTGACTTGATGACCGTTTATTTGCAAAAAACACCGCCGCTTCCTCAACACAGAGAAAGCGGCGGTGTTTTCTTTGAATGGCAAACAATCGGTGTTCAAATACCGGTCATTACCAATTCCATTGATCCGGATCATACGCTTCTTCAACCATCTTCTCAATATCGTCGGGCAGGTTGCAGAAGAAATCAATGCCGGTTTTGGCTTCCAATTCTTTGATAGAGCAAGCCAAAGTATTCAGTTTAACCTTCTTATAATTTACGCCATCATGCACTGTCCAAAAACCGATAGCTTGATATTGTCCTTTTCCATCTTGGCCTTTCTTGAAGGAAAGAATAGCCATGTAGAAGTATTTGGGGATGGGCAATTTCATATTACTTTTGGCAGCCTGCATATATCCCAAAAGATCAGTCTCTTTGTCAATCGTGCCGGCTTTCACGGCATAGAGCGTGTCGCAAAACGAACGATTATACCCCCATTTTTGAACAAGCTCCTCTAAACGCTTCCAAATTCCACCATTGTGGCTATGCAACTGCGGATGCATGTTGGTCATGAAAAATGTTTGCGAATTATGCTCCTGAGTGGTTTGTCTGTCTTCGGAAGCACACATGTGTCCACGGTCATATCCGGTAGAGGCATAATCTTTATGGGTGGGTTGAAGGTGAGAAGGGATATTGGGATCTTGGCGAAAGTCATTCTTTCGTTCCACATTATTATTAGGAGTTCCTCCATGAAATTGGAAGCATGACCAACGCTGAGCCTTTTTGTTCGTATCCCACTCCAAACTCAGCGTGATGTCTTCAACATCTTGGGCTTTATGCACGGAGATAATATTTTCAGTCCCTTCTCTGAGTTTGGGATATTCCAATCGCCACGCATATTGTCTATTGCCGACAAGATTGGTGTTTTTGTTTTTATTGACTTGATCATGAGGATCGGGATCGGGGTTGGGATCCGTCTGCGACACCACACGATATGCCGCATCGAAGAAGTCTTCGGAGTCTTTACTCTTGACATAGACTTTCAGACCATAGCCCTCCAAAGTAACGACAAAGTCGTAAGTTCCGGCTTTGTAGGTGCGGAGCACGGCTTGTGTTTTACTATCATACACCTCAATATCCTTGTCGTTGGAGGTGTTTTTGGTTTGTGCGCCGATGACCAATGCGGTCATCACACCGACAAACATAAAAATGAATCTTTTCATGGGAAAATGAATATTCATGGTTTTAGTCGAAAAAGTAGATTTCCGTATCAAACACCCTCGGCGGCATTGCCCTCACCTCCCCAAAGTATGTCGGGTGTTTCCTCAAAGGTTGATGAGATTTTGAGGGAAGGTGGTTTTTCTCCCGTCGAACCGGCAATGATGCCTTCGAGGTGAACAGCGGTATATTGAAATGTCGGAGCAATGTAGCGTTTCATGGTGTTATGTTTTTAATAATAAAGCTGTTTTTGTTTTTTCTTGATGTACACTCCCTGTCCGATGCGATTACCGTCGGCTTTGCGTCCCGACAAGTCATAAATATCTTCACCTTGTTCGTTCGGCACGATGAGGAGATCGCCGATAGCGGTCACGTCGTAAGAATGACCGTCGACGGTGAAGCGTGAAATCGCCGCCGCGCTGCCATTGTAGCGGAAATAAGCACGGAACGCACGGAGAGCTTCGGTGGTGGGAGAGGGGGAATAAATTTTATTGCCTTTTCCCAAGAAATAAATATTTTTGTCGTCGGCCGAGAAATCCTTGGGAGCATAAATACCGTGGAATTCAAAGTCGTTCACGGTTTGAGGTTGCAGTGCTTTATGCACATAGACACCTCCTACTTCCAGTTGCACAAGTTTTTTCGACATGAAGATCAAATACGGCACACCGGCCTCGATCGTGGTGCAAGACTCGAAGTTGAGCGTTTTCGTGGCGGCATCATAGCCTTTCAGCTTGGCCAGCTGTGCTTCTCCGAGTTCCGTGTCGGAAAGGTCGATATTAAACGGCAGACAGATCGTGTTCCACATGTCGGGCATGAGTGTGCGTTTCACGACGATATTGGCAAGTCTGCCTTCGTTCATCGCAAGCTGCGTGGTGTTGTCCGCGGTTTCGTCGAGGGTGAGTTCAACCTTCACTTCTTCGGCCGCAACATAGTAGAGCACCGGGGTATCTTCGCTCTTTGCGCTCACCACGGCTTCGAGATCAAAGGTTCTGCCGGCATAAACGTTTTCCGAATATGTCGGATTGAGCGCGTGCAGATGTTCTTGAATTTCAATTTTCCGGCCATTCGATTCGGCATAGAGGGCATCTCCCTCTTTCTTGATCTGCACACCATGAATTTTCACCAAATGCGCACGTAGTTTTTTGTCGTCCAACACCTCCGAAAGTCCTTTCGTTTCGGCTTCGGGCTTGCGCATGAATTCAAGACACAAAAACTTGTTTGCATCGGAAGCAGTGTTGCCGACAATGGTCGGAACTCCGTTTTGTTTCGTAAATTTTCCTTCGATGACGCCCACAAGCTGACCGCCGGTCACGGGATGCCAACCTCTGTCGGTGGTGAGGAAATTCTTGATACACACCGCTCCTTGACCGTCGTTCACATAAGCCTCTTCTTTGCCTTTGGCTTCGAGGATATTGCCGCGATTGTCTTTCGACAAGGTGAGGCGAATGGGGGTATTATCGGTCAATTTGAGCAGTTCGGCAATACTGTTCACGCTCTTTGTTTCCGGTTGCGGCTGCGGATCGGGCTGACCGCCTTCACCTTCTACCTTGATGTCGTCAAGAAAAAAGCGGTTATTCTTTGCAGTGCCGGCGGCGATCTTTATTTTCGTTGCAGCAGTTCCGCCCGTAATGGTGGCTTGATAGCTATTAAACTTTCCTTTTTCCAAAGTAAAAGTAGAGGGGTTGATTGTTCCTCCTCCTTCGAGCGAAACCGAAATCGTGGTATTTTCAGTTTTCGCATCCCAAGCACCGGCCTTGATGGTAAGCGTGGCCTTTCCGCTAAGTTGACTAAGGACAGGCGTTGTTATGGAACCGGCAGCTGTTCCCGTTCCCATTTTAACACACCTATTGGCATAATATACTTTTTCCAAATGCCAACCGGAGAGATCTTTATTTGTAACCGAAGAACCATTGACTCCTTTCCACTGTCCGTCGTTCCCTCCCGCCTTGTCGAAGGTATCAAAAGTTTCATGGAAAATCACATTTTGCGCCCATCCCAAAGAAGAAAGGAACAGGCATAAACACAGCAAAAGTTGTTTCTCTATTTGTAGTTTCATAACCGTAGATTTAAAGATTTAGCGACAAAAGTACTGCAAAAATAAACAGCCTCCAAATCTTTCGAGTATTCTTTTTTATCGCTTCAAAATATTTTATATCCTCAAAATATTTCTCAGCACCCACCAAAGCAACACACAAACGCCATAAAGCACCAAAGCCACTCGCGATTGCAGCATCTTTCTCAACGGAGCCAACCGTTCCCAACGGCCGCTGCCGACATAGAGCAACAGCAAAACCACGGCCACGGGCAGCAGCAAATTGTGAGCAACCGCCTCGGCAACATGTCCATGCAACAAATCGTGCAACGCCCTCTGCGCTCCACACGTTGGGCAGGAATATCCCGTCCATGTGCGAAGATGACACTGCGGAAACCACGCCCCCAATTCCGGGTCGTACAAATAATACAGACTCCCCGCCACCAGTACGGCAACGGGGAGCAAAATATGTCGTTTCTTGCGATTGTCCATCAATATTTGGTTCGGTCGTAGCCGGAAGAAACGTTTTGATGTGAAGATCCCGAATTGCCTTCTGCCTTCGGCGAAGCGGATTGTTCGGCCGGTTGTGGCTGATCGGCGGCCTCCCGACGCGGAGCTTCCGCGGATTGAGATGTGGTTTGAGTCTGAGAATAAGACGAATAGAAGACTTTCTCCGATTTGAGAGAGTTATTGTCGAGAAGCCACAAATAAGTAACGACCAAAGCAAATTGTGAAATGACTATCGTGTAGTACACACCGATGCAGCAAAGCAACAGACCCAACGCGGCGACAAAGCCGGAAACTATTCCCAAGCCCAACAAAGTAAACTCCTTACCTTCCGTTGCTCTCCACGAGAAACGAAAAGCCTCTTTGATGTCGGCATCGGGATGATCGAGAATATAAATTGATCCGAAAGCAAGTCGCACCGCGAGATAGATGCCGGGGATAATCAAAAACAGTATTCCGACCAACACCAGTATTGCCGAGAGAAGCGAATAGCCGATATAATTCAAATAGGTGGAAAGCGGAAGTTTGTAAGAACGCCAACTCAGCCCGGTTTTCCCGCCGCGTGCCAAATTGAGCATAGCAACAACAACTCCCACATACACAAAAAGTTGCAAAACATAAAAAACGATATTCGGCCAATATTCTCTATCGGAATAATTCCTGATGCCTGCCACATCATTATCGAAAACGGCCTGCCAATACCCACCGGGCATCGTGCCCAAGAGCAATCCATTGAAAAGGACAGCCAACAAAAAGAAAAACACGGCAAAAGTCAAACCATGTCGCTTGGTGAGATCCCAAGCCTCATTAAAAACGTCGCTGATGGTAAGAGTCATAATCAAAAACCATAAAGAGTGAATTACAACCGCAAAAATACATTTTAATTTCAATATCGCAACCGTTTTTCAATAAAAAACAAATTTACGACGCAAAAAACAAAACACTCCGCCACGGATGCAAAAAATCGGGTGAAACACTCCTTGCAAGAGCATTTCACCCGAAGGTGTTTATTTCAAATAAGTTTGATGGTCAAACCATGAAGTTTTCCTACATTCGCTTTCTTCCCGTAAGATTCGGCGTTTCGGAAAATCTTCGTCTCACTTCGTTTGTGCGCTGATTGCACGAAGTTGGCTGTTGAGCATTTGGCACATGGTGCCGTTGCCCATCGAACGGTATCGGGCAATGCGATACAACAGTTCGTCAATAGTTTTTTTCTCTTTCATGTGTTTTGTTTTTTGATACGCTTGCCGCCGTCGGGAAAGAGGCTTTCGCTCTTCCTTCCGGCTGACATCAGCGTTCGTTAAACGAGTTAATCATTCCGGCTCGACTCTTTGTCCGAGCCTTCTTTCACTTTTAACGTCTGCCTCACGGCAGTCTGTTATCCTTAATCATTTTAACCCTATTTTGCCGCACTCGGCAGCGTTGTTATCCTTAAATCTTTATACCGGGCTAATATCCTTTTACTGATGCAAAGGTAGCAGCTTTGATATTTCTAAACAAACAAAACAGGCAGAAAAACGCGTTTTTTAAGAATGAGAAACTCTATTTGCAAACTCATACTGACACTTCATTGCGACAAAACAAAATCGCAGGCGATATTTACATTTCTTGCAATCGACAAGTCCGAGCATGATTTCCCCAAGATTTCGATTCAAAAAACACGGGTCGATCAACCGGCGTCCGAAGCCTGCGGCGTGAGTTCTGCATTGGATGTAGAAAATTCTAACTCGGAGGTAGACAAAACCACATCAGACCGGAAGACGACTGACGCATGGGGGAGGATGAACACAAATTTTCTCTCGCGCGTACGCGCGCGCGTTACCTATTCATCATGTTTTTGCTTCCGCTGCCTTCGCAAAACCGATCAACAAATTGATTTACAATAACTTTCAGGTGAAGGCAAGTGAAGGCAAAACGAAAAGAAGGATTGCTTATACTTGAAAATGAGAGGGTTGGAGCTGTTTTTTGCCTTCACTGCGCCTTCAAACCCCATTTTTTGTCCATGGTCGGTGAAAGCAAGCGGAAGGAAAGGAGCATTTTGCCTTCACCGTACAAATACTGACTTCCAATTAATTACGATTTCAAAAAAAGCGTTGCCTTCATTTGCCTTCGCAAGAAACACGCAGAAAATCAATCAGATAACCGATTTAGCGGAAGCAAAACGGCAAAAATAAAAAAACAGGGTGGAAAATCGGCAGAAAACAGCGGTTTCATCGACGAATGGAAATCTGCGTTCGTCTTCATCGCGACAACCGACAGTTTTTTTCGGAGAACGAACCGCAACGACATATTCCCCGATCGGTATCGACACGCGTCACACTTCCACATCACTACACCTCCCGAAAGCGAAAAGACACGGCGAAACCGCCGCGCCTCTAAAAAACTTTCCGCTTTTTTCGATCAAACAGACCTACGTGTTCATCTTGCCGCTTCCACGTTTTTGCAACCGCCTTACGGCAACGAAACAAGGGTGCGAGAAGGAGAAAAAGAGCGACCGCGCCGAAAGCCAAAGGCTCCGACGCGGTCGAATGGGTTGATAAATTCTAAAAATCAAAGGGGAGAGATGACGCCCGTGGGGCAAACATCGGAGCATGCACCGCAGTCGATGCAGGTTTCTGAGTCGATAGAGTAGATTTCGCCCTCGCTAATGGAAGAAGTGGGGCATTCGTCGATGCAAGTGCCGCAGGCAATGCAGTCTTCGCTGATTACGTAAGCCATAATGATAAGAATTTAAATTGTTGTTATGTTATGATGTTATGTCGGGGGTGTCGGCGGCCGGCTGTCGCAGCCCATACGCCCGCTCCACCCTTTAAGGGAAGTGTTGCACCGATCATCGTCACGACGATCGGGCAACGCCTTTGTATGTTATGTTGCTGCAAATGTACGGCAAAGTTTCGAGTGTTCCAAATTTTCGGGTTGGTTTTCCGATTGGGAGTTTATCTGACAACCACCTTTCGTCCGTCGATGATGTAGAGCCCTGCCGGCAGTGATCGGCGCGGCACATTAAGACGCACTCCGTAAAGATTGTAGATACCCTTTGTCTGACGCGGCGCAAGAGAGGATGCTTCGGCACGAGCGGCTTCGGCATCGATGCGCGGATCGACAATGGGGGCACGGTCTATGGCGGTCGGGTCTTCAACGGGGTAGGGTTCGAGATGCGAAAAGACGTATTCGGCACGACGGCGCAACCACGATTTGAAGCGATCTCCCAAAGCGGTGTAGTTGTCCGTTCCGTTATAGAAGTAGTTGTTGTCTTTTTCCGACCACAAGACATAGTCGGCCTTCAAAGAGGGGGCGACAAACGCCCGATAGTCGTCAATGAAAGCGATGAGAGCATCGAGTCCGCCGGAGTTCATGAAACGATACCAAACATTGTAGTAGGCAGCACGCACCTTTTCGGAATTGTCGAAGATACTTTTGAAAAACGTCTTTCCGCTCTTGTTCGGTCCATGAACATCGAAGATGTCAAACTCGGGACTGCTGACGGCAAAATTGTAATTTCTCTCGTAGCCGTACGCCCAATCGCAGTCCCAAATGGGACCGAAAGACCAAACCGAATCTTTGTCGAACACATTGGTGCAATGCACAAAAGTGCTTTTGGGATGTCGAAATTCGAGATTACCGATGAGATCATTGACAAAAAGATAGGTGGCATAAGAACGGATGTCTATTTTTTCCTCAAAACCGAGGTTGCTCTTGATGGCGGAAGTGAGATCGTTGAAATGAGCCTCGGACGCCTGTTTGAAATTCTGATAGGCTTCCGCTCCGAAATCCTCCTCGTAGTCTTCCTGGTCGGGATCTTTGTAGGAGATGGGGAGTGTGAAACTGCTGTCGAAAAGACTTGTTCCATCGTAAGTATCCAATTCAAAAAGCACACTCGTGGAGTCGCTGTACAGATCTACGCTGTTGTTGGAAATTCCGATTTGCTCGGTGAAGTTGTATGCCCCGACATATTCCTCATTGACATAGAGATCGACGGGAATGATGTGGTTGGGATAGACGGTGCCGACGAGCTGTGCGGCTTTCATGGCGATGGCGTTATTGAGGTGTGCGTGTCCGCCGTGGGCTTCGGAGCGGACAGGGAGCGCATTGGCCAACAGCACCCAACTCTTCCCTTTGGTCAGCCCGAAAGGTTTTTGCTTCTTTTCAAACTTGATGCGATAGGGCTTTTTGAGCATTCCCCAAGTGCTGTTGCCACGACCTTTCATAAAACCATCGCTCTCCAAATCCGGCCACATGCCGACACCGTCGATTTTGATCGTGGCGCGGCGATAAATATCCTTGAAAGCATGCACGTCAAACAAGGTAACGTTGTCGTGCAGAGTGATGTCGATGCGCGGCACACGAGTAGCTGCCTGCGAGGGAAAAACGACATTGACGGTGGTACGGCGACCGTAAGGCTCGGTACCCCATTTCACCTCGGCAGCTTTGGGAACGGGCTTTTTCTTGGTCACCCGATAGACATTGAGTTCGGCCAAACAGAGATAGTTTCGGCGCGTGCTCTTGTCACAGCGAAAACGTAGATGAGTGAAAGGAGAGTCGGTTTCGAGCGTGCCGGAACGGAAGGTTTGCGAAGCACCCGATTGGGGTATGCCGTCGGCGGAAGTCAGCGTTTTGACTTCTCTCCACGTTTCACCGTCGTTGCTGACCAAAAGGGTCACGACGGAAGGCATGTTGTGCGACGTGTTGGTGCGGGTGACGTAGCCGATCTGAAAAGTTTTCAGAGGCTCGGGCAAAGCGATGTCCACGTAGGTCACGATACTTTCGTCCACGGGCTGACCGCCGGTATTCCAGTAGCTGTGATAAATGGTATTCATGTCGCCGTCGATCAAACCCGCAAGACCTTCGGATTCCACCACCGAGGGGTAGTTGGACGAAAGTTTCTCGGCTCTGAGCGGAATGGCAACGGCGGTTTCTTCTCCTCCCGGTTCTTCGGTGGTTTCAGAAACATGACACACAATACGCTCCTGCCGGGGATAGGCGAGCGTATAGACCACGGGGCGACGGAAATCGACAAGGCTCACCTTGCTCACCTGCGCCACGCCATCGACATAAGCACGAGCATGGCGAGCGTCGTCGGCATCGGAAAATTTGAACGAGGGGATCAGCGTTCTGTCTATGGCTGGAACGGTGAGCGCAATCGTGCTGTGGTCGGCAGCAATCGTGCCGAGGGCGTCGGTGAAGACGTTGCCGTTGTATTTATTGTTGATTTTGAACGAAGTAAACGCGGGGAAGTCCATGTCGGCCGGACGAGTTTTCGTGACCGACACGATGCTGTTTTGCGCAAAACTCTTGATCAGCGCGGTGTTGGCCGCATTGGCCGACGGAGGAGCAAGATGGAAACGCACTTGCCCGACAATGGTGTCGCGACGCACGATAAGACTGTCGGGGATCACAGTCAGACTGCCGTCGCGTTGACAGACGAATGTTTCGGCAGACGGCGTTCCGTCAGCCGCCGGGGCGGCAGCCATTCCTTTCCAGCCGAAAAAGAGGCCGACCGAAAGCGCAAGAAGCATACGAGTTGTTTTCATAAAAATTCGGAGCAAAAAGAAATTTGTTCGGTTGTTGGGTTAGGTTGCAAAGGTAAGAAAAAAAGAAACTACACGGCATTGAACATAAAAGAAAAAGCAAGAACAAAGGCGATGTGTGGCCAAGAGGCATTTAATATTGCCCGAAAAGCCGACGTTATGGTGAGGATTGCTTATCTTTGCAAGTTGAAAAAACACAACTTCATGCTGCGCCCCATGCCCTGCGAATGCCGAACCGGCAGTTGCATACAGGCACAAAGCGACAACAACGGCATCGAAAGCTCCTCACGATCATGAAACATCTCTATTTGCGCTCCGGCTTGTGGGCATCGCCTGTGGCGGTGTTGATCAACTTCATCACCGTCTACATCGTCTACGAAATCTGCCGGGCGGCCTTTCTGCTCGAAAACTGGTCGGTCTATGCGCCTCATCTCGACGCGCTGCGCTTGAAAGACGTGGCAGAAGGCACTTTTCTGTTCAACGCATCGGCCATTTTCTACACCAACGCGCTCTACGCCCTTTTCATGCTTTTTCCGTTCCACCACAAAGAGCGGGCGGGCTGGCAACGGTTCACGAAGTGGCTGTTTGTCGCGATGAACGGCCTTTGCGTCGTGCTCAATCTTTCGGATGCGGTCTATGTGAAATACACCGGCCGCCGCACCACCGTCACGGCTTTTCGGGAGTTCAGCCACGAGGGCAGCAACTTGGGAAAGATCATGCTCACCGAGTTCGTGGCACATTGGTATCTGCTCGTGTTGGGCATCGGCCTCATCTGGCTGCTTTGGCGCGTCTATGTGCAACCGCGCAACCGCATGGAAGACCTCGCTCCCAAATGGCGATACTACCTGACGCACACCGTCGTGCTCGCCGCCTATGCTTTCGTGAGCGTTTGCGGCATGCGCGGCGGATATGCCACCAGTGTGCGCCCTATCACACTGAGCAACGCCAATCAATACGTCAATCGGCCGATGGAAGCCAACTTGATTCTCAACACGCCGTTTGCCATTATCCGCACCATTGACAAGAAACCCTTTGTCACACCACACTACTTCGACCGCGCCACGCTCGACAAACTCTATTCGCCGCTCCACCGGCCGACCGTAGGCGGCGAGATGCACCGCAAGAACGTGGTCGTGCTGATCGTTGAAAGCATGGGCAAGGAATATCTCGGCGCGTTCAACGGTCATCTCGACGGCGGCAGCTACAAAGGCTACACCCCGTTTCTCGACTCCCTCTCGCGCCATTGCCTCACCTTCCGCCACACCTTCGCCACCGGCCGCAAAAGCATCGATGGCATGCCCTCCGTGCTCTCGTCGATCCCGATGTTTGTCGAGCCGTTCTTTGTCACCTCGGCTGCCCTCAACAAAATCAGCGGTTTGGCCGGAGAGCTGAACACCAAAGGCTACCACACGGCCTTCTTCCACGGTGCCGACAACGGCTCCATGGGATTCCAATCGTTTGCACGAACAACCGGTTTCAAAGCATACTACGGCCGCACCGAATACAATGCCGATCGGCGTTTCGGAGGCGATAAGGATTTCGACGGCACTTGGTCGATTTGGGACGAAGAGTTTTTGCAATTCTACGCCTTGAAGATGTCGGAGTTCAAAGAGCCGTTCATGACGTCGCTGTTCACCGCCTCCTCCCACCATCCCTTTGTCGTGCCCGAACGCTATCAAGCCTCCTTCCCCGAAGAGGGCGGACATCCGCTCCACAAGTGCGTGAGATACACAGACATGTCGTTGCGCAAATTCTTTGAAACGGCGAGCCGCTGCTCGTGGTATCGCAACACGCTCTTCGTCATCACCGCCGACCACACCAACCACCCCTCGCACGACGAATATCGCTCCGTGCCGGGCTTGTATAGCGTGCCCATTCTGTTCTACGACCCTTCGGGCGAGCTCATTCGTCCGGGCGTTCGCAACGGCATCGCCAAACAAATCGACATCATGCCCACCCTGCTCGGCTTCTTGGGCTACGACAAACCCTACGTGGCCTTCGGCAGCGATCTCTCACGCACTCGCGACGAAGACACTTGGAGCGTGGGCTACGCCAACGGCCTCTATTTCTTCATCCAAGGAAGTCACATTCTCTTTTTCGACGGCAGGCACACCACCGCCGTACACAATTTCGTGACCGATCCGCTCGGACGCAAAAACCTCAAAGGCAAAATGCCTCGTCAAGCCGATATGGAACAGCGGCTCAAAGCAATCATACAGTCTTACATGGAACGCATGAACGGCGACCACCTCACAGCACAAACATCATGACAACACGCAAGAAAATCACCCTTTCGTCGGTGGCCGTCGTGCTCATCGGCCTTTCCGTCCTCACCTATGTTCGTTGGGGCGCATGGTTTGGAAATCCGCCCGAAGATCCCTACGCCCCTCTGCCCACTCCCGGCCGCGTGCTGCTGACCTTCGGCAACTCCGGCGAGCTCTCCCGCAACATCAGTTGGCAGTGCGACTCGGTGCTCCTCCCCGCTCATGTGGAACTCACCGAAAAACAAGGCTTCGACACACTCCGCATCGCCGCCAAGGGGGAAATCTTTGCTTCGCGCAGCGGAAAAGCCGCCTACTACGTTGCCCGTTTGGACAACCTGATCGACGGAACGGACTACCGCTATCGCGTCGTCACCGACGGCCGTGCCTCGCAATGGTACGATTTCTCCACCACGCGACAGAGCAACAAGAATTTCTCCTTCCTTTTCTTCGGCGACGTACAAGACAGCATCGGCGGTCAGACCCACCGATTGTTCTCAGAGGCCGTCGGCCGACACGCCGCCGCGGAGTTTGTCGTGCTCGGCGGGGATCTCATCGAACGCCCCACCGACGCCTATTGGAGCGAAGCCTTTCGAGGTATCGACTCTGTCGCACAAAGCCTGCCGATCCTTGCCGTGACGGGTAATCACGAATATCTGAAATATCCCATCCGCAAGCTCGAACGCCGCTTCTCGTTGGTTTTCTCCTACTTTCTCGACGCTATGGTGGGCGAAAACCAAGTCTACACCCTCACCTATCGCGACGCGCAGTTCTACCTCCTCGACTCCAACCGCGAACTTCCCTTTCTCATCACCCAGCAGCAGTGGCTCAAACAAGAGTTGGCACGCAGCACGGCACGTTGGAACATCGTCGTGCTCCACCACCCCATCCACTCCGTCAAGTCGTCGTCCAACAACCTCATGCAACGGCTCGTTTTCGGCGATCTCATTCGCGACAACGTCGACCTCGTATTGCAAGGACACGAACACGCCTATGCTCGAAAGACCGCACACGACGGCCGTCGCCCCGTGCCCCCGATCTACACCGTCAGCCACTGCTCGCCGAAGCACTACCGCTTTGAGTTCAATCCGCGTTTCGACCGCTACGGCTGCGGCTCGCAATACTACCAGCGCATCGACATCAGCGGCGACACCCTGCGCATGAACACCTACGACGCCAACACTCACGCCCTCTACGACGGCATCGACATCGTCAAGGGCGAGCACGACATTCCGCACCTCATCGACCGAGCCGTCCGAATGCCCGAAAAGCTCAACTTCACCCCTCGTCCCGGCAACAAGAAAGATGCCAAATTCATGGAACGCCTGCGTGAATACAAATCGCAAAAAGGCATTCGATAACCCCCTATCTTTCGTTCCGCCCATGAAAAGCCTGCACATCATCACCCCCGTAAAAGACAGCATCGACAGCACTGTCGAAACGATGAAAGCCGTTGTCGCCTCACGCCTCGACGTCCCTTTCGTCTACACCGCCTACAATGACTTCTCCACACCGGAAAACACCGAACGACTCCATCGTGAAGCCGAAGCGTTGGGCGTGAAAGTTATCGATCTTGCCGACCTCACCGACCACCCCTCGCCCAACTACCTGCTCGTGCTTCGCCGATGCCAAAAAGAGGCATTGGCCGCCGACGCCGGCTTGCTCATCGTGGAAAGCGACGTCACCGTCAAGCCCGACACGCTCCAATCTCTCTTCGACGGTGCCCTCTCGCGCCCCGACTGCGGTATTGCCGCCGCCGTCACCGTCGATGCCGACGAGCGCATCAACTATCCCTACCTCTACGCCAAACGGTGGGGCGGTCACATCGTCGACACCCGCAAACACTGCTCTTTCTGCTGCTCCCTCCTCACCCCCACCCTTTTGAAGGCCTTCGACTTCGAGCAGCTCGACGACGACAAAAACTGGTTTGACGTCACCATTTCGCACGAGAGCCTCGCCGCAGGACTGCACAACTACCTCTTTGCCAATCTCACCGTGTACCACCGACCGCACGGCAGCCGTCCGTGGAAACAACTCAAATACACCCATCCGCTGAAATACTATTGGCGGAAATGGACAAAAGGCTTCGACAAAATATGATTTCCGATCCCGACTCCGCCACGACGAACACCACGCCCCCCACGACGAACAACTCGACGAACACGCCGGTTTCGGTCGTCATTCCCGTCTACAACGCCGAAGCCTTTTTGGCCGAAACCTTGAACTCCGTCCTCGCCACGACCTACGCCCCACTCGAAGTGATCGTCATCGACGACGGATCGACCGATCGCTCGCGCCACATCGCCCTCGACTTTGCAGAGCGCGACCCTCGCGTCAAGGTGTTGCACCAAGAAAACCAAGGCGTTTGCCGGGCGCGAAACCATGCCATCGCTCACGCCGCCGGACGATACATACTGCCCGTGGATGCCGACAACCTCATCGAACCTCAATTCGTGGAGCAGGCCGTCGCCATATTAGACGCCAGCCCCGAGGTGAAAGTCGTTGCACCGAGAGCCGATTTCTTCGGCGAACGCACCGGCGAGTGGAAACTCCCCCCTTTCTCGCTCCGTCGCCTTGCCCGCCGCAACATCATGGACACCTGCGCCATGTATCGCCGCGAAGAATGGGAGCGCATCGGCGGCTACTGCGAAACGATCATCGCCCGCGAGGATTGGGAATTTTGGATTTCGATGCTCAAAGACGGCGGCGAAGTCGTTCGTTTGCCCGACATCCTGCTCCACTACCGCGTTCGGCAGCGTTCCAAACGCATCGCCGACCGCCGGCTCAAACGCCACGTCATCGCTACGCTCAACCGCCGCCACCCCGAATTTTTCGAGCGCGAATTGGGCGGAAAGTTGCGCATGCAGCGGTCGTGGTCGAAACTCATCAACCGCCTCTCGCGCATCTTGTCGCCACGCCGCGTCGTCGTACACCCCGACCACGCGGAACTTTCCGACTTCGTGAAAACCCTCCCCACACGTTTCGCCGCCAAAGACGGCACGGTCATTTTCAAAAACCGAAACGAAATCAGAGCTTTTCACACCCACGGACTCGACATCGTCGTCAAAGAGTTCAAACTGCCCAATCTCATCAACCGCATCGCCTACGGACTCCTCCGTTCCTCGAAAGCCGAACGCTCCTATCGCTACGCCGAAATGCTTCGCGCCATCGGCATCGATAGCCCTGCCCCGATCGGTTTCGTTACGCTGCGCCGCGGCCTCCTCTTTTCGCTCAGCTACTACGCCTCCCTGCGCTCCGCCTGCCCCATTTCCTACATGCAGCTCTACGAAGGCAACCTGCCCGACCGCGACGACTATCTCCGCGCCATCGGTCGCATCACCGCCCGACTCCACGAAAACGGTTGGATCCACACCGACTACTCGCGCGGCAACATACTCCTCGGACGCGATGCCGACGGCCGCATCACGGTCGATTTGGTGGATCTCAACCGCCTCCGCCGCCGAACGGTGGATCTCGCCACCGGCAGCCGCAATTTCGAGCGGCTGCCCCTCACCCCCGACATGCTCGCCGTCATCATTGAAGCCTATGCCGCCGAGCGGGGCTTCGACGTGCAGGCCTGCATGGTCGAAGCCCTCAAAAGCCTGCCGCCGCAGTCGTAAGGGGCAGCACCGCTCTTTGACGCACAACCGGCCGCAACTACCTCTGAGGCGGAAAATTCTACCTCAGAGCCCGTTCGTTCTACATGGGAGGTAGTGAAATCTTTCCGCCGCAGAAACTCCCTCTGATCTCTTTTACGCGCGCACGCGCGCGTTTCCCTTATCATTGCATTTTGCTTTCACTGCCTTCACCAAACGAGACAAACACCTGAATATCAGTCCGTTTTTAGCGAAGGCAAGTGAAGGCAAAATGAAAAAAGGATTTCCAAAACACTGAAATACACCCTTTTAACTCGTTTTTTTGCCTTCACTTCGCCATAAGAAGGAGATTTCACGCGCCGCTTGGCGGAAGCAAGTGAAAGGAAAAAGAGTTTTTGCCTCCGCTATCAGCAATCTGATTTTCAGATAATTAAAAATTCCACAACCAGTTTACCTTCACTTTGCCTTCGCAAACAAAACACAGTATATCAGCAAGATAGAAGATTTAGCGGAAGCAAAACGGAAAAAACAAAAAAACAGGGGGAAATCAACACCGTCGGGCAAGCCAAACGCAGGAGCCGCGAGGAAGCACAATCTGCCAAACGGCGATGCCCTTCCTCCGTCGGTTCGGTCGCCTACCGCTTCTGCCCGATCTTGATTTCAACTTCTTTTTCAAAAAAGCAACAAGAAAAATGGAAGATATACCGAAAATTTCGTACTTTTGTTGCTGGAAATCGGTCGTCTGTCAAGCCTATCTGCTTTCCACATTTTAAGCTTTCCGAAAAACTTCTAACGATTTACCGAATATGACCCTTATCAAATCTATTTCCGGTTTTCGCGGCACCATTGGCGGCCGCATCGGCGACACCCTCAACCCTGTGGACATCGCCAAGTCTGTGGCAGCTTATGCAAGCTTGCGCGAAAATGTGGTGAGCCGCAAATATCGCCGCAAAATCGTGGTGGGTAGAGATGCCCGCATTTCGGGCGAAATGGTCTGCCAAGTGGTCTGCGGAACTCTCATGAGCATGGGTTTCGACGTGATCAACATCGGTTTGGCATCGACCCCGACGACCGAACTGGCCGTGAAATGGGAAAATGCCTGCGGAGGCATCATCATCACCGCAAGCCACAACCCGCGGCAGTGGAACGCACTGAAATTTCTCAACGAACAAGGAGAGTTTCTTCCCCCCGCGGAAGCCAGCGAAGTGGTGCGCCGCGCCAATTCCGACGGATATGAATTTGCCGACGTAGACAATTTGGGCTGCTACATTCAAAATTACAGCTATGACCAACGCCACATCGAAATGGTCAAACAGCTCGAACTCGTGGACATCGAAGCCATTCGTCGCGCACACTTCTCCGTGGCCGTCGATGCGGTAAACTCCGTGGGAGGCATCATCATTCCCAAACTGCTCGGACAGCTCGGAGTAACGCAAGTGACAATGCTCAACAGCGAACCCACCGGCGACTTTGCCCACAACCCCGAACCGCTCAAAGAACACCTCACCGAAATACGCAACCTCATGCGCAAAGGACGCCACGACATCGGTTTTGTGGTCGATCCCGATGCCGACCGCCTCGCCTTGGTCTGTGAAGACGGCACCATGTTTGGCGAAGAAAACACACTCGTGGCCGTGGCCGACTACGTGTTGCAAAACACCCCCGGCAACACCGTGAGCAACCTCTCTTCGACAAGAGGACTGAGAGATGTGACCGAAAAATACGGTTGCAACTACACTCCGGCCGCCGTGGGCGAAGTGAACGTGGTCACGAAGATGAAAGAAACCGGAGCCGTAATCGGCGGAGAAGGCAACGGAGGGGTCATCTATCCGGCCGCCCACTCCGGCCGCGACGCCCTCGTGGGCATTGCCCTCATTCTGACACACCTCGCCAAAACCGGACACAAAGCTTCCGAACTGCGCGACAGCCTGCCCCAATATTTCATCTCGAAAAACCGCGTGGATCTCGATCCCACAACCGACATATTCATGCTTCTTCAAAAGGTGAAAGAGATTTACAAGGAACAACAGGTGACCGACATCGACGGCGTGAAAATCGACTTTCCCGACAAATGGGTGCATCTGCGCAAATCCAACACCGAACCCATCATCCGCGTATATGCCGAAGCACACACGCGGGAAGAAGCCGACGCTCTGGCACAACAGATTGTAGATATGGTCTACACCATGACGCAACAATAAAACATCGGACAAACACAACGGATTGGCCGTTCGTCTCTCTACGGATCGGAGAGAAGAAGGCCAATCCTCTTCTTTACACCTACACTTCATCATGAGAAAACAAATACTCCCCGTGGCAGCCTGCCTGCTGCCCGCATTGGCCGCAGCGCAACAACGCTACAACATCGTCTACATCATGACCGATGACCACACGGCACAAATGCTATCGGCCTACGACACTCGAAACGTAAAAACACCCAACCTCGACCGCATCGCGGCAGATGGAGTGAAATTCACGCGTTCGTTCGTGGCCAACTCGCTGAGCGGACCTTCGCGCGCCTGCATGCTCACGGGAAAACACTCTCACAAAAACGGGTTCACCAACAACGAACACGGCATATTTGACGGCAGTCAGCAAACCATGCCCAAACTCCTCCAAAAAGCAGGATACCAAACGTCTATCATCGGGAAATGGCACCTGCACAGCACACCCACCGGCTTCGACCACTGGGACGTGCTACCCGGACAGGGAGATTACTACAACCCCGACTTCATCAACGAAAAAGGACGCTACCGCGTGCAAGGATACCTCACCAACATCGTTACCGACAAAGCCATTAAATGGCTCGACGAACAAAGAGACAAAAGCAAACCTTTCGCCCTCTTCGTACACCACAAAGCCTGCCACCGCAACTGGCTGCCCGAACTCAAATATCTGCACGAATACGAAGACACCACTTTCCCCCTGCCGGCCAACTTCTATGACAACTACGAAGGAAGGCAGGCAGCAGGAGCCACAACCATGGAAGTGGGAAAGGATCTGATACTCGACTACGACTGCAAAATTTATGACCCCAACCGCACACGACGCATCAATCAGGGATACATGAACATGATCGGACGACTCGACTCGAAAGATCGCGCCGTCTACGATTTCTTCCACGACTCGCTCACCGTGGACTTCTATCGCCAAAACCTCAGCGGACGAGCCCTCACGGAATATAAGTTCCAACGCTACATGCGTGACTACGCCAAAGTTCTCAAATCGCTCGACGACAACGTGGGACGACTGCTTGATCACCTGAAAGAACAAGGATTGCTCGACAACACCCTCGTGGTATATACCTCCGACCAAGGATTTTATATGGGCGAACACGGATGGTTCGACAAACGATTTATGTATGAGGAGTCTTTCTCCACCCCCTTGCTCATGCGGCTGCCCAAAGGCTTCAAAACACGAGGCGACATCAACCAAATGGTGCAAAACATCGACTACGCACCCACTTTCCTCGAACTGGCCGGCACCCCCATACCGCCCGACATTCAGGGAGTGTCCCTCCTGCCGCTGCTCAAAGGGGAAAAACCCAAGAAATGGCGAAAAAGTCTGTACTACCACTTCTACGAATATCCCGCCGAACACAGCGTGAAACGACACTATGGCGTGAGAACGGAGAGATACAAACTCATCCACTTCTACAACGACATCGACAGTTGGGAACTTTATGATCTCAAAGAGGATCCGCAGGAAATGAACAACCTCTACGGAAAACCCGGCACCGAGCGACTCACCCGAAACTTGAAAAAAGAACTGCTGCGTCTTCAAGAGCAATACGACGACTCGATTCGCTTCCGTCGACAATAAAACGAAAAGCAAAACGACATACCATCGTGAAGATTTCAGAAAATCGAGCAAGAAACTTGGCCTATTCGGCAAAAAAATGTATCTTTGCTTCGTTTTCTGAAATCTTTATTCATTTCCTTTAAAGCCTTTGCCGTGAAACCCAAACACATCTTCGTCATTGCCACATTTGCTTTTGCCGGCTGGTTGGCTGCATCGTACAACAATGGCGTACACGCAAAATATGAGGAAGATGTGACCGACTACCACGCCACGCTGTTGGGGGACACACTTCCGCTGCAAGCACGCATCGAACGCACACGACCGCGACTCGAAGAACTGCAACTGAAAAAAGCCTTCGAAAAAATCCAAGCATCGGAAACAGAAAAAGAAAACGAAAACTCACTTGACTTTGAGGAGAACAATCGACTCATAGACAAACTGCTCACCACCGCGTTCAGATACATCGGCGTACGCTACCGCAGCGGGCAGAGCAATCCCAACGGCTTTGATTGCAGCGGCTTCACGAGCTACGTGTTCAAACAACAAAACATTCAACTCACCCGGTCGTCGAGAAGCCAATTCAACGAGGGAAAACCCGTGGCCGACGTCAAACAACTTCGCAAAGGCGACCTCGTCTTTTTCGGAGGATCGAGAAGAAGCCGAAACGTCGGACATGTGGGCATCGTCACCGAAGTCAATCCCCACACCCAAAGTTTCAAATTCATACACGCCAGCCGATCCTCCGGCATCAGAGTGGACGATTCGAAACAGGCCTATTACAGCAGCCGCTACATCGGAGCACGCCGCATCGTGCAATAAACACAGCCCACTCCAAATTGTTGTATCTCGCAATTTTAGAGTCCGTTTTTCTGACACCAACATCGCTCAAAAGCGAAAATCATAAGGCGAAAAGCCCCAAAAACAATAGAAAGGAGGGTTCATTCCAACTTAGAACATTCTTAACACTACAAACACTTGTTCTTTTGTCATCAAGATGACAAAAATCGTGCATTGACGCACTTTTACATCAAATTTATTTCTCAAAAGCCTTGCGCGTGAGAAATAATATTTACCTTTGTACATTGCAAAGCAAGAAAAAATCAACAAAAATAAATTCAACACACAAAAATGATTGTAGTACCCGTTAAGGAAGGCGAAAACATTGAACGCGCCCTCAAAAAATTCAAGAGAAAATTTGAAAAGACCGGTGTAGTAAAAGAGCTCCGTCGTCGCCAACAATTCGACAAGCCCAGCGTACTCAAACGCCTTGCCAAAGAGCACGCCATCTACGTTCAGGCTCTTCACCGCAACGAAGACTGACCCTACGGTTGCACCCCAAAAACGCCGCTCCGAAACTCTTCGAGAGCGGCGTATTATTTTATCTCTTCTCCCTCCGATCATCACCCCGTACAGGCATTCGACGACGCAATAAGATTGACGCATCAAGAAAAACCGTCATCGCTCTTCACCTTCTCGCCCTTCTCTCTCTTTTCTGCATCCCCCCCTATCTTCCGTCTTCCCTCAATAAAACGCCATGCTCATTTGGATCAACGACTTTCTGCACTACATGCTCGCGCAACGCGGATGCTCTCCTCGTACCCACGAAACCTACCGCATCGCCCTCAACGACTGCGCAGACTACATGAGAGCACGAAATCCGAACATCTCATGGACAGAGGTAGACACGCTTTGCGTAAGACGTTGGGTGGCATGGATGATGGAAAACGGATATGCCCCCAACACTGTCAATAAATCTTTGTCTGCGCTGCGTTCGTTCTATAAATTCTTACTGCGCGAAGGGCGAGTTTCCGTCGATCCGGCACGTTTAGTCAGCAATCCCAAAACGCCCAAACGACTGCCGACTTTCATCAAAGAAAGCGAAATGGATCTTCTTTTTTCACATTACCCTTTCTCCGACGATTATATAGGCTGTCGGGATCGAACACTCCTGCTGCTGCTCTATCACACCGGCATCAGAGCTGCCGAACTACTCGCCCTCAATCTGCAAGACATCCGCGAAAGCAGTAACACAATAAGGGTAACGGGAAAAGGAAACAAACAACGCATCATTCCCTATGGAAAAGAATTGGCGGAAGCCCTTAATCGCTATCTCTCCCTACGGGCGGCGACATATTCCTCCCTCCCTCATGATGAGGTGGCCTTGTTTCTCAACAAAAGAGGACAACGCCTGTCTTACACCTCTCTGCGCAAAATGGTAAATGCCACTCTTTCGGCTGTGACGACACAACAGAAACGGTCGCCACACGTCTTGCGCCACAGCTTCGCCACCGCCATGCTATCGGGAGGGGCACAACTCGAAGCCATCCGACAACTGCTCGGACACGAAAGCGTGACCACCACCGCTATCTACACACACACGACACTCGCCGAGCTCAAAGAGCAATACGCACGCTCGCATCCTCACGACGAGGAGTAAAACATGGAGCTTACCCACTTTCAGGAGATAGTAGCGATACCATTTCATCAAAAAAAGGTGCATCCCCAAATTTTGAGGAAGCACCTTTTTAGCTAAAACAATGTCTACGGTAGTACGCAGAAAGAAATCTTACATCATACCGCCCATTCCTCCCATTCCGGGAGCACCCATCGGCATTTCGGGCGTGTCTTCTTTCTTATCGCAAATGACACATTCCGTCGTAAGGAACATTCCGGCCACAGAAGCCGCATTTTCAAGAGCGACACGTGTCACTTTGGCAGGATCGACAACACCGACTTCGCGGAGATCCGCAAAAGTTTCATTCTTGGCGTTATAACCGAAGTTACCTTTCCCTTCGCGTACCTTATTGACAATCACAGCACCTTCCACTCCTGCGTTCTTACAGATCTGACGCAGAGGCTCTTCGATGGCGCGACGAATGATTTGAATACCCGTCGTTTCATCGGCATTTTCACCTGCGAGTCCTTCAAGTGCTTCTTGTGCGCGAATGTAGGCCACGCCACCACCCGTCACGATACCTTCTTCAACGGCAGCACGAGTGGCACAGAGAGCGTCGTCGCAACGATCCTTTTTCTCTTTCTGTTCCGTTTCGCTGGCAGCACCGACTTGAAGCACGCAAACTCCGCCGGAAAGTTTGCCCAAACGCTCTTGGAGCTTTTCTTTATCATAGTCGGAAGTAGAAAGCGCGATTTCGTTTTTGATTTGCTGTACGCGTTCGGCAATGGTTTGGCTTTCTCCTGCACCATTCACGATAGTGGTATTGTCTTTCGACACACTAACTTTTTCGGCAGATCCAAGCATTTCGAGTGTGGCTTGTTCAAGTTTCAAACCTTTTTCTTCGCTGATCACAACACCACCGGTAAGCACGGCAATGTCTTCGAGCATGGCTTTACGGCGGTCACCAAATCCGGGAGCTTTGACTGCGCAGATTTTGAGTTGCGTACGCAGACGATTGACCACAAGCGTCGTGAGTGCTTCACTATCCACATCTTCCGCAATCACGAGAAGCGGATGGCCGCTTTGCACGGCAGGTTCGAGAATAGGGAGGAAATCTTTCAGATTGGAGATTTTCTTGTCGTAAATGAGAATGTAAGGATTCTCCATTTCACACTGCATCTTCTCCGCATCCGTCACGAAATAAGCCGAAAGATAACCACGATCAAACTGCATACCTTCAACAGTCTTCAAGACCGTGTCGCGGCCTTTGGCATCTTCAATGGTAATTACGCCATTTACGGAAACGGCACGCATTCCATCTGCAATCAGTTTACCGATTTCACTGTCGTTATTGGCAGAGATGGTGGCCACTTGTTCGATTTTGTCATAATTATCTCCCACCTGCTCGGCCTGTGCCTTGATGCTATCAACCACGGCAGATACGGCCTTGTCGATACCGCGCTTCAAATCGAGAGGATTTGCACCTGCGGCCACGTTTTTCATTCCTTCGGTCAGAATGGCCTGCGTGAGAACCGTGGCGGTTGTCGTACCGTCACCGGCATCGTCGCCCGTTTTGGAAGCCACACTCTTCACGAGCTGTGCTCCGGCATTTTCAAAAGCATTTTCAAGTTCAATTTCTTTGGCTACGCTCACACCGTCTTTGGTAATACGGGGAGCACCGAATTTCTTTTCGATAACCACATTGCGACCTTTGGGGCCGAGTGTCACTTTCACTGCATTTGCCAATGCATCGGCTCCTTTACGAAGGAGTTCGCGAGCATCTACATCATATTTAATTTCTTTTGCCATGATTGCTATTATTATGATTGCGGCATATCTTCATGCCTTTGTTTCAATATTATATAAGGAGAAAATAAGCGGAGCTTTATTAAGCCAGTATCGCCAAGACGTCACTTTGACGCATGATGAGATATTTTTCACCATCAAGCTCTACTTCCGTACCGGAATACTTTCCATAGAGCACCTTGTCTGAAACTTTAAGTACCATTTCTTCATCTTTGGTGCCATTTCCCACTGCAACAACAAGGCCTTGCAAAGGCTTCTCCTTTGCGGTATCAGGAATAATAATACCGCCAACGGTCTTTTCTTCGGCAGCTGCGGGCTGAATCAGCACGCGATCAGCAAGAGGTTTGATGTTCATAATGTAATGTGTTTATCTGTTGTGATTATATTTATCCGAGTTTTCCCCTATGCCAGTTGTCTAAAAAACATACGCAGTATTTTCTCAGGCAATGACACGTTCGGAAGTTCTGTTTATTTTCGATGCAAAGTCTTTGCCAACTCTATTAGGACAAGCATATTCTGTCATTTTGTCAGACAATATTTTTCTTTGTCCATTCAAAGTTTCTTCGAGAAGATTCAGAAGTCCACAAAACGCAGAGATTACCGAACAGCTATAAAAGAAAATATTGCTGTCCGGTAAAGTTTTATATTATCACAAATAAGGCTGAAACCCTCTTGCAGAATCTTATTGCCACTTTGCTTGTGTAATAAAAAACGCCGGTAACATGAGCAAAAGTACACATTTTTACCGGATAGTCGGTTTATAGTAAAGTCATAAAATTGTCGAACAAGTCCAAAATCCAACAAATTAGTCTTGAAACCTTGGGTAGCGATCAGTCTTGGCCATTATATTAAATTTGTGGCAAAGCAATGTAGAGAGGTGAGGCGTCAGCCGATGAGAAAGATAGCCGGTGTTTTTCCCAGGTCGGGCAGTCCGCACTGTTTCCATTCTTTGAGTGTTCGGGTGCGGATGAATTCCGCTTCGGTCGTCAGTCCTGCCGCTACGCACAAGCGTGTTTTGGGCGCACAAGCGGAGAGGATGTCGGCAAAAAGACGTGCGTTGCGATAGGGTGTTTCGATGAAAAGCTGCGTCTGCTTTTCGGTCATGGCGCGCGCTTCAAGTTGTCGGAGACGTTTGACGCGCTCAGCGGCGTCGATGGGCAGATAGCCGTGAAAGGCAAAGCTTTGTCCGTTGAGCCCCGATGCCATCACCGAAAGCAAGATGCTCGACGGGCCGACGAGCGGCACCACCGACAAACCCTCGCGCTGGGCAATGGCGACGATGTCGGCACCGGGGTCGGCCACGGCCGGACAGCCGGCTTCGCTGATCACTCCCACGCTCTCACCGCGCCGCAAGGGGGCAAGAAACTGCGAAAATCGCGCCGCATCGGCATGTTTGCCCATTTCATAGAAGGTGAGGGCGTTGATGTCTATGCTCCGTTCTACGGCTTTGAGGAAGCGTCGCGCGGTGCGAATTTCTTCGACGATGAAGTGGCGAATAGAGAGAATGATGTCGCGATTGTGTGAAGGGAGCACCTTGTCGATCGGGGTGTCGCCGAGGGTGACGGGGATGAGATAGAGAGCGGCCATATAGAGATTAGAAAGAGGAGGAAGAGGAGGGCGACGAGAGAAATTGAGAGAACGTTTTCTGCCGGCGAAAGAAAAACGCCCACAACAAGCTCTTGTCGGTGCGTTCGGGAATGTGTAGGAGCACGGTTTGGGCAAGATTGTGTCGGCGGTCGGCGTCGAAGTTGTGTCGACATTTTCTGAAATCGCGCACGCCGCGCCAAACGGCACGGGCATTGGCGAAATCGCCGCTCAGCGCAAATTTGAGCAGGGCAACGGCATCGAGCAGGGCGCGGCGAAACATCACGCTGCGATATTCCGTTTCGGGCAGGTTTTTGTGGAGCATCGTGAGGTTATTGCGGAAGTTGAGGTAGGTTTTTCGCGGGTTGTCTTTGGGCAATGTCCCCCCCCCAACGTGAAAGACGACGCTTTGGGGAACGCAAACGATTTTCCGACCACGTGCACGCAGTCGCCAACAGAGATCAATTTCTTCGTTGTGGGCAAAGAAGCGTCCGTCCAAACCTCCCACGGCATGCCAGTCGTCGGCGCGAATGAGCAAGGCGGCACCGGTAGCCCAAAAGAGTGATGTCGCGCTGTCGTATTGGCCGTTGTCGGGTTCGACGACGTTGAAAAGCCGTCCGCGGCAGAAGGGGTAGCCGTCGCGGTCGAGAAAGCCTCCTGCCGCCCCGGCATATTCAAAAGTGTCGTGCGCCCACTCGGCCAAGAGTTTGGGCTGCGCCGCGGCTACGTCGGGGTGGGTGTCCATGTAGTTACGCAGGGGCGAGAGCCAGTCGGGGGTTACGCGCACGTCGCTGTTGAGCAGGAGATAGAGGTCATGGCGATGAGGCGTTTCGCTCTCGATACGTCGAAAGGCCTCGTTGTAGCCTTCGGCAAATCCGAGATTTTCTTTCCAACGCACAATGCGGACGTCGGGAAAGTGGGTTTGGAGCAGATCGATCGAGCTGTCGGTCGAACCATTGTCGGCCACGATCACTTCGCCCAAGGGGGCAGTGTGTGCCACCACGGAGGGGAGGAAACGGCGGAGCATATCGGCTCCGTTCCAGTTGAGAATAACTACGGCTATCATAGAGGCGGATTGAGACCTGTGGCAATGAGGGCGTCTTGGTGTTCGGCAAATCCGCTCAATACGCCCGTTTCTATGGCGTCGGGAGTGAAGCGGGTGTCGGCGTGGGCTTCGACGCGAATGTAGTTATCCGTCCAGCCGAGCAAGGGTTTTCCCTCTCGTGCGTGCTCCCAAAGAACAGGGCGTTGCTCCCCGATGAAAGCGCGGTAGTGCGCCTTGCGCTTCTCTTCCGAGAGTTCGAGCAAACGACGGCTGCGTTCGCGCTTGGCGGCGGGTGTCACGACGTAGGGGATTTCGAGGGCTTTGGTGCCGGGGCGTTCGGAATAGCTGAACACATGCAGCTGCGAGATGTCGAGCGAACGGATGAACTCGTAGGCTTCCTCGAAATATTCGTCGCGCTCGCCGCGAGTGCCCACAATGACGTCCACGCCGATGAAGGCATCGGGGGTGACTTGTTTGATTTTTTCGATTTTCGCGCGGAAGAGTGCGGTGTCGTAGTGGCGGCGCATCAGTTTCAACACGGCGTCGCTTCCGCTTTGCAGCGGCAGGTGGAAGTGGGGCATGAAGGCCCGGCTGTCGGCGCAAAACTCGATAATCTCATCGGTCAGCAGATTGGGTTCGATGCTCGAAATGCGGTAGCGGTCGATGCCCTTCACCTCGTCGAGCGCGCGAATGAGCTGAAAGAAGTTTTCTCCCGTAGACCGACCGAAATCTCCGATGTTCACGCCCGTCAGCACGATCTCTTTCCCCCCATTGGCCGCCGCCTCTTCTGCCTGTCGCACGATGTCGGCGACGGTGGCATTGCGCGAGCGTCCTCTTGCGGCCGGGATCGTGCAATAGGTGCAAAAGTAATTGCAGCCGTCTTGCACTTTCAGAAAGTAGCGTGTGCGATCGCCGCGCGAGCAAGAGGGCACGAAGGTGCGGATGTCTTTGAGCGGCGTGGTGTAGAACACGCCGCCGTGCGACTCCGAATCGGGACGAACGCCCAAGTGCTTGGCCTCCATGTGTTCTTCGATCAGCTCGATGATGCGCCCTTTCGACTCCTGTCCGACCACAAGATCCACGCCCTCCATTTGGGCAATGTGCTGTCCCGACAGTTGGGCGTAGCATCCCATTACGGCAATGAAGGCATCGGGGTGCAGGCGGTGCAGGCGGTGTATGGCGTGTCGGCATTTGGCGTCGGCTTCGCCCGTGACGCTGCAAGTATTGACAATGCAGATGTCGGCACGTTCGTCTTCTTCGACCGCCACGCACCCTCTTGCGGCAAGACGATCGCGCAGCGTGGAGGTTTCAGCGTAGTTGAGTTTGCAGCCCAGTGTGACGAAGGCGGCTTTTTTATTATATATAATAGATGTGTTCTTGTCCATATCGATTGCAAATTTACGGTGAAGTGAGAGAAACGCCAAATTTCGCTCCCCCATTTCAAACAGAACCGCCGCCCTCCCAACGGAGAAAAGGAACGTTTTGCCCGATCGGCCTATTGTGAAATCGAACAATACACCCTTATTCGTTAAGCGCGACTGCCAAAACGTGTCACTATTGCATATTAAATGTTAAAGAGCGTAGGGCTTTTATAAAATAAGCCGGGTTGTGCTTGCAAGTGCAGAAAAAGTCTGTACCTTTGCAATGTTTTAATAAAGCAATTAATTGTTCTACTTTTAAACTCAAAAACAAAATGAAAAAATTGGTTTTCATGTTCGTAGCTTTCGCAGCTATCTCTTTCGCTTCTTGCGGTTCTAAAACTGAAACTGCTGCTGCTACCGACAGTCTCGCTACCGACAGCACAGACACCACCATGATGGACACTACTGCTACCGACAGCGTAATGACTGACAGCGTTAAGGCTTAATCATCGGTCAAAGCACACAAACAACGTAGCTCTTTAAGCGAAGACTACGAACAGGCTCTTTTCAATAAGAGCACCTGAGAGAATTGAAACCGGTTGGGATATTCCCACCGGTTTTTCTTTTTGAGGTTCGGGAGAGGAACGCAAACGTGCGGCTGCCCAACCCGGAGAGGCGAAAGGTATTCTCATATAAAGATCGAAAATCCGAGTTTCCGAAAACTAACCAATGGAGGACTTGCGAAATTTAGGTCTGTGACAGATTTTTCTACTCGTTACTCCGTTTATTCTACTCCTTAGGTAAGATGCGTTTCGATGTATTAAATGAAGATCGGGACAGCCGAAGAGCAACCGAAACAACTCTTCGTGAAAGAAGCAACTTTCACTCCCTACCGGGATTTTTTCTTCTTTTTATCTACATTGTCTACACTATCGTTGTTAAACCGTAGACATACAGATAGTTGCGAATGTAGACAATGCGAAAAACAAACTACATTTGTCGTTACTGTCTACACTTTGTTTCGGAAAGGCATGCAGACATCCGAAGTCGTCGGTGTAGGCAGTGTAGGTTTCAGGAAAACTGTCTACATTCATTTCCCGCCTGTTTATCAATGACTTACCTTCTTTCCGTGTATAACATTAAGCCATCTGTCTACATTCATATATTCCTGAATTTCAGCAAACTACAAGTCGAAGTGTAGGTTTTTCGACAATTTTGCGAAATGATCATGGGAGAAGCTCGTATGGCGAGCTGTCCTACCTACCCTGCGGACTTGCCCGAAAGTTTTTCGATCATCATGGTTGTTTGCGGTTTGATCGTGAATAACTTTGTTCTTGCGCTTCGGGGCATTTTGTCAGACGCCTTCAATCTTCGGCCGAAATGGAGCTTTGGTTTTACGCTGTTGCCGTTTTGGAACGAACTTTATGGAAGGTCATCGGTGCAACTTGTTTGAGTGGTCAAATTGCCGGGATGAAATCAGATGAGGTGGGAGGGTAGTTTTTGCTAAATACAAAGGCTTTTTGCTTCCAATCTCCCACTTCCCTTTTTTATCGGACAGCATAAAAAAGTAAAGAAAATTTGGTGGCATCAAAATAAAAGGTTATTTTCGCCATAGGTTCAGCGGACAACGAACAAAGATTTGTTGCCGCGAATTTTTCAAAGATTACTAACCTTAAAGAAAAGGAGGACACCATGAATTTCAAACTTCAGACCATCCATTTCAATGCGGCCGAAAAACTTGTGGCATACATCGACAAGAAAATGTCCAAACTCGAAAAGCATGATAATATTCTAAATGTAGAACTGACGCTGAAAGTGGTGAAGCCCGAAACGGCCAACAATAAAGAGGCTAATCTTCATGTCTCTTTGCCCGGCCGGAAAATCCATGCGGAGAAAGTGGCCGACACTTTTGAAGAGGCCATTGATCTTTGTGTAGACGTCGTTCGTCGGGAATTGACACAAAATTCGGATTCTAAAACGAAGAGCAAAACTCCTGTGGATTTTTCCATGTGATAGAACAACGAAATATCGCAGGTTGGCCTTGCCGTCGAAACTTGCAGGGTTTCAAAGACGGGCATTGGCAACGCAAAAAAGGGGAGTCCTCAAAAAGGGGGCTCCCCAATATGGGGTAATCTGATGTAGCCACATGTCTGATTGCCGACTTTGGGAGAGAAGCGCAATTCTTCTTTCCGAGAAAGACAAACAAACTTCTCCTTGGCTTTTCCGGGAACATCGGACGCTCGAAGGCGGCAGAGGCAATTCCCGGTCAGACGAAGGATGATGGAGGTTTGTCTTTCTGCTTATCCGTTACATTCTAAACTATACTTGCATCTATGAAGAAAGTGTTTTTCCTTTCTCTTTTTGTCGGCAGTCGCAGAAGATGAATTCAAAGCCGACATGCGATGATCGCCGGACGAGGAGCATCAAGCGCGGGAAAGACGTACCAAAAAGTCGAAGGCATCGCCCCGGCGAAGCAATTCGGCACAAAAACCACAATCGGAGGCCGCAGAGGAGAGGGTGTCGAAATCTACATACAGCCAATTGAAAACAAGACCTTTGACGGCACCGTATTGCATTTGATAGTCTACCTCTCCATAGTAATCTTCCACGTCGGAAAAATCGGTATTGCCTTCGTCGTCTTCATAAACATAGGCCAAGTCACAAGAATCGACCAGGGCACAACCTTCGGGAGCAAGAAGCAAATCGAGGCGACGGAAGAAAGAAGGAAGTTCGATGAGGGCTCCGCAAATGCCAATGCCGTTCATTAGCATGAGTATGGTGTCGTAGCCCGTTCCGAAATCATCGGTAAAGAAGTCGGCCAGTCGAACATCTCGCACACCGCGTTCACGCATAATTTCGACACTGAGAGGACTGACATCTATGGCCGTCACGGATGCGCCGGCCGTTTGCAAAGGGAGTGCATGACAACCGCTGCCGGCTCCGACATCGAGCACTTTCCCGGAGGAAAGGGCAAGGGCGGTGCGTTCGAGGGAATTCATCTCGGCAGGGGTGCGGAAAAGATGAGAAACGGGCATTTCATCTTCGTCGAACATGGAAGAGAAGATGCGCAGGCGATCGGCGTGGCCGTGGCGGAAATAGTCGCGTATGGCCATGCCCATGGGATCGCGGTCAGTGGGAAAAATCATAAAAGCAAGGTTATGTTTGCAAAGGTACAAAAGAAAATCTCCATTCGGCACAAAACCGAATGGAGATTTCAAGTTGTTCGGCGAATCAAGATCAGCTGATTCGGCCAAAACGATCATCGCGTTCGCGATCACGATCGTTATAATCTTCAATGTCGCCGACAACGATGCGGTTGAATTCACGCAGACCGGTACCGGCGGGAATGAGGTGTCCGCAAATCACGTTTTCCTTCATACCTTCGAGGTGGTCGGTCTTTCCGGAAATGGCAGCTTCGTTGAGCACCTTTGTGGTTTCTTGGAACGAGGCAGCCGACATGAACGACTTGGTTTGCAGAGCGGCACGGGTGATACCTTGCAAAATCTGCGTGGACGTGGCCGGAACGGCATCGCGCACGACAACCGGTTTGAGGTCACGACGTTTGAGCTGGGAGATTTCTTCGCGGAGTTTGCGCGCCGTTACGATCATTCCCTTCTTCATCGTTTCGGAATCACCGGCGTCGATTACGACTTTCTTGCCCCAAATGCGATCGTTTTCTTCGGCAAAGTCGTTTTTGTCGACGATTTGCTGTTCGAGGAAACGGGTGTCGCCGGGTTCGTTGATTTGCACCTTGCGCATCATCTGGCGTACGATGACTTCAAAGTGTTTGTCGTTGATTTTCACGCCTTGAAGACGATAAACGTCTTGCACTTCGTTGACGATGTATTCCTGCACGGCAGTGGGGCCTTGAATGGCAAGAATGTCGCCGGGGGTCACCGAACCGTCCGAGAGGGGCGTTCCGGCACGAACGAAGTCGTTCTCCTGCACGAGGATTTGCTTGGAGAGGGGTACAAGATATTTCTTGATTTCTCCGAGCTTGGAGGTGACGGTGATTTCACGGTGTCCGCGCTTAACTGCACCCATCGAGATTTCTCCGTCGATTTCGGAAACCACGGCGGGATTGGAGGGGTTGCGGGCTTCGAAGAGTTCGGTGACACGGGGAAGACCTCCGGTGATGTCGCCGGCAGAACCGACCACGCGAGGAATTTTAATAATGGTATCGCCGATTTTGAGGACTTGGTTGTCTTCAACGACGATGTGTCCGTTGATGGGGAAGTTGTAGGTGCGGAGTGTCTGACCATTTTCGTCTACGATGTGAGCCGTGGGAACAAGTCCGCGCTCTTTCGATTCGATGACGATGCGCTCGCGAAGACCTGTGGCTTCGTCTTCCTCGACACGGAAGGTGACACCTTCTTTGAGATTTTCAAACACGATGCGACCGGCGGCCTCTGTGACGATAACGGCGTTGAAGGGGTCCCATTTGGCCACGAGCGTGCCTTTGGTAACGAGTTCTCCTTCTCCGACGAAGAGTTGGGAACCGTAAGGCACGTTTTGAGAAGAAAGAACGATGCCTGTGTTTTCGTTCACAAAACGAACTTCTGCCAGACGAGAAACCACGATTTTTCCGGGAGTTCCGTCATCGCCCATAACATCGACGGTGCGGAGTTCGTCGAACTCGACGCGGCATTCACTCTTGGCTACGATCGTGGCATTGGCGGTCGCACCGCCGGCGATACCACCGGCGTGGAAAGTACGGAGTGTGAGCTGCGTACCGGGTTCACCGATGGACTGAGCGGCAATCACACCCACAGCCTCACCCTTTTGCACCATTTTGGAGGTGGCGAGGTTGCGACCATAGCACTTCATGCAGACACCGTGTTTCGACTCGCAGGTGAGTACGGAGCGAATTTCAACTTCTTCGATACCTGCGTTTTCGATGGTCTTGGCGATAGGTTCGGTGATTTCTTCTCCCGAATGCACGAGTATGTGCCCATCTTCGGGATGAGTGATGTCGTGTACGGAAACACGACCGAGGATGCGCTCGGCAAGAGAGGATACGATTTCGTCGCCGTTTTTGAGAGCGGTGCATACCAAACCGCGGAGCGTTCCGCAATCTTCCTCATTGATGATGACGTCGTGAGAAACGTCGACCAAACGACGAGTGAGGTATCCTGCGTCGGCCGTTTTCAGAGCGGTGTCGGCAAGACCCTTACGGGCACCGTGAGTAGAGATGAAGTATTCGAGAACCGACATACCCTCCTTAAAGTTGGAGAGAATGGGATTTTCGATAGTGGAACGAGTGTCGGCACCGGCTTTTTGAGGTTTGGCCATAAGACCACGCATACCGGCAAGCTGAGCAATCTGATCGGCACTACCACGAGCTCCGGAGTCGAGCATCATGAAGACGGAGTTGAAGCCTTGATCGGCTTCGGTCATCTGCTTCATGAGGGTGGACTTGATGTCGCTATTCACCTTCGTCCAAGTGTCGATCACTTGGTTGTAGCGCTCGTTGTCGGTGATGAATCCCATCCCATAGTCGCTCATGATTTGCTCGATGCGGTCGTGGCCGACTTGAACAATGGTGGCTTTCTCTTCGGGAATGATGATGTCGTCGAGGTTGAAGGAAAGTCCGCCTTCGTAAGCCTTGCGATAACCGAGGTTTTTGATACCATCGAGGAATTCGCAGGCACGAGCCATACCCACGGCTTTGATGACGCGCGTGATGATGTCGCGAAGAGACTTTTTGGAAATAATCGTGTTCACATATCCCACTTCGACGGGAATGATCTCATTGACGATGACACGACCAACGGAGGTTTCCACCAAATGGCGAATGGGGAGGCCGTTTTCGTTGATGTCTTCAACAAGGACTTTGACCGGAGCATGAATGGCCACACGCTTTTCATTGTAAGCGATGATGGCCTCTTCGGGCCCGTAGAAAGTGAGGCCTGAACCCTTAGCACCGGGACGGAGTTTGGTGATGTAATAAAGACCGAGCACCATGTCTTGAGAAGGCACGGTGATGGGGGCACCATTGGCCGGGTTGAGGATGTTGTGGCTTTGCAGCATGAGCATTTGCGACTCCAAAATGGCCTCATTGGAGAGGGGAAGGTGGACAGCCATTTGGTCACCGTCGAAGTCGGCGTTGAAGGCCGTACAAGCAAGAGGGTGAAGCTGAATGGCTTTTCCTTCAATCATCTTGGGCTGGAAAGCCTGAATAGAAAGGCGGTGAAGCGACGGAGCACGATTGAGGAACACAGGGTGTCCTTTCATCACGAGTTCGAGAATGTCCCAAATAATGGGCTCGCGACGATCTACGATTTTCTTCGCACTCTTCACTGTCTTTACGATGCCGCGCTCGATGAGCTTGCGGATCACAAAAGGCTTGTATAACTCGGCGGCCATGAGTTTGGGCAAACCGCATTCGCCCATTTTCAACTCGGGACCGACTACAATCACGGAACGGCCGGAATAATCGACGCGCTTACCGAGGAGGTTCTGACGGAAACGACCTTGCTTACCTTTGAGCGAATCGGAAAGCGATTTCAAAGGACGGTTGCTTTCGCTTTTGACGGCACTGGATTTTCGGCTGTTGTCGAAAAGACTGTCGACGGCCTCTTGGAGCATACGTTTTTCGTTGCGCAAGATGACATCGGGTGCTTTGATTTCAAGCAAACGCTTCAAGCGGTTGTTGCGAATGAGCACACGGCGATAGAGGTCGTTGAGGTCGGAGGTGGCGAAACGACCACCGTCGAGAGGAACGAGCGGACGCAGTTCGGGAGGCGTCACGGGGATGATTTTCATGATCATCCATTCCGGTTTGTTGCGATCTTTCGATGCACGGAAAGACTCTACGACTTGCAGACGCTTCAAAGCCTCGCTCTTACGTGCCACAGACGTGTCGCTATTGGCACGATCGCGAAGCTCATAGGAAAGGCTGTCAAGATCTATGCGTTGAAGCAAGTCGAGAATAGCTTCCGCTCCCATTTTTGCGATAAACTTATTGGGGTCGCTGTCTTCCAAATATTGATTTTCTTTGGGCAGCTTTCTCAGATGTTCGTAGTATTCGTCTTCTGTGAGAAGCGTGTTTACGGTGAGTTCGTCGGCCAGCACACCGGCTTGCACCACCACATATCGCTCGTAATAGATAATCATGTCGAGCTGTTTGGTGGGAATTCCGAGCAAATATCCCATTTTATTGGGCAAAGAGCGGAAATACCAAATATGGGCTACGGGCACCACGAGTTGGATGTGACCGGCACGCTCACGACGTACTTTTTTCTCTGTCACCTCAACACCGCAGCGGTCGCAAACGATGCCTTTATAGCGTATGCGCTTATACTTTCCACAGTGGCATTCGTAGTCTTTCGTGGGGCCGAAGATGCGTTCGCAGAAAAGGCCGTCGCGCTCAGGTTTATAGGTTCGATAGTTGATGGTTTCGGGCTTCAGCACCTCACCATAGGAGTTGGCCTGTATCTCTTCGGGAGAGGCCAAACCGATAGTGATTTTCGTGAAGTTGTTTTTGATCTTTCTGTCTGTTTTGAAAGCCATAACTTACTTGTATATTGTGTGTAAGAAAGATTTGATTTCATCGGGCATTTTTCGATTTCGACAACCGTCATGCTCTGCAAAGAACAACGACAAAGTCATCAAATCGAAATGCCCTTTTGATAGTAGGCAGTGAAGGGAAATTGCTTTCTTCCTCCCAACGCCATCGACTTTTTAGTCGAGAGAGATGCTGAGACCCAATCCGCGGAGTTCGTGCAACAACACGTTGAGGGATTCGGGAATACCGGGAGTTGGCATCGGATCACCCTTGACGATGGCTTCGTATGCCTTCGAGCGACCCGTAACGTCGTCTGATTTGATCGTGAGGATTTCTTGCAACACATGGCTGGCGCCAAAGGCTTCGATAGCCCACACCTCCATCTCTCCGAAACGCTGTCCGCCAAACTGAGCTTTACCGCCGAGCGGCTGTTGCGTGATGAGAGAGTAAGGGCCGATGGAGCGAGCGTGCATTTTGTCTTCCACCATGTGACCGAGTTTGAGCATGTAAGTCACACCCACGGTCGCCTTTTGGTCGAATTGATCACCGGTTGCACCGTCGTAGAGCTGCGTGGCGCAGTAACGCGGCAAACCGGCTTTGTCTGTCCACTCACAAAGATCGTCGAGCGTAGCTCCGTCGAAGATAGGGGTGGCAAACTTCACGCCGAGTTTCTGACCGGCATAGCCAAGCACGGCTTCAAACACCTGACCAATATTCATACGCGAGGGCACACCGAGCGGATTAAGTACGATGTCAACGGGAGTACCATCGGCCAAGAATGGCATGTCTTCCTGACGCACGATTTTGGAAACGATACCTTTGTTTCCGTGGCGACCGGCCATTTTATCGCCGACACCGATCTTACGCTTCTTGGCAATATACACCTTAGCCATCTGAATGATTCCGCTGGGCAGTTCGTCGCCAATGGTAATGGCAAACTTCTTGCGTTTGAGCACAGCATCCATTTCATTGTGCTTGCGGAGATAGTTGATCACCAATTGGTGCACCATTCGGTCTGTACGCTCGTCGCCTGTCCAGTTGCAGAGTTCGAGAGCGGTGAAGTCGAGAGTTTGGAACAGCGATTTGGAGAATTTGGCTCCTTTTGCTATCACCTCAGCTCCGATATTGTCTTTCACTCCGAGTGAAGTGAAATCTTTGGTCAAAGCCACAAGTTTGTCGAGCATGACGTTCTTCAACTCCTCTGCCTCTTTCGCAAAAATGTCATCGAGTTTTTGAAGTTGAATTTTATCTGCATTCTTTTCTGCACGCGAAATTTTGTGTACGCGGCTAAACAAACGCTTGTTGATGACAACACCCGACAAAGAGGGGTTGGCTTTCAGAGAAGCATCTTTCACATCACCGGCTTTTTCGCCGAAGATGGCACGAAGCAATTTTTCTTCGGGCGTGGGGTCACTCTCTCCTTTCGGCGTGATCTTACCGATGAGAATATCGCCGGGCACGATACGTGCTCCAATACGCACGATACCATTTTCGTCCAAGTCTTTCGTTGCGTCTTCCGAAACGTTGGGAATGTCATTGGTGAGCACTTCCATTCCGCGTTTCGTTTCGCGCACTTCGAGCGAAAATTCGTCTACGTGTACCGACGTCAAAATATCTTCGCGCACCATACGTTCGTTGAGCACGATGGCGTCTTCGTAGTTGTAGCCTTTCCAAGGCATGTAAGCCACAAGAAGGTTGCGTCCGAGTGCCAACTCTCCGTTTTCGGTGGCATAGCCTTCGGTCAGAATATCGCCGGCTTTCACCCGTTGTCCCTTATCGCAAATGGGGCGGAGGTCAATGGTCATGTTCTGGTTGGTACGGCGGAATTTGGGAATTTCATATTCCACTGTGGCCGATTCAAACGACACAAACTCTTCGTCAGGCGTGCGATCGTAAGTGATAACGATCTTATTGGCATCCACATAGTTGACAACGCCGTCGCTTTCTGCCGTAATCATGGTGCGGCTGTTTTCGCAAACCTGTTTTTCGATACCGGTTCCCACAATAGGAGCTTCGGAACGAATGAGGGGCACGGCCTGACGCATCATGTTCGATCCCATGAGTGCGCGGTGGGCGTCGTCGTGTTCCAAGAAAGGAATGAGTGCGGCTGCGATAGAAGCGATCTGTTGCGGTGCAACGTCCATCAAAGACACTTCCGAGGGAGGAACGACGGGATAGTCCGCATCTTGGCGGCTCTTCACCACCTTACGAATAAACGAACCGTCGGGACGGAGGGGAGCATTACCCTGTCCGATCACCTTTTCTTCTTCCTCTTCGGCACTGAGGAACACAACATTATCGTTATTCAGATCGGCCTTGTAGATGTCGTTACCTTCTTCATCCTTTTCGCCGCTGTTTTTCACCACGCGATAAGGTGTTTCGATAAAGCCGAGGTCGTTGATCTTTGCATATACGCAAAGTGAGGAGATAAGACCGATGTTCGGGCCTTCGGGCGACTCGATGGGACACAAACGTCCGTAGTGTGTATAGTGCACGTCGCGCACCTCGAAACCTGCGCGCTCACGAGAAAGACCGCCGGGTCCCAAGGCCGAAAGACGACGTTTGTGTGTCACCTCGGCGAGGGGGTTCGTCTGGTCCATAAATTGAGATAGCGCATTCGTACCGAAGAACGAATTGATCACGCTCGAAATGGTCTTGGCATTGATCAGGTCGGTAGGCGTAAACACCTCGTTGTCGCGCACATTCATACGCTCGCGGATAGTGCGGCTCATGCGTGCAAGACCTATGGAGAACTGATTGGAAAGTTGCTCGCCCACGGTACGCACACGGCGATTGGAAAGGTGGTCGATGTCATCTACCGAGGCTTTGGAGTTGATCAGCTCGACGAGATATTTGATAATCTCAATAATGTCTTCACGAGTCAACACACGCACGTCATAAGACGTATCGAGTCCCAACTTCTTATTGATGCGGTAACGTCCCACCTCGCCCAAGTCGTAACGCTTTTCAGAGAAGAAAAGGTTGTTGATGACTTCGCGCGCACTGGCGTCGTCGGCGGGATCGGCGTTGCGGAGCTGGCGATAAATATAGAGCACCGCTTCGCGCTCGGAGTTGGAAACGTCTTTTTGGAACGTATTGAAGATGATCGAGTAGTCGCTCGAACTACTTTCTTCGTGGTGCAACAAAATAGTGGACGTACCGCTTTCGATGATCGCTTCGATATTTTCGGCATCGAGCACCGTTTCGCGTTCGAAAAGAATATCGTTACGTTCGAGAGAAACCACTTCTCCGGTATCTTCGTCCACAAAGTCTTCCACCCAACTTTTGAGCACACGGGCAGCCAATCGGCGACCGATGGCTTTTTTAAGACTGGTACGATTAACCTTTATCTCTTCTGCCAAGTTAAAAAGTTGGAGAATGTCCTTGTCGGTTTCGTAACCGATAGCACGCAAGAGAGTGGTCACGGGCAACTTCTTCTTGCGATCAATGTAGGCATACATCACGTTGTTGATGTCCGTGGCAAACTCGATCCAACTACCCTTGAACGGAATGATACGCGCACTATACAGCTGAGACCCATTGGCGTGTACGCTCGATCCGAAGAACACACCGGGCGATCTGTGCAATTGTGAAACCACCACACGTTCGGCACCGTTGATGATGAAAGTGCCGTTGTCGGTCATATAAGGAATCGGGCCGAGGAAAACACTTTGTTCCACGGTTTCAAATTCCTCATGATCGGGGTCGGTGCAGAAGAGTTTGAGTTTGGCTTTGAGAGGCACACTGTACGTCAAACCACGCTCCAAACACTCGTTGATGCTGTAACGTGGTGCATCAATGTAGTAGTCGAGAAATTCGAGCACAAAGTTGTTACGCGTATCAGCGATAGGAAAGTTTTCGGCAAAGACCTTGTACAAACCATCGTTTTTGCGCAGCTCAAAGGGGGTATCCAATTGTAGAAACTCCCGAAAAGATTTCAACTGAACGTCGAGAAAATCCGGATAAGGCATCGGATTATTGACAGACGCAAAGTTGACGCGATTGTTGATTACTTGGGACATTCGATTGTCGATTAATACGTTATTTGATTTTAGTGACCGAAAGCGGGTATCAGCCGCTTCCGACCTGTGCGCGCCGACATTCGATCTCGGAAACAGCCGATACCGGTCCGACCCATCCGAGAGCAGCATCCATGACAGATTACGGCTTATAAGACACAAAAAGGTTAAGAACCCCCTACCAGAGGATTCTTAACCGCACCCTGTTTTCAGGGATAGTTGGAGTCAGATTAAGCGAGCTCTACTTCTGCACCGGCTTCTTCGAGAGCCTTTTTGAGAGCTTCGGCTTCTTCCTTGCCTACGCCTTCTTTGAGCTTGCTGGGAGCACCGTCAACGAGGTCTTTGGCTTCCTTCAAACCGAGACCGCAAGCTTCCTTCACAGCCTTAACGACTTGGAGCTTGGCAGCACCTGCGCTTTTGAGAACAACGTCGAAAGAAGTCTTCTCTTCGGCGGCAGCAGCGCCACCGGCAGCAGGAGCGGCAACAGCAACAGCTGCAGCAGCGGGTTCAATACCATATTCCTCTTTGAGGACAGTTGCGAGTTCGTTTACTTCTTTAACCGTGAGGTTAACGAGGGTTTCAGCGATAGCTTTGATATCTGCCATTGTAGTAAGTATTAATTTTGTTTTTTATTCTTGTTTATGGATCGTCGGGTCTATCACCCTGACGTTTGTTGCGGCTACCTATATGGTTATGATGCAACAGAGTTTATTGTACCGCGAAATAGCTCTTCGCCTCTATTTATAGGAGACTGAACTTCGTCGCAGTCGCAATCATTACTCAGGGCGTTCACCCAAAGTTTTGAGCACTCCGTGAATGGTCTGTCCGGCTCCGGAAAGCGCAGAAATAACATTCTTGGCAGGACTTTGCAGCAGAGCCACAACGTCGGCGATAACTTCGTTCTTGCTCTTGATGGAGCAGAGAGCATCAAGCTGTTCGGCACCGACATAGAAACTTTCTTCTGCATACGCAGCTTTCAAAGAGGGAATACCCGTAGCCTTACCGGCTTCTTTGATGAGCTTCGCGGGAACATTTGCAGTATTGCAGAACATCACAGCCGTAGAGCCTTTGAGGACGGGATAGAGGGGAGAGAAATCCACCTCAGCAGCGTCGAAAGCTTTTTCGAGAAGCGTGTTCTTCACAACTACCATCTTCACTTGCTGAGCGAAGCACTTACGACGGAGGTCGCTGGTTTGCCCGGCATTGAGCCCCGTCACATCAACGAGGTAGAAGTGACCGTATTCTTTGAGTTGTCCACCGAGTCGCTCGATGATAATAGCTTTATCTTCCTTTCTCATGATTCATTAAAAAATTAAGCTTCGTCAATGGTCTTGGGATCAATTTTGATGCCCCGGCTCATGGTAGAAGAAAGATAAATACTCTTGATATAAGTACCCTTGGCTGCTGTGGGTTTGAGTTTATTGATGGTAGCGATAAACTCCTTGGCATTGCCAATCATCTTGGCAGTGTCGAAAGACACCTTACCGATCGACGCGTGTACGATACCGGCTTTGTCAACCTTGAAGTCGATCTTACCTTGCTTCACCTCACGGACAGCTTTGGCAACATCCATAGTTACAGTACCGCTCTTGGGGTTGGGCATCAATCCGCGAGGACCGAGCACACGGCCGAGGGCACCTATCTTACCCATGATGGCAGGCATAGTGATGATAACATCAATATCAGTCCAACCACCTTTGATTTTCTCGATATATTCATCGAGACCTACATAGTCAGCACCAGCTTCAGTCGCAGCAGCTTCCTGATCGGGAGTGCAGAGGCAGAGCACTCGTACTTGCTTACCGGTTCCGTGGGGAAGAGAAACCACGCCACGTACCATTTGGTTAGCTTTACGAGGGTCTACTCCGAGACGCACGTCGATGTCAAGGGAAGCGTCGAACTTGGTGGTGGTGATTTCCTTCACCAAGCTGCAAGCTTCTGTAAGAGAATAAGCCTTACCTGCTTCAATCTTACCGGCTACCAACTTTTGATTCTTAGTAAGTTTACTCATTGTTCAAAAATTGAAGTGTTATTAATTAAGCGGGGAAGTCTCCCTTGACGGTGATACCCATACTGCGAGCTGTACCGGCAACCAAGCGCATAGCAGCCTCTACTGTGAAGCAGTTGAGGTCAGGCATCTTATCTTCAGCGATAGCCTTCACTTGATCCCAGGTAATTTCTGCAATCTTGCTACGGTTAGGCTGAGCAGATCCGCTTTTCTTCTTGGCGGCCTCGAGCAACTGAATTGCAACAGGAGGAGTCTTTACGACAAAGGTGAAAGACTTGTCATTGTAATAGGTAATTACAACAGGAAGTACTTTACCGGCTTTCTCCTGAGTTCTGGCGTTGAACTGCTTGCAGAAATCCATGATATTGATACCCTTTGAACCGAGGGCGGGACCTACGGGAGGGCTTGGATTTGCAGCGCCACCTTTAATCTGTAATTTGATTAATCCAGCAACTTCTTTTGCCATTGTTTACGATTATTGTTTTGAAAAATTTTGAGAAGCACACAGACATTCGGATGCGTAACCTACCTTATGCCTATTCCTTCTCGACTTGCATAAATCCGAGAGTGAGGGGCTGCGAGCGCCCAAACACTTTCACGGCCACCGTAACGGTTTTCTTCTCGTCGTTGACATCTTCGATGACACCGGAGAAACCGCTGAAAGGGCCATCCTTGACCTTAACATTTTCGCCAACAGTAAAGGGTATCACAATGTCGACAGGCTCATTTTCGAGTTCATCGACTTTACCCAATATGCGGTTCACTTCACTCGGACGGAGAGGAGTGGGATGTTCCAACCCTCCCAAAAATCCAAGGCAGTTAGGAGTACTTCTGAGTTCATGAGCGATCTCTCCCACCAACTTCGCCTCTACAAGAACGTAACCCGGCAGATAATTACGCTCCTTAACAACGCGTTTTCCGCCTTGCATTTGAAGCACCTTTTCTGTCGGGATGAGAACTTGCGATACGAATCCACCGAGGCGACCATTTCTAATTTCGGCGTCGATGTACTCCTTCACCTTGGCTTCTTTTCCACTGACGGCACGCAATACGTACCAGTTCATTTCTACTTCAGCCATTGATGAATGTTGTTTAGTTGCGGTAGATAAAATCCATGATCGTCTCAAAAAGCGTATCCTCCGCAAAGACCACAAGTGCTATGAGTATGGAAGCAATAAGTACAACAAGTGCACTGTGCATCAACTCTTGGCGTGATGGCCAGGTGATATTATGCGCTAATTCTGAGTACGAATCTTTGCAATATTGAAAAATGCGATTCATTTCGTTTCCGTTTAAGCACGGGAAGAGAGGCTCGAACTCCCGACACCTGGTTTTGGAGACCAGTGCTCTACCAACTGAGCTATTCCCGTAGAAAAGTAGGCTCCACTCCGAGAACAGAGCCTACTCCATATATTTTCGCAGTGCTTACGCAGCTACGGGTTCGACAAGATTAGTCGAGGATGGCAGTGATTTGACCGGAACCAACGGTGCGTCCACCTTCGCGGATAGCAAAACGAAGACCTTCGTTGAGAGCAACAGCGTAAATCAAAGTCACAGTGATTTCCACGTTGTCACCGGGCATTACCATTTCTACGCCTTCGGGGAGAGTGATTTCTCCGGTGCAGTCCATCGTGCGGAGATAGAACTGAGGACGATATTTGTTACCGAAGGGAGTGTGACGACCACCTTCTTCTTTTTTGAGGACATAGATAGAAGCCTTGAAAGAAGTGTGGGGTTTGATCACGCCGGGGTGAGTGATCACCATACCGCGCTTGATTTCTTGCTTGTCGATACCGCGGAGGAGAAGACCTACGTTGTCACCGGCTTCACCTTGATCGAGAAGCTTGCGGAACATTTCCACACCGGTTACAACAGACTTCTTGTCTTCACCGAGACCGAGGATCTGAACTTCGTCACCCACCTTAACGACACCGGTTTCAACACGACCGGTAGCAACAGTACCACGACCGGTGATAGAGAACACGTCTTCAACGGGCATCAAGAAGGGTTTGTCGCGATCACGAGGGGGTTCTTGAATCCAAGTATCGCAAGCCTCCATAAGTTTGAGAATGCTTTGTTCCCATTCGGGTACACCATTCAAACCACCGAGAGCAGAACCGCGGATGATGGGAGTATCTTCTTCGAACTCATATTGAGAAAGAAGGTCTTGCATATCCATTTCTACGAGCTCGAGCATTTCTTCGTCTTCAACCATGTCGCACTTGTTGAGGAACACAACGAGACGGGGAACGTTTACCTGACGAGCGAGAAGGATGTGCTCACGAGTTTGAGGCATGGGGCCGTCAGTAGCGGCAACCACGATGATAGCACCGTCCATTTGCGCAGCACCGGTAACCATGTTCTTAACGTAGTCGGCGTGACCCGGGCAGTCTACGTGAGCATAGTGACGATTGGCAGTTTCATATTCAACGTGCGAAGAGTTGATCGTGATACCACGTTCTTTTTCTTCGGGAGCGTTGTCGATCTGATCGAAAGAGCGAGCTTCACAGAAGCCGTTACGAGAAAGCACGGCGGTAATAGCGGCAGTAAGAGTAGTCTTACCGTGGTCTACGTGACCGATGGTACCAATGTTCACGTGCGGCTTGGTACGCTGAAATTGTTCTTTTGCCATTGTAGTGGTTATTTATGATTATTAATATTCATTCCTCAAACAGTGTCTCACTTCCGCCGCGACTCTCACGACGAGAACTCGCACCGCTTTCGGCAAAACACTCAAAAAGAAAAAAAAAGATCGGAGAAATTAGTTTTTCACATCTCCCCAATCTCCTTATGAGAGCTGTTAGTGAGACTTGAACTCACGACCTCTTCCTTACCAAGGAAGTGCTCTACCGCTGAGCTATAACAGCAATCTAAGTATTGAGCGGGAAACGGGGCTCAAACCCGCGACCCCCAGCTTGGAAGGCTAGTGCTCTATCAACTGAGCTATTCCCGCGAAATCCCTTTCAGGGAGGTGGGTAGTGATGGATTCGAACCACCGAAGGCGTAAGCCAGCAGATTTACAGTCTGCCCCATTTGGCCACTCTGGTAACTACCCTGCCATTGTGGGTTCTACATCCTGACCTTTCAGCCGAGGAGTAGCGTGTCCCTCAATTCGGATGCAAAGGTAGACATATTTTTCAAACCTACAAATTATTTCGTCGTTTTTTTTCGTTTCGGGTACTTTTTTCTTGTTTTACCGCACGCCCTATGGCCGAAGTACGCCTAATCGTTTCGCAGCAGGCTCACGACCAGAAGCGGACGACAAGACGGGAGCGAAAGGGCGTAAACGAAAAAAGGCTTCTTTCGACAAGACACAGACTTTCAGGCCGCACGCCTCACAACTTTGGCTCTATAACGTTTTGAGCGGGTAATCATGTTTTGTCTTGTAATATCCGAAAAAGAGTGTAAGAGTCTCCTCCACCTCCCCGGCTTGGGGCGTCTCAAGCCGGAGAGGATATTTGTGATGTCGATTTTATGATTATCGGTTTATGGGTAATGTCGGCATGTATGGGGGCAGCGGATAATGCAAGCCCAATGAGATAAAGTCATAAAAAAGAGAAGGTCTTTTGCTGTTTCTGCAATTGTTCGTTTTTCAAAGGTTCTAAAAATCAAACACCTAACACTCTTTCTTATGGCCAAAATTACCCCATTGTTTTCAGATTACCAAACCAAAAAAGAATTTCTTCTCAAAAAGACTGCATGAAAGAGAAAATAAGGCTGATCTCCATGTTCGGCTCTATCCTCAAACGGTGGTTTGGTGCTCTTCCAAGTGGCAGAAAGGCATTTTTCTACCCTTTTTTTTTGTTTTTGCCGTTTTGCCTTCGCAAAACCGGCTATTCAATTGATTTTCTGTGTATTCCTTGCGAAGGCAAGTGAAGGCAAAGCAAAATCAAAAATCACAGAACACTGAAAATCAGAATTTAACGGTGAAGGCAAAACTCCCTGTTCCTTTCACCTGCCTCCGCCGCAACGGCGGCTTGAAATGCCATTTTCGAGGTGGTGAAAGCAAAAAATCGGCATAAACCGAAGACTGTCAAGGGGTTGCAATTTCCATTTTTGTTTTGCCTTCATTTGCCTTCGCTCATAAACAGATGAAATTCAAAACTTTACAAGAAAATGCGAAGGCAGTGAAAGCAAAATTTAATAATAAGGTAACGCGCGCGTGCGCGAGAGTGGCTTCTTTTTCTGAAAAAACGGCGGCGCGTCGAGGCGTCACTACATGGGAGGGCGGTGCTACGAAGTGCCGAGTAGATTTGTCTACCTCTGACCTAATTCCGCTCCGAACCAACGCAGGGAGATGATTCGTCATGCCATTTGAGGAGAGCTTCGCAAAAGCTCCGGACAAAAAAGTGGAAGAGACGGAGGCTCTTTTGACCAAGGCAACGGTTGGTTACTCGAAACCACTTCTTTTTTTATGCGCCTCAAAATACTTGGGGCAACATTGGGGCATACGGAAGGTGTCTTGGATTTCGGTCATTTTAGTATTCTTGTCCGCATCCTGTGCAGCGTTTTCACGTCAAGTTGCTCATTCTTCGTTTTTTTCTGTGAGCCAACCCATTGTTTCCGAAAGTCAACGCAGTGGCTGCTCCGATGGGGAGGAGGTGCTCTTTGCAACCAACTTGCAACTTTTTATCCGTATTTTTGCAGCAAACCTTATCATCTCCGCCATTATGTGTCAGTGTCATCATCATCATCACCATAAGACTTCGGATGGGCATGCTCCGAAAAACGCCTCTGCCTCGAAAGAATGCAGCGCGTGTCATGTTGCAGCCGCATCCCACGACCATCACGATCACCACGGACATTCCCATGCCGTCGGCGGCTGGTTGAGCTTCGGGGCGAGCGCATTGCTGCTCGCCGCAGCATGGGTTGCCACCTGTTTTTCCGTTTTTCCATTGGGAACGGCCGCGCTTTATGTGGCGGCCTATGTCGTGGCCGCCCACGAGGTGTTGGCCGAAACGTGGCGCAGCCTGCGAAAAGGCTCGTGGTTCAATGAGTTTATGCTGATGACGATTGCCACGCTCGGAGCTTTCGCTATTGGCGAATATCCCGAAGCCGTGGCTGTGATGTTGTTCTATCTGTTGGGCGAAAACTTTCAAACCATGGCCGTGGGTAAGGCGCGGAGAAGCATCACGGCACTCGTGGCTCTGCGCCCCGACCGCTGCACGCTGATTGAGGCCGATGGCAGTAGCCGAGAGGTGGAGCCGCACGAAGTGAGCCGCGGCCGAATGTTGGCCGTGGAGCGTGGCGGTCGAGTTCCTCTCGATGGTCTGTTGCTAACGGAGGAGGCGCGTTTCGACACATCGGCACTGACGGGCGAGTCGGCGGCGCGGGTGCTCCGTCGCGGCGACGAGGTTTCGGCCGGCATGATCGCCCTCGACCGTTCCGTTCGCTTGGAAGTGGTGCGCCCTTATGGAGAAGATGCCCTTTCGCGCATACTCCGCCTTGTGGAAGAGGCAACATCCCGAAAAGCTCCGGCCGAACAATTCATCACTCGCTTCTCGCGCATCTATACCCCCTTGGTGGTGGCGGCGGCCGTATTGCTCGCAGGTGTTCCGGCGTTGCTGCAATTGAGCGGCGTCGTTCCCTCGCTCGACGTCAAAACGTGGTTCTATCGCAGTTTGGTGTTTTTGGTCGTGAGCTGTCCTTGTGCCCTTGTGCTGAGCATTCCGTTGAGCTATTTCCGCGGTATCGGTCTGGCCTCCCGTCGCGGCATACTCTTCAAGGGGAGCAACTATCTTGATGCCGTGCGGCGGATTGACACCGTGGTGTTCGACAAAACGGGAACACTCACCGAGGGCGTGGTTTGCGTGGCCGACGGTGAAGATTCCGGCACGCCGGGGGCATTCTCGGTTGAGGGCGATCGTGTCAAACCCTCTGCGGCTGCGGCCGTGGCGGCTTTGCGCGCCAAGGGCATACATACCGTCATGCTGTCGGGCGACTATGCTTCGGCCGTCGATGCGCTGGCCGAAGATCTGCATCTTGACGAGTGGCACTCGCAGCTCCTGCCGACCGACAAACTTGCATGGATGGAGCGGCTGACGGCCTCCGGCCGACAGGTGGCTTTCGTGGGCGACGGCGTTAATGACGCACCCGTGCTGGCGCGTTCGCACGTGGGTTTTGCCATGGGCATGAAGGGCACCGATGCCGCCGTAGAAACGGCCGACGTGGTGCTCTCCACAGACGACCCCGCAGCCGTGGCCGAGGCTATCGAAATGGGCCACTCCACGCATCGCCTCGTCATGGAAAACATCGTGCTTGCCCTCGGCATCAAAATCGGTGTTTTGCTATTGGGCGCACTCGGACTGGCCGGCATGTGGGCGGCAGTGTTTGCCGACACGGGAGTGGTGTTGCTCTGCGTGGTCAACGTGTTGCGGCCGAGAAAATAGACCTTGTTTTGCAAAAAGAACCTCGACGTTGCGAGCGAGGCATGTGGGGAGATGAGGAAGTGACAGGCGGACGAAAAAAACGGCAAACTTCCCCAACTCCCTTGTTTTTTTGTATCTTTGCACCGTAACCCACAAATCACAACGCCTCATGTCTACCATCGCCACCCAATTTGCCGAGCAACTCCTCAGTGTGCAGTGCATCAAACTTCAACCCGAACAGCCCTTCACATGGGCAAGCGGATGGCTCAGTCCTTTCTATTGCGACAACCGCAAGACACTGGCCTACCCTCATGTGCGCACCTTTGTGAAAACACATTTGGCCGACATCATTCGCAACCGCTACCCCGACGCCACGGCCATTGCCGGCGTGGCCACCGGCGCCATTGCCCAAGGGGCACTCGTGGCCGATGTGCTCGATCTCCCCATGTGCTACGTGCGCTCCAAGGCCAAAGACCACGGCATGGGTAATCTCATTGAGGGCACCCTGCCCGAAGGCGCCAAAGTAGTGGTGGTCGAAGACCTCATCTCGACGGGCGGTTCGAGCCTGAAAGCCGTCGAAGCACTGCGTGCCGCCGGATTTGAAATCCTCGGTATGGTAGCCGCTTTCACCTATGGCTTCCCCGTGGCCGAAGAAGCTTTCCGCGACGTCGGCGTCGAACTGACAACACTTACCGACTACGACGCCATGGTCGAAACTGCACTTCGCATCGGCTACATCGAGCAACGACATCTCCCTCTCTTGGCCGAATGGCGTTCCTGCCCGTCTCAATGGGGTAAATAAAGTTCATCTTTTTCTTCATCTCCTCTTGTTTTATATAAATACAACTCCCGTTCATGACCAAATACGAATCTCAAATCTACACCGTCAATACTCCTCAGGAGTTGGCATTCGCCCGTCTCTCCAACCTCAGGCATTTCGAAACCATCAAAACTGCCTTTTCCGATCCGGCCATGATCGAACGCATAGTCGCCGGAGTGCCATCCGACCAAATGTCGCCCGAAAAACTGCAAACCCTGCGCGAACAAATCGAGAAAATGGAATTTACCGACGACACACTTACGCTCGATTCCACAATGGGACGCATAGCTTTGGTCATCATTGAGCGCGACGCTCCGAAACTTGTCAAGTTTGAAACACAAGGAGCACCCGTTTCCGCCAACTTGTGGGTGCAACTCCTCCCCAAAGGAGCCGACCAATCGGCTCTTAAAGTCACCGTGGGTGCCGAACTCAATTTCTTCATCCGAAAAATGGTGGAAAAGCATCTCAAACAAGCTCCCGACGGCATCGCCACCTTTTTGAGCCAACTCCTTGCCGCCGGTTGAAGTCCACCGTTCCCGTTTCATTTTCTGCCCCATGCGAATACAGCTTTTCGCACTATTGTTGCTCGTCTTTGCCGCCTGCTCCGACGAAGCGGAACGACGCTATGCTCCTCATCAGGCATTTTTTCGTTTTTCTCCCGTCACGGCCGTTCAGCCCCTCCATGCCGCCTTGGGGAATCCGGGACTTTGGTGCACCGTGGACTACGATGCCCATCATTACCTCTTCTCCAATGCTTCGGGTAACATTGTGCCCTATCCGCGCACTGCACTCGATGCCTACGGCCGCCCTCATTCGATCGCAGGCTTCATTGTCGGCACCCCCCGGCTGCCCGATGTGAGCGGAAACTTCGAACCTTTGGCCTATGATCGTGCTTGCCCCTCTTGCTACGAAAGTGCTTACATTGAGCGGCCACTTCATCTCGCTCCCGATCGTCCGGATGAAGCACACTGCCTCAGATGCCGGCGCACCTATGACCTTGCCATAGGATCACCCACCAATGCCCCGAACGACGGACAACACAACGCACGCCTCTATCGCTATCGCCTTGTCAGTAATATCGCCGGCGATGTCTTTATCATTCAAAACTAAACGTTTTGTTTGGTCGATCGCGTTTTTCTACTTAAATTTGCACCGCTTTCCGCTCGAATGGTGGAATGGTAGACACGAGGGACTTAAAATCCCTTGGCCATTTTCGGCTGTGCGGGTTCGAGTCCCGCTTCGAGCACCTCCTCTTTGCACCCCACGTGTGAAGAGGATTTTTTATTTCTTTCGTCGGGAAAAAGGATCAGCGTAAGATCCATGTGGAGAGTCAATATTCTATTACCTTGCATGGTCGTGTCCTGCAAGAGGGTTTCAACCTTATTTGTGATAAGACAAAACTGTTTCGGACATTATCAACAAAGCCGGTAAGTTCCAAGGCGCTTGGGCCGGACGGGTGACGCCGCGAATTGCAGAGCTTGGGAACTTACCGGCTTCGCCGGAAATGAGAGGTGCGAAAAATCAGTTCACCGTCAATTTGGTGCTTTTCGTACCGAGTTTAACGATGTATGTGCCGCCGGGGAGGGCAAGTGTGTGTTGGCCGGCCGGGTGAATGGTTTGAAGACGGAGCTGTCCCGTCAAGTCATAAACGCGAATGGGAGTAGCCTGAGAAAGAGAGAAGGAGATGCCCTTTTCGGTGCGGAGGATGTGAAGCTCTTCTGTGGTGACTGTTGCAACACCGGTTATTTCCGATTCGCGGATCTCCTTGAATTTTTTGTTCCAAGGATATACTTTTTCAAACTCGGCTTTGCAGCCTTTGGGCACGAACAAGATCATGCTGTTCACGGGAGTTCCTTCAAAGATTTCTCCATAAATGCCTAAATATTTCAACTGATTGGGATTACTGAAAAGGCATGTGATACGTTGTAAATTGTCGCATCCCTTGAATACGTGTCGGTCTATTTGAGTTAGCGTTTCGGGCAGTGTGATTTCTTCTAAGGAGGAGCAGTTGCCAAATACCCCATATTCTATTGTTGTCACAGCATTGGGAACTTCTACTTTATGCAAATTGGAACAGCCGTGGAACAGTGAACTGTTCAGATTGGTGATGCTGTTGGGAATGCTGATTTCAGACAGTTGAAGGCATTTGGAGAAAGCATAGCTACCGAGGGTTTTCAACTGTTGAGGAAGTTGCAGTGTGCTGATACCGGTATGGGAAAAAGCGGAGGTTCCGATGCTCGTGATGCTTTGGGGCAAGAGGATTTCGGTTATTTCTTTGCAGTATTCGAAAGTTTTATCGTCAATTGCTGTCACGGGGTAAGTCTTGCCTTTGTAGATCACGGTGGCAGGAATCGTGATTTTTCCTTTGGGAGCAGTTTCGGCATCGTATCCGGGTACGTCTTCTTCTTCCTCTTCATATCGGGGGGAGACGGCTACGCTGGTTTGTGATTCGTCAATGAAGCGATAGTAGAGATTACCCTCTTTGAAGTCGGCGATTTCGTTCTTTTCTTCGATTTCGTCTTCCTCATCGAATACAGCCCAAGAGTTTTGGGAAAAAATAGGCAGGAGTGCCAAAAGGAAAAAAGTAGTTTTTTTGATCATAATGTTGTGGATTGAAAATTGAATGATAGACAGACCATAGGTGTTATGGCTTTATTGAAGTTTTGTCATAGGGTAAATAGAACTTGTGGCGGCGACTGCGCAGCATGACACCCGAATCTGTGACTTTTTCCACATAGACTCTATATACTCCGGGAGAAATCTCCACGTTAGGGCCTGCTTGTTTTGTCAGTACAAGATCTATATAGGTGCCTTCACGAGGATCTGCGATGGGATCTATTTTGAGCACGGTGCCCGTGTAGGTGAAAGCAAAACCTCCGTTGGGATTGGCCACACTCGAAATCCAAGTACCCACCGAAGGGCGGTGTACAACCATGAGATTGGTGATGCTGAGACTTTGCCCGAAAGAACGATATCCGGTGCCGTAAATGCCCCATTCCCGTGGCTCGTCTTCGGCTTTTACAAGTACTTTTATCTTTTTCTCATCTCCACTTTGTGCTCGGGCGGTGATTTCGGCTTCGCCTTCATAGTGTGCGTTGATTTCGAGCAAATGGGTGTTTCCGTTCCATTTCACGTCGAGAATGTCGTCAGGGTCGTTTTCGATGATCTTGACGAAAGGGTCGCCACCGAATAAGGACACAAATTTACTTTGATCTTTGGGATAGAGACGTATGGAGTCTGTACTAAAAGAGAGTTCGGGATAGGTGACTTTGACGGCAATTCGTGCTTGTTGGTCATGAGAGAGAACGGTGGCGAAAGTTTCCCCCTCCAATAGAGCTTTTATAGTGAGAGTGTCCTGCCGGAGCTTGATGTCGGCAATTCTGGAGTCGGCTATGTTGGCGTGGTACTTGCCGTTGCCGCCTTCGAGGATGATTTGTCGGGTAGACAGGCGATGAAGCGTGATCTCGCGCACGTCTTCTGTTCCCACTTTGAGGGGAGAAAGCCAGTCGGTTTCGATCGGATTGCAAGCCACCAACGTGAACAGACATAGGAAAGAAATCAGAGGTTTTATCATGAGGGAGATGCTTTTATCTTTCTAACGAAATCAAATAAACGATGTGCCATCGACGGCCTTCGCCTTCGTCGATGTTTATCTCCAACTTATCTTTGTAGGCCGAAGAAGAAAGGTGCAAATGATTGTCTATGGGGGTAATGGGGTGGCCGTTGAATTTATAGGTGATACAGGCTTTTTCATTGGCCAAATCATTAAAATACAGCGGTAGACGTTTGGGCGTGATGCCGTCGATGCGGATAGTTCTCAGATAAGGGATGCGATCGGGAGCATCTATGGCTTTCTGAATGTTCTGCGTAGTGGCTTGCAAAACGGCGAATGTGGAAAAATCTTCTCCCTTTATAGTGCGCACTTTGATGGTATATTGGCGGTTGTGTACCAAACTGTCCAACGTGTATTGAGGAGTGGAAGTGCGTATCGGGGAACGATCGTCTACGACTACCTCCCATGCGTTGGCCTCATCGGCATTCCAAGTCAAGAAAATTTCGTGTTGAAAAGTCTTGGCTGCCAGTCCTGTGGGTGGAAGGATTTCGGAGCGTGCGGAAGACACGGATACCCCGAAGAGTGTACAAACCCAAAATAGAATATATAAATAGTTGCGCTTCATGAGATTTGAATTTTATCGTTTGATGTCTTGCAGCGTGATGTTGAAAGGTTTCCCCACGCGCGTCGCGATATTGCGCAAAGAACCTGCATGCTCGGCCGTTTCGAGTAATCGTTCGGTCTCCCACAGTCCTTTGTCTTGCAATAGATCGGTCACAAGTTTGTCGGCTTCTTCGTAGGTGAAGTAGGGGCTGCCGTCAGGGCGCAGCGTGAATGGCAGACAGCGGATGAGTCCGATGGCTTGAGATAAAAAATCGAAAGCATATTCCGGATTTTCTTTGATATTGGCCAAGGTGTTCACGCCCATCAGTAAATTCATGGCACGAATGGGAATGACTTTGGACAATTCTTCTCTGATGACGGCGATTTGCGTCATAGCCTCGTCGTAACGATAGTATTGCAGCATGGTTCGCGCCTCCACAAATGCGATGAATATTTTGTGATCGCTATTTTTCAGAATGGGTAGCCCTTCGGCTCTGGACAGAGGTTGCCAAAATTGATAATAGCCATAGGCCAAATCCAGATGATGTTCCAACGCCGTGTAGTTTCGCCCGCGGACGAGGTTCACGTTCTGATGATGTCTGATTAAATCGGCGTTTGTGAAATGACGTTCGTCAAGGTGCTCGTTGAGTATTTTGTCGAGATAGATTGCTCCCATGATGTAGTATTTGAAGACCTCTGCCGGAGCCTTCCCCGTTTCGTCGATGAAGAATTTGTTGTCATCGCCGATGTCATGGCCGACAAATCCGGAAACTCCCATTTTTGCCTTTCGGTTGCGATGTTTGTAGGGATCATCCAGAGGATAGCCCGATATTGTTGCAGACGATTGGAGGAGATTTTGCAGATCTTGAAGAACGGTGGCACGTTGCGAAATGTGGCGTGGCGAACGAGCAACTTCTTCTACCGGCTTTAATCCAAACTCTCCTTCGTTGTAACGTAAGAAAGCGTCTTTGTAGTCTTCCGTCAAAGAGATGCGGGCTTCTTTCATGAAACCACTGTATAAATAGTCTAATATTTGTTTTAAGAATGTGCATTCCAAAGCATCGACACTGCTATAACCATTGCGTGAAAACTTATATGCAGGTTTCGGAAGAAGAGCTTCTTCATAGGCCGATTCCACTGTTTCTTCCTGCTGTTGGCAGGCCGATAGCAATACCAAAGAGAAAGGCAGTAGGAAATACAAATATCGTTTTTGCATGGAGAGAGGCATTAGGGGAGGATGACATATTTGCAGTAGGGTTGAGACAGCATGGCTTGTCCTTCCTGAGTTTGATATTGTTCGGTTTGAAGAACCAAAGGAGGAGTCAGTCCATCGTCGTCGGCAACTGCCGTGATCTTGGCGCGAATGCCTGAATTTCGTGGACCTGCTCCATTTACGCACAAAAATAATTGGAAACCGGATTTCGCCTTGAAGCGTATGGTGTATTCCTTGTTACTTTCCATTTCGGGGTGCGCCATCTCGACATCTGCAGTTTCGTCGAATTCGTCGTGGGGCATGAATTTCGTTTTTGGGTCGGAGTAGATGCTTGTCAGTGTTTTGTCCTCATTCACGAAACGCACGAAATATCGGGATTTCTCCATGTCGGAATAATCCTCCTTTAAGCGGTATTTCAAGGTGATGGTATAAGTGTTTTTGTCTTGGATGGTGTCATTGCCTTCATATTTGAAAGATTTCCTATTGACATTGACATCACCTTGTTTCACGATGGCCTCACCGGGCATAGGCGTGTGTTTCTCTATCTCTTTTTTTAAGGGGAAAAGACGATCGTAGTCTTCCTCTGCTTCGTCTTTCTCCACTTCATTACAGGAAAAACAAAGAAAAAGGCTTATCAATAGGTATAGTGGTTTGATCATTGTGAGGCATTTTTTTTGTTAATATCGTTTATTGGTCACCCTCGGTAATTTCGGCAATGACGCCGGTAATCCGACCATGAGGATACAGATGACGACTTACCCATTTTTCGACTCTTTCGATCGGGTCGTAGATTTGAACCAATTCACAAACAAACTTGTTTTCTTGCCTGATAAAATCATGGAAGATATAGTTTTTATTGTATCTGAAACCCGTCATGAATGTAAGTCCCTTTTCCGTTCCCACATATCCGGAGCCCAAACCATTCATTTCCAAAGGATATCTTTCGATGATGGGGTTGGGGGTTTTGTTGAAGAGAAAGAGGTAGTATCTGTTGCTTTGTGAGATTTTTCCTCTGACGTGTTTGATTTTGTAGTTGCTTCGAAAAAATATCTTGTCTCCTTGTCGAATGGTGAGAATGGGGTTTTTCATTTCCTCGAACATCGTCCGATTTCGATAGGCGTTCGATAAAATCGTGTCACGCTCCTCTTGCGAAGCTATTTTGCGGAGCACGATATACTCTCGTGCCACTTCGAGATAGGAAGATGTCCTAAACCAAAGGCGTCCTTCGGGATCGGTGCGCACGTATAAGAAGTCGGACACGCCATTCCACTGTTCGTTGATCAGACGATGAATGTAGTTGAAAGTCGTGAAGCTGATTTGTGTCGAGCTGTTCTGGTTTACTTCAAATTCCCCGGTTTTTTTTTCGACCATTGTTTGCAGGCTTTCATCGCTTTGCATTTCTATCAACCCTTCGGGTTTGAACGACATCAAAAAATTGTGTCCTCCGTAACCATAATCTTGATCGCGATGTTCAAATTCGCCGATGTGCACATTGGGGTTGGTGAAAAGCAAAGAATCTGTTTTCGGAAAATAGGTCATGAGCCACCCATGAGGAGCGGTGGTCAATTGTTGGTGTAGGGATTTCACGTTTTCTGTTGCACGTTCCGTCGGAGTTTGTTCGAAAATGTTCTCTTCTTGGCAAGAAGCGATCAAGAGAGAAAAAGCGAATAAAATGGAGAGGAATTTGGGCATGATTACTGGTTCTGTACTAAATAATTTCTCATTTTCTTCATACTGATGAATTGTAGTCGACGCAAAGGAATTTTCACCTCTTTCTCAAAATATTTATTGACGAAGTCTTGTTTGGTCACAAATTCTCGATGAGCCGCTTCAGCCTCTTTGTTGTATTGATTTTGCACGATGGGATCGGTGTCAAAATCCGGAGTTTTTGCTCGTTCCTCGGCTTGTCTGATTTCTTTGGGCGTGTGGAGGAGCGTACTGCTGATGATTTCCGCGACATCATCTTCGGGCGAAAGAAAAGAGTGGAGTGTGTAGAAACCGCGCATGTTCGCATATTCACTCAAACCATAAAAGCTGTCCTTAAATTCTCCGATTAGCGGTACCATGAATTTCGTAGAATAAGTGTAGCGATGGCGGCTGATGAATAAAAAAGCGTCACGGTCGAAGGGGAAAAGTTCCAGCAGACGTTTGGCATATTGATGGTGTACACTGCGCATGAGCAAAAATACTTTTTTCGAGTCTTTGGGGTCAAAATCATTGACATTATAAACGTGCAGTTCAATGGGCGTCGATTGAGTATTGCTCAAAAGATCTACCCCATTGATATCGGTATTGCGTCCTCCATAAAGATGTATGGTAATAGGTGTTCTTCCTTGCAGAAAACGCCCACCTTTGAATTCCGGATTGGCATATAATTCTATCCAAAGGGTTTTGATCGTTTCCAACACGGGACGTACTTTTTCGATCGACGGAGGAAAAGCATAGCTTCCCTGTGGGGCGGTATTCTTATTCCAGCGATAGTTTACATCAATACCATAAGGAGTCGTATAATTGGCTTGAATCCATTTAGATAATTCCGTTTCCTGTTGGGGAAACGTTCCTTCGTCTATCACGCTATGAGGCGACAACTCTTCTTCGCCGTTGCATCCCATGGTGAACATCAGGCAAAAAAGAGAAAGAAGGAAGCGGCTTATTTTTTTCATGATCATCTTGCGGCTGGTTGATAATGAAAGAGCGTGGTATTTCGTGTACGTCTTTTTTTGAGGTAAAGTAGTGGTCGGTTTTATTGGCAAGGTGCAGAGATCGTCTGCTTGCAATCGAATTAAAACTTAATTGCCATAAAATTGTTGATTCACGTCATATCTCGGATTGGGTTCCAGACCGGCCTTTATGGCTTGTATGGGAATCTGTAAAAGTTTTCGAGGGTCCTCTTTCTCCAAAGGACGATAGTAAGGACTTTTGGAACTGCGTTTTACAGAGAGGTAAAAACGTCGAATATCAAACCAACGCAACCCTTCGTGTAAAAACTCTTTCTGGCGAAAATCGGTAATAATTTTAACCAAAGCCAGTTGTTTAAGTGTCATGCCGTAGAAAGGAGTGTAGACCGTGTAGTTTTTACTGCTTGTCCATTGATACGCACTGCGATCACAAGGCAAATCCATGCTGAATTTGGCAAGCATGTAGTCTTGCAGATCTTGTACGGCTTTGTCATATTGGCTCAGCATGGCATACGCCTCCATACGGTTCAGCATCACTTCGTCAGTGGTGAAGAGAATGTTTGTGACAAACAAATCGCGCGGCTTCGTACCCATATCTCCGGAGAGTGAAAACTCATCGAATTTAGCCATGTAGACCGCATCCTTAATGTCGTGTTGTGCATAGAGGAAAGGGAAAGACGTGCGCATTTTCAGCTTCTTCACTTCTGAACAGCCATCGATCCCTTTGTTGTCGAAAATTTGATTGATCGTGCCCAAAGTCGTGCCATATCTTTCCATAGGCATTTGTCGCGCCATTCTCGATTCCGTCGTTGTCAGCAGCAGGTTGGCAGGTTCTGTGTCGCTTGCATATATTCGAGCCAAGTTGATGAGGTGATTTCCGTCTGTCAGTTTTTGCCAATTTCTGAGCACTTTTTGAGGTTCGTTTCCCAAAACATAGTCGGCATATTCCACCACGGTTGCCCATTCGCCTTTCATCAGGTAAAAACGTGTGGCAAAGGCATGTGCGGCTTTTTTGTTGAAATGAAATTTACTGTTCTTGTAGTATTTGTCATCAACGAGAGAGAGGCCGAATCTCAAATCTCTTTCGATCTTGTCGTACACTTCTTTGACCGTTCCTCGTGAATAATGGACTATGGCATGTTTTTCGGGTTTGGTCAAATAGGGTATGCCCGGTGCCGAAAGCGATTTTTCGGGAGCATAAGGCTCAGCCCAAATGTTGACCAGCATAAAGTGCAGATATGCTCTCAACAGAAAAGCCTCTCCATAAAGTGCTTTTATTCGTTCCGTCTTGGGGTATGGAGCCAGCAGTTCGAGTGCTTTGTTCACTTGGGCGATGCCGGCGTAGCAGTTATTCCAATAGTTGAGCGGTGTGTCTAAGTCCTCTTGGTCGTAGTCTTCCCAAAAATACATCGCTTCGTTCAGTTTTGTGTGTTTTCCTTTCGCTCTTTCGCCGACGTTGTCCGTTCTTGTTTCCAAGAATGCTGCGTAATTTGCAGTTGGGTAGGCCGCCGTGAGCAAATCGGCTATTTGCGCCTCGCTGTCAATGTTTACTTTGAGCGAGGAGTCGGGGTTGGTTTCCAAAAAGGATTGGCACGAAACCAATAAAGCGGCAATGACTCCCGTAAATATGATCTTCTTCATGTTGTCTTACTTAGAATTGGAGGCTGAGTGTCATGGTGTATTGCTGGGGAATGGGTAGAGAAACTCCGCCCGACTTGTAAAACTCAGGATCTTGTCCTTGCAATTTGCTGTCGGCATAGATCAAAAACGGATTGGTTATATTAAACTTGATATTTGCACCGCTCAAATTCAGAGTTTTGAGTTGTTCCGAAGCAAAGGTGTAGCCCACGGAGATGTTTTTCATACGTACAAAGCTGCCGTCGGCCACTCTCATTTGGGAGTAGTTGTACGTGTTGTAAGCCCGCTCTATGTTTTCTTCTCCGTATAGGCGTATCAAGTCCTGTGAGGGAAGTACCGGCACATGGGTGCGCAATTCGTCACCGGGATTGAGCCAGCGGTCGTAGTAGTCTTTGGAGAAAACGTTCAGGTCGCCGAAGCGAGGATCGAACGTGGGGTTGAGGCGTATTTTGTTGCCTGCCTGCATCGTCACGAAGAAGGAAAAGTCGAATTGCTTATATTTGAACGTGTTCGATACGCCGCCGATGATTTTAGGTTCGATCGAACCGTGAAAAATCAAGTAGGATTTGGAGTATTGTGCATCGAGAAAATCTGCTCCCGAAATCCGGGATTTAGGATCATCGTTCAGAGGATATAAGCCGAAATCAAACGTCGGCAACCCTTGGTTGTTCAATCCTTGAAAATTGAACGAAAACAATGAACCGCGAGGATAGCCCACGATGTTGCCACGCCCCGTTCCGCTCACCATGTCGAAACTGTTGGGGCTGTTCAGCAGACGGGTGATTTTCTGCTCCATCATGCTGAGCGTGACACTTGTGTTCCAACGGAATGTCTCGGTTTTCACGTTTTGCATTTGTAAAGACCATTCTATTCCTCGGGTGCGCATATCGCCGAAATTGGCATATTTATAATATTGTCCGCCCACGCCGGAGGTGCGTACCAAGTCGATGAGGTCAAAAGAGTTACGTTGATATACATCGAGGGTACTGCTGATGCGGTTGTCGAGCAGTGTCAAATCTATTCCGAAATTCAATTCATACATCTTCTCCCATGTTAGATCGCGATTTTCGAGATGTAGGATTTTTAGGGCATTTTCCCGATCTTCCGGTTTAAAGCGGTTAATGATGATGTTTTTGAATACTGCGTTGGAGTTGATGGCGTGTTCGTTCATTTTGGCAGTCAATCCGTAGCTCATGCGCAAGGACAGACGAGAGAAATAGAGGTTGTCTTTCATGAATTCCTCTTGATCCATATTCCATTTTGCACCTACGTTCCAAGTCGGGAGCCATCTTGAACGTGCACTTTTTCCGGCCGTATTTGACCCCTCGTAGTTCACCACGGTATTGAAAATATATTTCCCTGCATAACCGTAAGTGGCATTTCCGGAGAAGGTTACTCCGCGTTCGGTGCGGTTGTTCAGACTGAAATACTGATTGCCCTCACTGACGAGTTTCTCAAAAATCAACGGATTGGTATGCACTTGATTTCCGCGATCGTATTGAATACCATATCCGCTGAAAGAATCGAATGTGCGGTCAATCTGTCGCAATTCGGTAAATCCGAAAGCGCGAAAGTTGTGTATTCCGACGCGTTTGTCGTAATCGACGGCCAAGCGTCCCATGTAACTTTTGAGTGAGGTTGTCGTTTTGTTGAAAATACCTCCGTGGGTGAGGGCTACTTTCGGTTGCAGCAGGTTGTCTTCTCTATTTTTAAGGAGATAGATGTTTTGTTCGGCCACATAGGGTGTTTCGGCGGCGCGAAAGGCTTGAATGAGGTTCGAGCCTTCGTGCACGGCATGTCTTGTGCCGGTGAAAGCCTGCCGTATGGCAATCATACCTTTGATTTCGAGTTCCTTGTTCACCCAATACGACAAGTCGCCCTGCACCTTGAAGTCGATCACATCTGTTTTGATGTAGTTATTGTCATACTCGTTCAAGATGTTGAACGGTGCCCAGTTGTTGCGATAATACTCTCTGTTGCCCTTTCCGTCATACGGTCGCAAGGTGCGGCTCGTGCCCAAGGCGTAGACAAAGGGATTGATGTCGAAATCGCGCTCGAAAGAGCCGATCACGAGATTTTTTCGCTGCGGCAGTGTACCCGGTGCGTTTTGTGTGCGAAAGTTGCCTTGTGCCGCGAAAGTGGTGCGCCATTTGCTGTTCCAGAAATAAGTGTTTTTTACGTTGGCCGTGATGCGCCGCACCTTGTCGGCAAGGGTCCAGCCCAAATCTTCGTAGACACCGACCGAGGCATAGGTCGAGGAGTTGCTCCCGCCGCCCGAAAAGGTGACGGAGTGGCTGTGGGTGGGGCGGTGACCGAACAGGTGTTTGAACCAGTCGGTGTTGGCATATTCTCGTTCGCGTAGAAATGCGTTTTTGGCCGCTTCTGTGTTGGGCAACAGATATTTTCCGGTGGCGGGATCGAGCGTGCTAATATCTCTGTACATTTGGTGATACACACCGCTTCGGCGGCCGTAGAGGGTGTTTTTCAGAGAGAAATACCCTTTGTTGTACATTTCGCGATAAACGGACATCGTTTCTTGCGAATTGAGCAGGTCGAAGTTAGTGTAAGAGGGGATGGATCTCACGCTCAATTCCATGGTGTACGACACCTTGTTGGGCATGTTTCGTTTGCCCGAACGTGTAGATATGACGATCACGCCGTTGAGGGCGCGTGCGCCGTAGATGGAAGTGGCCGAGGCGTCTTTCAACACTTGAATGTCTTCGATGTCCGAAGGGTTCAAGCCCGCCACGGCCGAACTGATCAGCGTCACGGCGTCGCCCGAAGACAGTTGGTCGATGGTCAGCGGCACCAAGTCTTCGCAGACCGCACCGTCGATGACCCACAGCGGCTGAACGTTGCCCATGATCGAAGCACCGCCACGGATGTTGATGCGCGGAGCGGCACCGAAACTTCCGGTGATGTTTTGTATCGAAAGGCCGGCCACGCGTCCTTCGAGCATGCGCGATAAGTCGGCCACGCCTTCGAGTTTGATTTCATCCATCTTGACGGAGTGAGCCGCTCCCGTGAACACGCGGCTTTTGATCTTCTGATAGCCCGTCACCACAGCCTCTTCGATTTGCGTATTGTCTTTCAACACGAAATTCATCACCTTATCTTTGATTTTGACGCGTTGCGGCTTCTTCCCGACGTAGCTCACCTGCAAGGTTTCTCCCTTTCGGGCTTGTATCTTGTATTTGCCGGTGGCGTCGGTGGCGACCGTTTTTTTCGTTTCCAACACCCTCACATAAGCCGAAAGCAAAGGTTCGCCCGACTCTTCGCTCACAATGCCCGTGATTTCGATCGGAGATTGCGACCAAGCGATCTGCACCACAAAGAGGAGCAATGCCGTGAGCGTCGTTTTTGTCAATGATGATATGGTCATGGGTCTGTATATCCGGTTAATCTGTTCGTTTACAATCAAAACTGCACATGGACAGCCCCATAGATGCCGAAGGGGTGTCCGGCACGCATGCCCGAGGGGTGACGCGAGGCGAGATACTTCTTGTTGGTGAGGTTGATGGCATTCAGCGCAACGGACACTTTCTTGTTGATGTCCATTTTCACCGAAGCGTCCCAAATCACGGTCGAAGGAATTTTCTCTCTCTCCGCCATGCGCTCTTGTCCGGGAATGGTGCGCATGTCGCCGTTGTAGCGCATGCCGACATTGGCCTCAAACCTTTTGTAGCTCAGACCGATTTGTGCGTTGAGCGCGTGTTTGTAGATGTAGGGTATCTCGTCGCCTTTTCGCACCACGCCCCACGCGTTGCTCTCGAAGGAGTTGCGCATCTGCGTGTCCGTGTAAGTGTAAGAGAGTTGCAGCGGAAGCTGCACCTGCCAATGGCGGGGCAGCGGCCGGTATTGCATCAGAAACTCCGCGCCTTGCACCAAGGCCTCTCCGACGTTGAACTGTTCCAAAGTGCCCAAACCTCCCGCCGCGGCCAGGTCGCTGCCGAGCATGTTGTCATATCGGTTGTGGAAGCCGATCAGCTCCATGGTCAGGCCGCCCTTGCGGAGCCTTGTGCCCAACTCCATGTTTACGCTGCTTTCCGCCTTTTGATAGAGTTCGGCACTCGGCGGTGCAAATCCTTTGTGAATGCCGAAAAACACCGAAGCCGAGGGCGCAATCTGATAGTTCACCCCTATCCCCGGAATGAGGGCGCGTGCGTGGTTGGGCGTTTCGATGCGTCTTTTCCCCGTCCGTGTGGGGTCTTGCTTGCCGTAGTCTTTTTTCAAGAGTTCCACGTCTTCATAGCGCACCCCCGACGTGAACGTCCAGTTCCGATAGCGCAGCTTGGCCAGCAGATAGCTCGCAAAGGCCGTGGCCGATGTGATGCGGTTGGACTGCGAACCGTGAACGCCGGCGTGAAACAAGTGCATCTGCCGGTCGATCATACTGTAAGCATCTTCCCATTGAAAGCGATCTTCTTCGTCGGCGTGGTAGCGCAGGCCGAGTTCGAAATCCCAAAAGAAACCATCGCCCCACAAACGGTATTCCGCCTTGCTCTGAATGCCGCGCGAACGATAAGAGCGGCGGTTGGCGCGCAAAATCAAGGCTTCGCCCGCATAGTCGGTCTTGCCCGTCACGATGTCATAGTAGGCGCGGTTGGTTTCGGGATCGTTCAACACTTGGCCGATACTTCTCTTTTCGGCTTTGGTGTGTCCGGCTTTCACGTCGTTGAGCTTATACCAATTTCGATAAAAGTAATTGTGGTAGGCGTTCGTCGTCACTTTGAAGTAAGGGTTGAACGTCAGCAGATAGGTGCTCGCAAATTGGTGATGAAAAGTGCGTATGTGGTCCATTTGCGAACCGGCATAACGCAAATAAGGCGTTTGGGCAAAATCCTTTTCCGTCAGCCCCAAATAAGATTCGTCGGAATTTTCGTGGGCAAAGCCGTATTTCAGTTCCAAGGAGTGATTGACGCCCTCCGCCTTGTCGGTCTTGACCAAAAACTTGGTGATCACGTCGTGGCGCAAGAAGCCGTCGCCCTTTCGGTCGTCATACTTCTTGAAACCGTCCGACTGATAGCGCAAAAACTCCACCAGATAGCCATAGTTGCGCTTCATGTCGCCCACCATAGCGTGGGTTTTCAGCGTGTTGTAGCTGCCGAAAGACACTTTGGCATTGCCGGTGAATTTTCGAGGCACGGGAGTAGACACAAGGTTGATTGCACCTCCCGTCGTAAACGGGCCGTATTGCACTTGGCTGCTGCCTTTCAGCACCTCTATGGCATACATGCGTGCGGCGTTGGGAAAATAGTAAGCCGCCGGAGCCGCATAGGGTGCCGGAGCCGCCAAAATGCCGTCTTCCATCAGCGTGATGCGCTCGCTGCGTTCGGCTTTGGTGCCGCGCAAACTGATGTTGGGGCGCAAGCCGAAACCGTCTTCTTCGTAGAGGTTCACGCCGGGAACGGCTTTCAGCATGCGGTTGATGTCGGAATAACCGTATTTCTTGATTTCTTCGGGCGAAACGTAGTAGGCCGACCCCGTGCGGTTTCGGGCTTTGAACTTACTGCCCAAAATGTAGCGGGAAGACACGACGGCCTCTTGCAAATTGAGCGTGCTGTCGAGCTCTCCTTCCGGTTTTTGGGCATGAGCATGGGCATATCCCAGCAACACGAGGAGCGAAAAAAAGTGGAATTTGTGCATGAAATCCTTGGGTTTGCTGTGGCTGTTTCCTGAGCCGAATAAGTCTTTTTCATCGGCATCTCCAATTTCCTCCTTTCGCCTTTGCACGCTCTCGTCTGTCCTTCCGTTGAAAAACGAAGGGGCGCGCCCGACAAAACGACCCGTGTCGTCTTTGTGCGGGAAAAGAGGTAAAGACAAAAATTTAACCTTGGAAGCCTGCGAGTTCCAAGGTGCAAAGGCGTCGAAGGAGGGGTGCTCCGATGAGGTGCGTATAGTTTTTGCGGTGCAAAAGTACGATAAAAAGGAAAAACGGGCAATCACCACTTTTGGTGATTTTTGGAGCGCGGCATGCTCTCTCCTCCCTCTCGCCTTGCTTGGAGAGGGAGGAGGAGCGGAGCGTGAAACTTTCGAGCGGGAGGAAGCAGGGATTTCTCTGCGTCGGTGGGGCGGAATATGTCGAAAGTCATGTTGAGCCCTTCAAATCGGTTTGAACGAACGCTCGAAAGGGCGTTTTTACCCCTGTTTTTTTGTTTTTCCGTTTTTTCCTCCGCTAAAACGCACGAACAACTGTAAATCAAATGGTTATGTGCGAAGGCAAGTGAAGGCAAACCCCTTAAAGGATTTTTCAAGAGATTGATAATCAGCGGGGATACGGTGAAGGCAAAAGGGGGCTTTGCCTTCACTTGCTTCCGCTGTTGTGCCGCGAAAATACCCTTTCGAGATGTTTGTGAAGGCAAAAATCGCTCTCAAAATATTGACAAACAGCAACTTGTGCCGGATCGATGCGTTTTGCCTTCACTTGCCTTCGCAAATATAATATTGTCTTTCAGCCGGTTATCTCGTTTTGCAAAGGCAGCGGAGGCAAAATGTGATAACAGAGGGATGCGCGCGCGTACGCGTAAGCCGCCGGTCATTTCGCCTTTCGCTGTTGCCGTTTGGCGGGGTTGGGCGATGGGGCGCACGGCCTAAGGCGTAGAAATTCGTAACTCCATTGTAGAAAAATCTAACTCCTTTGTAGGACTTCCGCAAAAGGAATGACGGAAGCGTGCGAGAGATCGGGAGGGGAAGTGGGGAGTGAAAAAACGAATCCGGAACAAATGGGGCGTTTCGTGATTGAAGCTCCCAAAACATGATATTCGGCCTGAAAGTGAAAGATATATTGTTTTTTTGCTGATTTTAGAGAAGAATACAATGTTGTCCTAAACGATTTATAGGCACGATGAATGTGAGGTTGTCATCTACAATACCCCCTTCAAGTTTTTTTTGGCACGTTTATAAGGGGATGTTGCAGAGGTTTCCAATATGCTTTTTATGACTAAACTACGTCATGAGAAGTCTGAGCCACTGGCCAAAGAGGTATGCAGATTACTCTTGCCCTACAAGAAGCACATCAAGACCATAACGGCAGATAATGGGTCTGAATTTGCAGCGCATAAGCAGATAACGAAATACTTAGGAGCTGTCGTCTACTGTGCCGCCCCTACTCATCATGGCAGAAAGGAGCTATTGAGAATACAAACAAACTCATCAGGCAATATATACCCAAGTATGCAAACTTTGATGACTATACTGATAAAAGAATTGCTCAAATACAGAAGAAAATAAACAGAAGACCAAGACAAAAACTCAATTTTGAAACACCCAAAACTGAGTTCTACAAAAGAATATCATAATTTTGCACTTGCTGGTTGACTCTACGCGGGTTGACTCTACGTACGTACAAAGTAAAAAAATGAATTATAAATTTGTTTGTTTCAGAAAAAAGTTTTACTTTTGCAGTCAATTCAACTAACAATCGGTCTTGGAGAGATGGTAGAGTGGTCGATTACAGCAGTCTTGAAAACTGCCGTGCCGAGAGGCACCGGGGGTTCGAATCCCTCTCTCTCCGCAGACGAGGGTGTAAATCAGCGAGTTAAGCGATTTACACCCTTTTCTACACCCAAAAACTTACTTCTCAAAATGTAGAGTTGTATTTGAGGTAAAAATATGAACATCCTTGCACGCTCTAGATATAGCGACATAAAAATCCTTTGATGATTTCATCTTGTCAGCTTCAATTAAGACGACAGTGTCAAACTCCAAGCCCTTTGTTAGCAAGGTTGTCCCTATGCATTGGCCTTCTATTCTTCTTCCCACCTGTCTTATGCGATTCTTGTGCTTCTTCATCTCTTCTAGAACAGATGTAGCATTCTCATTTGCTAATTTGAGGCATGTAGATACTGATGAGAAGACATCGGGGCGCTTAGGTCTCCATCTCAAATCAGACTTTATCGTAGTGAATAACCTTAACAAAATGCTATAGGATGGAGATTTAATAACCGAACATACGGTATTCGATAGCGCTTCAGATTTAACTTTCTTTGTGCTATCACGCTTTTTCTTGACACCATCCTCAGAAATCCAATCAGAGATATCAGACTTCTTGAAAGACAAATCATCCAGTATATCTAAAAGTTTCTTATAAGGCTTTCGTGATCTAGGCAGCTTCTCTATAAAGTCGTCTAACGTTCTTGCGCACTTATAGTATGAAGAATCATCTATTGCCTCGATAAGGACAAAATCATTTCTAATATCAATTTGAGATTTCGCAGTACATCGATCAGAGATTGTTCCTCGAGGGATTCTCTTGTTATCTATATAGCTAGGAAATATAACGAGTATACTATCACTTCTTTGGCTTAGAGTTCTAAGAAAAGGACCTAACTTCTGTAAGAAAAACTCTTGTCGCTGTTGTGCCTGTGTGTTATGTATGAAACAACCAGCCTCCTTGTCTGTAACAAGACTGATACTTCTTTCATTAAGTAAAGATTCCCTCATCCCAAGAATGAGTTGACCAAGTTTGCCGTTTCCAAGCCTCTTCCATCTCCAAGGTGTTTGAAGAAAATCATAGCGGTTAAATGATAGTAGGTCTTTCTCAAAATCTACAATGGGTTGAGCAAAATCAAATATGCCTTGTAAAGGGTCTCCTAGTAGATGGGCGGGTAGCTCCTCAGACATTAACATGATGATTTTATGCCGGTCTAATGTGCAATCCTGATACTCATCTACATATATAAGTATGGTGCAACAATAAGTCTAACCTCAACAACAACCCTGATAATGTTTCGTAAAATTACATTCTGTTTAATATCTTGGAGTTTCTCTGTAATGTTCTATGGACAAGTCAAAGATAGTATCGCCTCTACTTTTTTAGTTGCCCATTATGATTATACTTGCCGGACTTCTGACAATAAGGGAGAAAATCATATAGTGAACTATGGGCTCACCCTGCAAGTAGCTCAAGATATGGCGTGCACCATGGGGCAGAAGCGCCACAATGGAGAAAATGACAAGAATGAGCAACTACTCTATGTTCCCACTACTTGGCAGAACCATCCTGAGGGAAAGATAACCTCAGTCGAGACCATCCCACCTTATCGCTATTTGACCACAGAAAAGATGGCCGAGATAAAATGGACGTTACTAATCGAACGCGATACCATTTGCGGACTACCTTGCCAAAAAGCAACCGGAACGTATGGTGGAAGAGCGTGGACGGCATGGTTTACCGAAAAACTGCCCACTCGTTTTGGTCCATGGCGATTGGGAGGCCTGCCTGGTCTGATTGTCCGTGCGGTGTCAGCCGATAGTATCCATCGTTTTGAATGTAGTAAGGTAGAACCCACAAAAGAGGCCATCACTTACACTGTGCCAGAAGGCATTGTAAAGTCTGCACGTGCCAAATTTGTGAAGTTACGCAATCGTATCTTTGGGAATCCGAACTACGTTTCTAATCCATCGTATTACATCAAGCCTGCAGAAATAGAAAGTATGGCAGTGATAAAGGGAATGGTGGTATTAGGAGGGACACCTATTGATATGAAACCTGCAAAATTTCAACCCTTAGATTTCTGATCATTAAATGACTCGTTTTTGGTTCATTTTACTTCTCTTAGTTGCCCCCCTCCGTGCTGTTAATGCTCAGACACAGATAATAAGCGTGAGTGGACAGGCTCGTTGCGGTACAGAAAAGGTCGTAGGGGCTCTTGTTACTATGCTTCAACCGACTGATTCCAGCATTGTGGCCTATGCGACAACTGACAAACAAGGTCTCTACACACTAAAGGCTACGATTCAACTCAGTGAAGTACTCCTTAGCATATCAGGATTTAATATCAAACGGAAAACGACTCGTATCAAAGCGCATTCGCAAACATTTGACTTCCATGTCGAGGAAGAGAACAAGACATTGCGTGAAGTCGTGATCAAGTCGCAAAAACTGTGGGGGAATCGCGATACGCTCAACTATTTTGTTTCGGCCTACACTCGTGGAAAAGACCGTTCCATAGGTGATGTGCTGCAGAAACTGCCTGGCATCACCATTGAGAACAATGGAGTGATTAAATATCAAGGCACCCCTATCAACCATTTCTACATTGAAAACCTTGATATGTTGCAGGGACGTTACAATCTCGCCACACAGGGTATCAAGGCCGAAGATGTCGCCACGGTGCAGGTATTAGAAAATCACGAACACATTCGTTCGCGACAGGATCAAACTCCCTCCGAGCGTGCAGCCATCAACCTAAAACTCAAAGATAAAGTCAAGGGGATATGGAGCAAATCGGCTAATTTAGGGGCTGGACACAATTTCGATGAATCATTGTGGGAGGCTATGCTCCAAGCCATGTACTTCGGTAAGAGCAAGCAGCACATGTTGCGTTATAGTGGTGACAACCTGGGACGTTCCCAAGAGATGGGTACTGACCATTATGGTTTCTCCTCAGAGGGAAACTCACGTATGGTTTCACTTGTGGAACACTCCTCACCGCCAATAGGCAATGGTCTGTTTGGCTATCGCCATAGCATCAATCTCAACAATTTAGCAAAACTCTCCGACAGCATTACGATAAACTATAATTTCAATTACAGCCACAACTTAGCGAGTGGGCACTCTTTCTCACAAATCACTTACCTCTTGCCGAATGGTGAGAAGCAGTTGCTCATGGAAGATATAGCCGATCGCACGCACACTCATTCGGCGAATGTACAACTCATCTATGAAAAGAACCTTCAGCATCGCTATCTCAAGAATGCGCTCTCGCTCTGGGGACGGTGGAATGAGGGGCGAGGAGATATTCGTTCGGCTCATCAGAACCAACTCTCTATGTTGAACGGAACCGGCGGAGAGTCCTCCATTTCACAAGCTTTGCACTATCGTTCGCTGGGAATGAGCAATCGCACCCATTGGGTGCACCGCACAGCAAAGGGAGGAGGTTTTGAGTGGACATCTACCAATCGAGTTTCAACGACTCCACAAACTCTTATCATTGGTGGCGAGAGGAGAGCTCATCAAGACATAGAGATCACATCCATTTCCACGATCAATGGTTTTAGTTTGTTGCGCAACCTTCGTACTCGCAAATGGACACTTTCCACCTCGGGAAATTTGAATACCAGCTATACTATACTCACTTCTGCACTCGCTCATCCCAATATACCTGTGGCTCCTCATGGAGATATGAATCACTTGCGTAGCAGTGTAGATTTGGGACCTGTGGCACAATACACCAGTGGTGCTTTCCAATCCAAGCTCAGTGTACCCATTGCTTTGACCTATACCGCCCTCAACAACGCTGTTGTTGAGGGCGAGGAAACGGATGCTCACCGCCTGCGCTTATACTTGCAACCTTCGTTTTCTTTACAATGGAAAGCCACTGATTACCTTACGTTCAACGCCAATGCTCACTATTCAGCTAGCGAGACTCCTTGGAGAATGCTTCTCACAGCCAACGTGATGCAAAACTATCGCAGCCTTTCGCGCTATCGTGCGACACTCGACAATAGTTACGGTGCAGGCACTCATTTCAAAGTGGCGTTCAAAGACATCTTCACGAGTATGTTTGCCCATTTGGAGGGCAGTTGGCAGCGTTCGTGGAGTGACATCGCCTACGGCACTACCCTTGATGCGCAGGCGCATACGATTGTCGAGGCGACATATATGCCCAATCATAGTAATCGTTACATATTGACGGCTTATGGGCGCAAGGACATTGATTGGCATACACTACAAATAGAACTCTCGGCTACCCGCTCATGGGGGAAGAGTGAAATGTTGCGCCAATCGGTACTCACCACTTATCGGACCACAGGCTATGCCCTACGAGGCACACTGTCATTCGATATAGTGAGTGGATATCGCTTGGATTATAGATCTACATGGCAGCGACAACGTTCGACGGCTCCTCAACATACATTCACCCACGACGAACTAAATCAGCGTGCAGAATTGAGCCTCCGCTTGTGGCCTTCGCGTCTATTCTTGAATCTCCACGCCAGCCATACACATAACAACAGTTTGACCTCAGAACGTAAAGATTATCTGTTCATTGGTAGTAGCCTGCAATTTAAACTATCAAAGAAGGTGGAGTTCAACCTCAACGGTGATAATCTCACGAATATCCGCAGTTACAGTTCTCGCTCCATTGGAGATATGGAGAACTTCTATTCAGAGTATTATCTTCGCCCATTATCCATTACCCTAACAGCACATATATAGAGACCTCTGCAAAACTATTTTCTTTTTTATTTTGTCAATTCTTTCTTTTTTTTGCATCTTCACCCTATAAAGATCTCCCCCTGCTCCCAACTTAGTTTTGCCGACCAAATCGTTTCCGATCGCAAAGTAAAAGATGTATTCTTTTCTCAAATCAATCAA
>NZ_RQYI01000070.1 GCF_003859795.1 Alloprevotella sp. OH1205_COT-284 | reverse complement strand
TTTGCAAAACGAAACAAAACCATACGATCCATAAGAGCGCATCGTTGCGAGCAAGCTCGCCTTGCGTCCCGATTGCGAGTGCAAAAGTAAGACAAAACTACTTTGCAACCAAACAAACACACGGAAAATTTCAAAGAATTATTCAGACACACGAAAATTGAAATGCAAGGATAACAATTTACAAGAAATATCCCTCCTTTCCGAAGCCTCACCCCACTCCCCCCAAAAAAACGCCTCGAAGCAATCGGACCGCTCCCCACGAACCTCTCACTTTTTAGGATAACCCCAAAAACCGGATTTCACACCCCAAAACAAGCTCTCATACCCTAAAAAACATATTTTTCGCGTTTTGCCTTCGCAAAAACGGCTATCTCTCTCAACATCAACGCGTTTCGTGCGAAGGCAAGTGAAGGCAAAGCCAAAAAGGGAAACCCAACCTACTGAATATCAACCCTTACCGGTGAAAGCAAAAACGCCGTTTGCCTTCACCTGCCTCCGCAATCCATTCCGAAAGCAC
>NZ_RQYI01000069.1 GCF_003859795.1 Alloprevotella sp. OH1205_COT-284 | reverse complement strand
TTGGGAGCAGGGGGAGATCTTCATAGGGTAAAGATACAAAAAAAGAAAGAATTGACAAAATAAAAAAGAAAATAGTTTTGCAGAGGTCTCTCTTGCAGTGGGTATAATCCTAAAACTATCCCACCCAAAGGAAACAATGCGTAGGCTTCCTGACTCTGTTCCGATTTCTTCCATCCCAAGCCCTCGTAGAAAGCCAATGCCTTTTGAAAGTCTTTTACTCCCAATGTGATTAAAGTGAGTTTCTGTCTCATAAGTTGTACATTATAGAATCCGCCACAAAGTTACTTATTCATAGCAAGAAAGAAGAATGAAACGGCAAGAAAATCATCTTCCTCAGAAACTCTATCTCCGATAATTCTCCTTCAAAATTCGTTGCAGGTCAGACAATCGGTAAAGTATCTTCCCTGCAATCTGCGTGTATGGGATAATGCCCTTGTCCCGATAGTCCTGCAAGGTGCGAGGGCTGACGAAAAGCCGTTCACAGACCTCTCGCCCCGTAAGGTAGATTTCTCCCCCGAAGAGCGGACGGTGCGTTTGGGCAATCTCCCGA
>NZ_RQYI01000068.1 GCF_003859795.1 Alloprevotella sp. OH1205_COT-284 | reverse complement strand
GGAAATAACTACATTCGTTGTTGCAACCTACACACTCTATCGGGAAGGCATGCAGATGCCCGAAATCGCCCATGTAGGCAGTGTAGGTTTTGGCAAAATCTGTCTACATTCGTTTTCGTTTGTGTATCATGCACTTAGCTTCTTTCAGTGTATATTGAAAAGCTGATGTATACACTTATATATTTTTGAGGATCAGTGATTTGAATGGTTTAGTGTAGGTTTTTCTGCAATTTCTTGAAATGAACATTAGGGAAGCCTCATCATGAGCCACGCCCCTCTTAAAAACGCGTTTGATATGTAGTCAAAAGGCGTGTTTGCGCAGATCACGGAGAAACAGAGAAGAATTTGCTGCGGTTTCGTTGTGAGGTATGTGTGGTTTTGCTGCGATCTCGAAGAGGAGAATGGGAGGTTGATATTCTGTTGCAGTGTAAAATCTTTTGGTATAGCTTTCGCTCTCGCTCTCGCTCTCGTTTCGAGTTATGAAGAGGATTGTGTAGGGATTGGAAAGTACCGGTTTACCTATTTCTCTACTTTCACAAAAGGTTATTATTATACTGATTATCTGCTCGTATGAGA
>NZ_RQYI01000067.1 GCF_003859795.1 Alloprevotella sp. OH1205_COT-284 | reverse complement strand
AACAAATATGCAGCTATGAACAGCAGTTTTCTATATCATGCTTGGGGATTGTATCACCACAAGTGTCTACGAGAGGAATACAAAGGTAATACAATCATTTTACATATCGAAAATAAACGAGCTCCGAAATGCTGTCCCAAGTGCGGTCATGCCCATTTGGTGAAGAATGGTTTTCGCACTCGCGACTTTATTAGCCTTCCGATCGGTGGCAAAAAGGTAATTCTACGTATGAAAGTCCGCCGCTACAAGTGCAAGTGTGCGGATTGTGACTATGATTGTCAGGAACGGATATCCTTTGCCCCGGGCAGTCACAGCTACACTCGTCGCTTTGCAAGGTATGTGGTCGATCTATTAAAGGGGATGCCCCTCAAAGACACAGCCCATCTTTTGGGCGTGTCATGGGACACGATCAAAGAGATTCACACTCATCATCTTGAGTATCACTATGCTCCGCCCTCTCTTGAGGGAGTGGACAGCATCGGCATAGACGAGTTTGCCGTTCGAAAAGGCCATGTGTACAAGACCATTGTGGTTGGAGACCTCTGCAAAATCCTCTTATAAAATTGTCCAATCCGTTCTTTTTCTCGGATTGGACAATTTTGTTTGGAAAATCCCGTGATTTTGA
>NZ_RQYI01000066.1 GCF_003859795.1 Alloprevotella sp. OH1205_COT-284 | reverse complement strand
TCCACTTCCAAATCGACCATGTTCAGGCATCCGGCCTTTTTGATGTCGATGCCATAGATGCGGAAAAAAGCATCGATGACGGGTTGCCCGCCATTGGTGGTGACGGGATTGCTCATGCTCCTTGTGACGACTTGAACGCTCATGCCCGGCTCGATGCGAATGCCGTTGCTGTCCTTGCGTCTTTTGGTGGTAATTTGAAATATTGCCATAATCTTCTATTTTTATATGCGTTCCGCAAAATTAGTTTTTTTTTAGAAATGGACTATCTTTTTCCGAAAAAAGAGAGGGAAATGAAAGAAATTGTCTGCAAATCGCAATCAACCATAAATACGCCATATTCATTCGATGCGAATGCCGTTGGGTGCTTTCGGCTTTTGGCAGTGGGTTTTCAGAATTTCTGCCCGTCGCTTTTGTACACGTTGCACAAAATTGGATTTTATTTCACATTCAATCCCCATCGTTCCACCACAAAAAGAACAGGGAGCAACGAATATGTCTGCAAATCGTAGCAAGATACGAAACACCACACATCTCCAACAAGACGAAAAGAGGCGGTTTTGCCTCGTTGCAGATGCCTTTGCCCCTTCTCGCCCCCTCTCCTACGATGAACTTGTTTTTATCTACATTGTCTACACTGATCCTGCAAACAGCTGTTTCACTGA
>NZ_RQYI01000065.1 GCF_003859795.1 Alloprevotella sp. OH1205_COT-284 | reverse complement strand
AAAAGCCGTTACCCACCGAAGGCGGAACGGTAAAACCGTTATTCGTTACAGATGTGCCGAATTGCTCGGCAACCATCTCCATCCAATCTTTAGGCTTGTTGATAGCACAAAATTCTATGGTCATTTGTTTTTCTATACTCTGAAAATTTGCATTTAGACAGCAGGTAGAAAAACTATCAAGTCTATTAATTCTCCTACCTGCTTTGTTTAGCAAGAACTGTTTTAATGGTCGTCATCAATTAAGGAATCAATGACAGCTTGGATATCTTTTGCTTGAGTCTGATTTATCAATTCCTCCAATGATGCAGAAATGTTTTTTTCAATCCACACAATCTTTGTATTGATTTCTTTGGCATAATCATTCAGGATTTCAGTTGTTTCGCCTCGAGTTCTTGTTGCAGTGACAAGAATATCACAATCTTCTTCCTCAAAGTATTTGATATTTTCTTTAAGTTCAAATCCGTTATCTCCCCAAGTTGTTATGGCAATTTTCTTATTACCATAAAATATAGATACTCTTCTGTCTTCGGTCAAATGATTTTCTTCTACTTTTTTGTTCTTATCCAAAAACTCTATCAGAAGGTTAAGTATAGAGGTTTTGCCTGTCTTGGCACGTCTGTAAAGTGCAATTATTTTCTTCATATTGTAATGATGTTATTTAATGCGGAGCGACTGCCGATAGAGGCAATCGCTCCGCAGGATTGATTAAATTCCCAGACCTGAGTCCTCGTCCTCATTAGGTTTTGGTACAGAGGGCTTC
>NZ_RQYI01000064.1 GCF_003859795.1 Alloprevotella sp. OH1205_COT-284 | reverse complement strand
AAAAGCCGTTACCCACCGAAGGCGGAACGGTAAAACCGTTATTCGTTACAGATGTGCCGAATTGCTCGGCAACCATCTCCATCCAATCTTCAGGCTTATTGATTGCACAAAATTCTATGGTCATACTTTCCCGTTATCTGTTTTGTTTTCTCTCTGCCGTTACTTTCGCCACGATCTGCCATTCGTTATTCTTATCCATTCGTTCCTTTCTCCACAGAAAAGAAAATGCCTTTATGTCTGAAAAAACGTATCGCATCTTTTTTGTCGTGTTTTCAGTCAAGATAATCTCATTGCCTACCTTTTGAGCCGTCAGTCGGATAGCTTCACCCGTACAACCATAAAAAATATCCCATACCATAGTCTTAGGATTGAAAATGCGAAGCGTCGTTCCGTATTCTGCATCGGGTTGTTTATTTTGTAGGCGTTCTTCGCGAGAGGGAACTATAAAAAGGTCTTGCACAGCTGTTCCATCCAGAACTCGGGAGAATATCCATTCACCCTTTACTCGTCTTGGTTCGGTATCTTCCAGATGGTCGTTCCAAATAATATCCCATTCACCTATTAGCATACCAAAGAAATCGTATTCTTCGGGAATTCGCTTGCTTCTGACATTGCTACACAATGCTATTATAAAATCATTTGTTATTCCTTCTGTTTTCATCTTTTTATACATGAGATTTCAGCGGAGTGACTGCCGATAGAGGCAATCGCTCCGCAGGATTGATTAAATTCCCAGACCTGAGTCCTCGTCCTCATTAGGTTTTGGTACAGAGGGCTTC
>NZ_RQYI01000063.1 GCF_003859795.1 Alloprevotella sp. OH1205_COT-284 | reverse complement strand
GGTTCATCCGACATTTGGAGTGATGCGGCAATCGTGCAGCGCATATAGCCTTAACAGAAAATACCTTTCATCCCTAAAACCATAGGCCACTCTCTTCATCACCTTTATCTTATTGTTGATCCCCTCTACTTTCCCGGTCGATATGGGGCAGTCGTACCAGGCAAGAATACCGGTTCTATAAGCCATGATCGTGACGGCCATTTTCATCAACTGCGGCACTTTGCTCTCCTGCGCCTGTTTAACCCAATCGAGCATGACCTTTTCGGCTACTTGTTTATTGGGCTGCATCCATATTTCTCTGAGTTGCTCTTTGAGGTAGTAGGCCTGTGAGAGCGGTTTGTTCATGTCTAAGGCGTTATCAAGCCTTGTTTTATACTCCTTGTCGAAGATATCCGCTCCATTGCGCAGCAGCAGGTAGCGCGTCCCCTTCAAGACTTTGCGCTTGTTGATGTCCTTTTCCATGTTATATTGCGCCCTGCGTATCTCGTCCAACTTCTCATTCATTAGTTTGACCACATGAAAATGGTCGAAGACATGCACGGCGTTCGGGCAGTTTTCAAGTACGGAGGAGATGAAAGCGGCAGAGAGATCGGTGGCGATATACTTGATGTCGAGCTTCTTTCGTCTGACCCTTTTCCAAAATCCGGCCAAAGCATCGGCCGCCTTGCCCTGACCCACATGGAGAATCCGACCGCTCTTGAGGTCAACCGAGACCTCTGCAAAACTATTTTCTTTTTTATTTTGTCAATTCTTTCTTTTTTTGTATCTTTACCCTATGAAGATCTCCCCCTGCTCCC
>NZ_RQYI01000062.1 GCF_003859795.1 Alloprevotella sp. OH1205_COT-284 | reverse complement strand
CAATCGTCAATTGGAGGCAGCAGGGGTGATAATCAAGTCGGGGGTTATTGTAGATGCGAGTGTGACCGACAGCCCTCGTCGCCCTCGTGGTCGCAAGAGCTATACGATGGTGGATGACCGCAATGAACCAATACGGCGTTTCGCTCGAAGATCCGATGGAAGCGAGCCGACAAATGACCGAAATGATGAATATCATGGCCGCTGCGGGTCAAGAAGGCTCTGCTACTTCCCCAGATTAAGTAGGCCCTCGAACAAGCAGGTATGGCGGCCAAAGCCGCTAACGTGAGTTTTGCCGAAACCAACGCCGCCATTCAGGTGCTGGACAAAGCGGGCAAGAAAGGGAGCGAGGGCGGCGTTGCCCTACGCAATACCTTAGCGATTCTTAGCCGTGGCCGTTTCCTACCCAAAGAGACGCAGGAACAGCTCAAAGCGGCAGGTGTGGACATCAATGCCCTTGCCGATAAGAGCCGAACAATAAAAGAGCGGCTCGAACTCTTGAAACCTATTCTCAAAGACAGCGCACTCTTCTCGCAGCTCTTCGGAATGGAGAATGCCAATGCCGCCCGCGCCCTCGTTCAGAATACCGAAGAGCTCGACCGCCTCACGGGAGCCATCACGGGCACGAACAGCGCGCAAAACCAAGCTGCCATCGTGATGGAGAGTTACGCAGAGCGGCAGGCGCGTATAAAACAGCAAATCGAGGACTTCAAGATTTCGCTCTTTCAAGCCACTGGCGACCTTAGCCTTTGGTCTGGGACTATTACAGAAACGCTTGTACCGCTTGCACAAATTTCGCCAATGCTTCTTCTGTACTTTCAAAATCGAAGTGCAACAAATAGTTTTGTTTTTCATGGGTCCTAATCTATGAAAAACACCGCGGGTTTGCCTCGCGGCCGG
>NZ_RQYI01000061.1 GCF_003859795.1 Alloprevotella sp. OH1205_COT-284 | reverse complement strand
GACTTCGGAGTTTTTCAGCTCTCTGCAAGAGCAAGGGTTTTATGCAGCAAAAACGGAGTCGTGCTGCATAAAACATACCTTGCTATTTGCCCGATGCAAATAAATTCGTTCCGAAGAACGATACTTTATTCTCCCGAAATGGATGTTTTCAAAGCCATGAAATACCGACTTATCGCTTACTGCAAAGTTACGATCTCTTGTACCCAAAGCTATTAGGAGAGACGAAGCCACAAGTATCCAAATCGAAGCCACAAGTACGCACCAAAGGAAATCACGCTGATTACAGCATCACCGAGCCATATATTTGCACTGTCGAATATGTCGGTGAGGGTATGTGTCTTCGATAACATCACGATTCGATGAGCAGTATAAGCGAGGGGTATATCAAAGAACATGTCCTTGATTCTTTCACTCAAACGTGGGAATGTGCGAAAGCATATACAATTGAACGATTGTATTGATGGACACCAATGAACATCTCCACAAAAAGGGTATGAACGAAAGGATGTATCCCTGCTGGTACAAGAAGACTGTTGGACATATCTTCGATAGCGGACATATTCATCTTCATCGGTAAATATACCGACAACGAAATGAACAGTAAATTGTATAACAATAAAAATTAAGTAAGTATGACAGAGAACCAAAACGGCAAGGTTGATCCCGTTGCCATCCGAGAACTTATTTCACAGGGTATTCCCATGAAAAGAAAAGAGAGTGAGATAAAACGCTCTCAATCAGAAGAGCAGGGTGTCGAATCAGAACGTCCAAATGACGAGCCAATATCAAAGAATTTGGCTTAATGGTCAAATGTACTCCTGAAAGGAGGCAAAAATGCTCTCTTTTTCATTTAATGGTCAAATGTACTCCTATAATAGTTGAACTCCCTAGTGTTTATCGGGGTTGTAAGCCCCTAA
>NZ_RQYI01000007.1 GCF_003859795.1 Alloprevotella sp. OH1205_COT-284 | reverse complement strand
AAATTCTAAGCAACGAGTAGAAAATTCTAAGCAACGAGTAGAAAATTCTAAGCAACGAGTAGAAAATTCTAAGCAACGAGTAGAATATTCCAAGTAACGAATTTTGGTTGTCCGATAAATTTCAAAACCGCATAAAAATCTTTCCCGAAGTTCTTCATAATGGGACTTCGGACTTGCTTTTTGAAAAAGAAGCCTCCTCGTCAAATCCGATTTCCGTGATGTGGACGAACGCACCTTTGACAACACATCAAATGTGGTTTTTAGGGGGATAAATCGCTCTCTATACGGGCTTCCCTTATGATCATCTCACAAAATTGTCGAAAAACATACACTACGCCTTGCATGCCTCTGAAATTCAACAACATGCAAGTGTACACGGCGACTTTCCGATATACATTGAAAGAACCTAAGTCAATGATACACAGACAAAAAGGAATGTAGACAGTTTTTCCAAAAACCTACACGGCCTACATGGTTGAGCTTTCGGACATCGGCACGCCTTCCCGATGCCGCGTGTAGGTTACTGCGAAGAATGTAGATAAATTTCCGCATTGTCTACATTCGTAACACACTACATATCTACGACTTACAAAAGAAGTGTAGACAATGTAGACAAAAAAAAGAAAAAGTCTTGGTAGGGGCTGAAAGTTGCTTTTTTTACGAAAGATGGTTTCACCTCCTCTTCGTTTTTTTCGGATCCCCCCACCTTCATCGGCAAAAAATCGACCAGCCGACGAGGAAGCTCCGAAAGCCGTATGTAAAACCGCCCCCGACATCCAAAAATGTCAGGGGCTGCATGTTTGTGACGTTGCAACAACGCGGTGTCAAACTTCCTCTTCTTTTTTCAATTCGTGGGGAATGCGAAAAGCCGTATAGAGTTCGATCACGGCGGCAATGATCAGCACCACTTTCCACTCCTCACCATAGACGAAGCCCAAACGGAAACTCTTCATCAACAGCAAACAAGCGGAAACGAGCAAAAGAAAAGCGGCAAAAATCTGCTGCCGACGCAAACGACGGACAACAAAACTACGCCCTTCGTAGCGTTGAAGCAGCTGCATGGGCGAAAACATCAAGGCTCCCGAGGTGAAAACATAGGGCGCATAGCCGGCCAACGGAGGTACGAGAGGGAGTATCGCGCCGGCTACAAGAAGCAGACCGCCTAACTGAAACACGAGATTTTGAAAAGGAGTGAGCGAACGCATGATCGGAAACTGAAAAAGAGATAAAACGGAGCAACAATTATTTTTCGACAACGATGTAGACATCCTCGTTGTCTTTTTTCATCCGATGCTTGACACGCGCCACTTTCACCACCGCATCCGGAGAGGAATTGATGAGTTCGAGGGCTTTCGTGTCTTCTTCGTATCGTTGCTCGTAGTAAGTGATTTGTTCTCGCAAATCACTGTTTTTGGCATACAGCGAAATGAGGCGGTAAATGCTGTGGTTGTCGAGAAATCCGACCACAACGATGAAAATCACAATGGCTAAACCACTGCGAATTGCCCAAAGACGTTTGAAAAATCGGAAAACGCGCTGCATGACAAAATAAGAGATTAAAGATCGTGTTGCCGGAGGCGATGTTCGGCCAAGGCCTCAAACTTGGTGCCGGGACGCCCATAGTTGGCATAAGGATAAATGCTGATACCGCCGCGAGGGGTGAAAAGACCGGTCACTTCGATGTATTTCGGATCCATGAGGCGAATGAGATCTTTCATGATGACATTGACGCAATCTTCATGGAAATCACCGTGATTGCGAAAAGAGAAAAGATAGAGTTTCAAACTCTTGCTTTCCACCATGCGCACGTCGGGAATGTAGGCGATGCGGATTTCTGCAAAGTCGGGCTGTCCGGTGATGGGGCAAAGCGAGGTAAACTCCGGGCAGTTGAAGCGCACCCAATAGTCGTTGTCTTGGTGTTTATTGACAAAAGATTCGAGCAATTCGGGGGCGTAATCGGTGGGATATTGTGTGCCTTGGCTTCCGAGATGTTGAAGCCCTTCGGTTTCACGAGAAGACATAAGAAGAAAAAGATAAGATAGAAATAAAATGAGGTAAACATTCCTGCCGTTTCGGCAACGATGAGGCGCGCTTTCAAGCCGAGGCGTCTTCCTCCTTTTCGAGGGCATCGACGCCTTCGCTCATCAAGTCGTTGCCCCAATGCTGAGAAGCCAGTCGGGCTTGACGATCGACGACTTCTTTGGCCTTGCGGGCATAGACGATGAAGCGAAGAGATTGGGCGTAGGAGAAATAGTTCCAAATCCAGTTGAACAAAACGATGCTCTTGTTGCGAATGCCGAGAATGGAACGGAGATGCACGACGAGCCACATGATCCACGCCCAAAAACCGGCCATCTTGACTTCGCTAAATTCGGCCACGGCGCGGTTGCGGCCTACGGTGGCCATTGTGCCGAGGTTGCGGTAGCGGAAAGGTTTGAGTTTTTTGCCGCGTTCGACGGCTTTGAGATTTCGCGCCAACAACCGCCCCTGTTGAATGGCCACTTGCGCCAACTGCGGGTGGCCGTCCTTCCAATTCGGATCGGCACCGGTCATGATACATTGATCGCCAATGGCAAAAACTCCGTCGAGCCCTTCGACGCGATTGTAGGCATCGACGATGATGCGACGTCCGCGCCCGATGTGTTTGGCATCAAGATTGCCGACGGCTTCGCCGGCCACACCGCTGACCCAGATAAAGGTGCGCGTGGCTATCTGCGTGCCGTCTTTGAGCACGACGCGATGATGCCGATAGTCGGTCACCATTTTGTTGAGCAACACATTGACCCCCATGCGGCGCAAAAACTTCTCCACATGCGCCGAAGTTTGGGGCGACATGGCCGACAAGAGACGCGGCCCTGCCTCGATGAGATAAATGTTCATCAAACTGGCCGGCATGTCGGGATAGTCCTTGGGCAAAACGTAGTTTTTCATCTCCGACAATGCTCCGGCCACTTCCACTCCCGTCGCGCCGCCGCCCACAATCACGACATTGAGCAGTTCCTGACGCTCCGTTTCGGAAGAGCAAGTGAGGGCGCGTTCAAAGTTTTCGAGCAGTGCATTGCGCAAGCCCATGGCTTCGCTCACGTTCTTCATCGGAATGGAGTTTTCCTCCACGTTTTTGTTTCCGAAGAAATTGGTGGTCGTTCCGGCGGCAAAGACGAGATAGTCATAGCTCACCTTTCCGATTGAGGTTTGGAGGATTTTCTGTTCGGGAAAGACGCTGCGCACCTCGGCCATGCGGAAATAAAAATCGTCGCGCCGCTGAAAGATCTTGCGGAAAGGAAAAGAGATGCTGCTCGGCTCGATGCCGGCCGAGGCAATCTGATAGATCAACGGCGGAAACTGATGATAGTTGTTGCGATCGACCAGCACAACTTGGAAATCGGCCTTTTTCAGATGATTGGCCAATTTAAGACCGCCGAAACCGCCGCCAACGATCACGACGCGCTTTTTGTCTGTTGGGGGAATGTTGAAAGCCATGGCACGCTGGAATGTGAGAAAGTTTAGACCTTGTGTTATCGAAGCGAATCGGTGAGAAGTTTGATTTCGATCGTGGGAGAGATGCGTTCGTAGAGTATGTTGTAAACGGCGTCGAGTATGGGCATATTGACGTGATAACGACGATTGATGTCTTTCATGCACTTCACGCCGTAAAAGCCTTCGGCAATCATTTCCATCTCCACCTGCGCGCTCTTCACGCTGTATCCCTTTCCGATCATTTGTCCGAACACACGATTGCGCGAGAAGGTGGAATACGCCGTCACCAGCAAATCGCCCAAATAGGCACTGTCGTACACGTTGCGCTCTATGGGGTGGACGGCCATGAGAAAACGATTCATCTCTTGCACCGCTCCGGAGAGCAACACGGAAAGGAAGTTGTCGCCATATTTCAAACCGGCACAAATTCCGGCGGCAATGGCGTAAACATTTTTCAGCACCGCGCCATATTCAATGCCGATGACATCATTGGAAATGGTGGTTTTGACGTATTCGTTGGCAATGAGGTCGGCCATGATTCGGGCACGCTCGGTGTCGCTGCACCCCACGGTGAGATAGGTCAGGCGGCCGAGTGCCACTTCTTCGGCATGGCTGGGGCCTCCGAGCACGAGGAGCTGATCTTCGGGCACACCGAAAGTCGTGCGAAAATACTCCGTACACACCAAGTTTTCATCGGGCACGATGCCTTTGATGGCCGTCATGACAAACTTGTTGTGAAGTTTGACTTTCAGCTTCTTCAACTGTGCCTTGAAATAGGGGGAGGGGGTGACGAAAATGAGCGTGTCGGCCTCTCGTGCGATCTCGTTGATGTCGGAAGAGAAACGGATGCGATCGACCGGGAATTTCACACTCGTGAGATACGAAGGATTGTGTTCCAAACGTTTGAACTCCGCAATGCTCTCTTCCCGACGCACATACCACCAAATCTCGCTCACGCTTTCGAGCACGATTTTGGCCACGGCCGTAGCCCACGACCCACTGCCGATAATGGCTATTGCTCCCGGAAATTCGTTCGGACTTCGACTCTCCTCATAAGAATCTCCAAAACCGAAAAAAGAACTGAAACTGGGCATGGTTGATGTCGTTGAAGTGGCTATCGCCTAAGACGACAGCAAGGATAATGGGGACTGATGAGTAAACAATGCGCACGGCGATCCGAAAGCTCATTCGCCAATGGCTTCCACCCATGCCGCAATATCGGCCACGCTCGGCTTCTCGATGTCGAGTTTGTATTTTTTGAGCACTTCGCCGATTTGCTGCTGCACTTTCTGAGGATTGGCTCCACGGAGATCCTGCACGAGATAGTAGCCCACTTTTTGAAGCACGGGAACGATGTCGGCCGCAATGCCGAAAGGCGCATAGGCTTCGGCCTTGTCTTTGGCAGGGAGTTTTTCGGGTTTCATCTGCGGGAAGAAGAGCACTTCCTGAATGGCCGTGTTGCCCGTGAGCAACATGACTAAACGGTCAATGCCGATACCGATGCCCGATGTGGGCGGCATACCGTATTGAAGGGCACGGAGGAAATCTTGGTCAATCACCATGGCTTCGTCATCTCCCTTGTCGGCCAGCGCCATTTGGTCTTTGAAACGCTCTTCCTGATCAATGGGATCGTTCAGCTCGGAGTAGGCGTTGGCCAATTCTTTTCCATTGACCATCAACTCGAAACGCTCGGTCAATCCGGGTTTGCTGCGGTGCATTTTGGTGAGCGGCGACATTTCCACGGGATAGTCGGTGATGAAAGTGGGCTGAATGAAGTTGCCTTCACAAGTTTCGCCGAAAATTTCATCGATGAGTTTGCCTTTTCCCATCGTGTCGTCCACTTCGATTCCGAGTTTTTTCGCCACGTTTCTCATCTCGTCTTCACTCATGCCGTTGAGGTCATATCCTGTTTGCTCCTTGATGGCATCGAGGATCGGAAGACGGCGATAGGGGGCTTTGAAGCTGATGCTCTTACCATCTACCACGGTTTCGGTCGTACCGTTGACGGCGATGCAGATCTTTTCGAGCATTTGCTCGGTGAAAGTCATCATCCAGTTGTAGTCTTTATACTGCACATACAGCTCCATGCAGGTAAATTCGGGATTGTGGGTGCGGTCCATGCCTTCGTTGCGGAAGTTTTTGCCGATTTCATACACTCCCTCGAAACCGCCGACGATGAGCCGCTTCAAATAAAGCTCTGTTGCGATGCGGCAATACATCTGTTGGTTCAAGGCGTTGAAGTGCGTGATGAAAGGCCGCGCCGATGCTCCGCCGGGTATGTTTTGAAGCGTGGGGGTTTCGACCTCCGTGTAGCCGGCACCATCGAGAATGCTGCGCATGGTGGTCACGATTTTGGCACGCTTGTGGAAAGTTTCCTTGACGTGAGGATTGACGATGAGGTCTACATAGCGACGGCGATAGCGCAACTCCGGATCTTCAAATGCGTCAAACACCTCTCCGTCTTTCTCTTTGGGAGTGGGGAGCGGCTTAATACTTTTGGCCAACAGTGTGAGTTCGCGGGCATGAACGGAGATTTCGCCCGTTTTCGTCCGAAAAACAAAACCTTTCACTCCGATGAAATCTCCAAGGTCGAGCAACTTTTTCACGACAGTGTTATAGAGGGTTTTGTCTTCGTCGGGACAGATGTCGTCGCGACTGATGTAAACCTGAATGCGGCCTTTCGAGTCGAGAATTTCGAGGAAAGTGGCTTTTCCCATTACACGGCGACTCATCAAACGGCCGGCTATGCAAACATTACTCGGTTCGGCTTCGTCGTCGAAGCTGTCGAGGATGTCTTGGCTGAAAGCATCGGTGGGATATTCGGCGGCCGGATAGGGATCGATGCCCAAGGCGCGAATTTCTTCGAGAGAGTTCCGACGGGCTATTTCTTGCTCACTGAGTTCAAGGATGTTCATAGGGTTATGGGTTATTGTCGAGCGGCCGAAAGCATAACGAAAAGAAGGCCGTCTGCTTCGGCGACCGATGTTTTATAGTGATATATTATTTGTGGCAAATGTACGAATAAAATTTGAGGTTTTCTCATCGCTTTGTGAAGAAATGTGTTTCACCGAGGCCTTAGTCGAAAAAATGACAACACCGCTCGCAAACTTGCAAGGTGCGGTTGGCGAGCGGTGTTGTCGGAAGCGGAAGCCAAAAGTGCAATGAGCGGGTGCGGCGGCCTCGGCCAAGCGTCGGGATTTATTGGAAATAAACACGCTTCACGCGATGACTGATGCCGGTGAGCACTTCGTAGGGGATCGTGTCCAACTGTTCGGCCAATACCGACAGCGGCAGATGATCGCCGAATATCTCGACGCTGTCGCCCTCTTTGCAGGACACGTCGGTGACGTCAATCATGCACACATCCATACAGATGTTGCCCACATAGGGTGCCGGCCGACCATTCACCAAACAGTAGCCGCGCCTATTGCCCAAATGGCGGTTCAGACCGTCGGCATACCCTATGGGAAGAGCCGCAATGCGCGAGGGTCGGTCGAGGAGGGTGCGGCGGCTGTAACCGACGCTCGTTCCGGCCTCCGCTTCGCGAATTTGCAAGATTGTCGTGCGTAGCGTCGCCACGTTGTTCAACAGTCGGTTGTCTATGGAGTTCACGCCATAAAGTCCGAGCCCCAAGCGACACATGTCCAAGTGTCGTTCCGGAAAACGCTCAATCGCGGCCGAGTTGCAGATGTGGCGCAAAATGCGATGAGAGAAAGCCGCTTGCAGTTGTCGGGAGGCTTGGTCGAAGCGTTCAAACTGACGAGTGGAAAAATCGTCGAATTCGGGAGAGTCGCTCCCCACAAAATGAGAGAACACCGAGCGTACGCTCAGGGCTTGTTGGCATTGCAGGCGGTCGATGAGGGAGGCTATGTCGCGTTCGGGATGAAAACCGAGACGACACATTCCCGTGTCGAATTTGAGATGAACGGGATAGTGAGTGATGCCCTCTTGCCGAGCGGCTTGCACCAATGCGTCGAGCAGCCGAAAACTGTACACCTCCGGTTCGAGGCGATATTTGAAGAGGGTGTGCAGCGCGCTCATCTCCGGGTTCATGATGATGATGCCGGCCGTGATGCCCGCTTTGCGAAGCTCCGCCCCTTCGTCGGCCACGGCCACGGCCAAATAGTCCACGCCCAAATCTTGGAGCGTGTGTGCCACTTCGACGCTGCCGCTGCCGTAGCCATCGGCCTTGACCATGCAAACGAGCTTCGTTTCGGGACGCATGAAAGAGCGATAGTAGCGCACGTTGTCGCCCAAAGCTCCCAAATTGATTTCGAGCGTGGTTTCGTGCACTTTTAGGAGCAACTCGTCGGCGATGCGTTCAAAACGAAACGGCCTTGCTCCTTTGAGTAACACGATGTCGTCCGAGAGACTGTCGAGCACACCGCTTTCCAACAAGTCTGTCGTACTGTCGTAAAATTCTGCCCTCCCCTCAAAACAGCGGCGTGCCGCTCCAATGCGCATGCCGATGCCGATGAGGCGGTCTATGCGGCGCATGCGCAACTGTTCGCCCACGCGGCGGTAGAGAACCTCGTCGGGAATGCCTGTTTGCAGCAAATCGCTCAAAATCACCACCGTTCGGCGTCCCTCTTTGCGCCGCACCAAGAAGTCGAGCGCAATATCGATGGAGGTTGGGTCGGAATTGTAGGCATCGTCGATGAGCGTCAGATTGCGCACCCCCTGCTTCACTTCGAGCCTCATCGCCACCGGCTGCAACAGGGGCATGCGTTCGGCAAGGTCTGCGGGTTGAAGTCCGAGGCTCAGCCCCACGGCGGCAGTGTGAATGGCGTTTTCGACGGAAGCCTCGTCGGTGAACGGCAGCCTGAAATTTCCCTTCACCTCTTTGCCTCCGGCCACGGCCTGCGTTTGGCAGCGATAAGACACGCCCACCTCGTTTCCGCAGACTTCGATTTCCACAAAAAGCGGAGCGTCGGTTTGGCGGCGCGACCACCCCAAACCGATGCCTTCAAAGCCGCTTTCGGGCAGACAGGTCTGCACCAAGGCGTCGTCGGCATTGTAGATGAGCGTGTCGGCACTGCGAAAGAGGAGGAGCTTTTCCCTGCATTTCTGTTCCATGCTCGCAAAATTCTCCTGATGCGCCGCACCGACGTTGGTCATCACGCCAATCGTGGGGCGAATGATGCTGCCGAGTGCTTCCATTTCTCCCGGCATGCTGATGCCGGCTTCAAAGATGCCGACGCGGCTGTGTTCGTCGAGCAACCACACGGAGAGCGGCACACCGATCTGCGAATTGTAGGAACGCGGACTGCGCGTCACGGTTTGCGAGGGAATGAGGAGTTGATAAATCCACTCCTTGACGATGGTTTTTCCGTTGGAACCGGTCACGCCGACCACGGGAATGTCAAACCGAAGCCGATGCTGCTCGGCCAGACGTTGCAGCGATTCGAGCGGCGAGCCGACCAGCAGAAAGTTGGCATCGCCCATGCGAACGAGCAGTTCGTCGGGCAGCGTGTCTACCACGAAATTGCGCACGCCGCCCCGATAAAGCTCATCGAGATAACGATGACCGTCGCCGGTGCGTGTGCGAAGGGCAAAAAAAAGAGTGGTTTCGGGAAAAGCCAACGAACGGCTGTCGGTGAGCAACCATTCGATTTGAGCTTCGACACGGCCGAAGCATCGGGCGCCAATCAGCGTCGCTATTTGTTGAAGAGAGTAAGACATCGAAAGAAAAACAAATTGCGATTTCGAACAGCGAAGGTACGACTAATTTACAGAAACGCCCCATTTTTCAAGGAAAACTTGCATCCGTCGTTCGAGATTCTCTGCGAAGTGGCGATGCGCCGCGCTGTCGGGATGAAGCGGACGATGAGAAAGATCGCGCAAAAGGGTGGCACGCTCGGCCGAAAACTCATGGAGCGAAACATCGAAACAACACTCGCCGAAACGCCGGGCGATATAATCGACGGTCTGCTCCGAGGGGTGAAACATATCGGGTTTGTAGAAGCGGTAGTCGCGCAGTTCGTCCATCACGATCTCGTAAGAAGGAAAATAGTGCGTCTGCGTGCGGCTTCCGCAAAGTTCGTCGGCCAAAAGCAGCAGTTTGGCCTTGGCCACCTGCGAAGCGTGCAGGCCGTATTTCGCATAGCGATAAGGGCTGACCGTGAAAAGCAGGTGCAAGCGCGGATTGAAGTCGTGCAACTCGTTGATCAGCGTTCGCCAATCGTCGCAAAGCGCATCGAGCGAGGGGTCGCATTCCTCAAAATCGGCCGCCGCTTCTTTATGACAGTTGGCCACGATGCGCCCGTCGGTTTTCAGACGATAAGCGCGCGACGTGCCCCAAGTGACGATGAGCAGTTCGGCCGTTTCGAGCAGTCGGGAGGCCGTCGCCCTTGCCGCGCATACCTTTTCGCGACATTCCGCCTCGGTCGCACCCGAAAAAGCACCGGAGTGCAAACGACTGTGCCAAACGCCCGTTCGGCCTTCAAAAAACATGGTGTCGTCAAAAGGGCGGTCGCTCATCAACCATCGCAATCCCGTGGCGATGCTCATCGGATTGTAGACCACGCCGAAAGGATTGACCGCCACTTGCTCCGGGGGCAGCGTTCGGCGGAGGCGTTCGCCCATGTGTTCGGCAAAGCAAGACCCCGTCACCACCACGCGCGACGAGGGCGTGAGGCGGAAAGGGTATCGGGGATTTTCGACGGGAGTTTGAAGTTGCATGGTTGAAAACAAGAGAGCTACAAACGTTTTTTACGGAAAAACGAGGCGTTCAACACAACAGACGCAAAACCGACGCGAGAGGTCGGGCTTGCATCTGTTGTCGTATGAGAAGCGCGCAGATCAATCTTCGCCGGCCACGGCCTCAGCCGCATTTCCGACGGTTTCGTCCGTCGTGCCGTTCATGGCGGCGGTGATCTTTGCCGTGATTTCTTCGCAGAGTTCGGGATTGTCGTTGAGCACACGCTTCAAGCCCTCGCGACCTTGGCCGAGTTTGGTTTCGCCATAGCTGTACCACGAACCGCTTTTCTTGATCACGTTGTGTTCCACGCCGAGGTCGGCAATCTCTCCGATGCGCGAAATGCCCTGCCCGAAAGTGATTTCAAACTCACACTTCTTGAAAGGAGGCGCCACCTTGTTTTTCACGACCTTGACGCGCGTTTGGTTGCCGATGATGTTGTCGCCGTCTTTCACCGACGTCACCCGACGGATGTCCAGACGGACACTCGAATAAAACTTCAACGCATTGCCGCCCGTGGTGGTTTCGGGACTGCCGAACATCACGCCGATCTTCTCGCGCAACTGGTTGATGAAGATACACGTGGTGTTGGTCTTGGCAATGGTGGCGGTGATCTTTCGCAACGCCTGACTCATCAGTCTTGCCTGCAAGCCCACCTTGTTGTCGCCCATATCGCCCTCGATTTCCGACTTGGGCGTGAGAGCGGCCACAGAGTCGATGACGATGATGTCGATGGCCGACGAGCGAATGAGCTGATCGGCAATTTCGAGCGCCTGCTCTCCGTTGTCGGGTTGCGAAATGAGCAGATTGTCGATGTCCACTCCGAGATCGCGGGCATAGAAACGGTCAAACGCGTGTTCGGCGTCGATGAAAGCGGCGATGCCTCCTGCCTTTTGCGCTTCGGCAATGGCGTGGATGGCAAGGGTGGTCTTACCCGACGATTCGGGACCGAAAATCTCAATGATGCGACCGCGGGGATAGCCCCCCACGCCGAGAGCATTGTCCAATCCGAGAGAGCCGGAGGGTATGACCTCCACCTGCTCCACTTCCTGATCGCCCATTTTCATGATGGAACCTTTTCCGAAATCTTTTTCGATTTTCGACATGGCGGCCTGCAAGGCTTTGAGCTTTTCGGAAGCCGGGTCGATTTTGATGTCTTCTTTCTTTGCCATATTGAGATTGATGTTGTGATTTGCTTGATGTGTACTCGTCAGGCGAAACACGGACGTCCCCCTCCCGACGATGCGGCTACAAAGATAACCATTTTTTGTTGCAGCCATGAGGTTTGCCAAACTTTTTCTTTCTCCCTCCGTTTCATTCCACACTGCAAAGGAACGCCTTTTGTTTGACAAATTCCGTCAAACTCATTCCGCCTTAGGTTAAATCTGCTTCTCTCGTGCTCAACACTGCCATTCTCCCGGACGGTGCGTTCCGACGATGCGTAAAACTTCATTTCTCGCTCGCGCATATACGCACGCGTACGCGCATATCCTGTTTGCCGTTTTCATTGTTTTGCCTTCGCAAAAAGGGATATCTCTCTGATTTTATGCAACTTCCGTGCGAAGGCAAGTGAAGGCAAAAAGAAAACGGATTTTTCAACTCATTGAAAATCACCGCCTCTACGGTGAAAGCAAAATCCCCCTTTTGCCTTCACCTCCTTCCGCCTCTTCCGCACGAAAACCTCCTATTTCGGGGGTTGTGAAAGCAAAAATTCGTCGCAACAAACTGTATTTCAACAGTTTGCAAAGCCCACTTTCTTTTTGCCTTCACTTGCCTTCGCACCTATCACCATGAAATCCAATCGATTACCTATTTTTGCGAAGGCAGCGGAAGTAAAAAACATAAACATAGTAACGCGCGCGCACGCGAGAGAAGAAAAGACAAAGGGGAAGAGAGCCACCAAAGCTGCCCTACCTCAGAGGCCGTCATCTCTACCTCAGAGGCGCGAAAATCTACCTCTGAGCTAAATTTCACTCGATCACAACTTCTTCTCAATACATGAGGCATCGAAAAACTCTATTCCGACACCTCACAAAAGACCTCCAAAAACAAGCTGTCAGTTGCTTATAGAGTTCACGCTGTCAATATTCAATTGATTGATCTCCGTATTTTTTGCCCATTTCCTTCTATAAGCAATTCTAAAAACTCTTTCAAATGCTTCTTATGAATATCTCGAACAATAAAGCCTTCGTCTGGAATTTCCATCCAACGATAGTCCTCAGGTTGCAGGAGGTCCAAACGCTGTTTGGTTTTCACGATGTATTCGTCTTTATTCTTCATTTTTTTAGGTTTTTCGGTCATAAAGCGTTTATGAGAAATGTAGCTAATCTCAAAATCCTGACTGACATCCGTACCATTTTCCAACAAGATACTGATCTTTTCCAATCGATAAAACAGATACGCCCCAATAGTAGTATCTTGAAATGTTTCGTAAGTTTCACCATCTTGATATTCTGTTTCGATAATAGGATAAAACAATTCGGGAAACTTTTTTCTCGACAATACTGCTTCTCCTTTTATGAGGGGAGAAGGACCAAACCAATCTATCACGTTGTAAGTATCGGGAGATATAACTATCTTGAAATGATCAGGATGTCGGTATCGAGAACATCCTCCCATAAAAGTTTCTATCGCCAAAAGCTGTCGAATACGATAAACCTTTTGAGGAGGTAATACCCTTTCGCTATCTTCTTCGTCTGAACAAGAAAAGGAAATTAACATACACAATGGAAACCAAAGAAATAAAAAGACTTTATTCAACATGATCGAAGTATAAGATTTTAAGGATGAATATCTGAAAAGTAATATATTTTATGATTATAAACACGATCTGACTTCTTCTGTTCTTTATATTTACCTATCTCGTTCATAGGGTTCAATGCGTCAAACCTTTTCCAGTAAAAATAGCCATTATTTACTCCGTTCCATCCCCAATTACAATGATAATAACTTCTAACATCTCTCACCGCCAAACACATATTTCCAGAGTAACGGCGTACATCTACAACCACATAACCATCACAAACCCAAAGATGCCCCCTTTCGACTCCTTTCTTAGGATCTGTACTTCCTCCGAGAAGAATTGGGCGCTTATTTTTTAATTCCTCAAAAAAACGTCCAAAACGAATTGTATCATCAACCATCTTATAATTTGGAGCTCCGGAAAATCCGTATCGTTGTAAACAGCGAGTAATATTTGGGACATCGGTGGAAGTTGCTTTCAATCCCCACTTTACCTCTGCACTATCTGCCACACTCCTTAAAAGTTGACATACCGCCAATTCATGTGGAGATAATTCTTTATCCGTTTGAGTCATTTGAGGGGTAGAAAGCAGGATGTCCCAATCCACAGGTTTTCCATTGATCTGTTTAGGGTATCGATGCGCAGCCATTATCTGTGCGATGGCAACCGGAGCACAACCGATATAAGCGTTTTGTTTTTTGTTTGTGGCCGGATTAAAAAGTTTCGGTGCACATGAATTATAAGGAGCTATTTGATCCCACTCTACAGGAACAAGAGGAGCTACTTTCTCTTTGATAGAATATATAATTCCAGACCTTTTAGGTTTCTTCCAGTTCGATAAGCCTCTGATATTTCGCTTGTCTATTTTACATATCTCCCTTAAAGAATCCAATTTCTCATTAAATTCTTTGCGTTCTTGATCGATAGTATTCACAAGAGTTTCCTTAAAAAAGGAAATACCTGAGTTTTCAGATAAGTTATTCCAATCAATATTTCCTTTATCTGAAAAGCCCAAAAGAGTATTCACTCTTAAATCGCCAGATAAAATAACATAGCCTTCATTATCGGAGAAATTAATAATATAAAATGCGGTATCAACTTCATTGCTCTCTGAGCGAGTTTTTAACGAATTTCCGATACAATCTACTCGTTCTATTTGCTTTTGAGCATTACTACGTAAATGAAGATTTAAATTAGGGAGATTTCTCGCTATGTCTATTGCTTCTTCTTTTGAGAGTTGAGGTGATTCCTCTATCTCAGACAAATAAAGAAGTTCATTGTACACCTCCTGTTTATACATGGAAGAGGTATCTCCATATACTAAAACTTCTTCTTGGCATGAAAATACAATTCCTAACAATAACAAGAATGATAAACCTACGACCAATAACTGAACCTTAGATTTCATAAGATGATATTTTACATTACACATAATTTATTCTGCAAATATATCCATTTTTTCTAATGAAAAGAAAGAAATAAATAAAAAACACGACTAAAAACATCAAGAACTAAATAGAAAGCTAAGAATCATATATAAATTATTAAAAAACTCATCACATAGAAAGATTTTGAAGAAATCTCATACAAAAAAGAAAAGAGAGCCTTGCGAAGCTCCGTGAGAATTGTTAATTTTGCAGCAATATTCACAAAATAAAACGACATATAGAAGACATTCAACCCAAATACACCATTGCATGAAACTATTGATCACAGTTTTTCTTTGTTTGTTCGTCGCGACAGGAAGAGGACAAACTATTGTTTTTGAAGAAGATTTCAATTCCGTTTCGGGAGAAGGAGGAAACGACGGAATGTTCTCCGGCGGTCTTCAAAGCCAAGATTTGTCAATATACAAGAATTGGAAATTAAAGGGCATATACGGTGGCAAAGGCTGTATCAGATTTGGAGATTCCAACTCAAAAGGAAAGGCCGTGATGCCGACTGTCCAACTGAAAGGAGAGGGAGAATTACGATTTCGGGCGGCAGGCTGGGACACAAAAAAAGAAAAACCTCTTATCACTCTGCGCGTCAAAGGGGCAACCATCGAAGGAGAACGCGAAATATCGCTGACCAAGAGCAGTTGGAACACCTATCGTGTGAAGCTCACAGAGGCAGAGGGCAATGTGGAAATCGCCTTTGATGCCCAATCCCCTCTTTCCAAATCCCCCAATCGCTTTTTTCTCGACGACGTGGTCGTCACGGAAATCGTGCCCACCCTGCCCTTTACCATCACCGATGCCGGATATTCCACATTTTTCACGGACAAAGCCTATGTGATGCCACAAGGGGTAATCGGAAACACCGTGACGTTGGAGGGCGAGAACATTGTGCTCACTCCTCACTTTCGAGAAGGAGACCGAGTGCCGCCGCAAACCCCTCTTTTGCTTCAAGGAAAACAAGGTACTTATGCAGCAGCAATCACGCAAGAAGAGGTTCCTCTTTTTACAGAGAAGAACGACCTTAAAGGCACACTGACAGAGAGATTGGTCACTTCGTCTTCGGGAACGAAACTATATGTTTTGGCCAAAGATCAGGTAAACGGTATCGGTTTCTATTGGGCGAACGGCACAGAGGGCAATCGCCTCAACAACAAGGCGGGCAAATGTTATTTGGAAGTGCCGCAAGCCGTCGGCGTACAGGGTTTCCGGCTCGGCAACAGCCTGATCGGACTCGGTTTCACTCCCCGTTTTGAGATTCGAGACCGGGAGTACGACCTCTTCGGTAGGCACGCAGGAACTTCGGCGCATGGGATTCGCATTGTGAACGGGCAGAAAGTATTTCGATAAAGTCCGCTCCTTCATCTCCGAAAGATACGTTTTGCCGCACGTATTCGCTCAGTGAATGTTCTGTGATTGATTCAATGAATATTCACTGATTGATTGTTTAAGAAAACAGTCAAGTTTTGCCGTAAGTATATTTTTCGCAACGCGCTTTTTTGCGTATCTTTGTGCTCTGATTTTATATAAACATTTATGGACATACAAAACTCTGGCCGGCAAAACGGCCTCTCCGCGAGAGAAGTGGAAGAAAGCCGCGCACTGCATGGCAAGAACCTACTGACACCGCCCAAAGAAACACCTTGGTGGAAACTTTATTTGGAAAAGTTCGAAGACCCCATCATCGCGATTCTATTGATGGCAACGGCAATCTCACTGGTCTTCGGTTTCATACACAATGATTTTATTGAAAGCCTCGGCATCATCTTTGCCGTTTTGATTGCCACCGGAGTCGGCTTTTGGCAAGAGTATTCGGCCAAAAAGAAATTTGACGCCATGCGCAGCGACAAAGACTACGAAGCGGTCAAAGTCAGACGCGAGGGGGCGGTGACAGAAATCACAAAAGATCAGCTCGTGGTCGGTGATGTGGTGATTTTGTCGGCCGGCGACGAAATTCCCGCCGATATCCGGCTTTTTGAAGCGACGGAAATGAAAGTGAGCGAAAGCGCCATGACGGGCGAGAGCGTTGCCATCGGCAAATATCCGCTCACGGAACCATATACGGGATCGGGATTTGCGCCCGATTTATTATTGCGCGGAACGACCATTGAGCAAGGCATGGGCTTGGGCGTCGTGACAGCCGTGGGAGATGCCACCGAAATCGGGAAAACCACACGTCAGGCTTCGGAAGAAGTGGAAAGCAAAACGCCACTCGAAGAAAAACTCACCGAACTGGCCGCCAAAATCAATATTGCTGCCTTCTCGGTGGGTATCTTGATGATCGCCGTGCTCAACATCGTGCACTTCGTCCTCGGCGACCACGAATGGGTGTGGGGTTGGGATTTGCTCTTTACCGAACTGCGTTTTCTGATGGGGGCTGTGGTGGTAGTCATTGCTGCCGTTCCGGAGGGTTTGCCGCTGTCGGTAACGTTGGCTTTGGCCTTTTCCATGAAAACGATGGCCAAAGAAAACAATTTGGTCAAGAAGATGCACGCCTGCGAAACTATTGGAGCGGTCAATGTGATATTCACCGACAAAACCGGAACGCTCACCCAAAACCAGATGACTGTTGTGGAACGCGAACTCAACGAAGCGGCTGATTTCGACGGTGCGAACGCCCAAGAGATGCTCGACATCATCGGCGCGCTCAATTCGAGTGCCAACTGGAACGCCGAAGGAAGCCCCATTGGCAACCCCACCGAATGCGCCATTCTCAAAAGCATGGGACAGAAGCACAGCGAAGGTCTGCGAGCGGCATGGAGCGTAGAGAATGTCATTCCCTTTTCGAGTGCTTGGAAATACATGGCTTCCGAAATCAAAGAAAATTCCTCCAATCGCCGTCTGATCGTTTTGAAAGGCGCACCGGAAGTCATCAGTCGCCTGATCGGCTACGATGCACACCTCGCCACCGTCGGACAGCAGCAACTGCGCGGACGGCGCGCAATCTCGGCCGTGTTGGTGAAGGCGGAAAACTTCGAGGCGGTAAAAGCCGAACTTGATCAACGAGGAGCGGTCAGCAATGGAAAGTACGTGGGCACATGGTTTATCGAAGACCCCGTGCGCAGCGATGTTTCCGTCGCTATCGAAAAATGCTATGGAGCCGGCATCGACGTAGTCATGATGACGGGCGACAACTTCAAAACCGGTTCCGAAATTGCCCGACAAGCCGGTTTCCAAAACATTTGGGCAATCGAAGCAAAAGATTTTTGGACAGCCGTCGAAACACCTCAAAACAACAGGGCGTATCCCAATGTGATTGCCCGTTGCACGCCTTCCAACAAACTCGACATTCTGAAATGGGCACAGGCACGCGGCTACGTTTGTGCCATGACGGGCGACGGCGTGAACGACGCACCTTCGCTCAACTATGCCGACGTCGGAATAGCAATGGGAACGGGCACTTCCGTGGCCAAAGAAGCTGCCGACATCGTATTGCTCGACGATGCCTTCCCCTCAATCGTGACGGGGGTGAAATGGGGACGTTCGCTCTATAAAAACATCAAAAACTTCCTTTTCCTTCAACTCTCCATCAATGTCAGTGCCTGCATGGTCGCGCTTTTCGGACCGATCGTAGGGGTGGAAATGCCCTTCACCGTCACTCAATTTCTTTGGATCAATCTCGTGATGGACAGCCTTGCCGCCATTGCGCTTGCCTCCGAACCTGCCGACGAGAAAGTTTTGGCCGATCCTCCGCGCGACCGCAAAGAGTTTGTGATCAACCGCCCTCTGGCCGCGGCAATATTCGGTTTCGGAGGTTTTGTTTGGTTGCTGTGCAGCTTTGTGCTATGGGGACGCAATCACGGCATAGCATTTTTGGGTGCCGATTTGGTTCCTTTCCGCAACGTGGGCGACCTCATCGACATTGAATTTACCACGATTTTCTTTGCCGGATATATGGCCGTGAATTGGTGGAACATGTTTAATGCACGTGTCATCGGGAAAGACAAGAGCATCTTTGAAGGGCTCACCACCAACTTCAAATTCATCGGCACGGTAATTCTCGTGCTCGCCGTCACGATTCTGATCGTTCAAATCGGGGGCAAGGTGTTCCGCACGGTTCCCCTCAGTAGCGAACAATGGATTTGGATTTTCCTGATCACATCTCCCGTTGTCATCGTTCGCGAATTGTGGTATCAACTTTTCGGCAAGAAATAATTTCCAATTATTGCTGTCCGATAAACGCCAAACCGCATAAAGTTTTTCCCGAAGCCCTCTATAATGGTGCTTCGGGATTTCTTTGCATAGATCTCCACTCTTAACTCAGCGGATCATCATCGCGGTGGATTTTCCTCGTTTTTATACATCTTGCCGAAGTTTCATTTCGGCAGGATGTTTTTTTGAGGGTAAAGACTGACGAATACGAAAATTCCCCGAAAGCCCAATCGGAGTTCGGGGAATGAACATGTTTTGCAATACTTTTTCTCCGGCGGCAGGCCGAAGAGAAGCATCAATTATTTTCGGGACGCAGGCTGCGCACGGTGACCGCCGTTTGCCACATTTCGCTTTCGCGGAGTGCACGAAGTTCTTCTTCGAGTCCCACGCGATAATCGGGCTTGGAATTGGCATCAATGGAGCGTTGTGCCTCTTCGCCGCTCTTGACACTGGCATAGAGGCGTTGCACCACGGGCTTCACGGCGTCGTGGAAAGGCGTCATCCAGTCGAGCGCGCCGCGCTGTGCCGTGGTCGAGCAGTTGGCATACATCCAGTCCATACCGTTTTGTGCGAAGAGAGGCATGAGGCTCTGGGTGAGTTCTTCCACGGTTTCGTTGAAGGCTTCCGAGGGAGTATGTCCGTTTTCGCGAAGCACTTCGTATTGCGCCAAGAGCAGGCCTTGAATGGCTCCCATGAGCGACCCGCGTTCTCCGGTGAGGTCGGACGTGGCTTCGCGCTCAATGGTGGTTTCAAAGAGATAGCCCGAACCGATGCCGATGCCCAAAGCAAGCGTTTTTTGGAGGGCGTTGCCGGTGTAGTCTTGATGCACGGCATAAGAGGAGTTGAGGCCGCGACCTTCGAGAAACATGGTGCGGAGCGACGTGCCGCTTCCTTTCGGAGCGACGAGGATGACGTCGATGTCGGCAGGAGGCACAACGCCGGTGCGGTCGTTCCAAGTAATGGCAAAGCCATGAGAGAAATAGAGCGTTTTTCCGGTGGTGAGATGAGGTTTAAGTCGCGGCCATACGCTCATCACGGCGGCATCGCTGAGCAGACACATCACGATGGTGCCGCGAGCTGCCGCCTCTTCGATAGAGAAGAGTGTTTCTCCGGGTTTCCAGCCGTCGGAAATAGCTTTTTCAAAAGTAGCTCCCTCGCGCTGACCGACGATGACGTTGAAGCCGTTGTCGCGCAGGTTTTGGGCTTGGCCGGGGCCTTGCACTCCGTAGCCGATCACGGCGATGGTTTCATTTTTCAGCACTTCGCGTGCCTTTTCGAGGGGAAATTCTTCGCGGGTCACGACTTCTTCGAGCACGCCGCCAAAATTCAATTTTGCCATAAAAGAGGGATTTATTAAAGAGTTGAGGGAGGGGGAGAAATATGTATAGCCAAACCGATAGCGAACGACTATCGCTCACGGTGGTGAATGACGCAACGAACGATGACACTCTCTTTGTCTTCGCCGTCGCGTGGCGGACGAATGATGCGCACCGCAAAACGATGTTCGTCGAGCGTTTCCCGATAGATGTGGAAGCGGTCGCCACAATATCCTTCGTTGCCGAAATTGAGTTCGACACGTGTAACGCGACGTTCATCGTGCCACGACTTTGGAAAGCTGTCGAGTGCCATGTCAATGTAGCGAATGGAATTGACATGTCCGTTGATGTCGAGGTCGCTGTACACCGCCGTATGTTTGAGCACAAGTTTGTCGTCTTTGACACGGACACGAGTGGGTGGGGAGATTGGCACCTTTTCATCAAGAAGGGCGGCATGAAATCCATCGTCGGGCAGCATTTCAAGATTGACCGGCTGCCTCGTTTCATAGTCAATCAGTGCCCATGTGGAGTAGCCGTAGCCATAGGCCGTTCCATCGGGAGCGGTCAGACTGTAAAGACGATCGGTAAATTGTCCGAATATACGACTGACCCATGTGCTGAGGAAGTAGGGTTCAGCAGTCTGCGGAAGTTCGTCAATGTCAAACACAAGACGCGCCAGTACCCAACCGCGATTATGCTTTTTCATGTAAGTGTAGCCAAATCCATGCGCCTCGGCGTGGAGCGAAGAGACGCGCAAAATGTGGTTGCCCAACGTGCTCCACGAAAGGCGACCGGTATAGTCTTCCTGAAAAGGCTCAACCACGAAGGGGAAAGCCAACTTCTTGTCTGTCATAGGGAAAGAGAGTTATTTTTTTTGCTGTGCAACGCGCTGTATTTCGCGCAAGTCGAGAAATTCGGTAAGTTCCTCGCGGTGGCTCTTGGTGACGGCCACCACTCCCGAACGAACGAACTGCAAGAGACAGTCGGCAGCTTGGAGGCGGTTGTAGAGCGCAGTGATTTCTTCGGGCATGCCCTCTTTGCAAACGATGGTGTAGGTGGGATTGACCTCCACCATTTTTCCGTCGAAGGTGCGAATGGCTTTTGAAATTTCTCGGTTGTCGAGCAGGCGGGAAGTGGAAATCTTATAGAGTGCCTGTTCCATGACAAAGACCTCTTTCGAGGTGAAATACTGAGCCTTGATGATGTCTACTTTTTTCTCCAATTGCTTGACGAGCGTGGCGATAGTGCCCTCGTCGGTGTAGCAGGTAATGGTGTAGCGGTGTATGCCCTCTGTGCCCGAAGTGCTCACGTTGAGTGTCTCGATGTTGAGTTGTCGGCGTGTGAAGGTGTTGGTCACGGCATTGAGCACACCGGCCAGATTTTCTGAAAAGATGATGAGAGTGTAGAGTGTGGGCATGGTGTGAGGATTAGGCTTTGATGATGTTGTCTTTCGTTTGGCAAACCACGACATTGTCGATGTCTTGCCCGGGATAGACCATAGGCCAAATGTTGTCTTCTTCCTTCACGGCGACATGGAGGAGGAAAGGGCCGTCGGTGTCGAGCATTTCGCGGATGCTGTCGTCGAGTTCGTTGCGGTCGGTGACGAGTCGGGCAGGGATGCGATAGGCTTCGGCGATTTTGAGAAAATCGGGATTGGTCATGGGCGTGAACGAATACCGATGCTTGAAAAACAACTCCTGCCATTGTCTGACGTTGCCCAAGTAATTGTTGTCGAGGAGAATCATTTTGACCGGTATCTGATATTCCATAATGGTGCCCAATTCTTGCACCACCATTTGGAAACCTCCGTCGCCCATGAAGGCGCAAACCGTGCGGTCGGGACTGGCATAGGCCGCTCCCATGGCCGCCGGAAGGCCGTAGCCCATGGTGCCCATACCGCCGGAGGTGGCCAAAGAACGGGGACGGGTGAATTTGAAGTATCGTGCGGCAAACATTTGGTTCTGCCCCACGTCGGTGCAAAGAATGGCACTGTGTTCGGTGAGTTCCGACACGCGACGCACCACCTCGCCCATGCGCAGACTTCCCTCCGCGGGATGAATTTGCGGTTCGATGACAGCCTCCTTTTCCAAACGGTCATAGGGAAGGAAAGAGGCGCGCCATTCGTCGTGCGTGCGCGGAACGATGAGTTCCGAAACGGCGCGCACCGTGTCTTTGCAGTCGCCCAAGACGGCAACATCTACTTTCACGTTTTTGTTGATCTCCGAGGGGTCGATTTCAAAATGTATTTTCTTGGCCTGTGTGGCATAGGTGGAGAGCTTTCCCGTGATGCGATCGTCGAAACGCATGCCGATAGCAATGAGCAGATCGCACTCCTGCGTGTTTTTGTTGGCACCGATGCTGCCGTGCATACCGAGCATACCCACGTGGAGAGGGTGGTCGGAGGGAACGGCCGACAGCCCGTGAAGAGTGGCACCAAAGGGCAGACCGCCCTTTTCGATGAAAGCACGCACCTCCTCGGTGGCATTGCCCAGTTCGACGCCCTGCCCCACCAACACCAGCGGCCGTTTGGCGGCGTTGATGAGATTGGCCGCCTGCACGATGCTCTCGCGATCGGTTTTGGGAACGGGTACATAGCTGCGGATGAAGTCGATTTTCTGCGGTTCGTAGACGGCCTTTTCGATTTGCGCGCTCTTGGTGAAATCGAGCACCACGGGGCCGGGGCGGCCGGATCTGGCAATATAGAATGCCCGACTCACCGCCCAAGCCACATCGGCGGCCGAACGTATCTGATAGCTCCATTTGGATACGGGCATCGACACATCGACCACGTCGCACTCTTGGAAAGCATCGCTGCCGAGTAGCGGAACGCCCACCTGCCCCATGATGACAACGATGGGCGTAGAGTCCATCATGGCGTCGGCGATGCCGGTGATGGTGTTGGTGGCGCCGGGGCCGCTCGTCACCATGCAAACGCCGACTCGACCGCTCACGCGAGCATAGCCCTCGGCGGCATGTGCCGCTCCCTGCTCGTGGCGCACGAGTACGTGGCGGAGGCGGTCGGTATAATCATAGAGGGCGTCGTAGACGGGCATGATAGCTCCGCCGGGATACCCGAAAAGCGTGTCTACCCCCTCGTCGATGAGGGCGCGCATGAGGATTTCGGCACCTGTGATAGGCTCTTGCATGATAAACGTGTTTTGAGTTTTTTCTGTGGAATTGAATTGTTGTGTCTGTCGCCCCTCAATCAATGATGCGGACGCCGCCTTTGTCGGCCGAAGAAACGCTCTGCGCATAGGCTCTGAGCGCTTTGCTGACCGTTCGTTTTCGTTGCAACGGCCGTTGCGGCCGTGCTTCGAGCTCTTCGTCGCTGAGGCGCACGTTGATGCTGCGCGAGGGGATGTCGATGACGATGATGTCGCCATCCATGATCTTGCCGATGTTGCCTCCGGCGGCGGCTTCGGGCGAAATGTGACCGATGGAAAGTCCGGAAGTACCGCCCGAAAAACGGCCGTCGGTGATGAGTGCACAGGCTTCGCCCATGTGCATGCTCTTGATGTAAGAGGTGGGGTAAAGCATCTCCTGCATGCCGGGGCCTCCTTTGGGGCCTTCGTGGGTGATGACGACGACGTCGCCCTTGTTCACCGTGCCGTCGAGAATGCCGTTGCAGGCGGCCTCCTGCGAGTCAAACACGCGCGCCGTTCCCTCGAAGTGCCAAATGCTCTCGGCCACTCCTGCGGTTTTCACCACGCAGCCGTTTTGGGCGATGTTGCCATAGAGAATGGCCAATCCGCCATCGCGCGTGTAGGCATGCTCCACGGCACGGATGCACCCCTCCCGGCGGTCGGTGTCGAGTGTCGTCCAGCGGCTGTCGTGAGCACCGAGCGTGTTGCAAAACACGCCGCACGGAGCACTGCCGTAGATGCGGAGTGCATCGTCGCTCACGGTCGTCCCCGTGATGTCGTAGTGGCGCAAGGCTTCGCCGAGGGTGAGGCCGTCGGCGCGGCGGCAAGAGAGGTCGAGCAGGTCGGCCTTGGCCAGTTCGCCCATGATGCCGAGTATGCCTCCGGCACGGCCGCAATCCTGCATGCTGTATTTGACGGTGTTGGGCGCGAGTTTGCACACACACGGCACGCAACGGCTCAGACGGTCGATGTCGTTCATCGCGAAGTCTACCTCGCCCTCCTGTGCCACGGCCAAGAGGTGGAGTATGGTGTTGGTCGAACCGCCCATGGCGATGTCGAGCGTCATGGCGTTGAGAAACGCGCTGCGCGTGGCGATGCTGCGCGGCAAAACGGAGGCATCGCCCCTCTCGTAGTAGGCCAAGGAATTGGTCACGATTTGTCGGGCGGCTCGTTTCATCAATTCGATGCGTTCGCTGTGCGTGGCCAATATGGTGCCGTTGCCGGGGAGCGAAAGCCCGATGGCTTCGGTGAGCGAATTCATGGAGTTGGCGGTGAACATGCCCGAACACGAACCGCAGCCCGGACAGGCCTTGCGCTCAATCTCCTCCAACTCCTTGTCGCTCACGGAGGCATCTGCCCCTTTGACCATGGCGGTGACGAGGTCGGCCTTTTCGCCGCCCACGTTTCCGGCTTCCATGGGGCCGCCGCTCACGAACACCGTCGGTATATTGAGGCGCAAGGCGGCCATGAGCATGCCGGGCGTGATTTTGTCGCAGTTGGAAATACAGATCATGGCGTCGGCCTTGTGGGCATTGACCACGTATTCCACCGAGTCGGCAATGATGTCGCGCGAGGGCAGGGAATAGAGCATGCCGTCGTGTCCCATGGCGATGCCGTCGTCGATGGCGATGGTGTTGAACTCGGCGGCATAGCATCCCATTCTTTCTATTTCGGCTTTCACCATCTGTCCGGCCTCGTGGAGATGAGTGTGTCCGGGCACAAACTGCGAGAAAGAGTTGACCACCGCAATGATGGGTCGGCCAAACTGTTCGCGTTTCATGCCGTTGGCCACCCACAGTGCACGAGCACCGGCCATTCTGCGACCTTCGGTGCAGGCCGCGCTTCTCAGAGGGATCTTCATGGAGTTCAAAGGAATAGAGTTTAGTTTTGACATCGCAATCCTCGGCCGGCAGCATCGTTTGACACTTGTTCGACCCTCGCTTGCAAAAGACAACGCCCTCTCCGATTTTGCAAGACAAATCGAGAGGATGCTTGATTTTGCAAATATAAGCATTATTCTCTTGCTTCCCAAAAAACGTCAATTATTTTTCCGATTTTTCCGCGTTTCTATTACATATATGCAGGAAAAAATGTAATTTTGTACGCTGTAAGTTGGCAAAAACTTACGCTTCGTTTTTCCTCTTTTCAACCTGCCTATCTCATGCCCAAACCCTATCAGAAAATCTATCCTCCCCACGAAATCCAAGAGCTGCTCCAATGGTTCACAGACCGCCTCGACCGCCTGCCTCCCTCCCTTGACATGGGCAAACGAGGCAACATCCCCGACCTTCGCCGCACCGTGAAACTTTATCTCGAATTTGTGGTTCTCTGCCACGAAAAACCCGCCTACTCCGGCCAAATACACCATCTCTTTCGCATTCGCGAGCATTTGGAAGCCGAGGGTTTCCAATAGCCTCTCCCCCGCCACCGGAAAGCCTTTGAAACATCGGCATCGTTGCGCGGCAATCTCCATCGCGCGAAGCAAGGCAGCCGACCGCCGACCGAGAGCCGAAAAGGCGGTTTCTTCCCACCTCATCGGGAAGGAGCCGCCTTTGTCGTCCACTCATGAAAGGAGCTACTTTTGTCCTCATTGCGCTCTCTGCCTCCGCCCTCCGCTCTCGTTGGGGCACGAAAAGGCGAAACACACGCCCGACAAAAAACACGACACCGATGAAACCGCCGTTTTCGGGCGTTTCACCCCCTTTTTTTTGTTTTTGCCGTTTTGCTTCCGCTAAATCATCTATCTCGCTGATTTTGTGCATCTTCCGTGCGAAGGCAAAGCGGAAGCAAACGCATCGGCCATTTTTCAACACATTGAAAATCACACCACATACGGTGAAAGCAAAAATCCCTTTTGCCTTCACCTCCTTCCGCAATTTGAGTGGAAAACACAGGGTTTCGACACATTGTGAAAGCAAAAAAACGTTTTATTTCTCTGTCTATCAGCGTTATGCGAAGTCTTCTTGCAGGTTTGCCTTCACTTGCCTTCACCGAGAACAATCTGACAGCCAAAAAGTTACCTCGATTTGCGAAGGCAGCGGAAGCAAAATACATTTACAGGGAACGCGCGCGTGCGCGCGAGAGCGTGCCGTTTCGGCGATACTGCGAGCCATGTAGAAATTCCTACCTCTGAGCTCGTTTCGCCTACCTCCCATGTAGTCACCGCTTCCTCGCAGTGGCTTCACCCAACAAGCGGCGGCCGATGAGGGGAAGCCCCGATCCGCAAGTTTCGCGCAACGGAGAAATATCGGTCATCGGACAAAAAAACACGCAAGCTCCAAAGTTTTCTCATACATCGAAAATCCGCTTGTTTGAAAACTTTGAAGCTTGCGCTTCCGTTGAGGTCTGATCGACCTTTTGCTCTTTCGCCGGCATCGCTTCCGCCAACAAACACGGTTTGAAGAAGCGGGGCAAAAGCCTTTTCTTATTTCGTTATTCGGCCGAATCACTGCCCTCCTCTGCCGGAGCCTGCGCTTCGGCGGGGGCAACAAAACGCTGATAGCCGGCCTTGATCAGGAGATTGTACCATTGCACGAGTTTGCGAATGTCGCTGACATAAACCCGATCGCGATCCCACGCCGGCAGGGCGATGTTGTCCATGAAGTCTTGGAGTTGGGCATCGGTGGCTGTTTTATGGGTAAATTCGGTTTCTTTTCCGTCGAGCGCGTCGCAGATGTTTTGCAGCACTTGCATGAGTGCCACGTCGTCGGCCTCGGTGTACATGGAAACGTCGCCGAGAGAGGTGACGCGATCGCGTGCTCCGACCGGCATACGACGACGGGTTTCGTCGAGTCTTTCGACAATGAGATTGCCGTTTCCACGAGCCACGAGTTTGTAAAGACCGGGCTTGCCGGCTATGGCGAGAATGGTGTCTTGCATGAGTAGAAGTTTTGTATTGATGTGTGAATGCTTAAAAAACTGACTGCAAAAATAGTATTTTATTTGTTTATGCCCAAATTGCGACGCTGCCACGGCCTCAAAATTCGTGTCTTCGACAAGAAAGAAAGACGCGGTTTTTCGCATTGGCAACCGTCTTTCCGGCACGCGAAACGCCCCTCCGCACAATGAGGGGCGGAAGCCTTTCGACTTCCGCCCCCTGCGGTGTTGTCGTTCGACTCATCAGGCCAGTTGCTCCTTGATGAAAGCTTCCATTTTCGGGAAAGCGGCTTCAACGCATTGCAGGAGTCGGAGTTGGTTTTTGGTGCGGTCGAGGTTGTGTTCGGGATATTGCACTTTGAAGTAAGTGTCGCCGTTGAGATAGTCGGCAAAGAAGCGCACCGTCTGCATGTAGGGGAAGAGGGCGGTGGCGTAGGGGAGATTTTCGATTTCAACGGGGGTGAGGAAACAACGTGCGCCTTTCAAATAGCCTTTGGTGAAGGCCTTGAAAACGTCAAAGTTGAAGCCTACGTTGTCGGTGACGGGGTCGTCCTCGCGAGTGGTGTTGGCGGCGGAGCGGAGGAAGTCGCCGAAATCGGAGAAGACGAACGACGGCATCACGGTGTCGAGGTCGATGACGCAGAGGACGTTGTCGTTTTTGTCGAAAAGGATGTTGTCCACTTTCGTGTCGCAGTGGCAGATGCGTTTGGGCAGTTTTCCCTCGCGATAGAGGCGTTCGCTCTTGGAATACTCCTCGGCGCGGCGATTGACTTCTCCCAAGATTTCTTGTACGATGGGGTCATTGACGCGGCCGGCCTTGTTGTCGCGCACGGCATCGGCCAGTTGCTGCAATCTCCACTCGATGTTGTGGAAGTCTTTGATCGTTTCGCCGAGTTGCGCCGGAATGTCGGCCAACATGGCTTGGAATTGCGCAAAGGTTTCGCCCACGACATAGGCACTTTCGAGACTGACGCCGGTTTTGGAGATCGTGTCGGGAATGAGCACCATCATGCGCCAATATTTCTCTCCGTCGAAATGATAGTATTTGCCGTCGTTGGCTTGGACGAACGTAAGGACTTTGCGGTCGATGTCGTCGGTGCCGGCGGCTTCGAGCTTTTTGCGAATATGGGTCGTGACCTCAACGATGTTGTTCATCAACAAATCCATGTCGGGGAAAATGGCCACATTGACGTTTTGCAGAACGTAGTCGGGAGTGTCGCCCTCGGTGAGCACTTGGTAGGTGGTGTTGATCAAACCGTTTCCGAGGGGTTTGATGTCGGTGACATTGCCCCGAATGCAAAAATGGGCAACGATTTCTTTCATTTTTTGATCCATAGATTAGCGTATAGTGTTATAATTTGAGGGCAAATATACTCAAAAAACAACATATCGATAAGGCTTTGGAAAGAAAAATGAAATTTTGGCAACCTTTTATTTTCCGCCGAAAACGCCGCGCGACGGCTTCCGGTCTGCGTGTCGCGGGTGCAGAGCCGGATTTCAAAAGCAGGCCTCCGGGTTCGACCGCGGTTTTGGCGAACTCGGAGGCTTTGAAGATAATGATTTTTGCAACACACGGGGCACACCTGTGTTCATCGGACGGGAAGAGGAGCTTTCCGCACCACGAGCCGACGGCTTACATCACTTCGTAGTAGCGGCGGAGGTTGTTGATGGCCGAGCGCACCTCTTTCACCAACTGTTCGCTCTCTTGAATGATGTGCAGCAAGAGGTTGGCGGTGGTGAGATTGACGGCGTTTTGGGAGTTTTGCACCGCATCGAGCACCTCGTGGCGGAAAACGCGAAACTCCTCTCTCAACGCCTCGCAGCGTTGTTTATGGGTGTTGATCGTGGAACGGCGATCGGCACGCATGTCGGCGGTGATCTCCGAGATTTCGGCCACAAACTTGTCGCGAATGGCGCAGAAACGCTCGGCATAGCGGACTTCGACGGGCACGAAATTGTTTTCTACGTGTTCGAGGGCGGGATCGTTGATACGCATCAGGCCGGAGAGCATCTGTCGGAGATTGTTGTGGACAAGGTGGAAGGGAGTGCTCAAACGTGTTCCGACGAAATTGTCGGCACGGCGCAAACAGAGGGTTTCGCGACGGCGCAGGTTTTTCAGTTCGCGCTTCGTTGATTCCAAATCGCGTTCCACACGACGAAGCTGTCGGCGCGTTTCGGAAAAGAGGCCGTCGGTCGATTTGGTCAGCGCGCCGCCGAAATAATCGAGCTGTTCGGCCACGCTCACCGTGAGGTGCTTGCTGAGCATAGTATTGACGGCAGCAGGGTCGTCGCAAGCCATAATGGTTTGGAAGAGGGTGTCGCCCTGCTTCTCTTCGGCTTGCTTCTTGCCAAATCTGATTTGCGAATGCACCACCAACGCGAGGGCGAGAAGGATCAGACCGAAAGTGACGGGCATTCCGCCGAAATACATTGCGCAGGCCACGACAAAACAGGCTCCGAAAGCCGCACCGGCCGTCATGAACCAGCCGCCGATGACACTCAACACTCCCGTGATGCGAAACACGGCACTCTCACGCGTCCAAGCACGATCGGCCAAAGACGTGCCCATTGCCACCATGAAGGTGACGAAGGTGGTGGAAAGGGGCAATTTGAGCGACGTGCCCAAGGCGATGAGCAGCGAGGCCATGCAGAGATTGACGGAAGCGCGCACGAGATCGTAGGCCGCGCCGGCATATTGCGGATCTTCGGACACGGGGGCGAAACGGCCATTGACCCATTGTTTCACGGGCTCGGGCGTGGCGGCGGAAACACTGCCGATGACACGCGTGGAAAAGCGGACGATGCTGCGTGCCGCCACACTCGACCCGAAGAGTTCCTCGCCCTCTTGTTTGGAAGAAAGGCCGACTTCGGTCTTCGTGACGCGCTGCGCTTTTTTGGAGGTCAGCAAGGCCACGACCATGATAGCACCCGCACCAAAGAGGAAGTAGAAAGGCGTCTGTGCGCTTTCCTTCAAACCGGTCATCATGAAACCCGAAAAATCGCCACCTCCATTGGCCGAAAAATCGAGGTAAGCCGACATGCCGGCAAGGGGGACTCCGATGAAATTGACCAAGTCGTTGCCGGCAAAAGCAGTGGCGAGAGAAAGCGTGCCGATCAGAACAATGACTTTGAAAACATTGACACCGACCCAGTGCAAAAGCTGACAAATCGCCGAGAAAGCCACAAAACATCCCACAAGGATCACTCCAAGACGGTCAGACATGGCGGCTTTCACGTCGGGCGTCATGACGGAGAGGTCTTTCATTCCTTTGAAAAGCATGAAATAAAGAATGCTCGTGATGGCCACTCCGCCGAAAAGACCGATGAAATAGCGCATCCGGGATTTGTAGTTGAACGTAAAAATCACGCGAGCCAAAGACTGCACCACCACGCCGAACGTAAAGGCGAGCGGAACGCTCAAAAACACGCCGAGAATAACCTGTATGGCCTTGTCGCTGTTGAGATAGTCGCCAAAGGCGAGTGCATCGTCGCCCATGAGCTTTATCATGGTGAAGGCAAAGGCCGCGCCAAGGAGTTCAAACACCATGGAAACGGTGGTCGAAGTGGGCATGCCAAAGGAGTTGAAAATGTCGAGCAGGACGATGTCGGTCACCATAACCGCGACATAAATGATCATCACCTCTTCAAACGAGAACTGCCCCGGATGAAAAATACCGTGGCGAGCAATGTCCATCATACCGTTGGAAAGCACGCAACCGGTAAACACGCCGACGGCGGCCACCCAAACAATGGTGCGATACTTGGCCGACTTCGAGCCGATGGCCGAGTTGAGAAAATTCACGGCGTCGTTGCTCACCCCGACATAGAGGTCGAAAGCGGCCAAAACGAAGAGAAAAATGACAATTCCGAGAAACAAAGTTTCCATAAAAAAGAAAAGAAATTAAGTTGAATGAAGATTTCGCAGATTTAGACGCTGCAAAAATACATCGCTTTTTACGATCTCGCCCTCAACAAACGATTAAGAAATCGTGAAGGTCGCTCCCGACCTCCTTCCGCAGGGCAAACACCTCCGAAAGCATCGGATAAATTCCGCCCAAACAGACAGCAAGAAAAAGCGGACTGCCACCAAGCTGCAACGCCGACCCGATTACCGCCGCCCCAATCGGCGATAGACGTAGTGTCCGAAAGAAAGAAATCAAATAAAAAACGACAAAACCACCTCATAAACAAAGCTCCACATCCCTTTGAAAAAGATCTGAATACCCCTGCACACCTCTCCAAACCGCCGACAAAAAGGGCAAAAAAGAGCTCGGGCGAAAAACAACTGCAAAAAGTTGCAACACAGCTTCTGATTTTGGCGCGAAAAGTCAAAAGAAAGTTATTTTCCCCTCAGTCTTTCGACCTCTTGTTTGGGATTTCGATAAAGTTCGCGTACATTTGCATTAAATCAATCCCCATTTCGTAACCATCTTCACCGAGATGATGCGCCCGATCACTTATATCGCCACGACCCTGCTTGCGCTCACTTCCTGCGCATCGCAATACAGCATCGACGGAAACTCCTCGTTGGCATGTCTTGACGGACAAAAATTGTATTTGCGCATCACCAATTTCGTGGACTCCCAAAGCCATGTCGTAGACATCGACTCCTGCGAAGTGATACACGGACGCTTCACTTTCGGCGGCAGCGTAGACAGCATCGCCATGGCCGAAGTCTACATGGGCAACGAAAAGCTGATGCCCATTGTGCTCGAAGGCGGCGAACTGCTCATGCAGGTCGACAACTACGGACAAACCGTCACGGGAAGCCCGCTCAACGAGCGTCTTACCGACTTCATGAAAAAACGATCTCGCTACGACAACGAATTGTGGGAACTCGACCGAACGGCACGCAAGCTGCTCTACGAAGGAGTGCCGATGGCAGAGGTGGTCAGACGCCTCGAACCGGAACGCCTGGCCATTGTCAAGAAAATTGAAGACATGGAGGTACAATTCGTGCTCGACAACAGCACAAACGCCCTCGGTCCCGGATATTTCATGCAAATGGCCGGACAGCTCCTCTTCCCCACCATGACCGAACCGCTGCAACGCATCGCCGAAAATGCTCCCCCGTCGTTTTTCCGCAGCCCGGCCATACGCAACTATTTGGCCATGGCCGGCTACAACCGACCAATCCCCACCACAAAAAAAGGCCGTCGAAAATAACACTTCGCTCTTTCACTCGAACACACATCCTCATGCCGTAATCGCTGTATTCCGCACCTCGGCATGAGGATGTGCCTTTTGGGAAATTACGGGGGATAAAACGACAAACGACAACACAAAAACCGTGGTAAAACAGCAAGTTGTTTTACCACGGTTTTTTGTTGAAATATGAGTGAGGGAGAAACGATTATTTCACCAACACACGACGCGTGATGTTGCTGCCGGCAGTGGCAATGTTCACGAGGTATGCGCCGGGGGTGAGCGCGTCGAGGCGAAGCACCTCTTCATGCCCTTGCGCCACTTTTTGCAAACGGCGGGTTTCGACCATACGGCCGGCGGTGGTGTAAACACGAATAACGGCCTGACGTTCGGGGTTGTTGAAGAGTATCTTCCAATCGTCCGTGCCTTTCTGAATGCTCACCGGAGCTTCGGTGTTGGCCACAGCTTCGATGCCGTTCGGATCATACATGCGCAAAGCCTCTTTCAAACCGGCATAGGCATCGATCTTGCCATATCCGCGACGAGGTGTCCACTCTTCACTGCCCGTATATTGGTCGCGAATGGCGGTCTTACGGAAAATCTCCATTACGGTGTTGTAGTCCAAATTGGGATTGGCCTGCAACCACAGGCAGAGCACTCCCGACACAAAAGGAGCAGCCATCGAAGTTCCCTCATACATGCCGTAGTAGAAGTCTTCCTTGTTCACGGTTTCCTTGCGGGTAATGCGCTCTCCCACATAGTCGCCTTGGGCGTCTATGAGCTCTTCGTCATACTTATTGAATGCGCTATTGATAAAGGCGCCGGGAGCGCAAATGGCAGGTTTGAGTTCTTTTCCCAAGAAAGGACCCGAACAAGAGAACTTGCTGATTTCATTGATTTTGCCCACTCCGTTGGTTCCGTCCATCGACTCTTTGTGGAAAGTGCTATACCAGCGGGAGCGGCTGTTGTAAGAACCGACGGCAATGGCCGAAGGTACGCAGGCCGCTCCTTCGCCCACGCGATAGCCGTCCACGGGGCGGAGCATTTCTTGCTCCTTGCCCTCGAAAGTAGCCAAAGAGGAAATGGAGCCTCGATTGTCTGCCAACCAAATGTGGAAAGTCTGAGGCTCGGTTTCGTCGTCGTTCAGTTCTATTTTGAGCGCGGGAAGAACTTCAAAATATTGGTCGGGAGCATGTTGGGGATATTTGGCGGCAAAAAACTCCTCAAACTCTTTGCAGGGGAAATAGCCCATGAAAGTCTGCTTCTTGTTTTCAGGCACGACCTCACCCGCAATAATGGCTTTTTCATTGGTCATCGCTTCTTTCCAAAAGTTTGCATCGGGTTCGAGCAACTCATCATTGGCCAAAAGAACGGGAGTGATTTTCAGGTGTTCTTTGCCATCGGCCGTTTGGTTCCAAAGCGCGAAAAGGATTTCGGCCTCATCACGATCCACCACAGGCTCTTCAAAAATGACGTAGCGCACATCGCCTTTCTTGATGGTGGCCATGGTGTGGATTTTGTCTTGTTCCTCATTGCCGATGGCCGCCACGAGAAAAGCCCCTTTTCCGGTGAAACCGTCGAGCGTTTTGTCGTACAGCTGTGTGCCGTCGTGAGGCCCGAGCTGAGAGCCGAAGCTCATATTGACCACCCAAGGCTTTTTCTCTTTGTCGGCAAATTCTTTGATATAACTCACGCCTTTCAAGACTTCATCTTCCGTCAGCTCGGAGGGGATCATGATGATTTCCGCTTCGGGCGCAACGCCTTGCAGGTTGTTGTTGTTCACGGCCATACCGGCTGCAATTCCGGTGACGTGTGTGGCGTGGCTGCTCTTCGTCTTTTCTCCGATGAGGGGCAGCACGTCGGTCGGCTTTTTCAAAGAGTCGGAAACCTCCCATACGCTGCGAACGCGAGATTTTCCGTTTTTGTCGTTGAAAGCCGGATGACGATATTCAAAACCCTGGTCGATGACACCGAGAATGACGCCTTTTCCCGTAAAAGGGGTTTCGAGCTCGGTGCCTTTGTGTACTTTATCCACTCCCGATATGTCGCGCGCTTTATCCATGTTTCTCTTCAAACGCTTCGACAAAGCAATGTGCCGCACTTCGGGCATTGCCGCCAGACTATCGACAAAGGTTGCCGGAAGTTCGGTGGTGAGCGTATGTTCGGTGATGACGGCATTGGCGAAGCCGGCAGCTGTCAGACGTTCGGAAATCAGACGCGAGTTTTCGGCCTCGATGATGAGCTTTACACGTTCCAAATCGTTTTTTTTCGCAGAAGCCCCGACCGCACGCACCACACGTTGGTCGGAAGTGGCGGCATGACGATAGCGGTTCATCAAGAGCGACAGATCGGGATTGAATTTGGAACGGGTTTCCACATTTTGCGCCGTGGAGAGCGTGGCCGACAAGAAGAATGCGGCTAAGAGTAGATTTTTCTTCATATCATATTTTTTGAAAGAGTCAGCGACACAAGAGTTGCGTCGCTGTCGGAAAGTTTTTGTGTCGAAAAAGCATTTCAGCGCACAATTTTACGAAGAAAAAATAAAACAAAGAAATCTTTTTCGTCTTTTCTGGCCTTTTGCGGCTTTTTCGGAGTAAAAACGCAACTTAAACGCCGGCAAGAGGCTTTTTTATCACAAAAGCCGAGTGTCCGACAGTTCGCGACACCTCCGCCTTCCCCCGGCTCCTCTGCTTCTGCCTGTCTCGCCGTCGTGCGGCCGATGAAACCGCCCTTTTTGAGCGTTTTTCCACCCTTTTTTTGTTTTTTGCCGTTTTGCCTTCGCAAAAACGCCTTCGAGGTTGATTTTCAGAGCGTTTCGTGCGAAGGCAAGTGAAGGCAAAAAGAAAATAGAGTTTGCAACCGACTGAAAATCAGAATAACTACGGTGAAGGCAAAATCCCCCTTTTGCCTTCACCTCCTTCCGCCTCTTCCGCACGAAAACCTCCTCTTTCGGGGGAGGTGAAAGCAAAAATGCGTCGCAACAAACTGTATTTCAAACATTTGCAAAGCCCTTTTTCTTTTTGCCTTCACTTGCCTTCGCTAATATCTTTTTGATTTACAAGACATTACTCCTTTTAGCGGAGGCAGTGAAGGCAAAAATACAAGCATTAGGTATACGCGCGTGCGCGCGAGAGAGCAGATTTTCCGCTTCGGTGGGAGGGGGATGTCCTTACCTTTGAGGAAAAAATTCCTACCTCAGAGGAAGTTTTTCTCAACTCAGAGGAAGTAGTGCTTCCAACGGCGACGGTGAAACTTCGGACGGAGAGGGCGATCCTTCAATCGTAAACCGTGGTGCCTCGACCGAAAGGCGGGTTGCTCCGATTGCCTGCAATGGTGCTCCCAACGGCGACGGTGAGGATTCTATCGCAGCCCTCAATGTCGATCGCTACTGCCCTACTTTTCCTCTTAGCCTCCTCTTTTGCTATCGGACGACGCCAACTGCCCGAAACCTATCGGGGAGCTTTCACGATTGCGCCGGCCAACGATCATTGCAGAAAAACGGCGTTGCCAAAACCGCAACGCCGCATGGGGATAGGAGCATTATCCGATTTGAAGGCAAAAACACTCAGAGGTTGAGCTTTGCTTTTTGTTCATAGGTGATGACGGTGCTGATGCCGGCCGAAGTGAGGGTCACGCGAGCCGTGCGCTTTTGCGTCGTAGGATTGGCGAGCACGCCAAGGTCTATCTGGTGTCTGCCTGCTGCCGGATGTGCATTTTTCTCCGGTACAATGAGCCAATCGGCGTCGGAAACCAACGTGTGAGCGGCCGAGTCGCTGTCGTAGACCATGAAGTCAAGGCGCGCCGTACCGGCTGTTTCGGCCAGCGTTTCGCCGAAATAGGGTTGAAACGGTTCGGACGGATTGATGCGAGCCGGACGCAAGATGTGGAGATAGGGCAGCTGACAGACGGGCATGCGCAACGTGCCGTTTTGGGCGTATGAGGTGCTGACTCCGATGTCGCCGTTGCGCACTTTTCCTGTGGTGTTGGGCGAAACGGTAAACTTCAACATCGTCGAAACGATGTAGCCGGCAGGTACTTCTTTTTGGTCGGGAGAGACCAGAAACCATTGGAGGCCGTCGGCATAGCGGGGAGTGAGCCGCCAAGAGTCGGAGCTGACGACGGACAAGGAGTCGAGTTGCTGATCGGCATACCAAATTTTGCCCTGCGGGTGCAAAGGCGCAAAGGAGGTGGTGTGGTACTCACTGCTGCCGGAAGGGTCGCAAGAGGTCAGCCCCATTCCGAAGAGAAGGGTGGCCGAAAGGAGAAAAAGGGTGATTTTTTTCATAGCTGATAGGGTGTTAGAGTTTTTTATGGGGGAAACGATCGCGACAAAGGGGCGAGAAGCATCGTCGGAAGCATTCGTGGCCTCCCGTCGCCGTTAATACCAATCTATGTTGGAAGAATAAGAACTTCTCTTCTCGTAGCGCAAGGCATCGGCCAGTTCGGAGGCACGGGCGCGGAAGGAGAAGTTGAAGGAGGAGTAAGGACGGAGAACGATGTTGCACGACATTTCGAAGCAATGCAAGTCGCGCGACAACGAGGCCGTGGTCATCGAGATCTGCTTGTAGTTAAAGTCGTAGCCCGACGAAAACGAGATGTTCCAACCTTTCGCCAAAGAGATGTTGCCGGAGGCGTTGAGCGTTTGTGTGAAAGCGAAGGGGTAGCGCATACGGCGCGTGTTGATCGGCTTGCTGCGGTCTTCCCTCATCGTCACGCCGTAGGAAAAGGTGAGACTCCACGGCATGGAAAAAACGAGATACCCGTCTTCGTCCACGGTCGCCTTGGCTTTTTTCTCCACTTTCTTGGCCGACCGTTTCAGTATCGGATCGACATTGACGTCCTCACTATCGACATCGTCTTTGTCGTCGCGACGTTCTTCCGTTTCTTTTTCGGAACCGAAAACCTTGTCCCACCCACGTCCGGCGAGCAGGCCGAAGAAGGTCATCATCTTCTGATTGTTGAGCGTATAGGAAAGGTTTTGGCTCATGCCTTGAAAGCGTCCGAATCGTCCGTAGCTCCACTCCGTTCGCTCTCCGACATATACCTTTCCTTTGGCGTCCATCTCATAGGCATAAGTAGCAAATTGCGCTGCCATCGAGAAGGTGTAGCTCTTACTGAGTTTCATGCGAACACGCATGGAGAGGTCGCTCCATGGGCGAGTCTTGGCAGCGAGATTATAGGAGAGCGTTCCGGAAAGTTCGTCGATGAGCGAAATTTTGCGATAGCCCGTCGTGTCTTTGTCTGATTTCATCTTCATCTCCAAGTTGTTGGAAAGGCTCATGCTGATGCTTCCCTGCCGGCGAGAGGAGGGATAAGAATAGAGCGCATTGGCATAGGGAGAATAGGATACCGTCGAAACATTGCCCTGTGCATCGGTTTTGACATAGTGCGTGGTGTAGCCGTAAGACTCGTTCGTGAAATCGGGAGCATAAGTGAAACTCACCGACGGTTTGACGACATGGCGAATGGCATTGATGCGATCGCCAAACAGTTTACGCCAAGGCTTGTAGAAACCATAGAGGGTGGTGTTGGCCGACACCGAGGCATTCCAATCGTAGAGGTTGTAAAGCCCATATTCCGTGTCTCGTTTCTCTGTCTGTCGCTGTTCGTCCCACGAACGCTTTTCGCGCTTCATGTAGATACGGTCATTCAGACTGACGGAGGGAGAAATGTTGATAAACTTAAAGAGTTGGAACGTGGCATCGATAGGCACGCGTTGCTGAATGCCGTTGCGCCAGTCTTTGATCAGATTGGATTGAAAAAGCAAGTCCTCCTTGGTGTTGATGGAGTTGCTGATCTGTGCCGTGTAGGACATCGAGATTTTCTCGTACCACCGCTCCGAACCGACTATGCGCTTACGGCGAAACGGATAGAAGCGCGATACCGAAACGGACAAATCGGGCAGAGTGACGGCCATGGAGGAGTCGCGCAGATTTTGCGTGATGTTCGACGATCCGGATATGTTCAGCCCTATGGAGGGAATGCTGTGGGTGAAACTGATAGACGATGCGCGCGTGGATTGGGTGTAAGAAAGCGGATTGTATAGCGAGGTGAGATTGTTTTTCTCATAGTTTTGGGTGGCAAAATTCACACGCGCCGAAAACGAGGTGTTGGGATTGGCTTTCGGGTCGCTCGAATGTGTCCACTGCACTTTGAGGCTCGTTGTTTTCGAGTAGTCGGGCATGTTTTTATCTCCATTGACAGTCGTCAGATAGGACACAAACATATTGCCACGATACTTATAGCGTTTGGCATAATTGCTCTCGGCCGACACTCCCCACGAACCTTTGGTATAGATTTCGCCCAAAAGTTTGAGGTCGATGCGGTCGCTGATGGCAAAATAGTATCCTCCGTCGCGCAAGTAAAATCCGCGCGCCGTTTCATCTCCATAAGTCGGCATGATCAAGCCGGAAGAGTAGCTTTTGTTGAAAGGAAAGAAGCCGAAAGGGATGGCCAAAGGCAGGGGAACGTCGGCCACGACCAGATTGGCAGGGCCGAAAAACGTTTCTTTGCCCGGATTGATTTTCGCCCGCGTGAGTTGCAGGTAGAAGTGCGGACAATCGGCATCGCAAGTGGTGTATTTCGCATTTTCAAGATAGAAATAGCCATCGTTCGACCGCTTGGAGTTCACACTGCGCAAAAAGCCGTTGCCCTGCGTGGTCTTCACGTTTTGAATAAATCCTTTTTTGGTTTTGAAATTAAACGACATGCGTTCGCTTTCATAGTTTTCGCTGCCCTGCTTGTAGACCGGCGTTCCTTTCAACTCTTTCGCAGTCGTATCCATCACACCGACGGCATGCACCAACGAGGAGTCCATGTTCATCGTGATGTGTTCTGCGGTCAGCTCCATATTCTGATAGCTAACCTTGGCACTGCCGAAAAGATGGGCAAATCCCGTTTCGGCATCATACACGAGGGAGTCTGCGGCGTTGTAGTCAATGGGGGCTTCGATGCCCGAAGCCGAACGGCGCACACTGTCCGTCCGCAACGTGTCTGCCTTGTTGGTCACGGCGATCACGGTGTCTTTTTTCAATGTGTATCGCAAACTGTCGATCAACGCAGCAAAGGTCGCGCTGTCTTTCGGCATATCGACGGGCTTCAAGCTCGGGTTGGCCGCGGAGTCTTGCCGTTGCAAAATTTCGGCAAGCGTTTCGGACGTGTCCTTGAAAGCCGCGAGCGAAGTGTCGGTCACGGAAAACGACGCGTCTTGCCCCGCCGGCAAAACCGGCAGGGACTCGTTTTCCTGCCGAAGAGCACATCCGGCAACAACGCCCGACAATATGAGCGTCGCAACGAAAGAGAGAAAGATATGAAAAGATTTGCGTGGCAAAAGAAACAGTGCTTTGTGAAATTACGGTTCAGTAGTTGGTCGTTGTCCGTGGTGTTGAAAAGCGGCGCACCCTCTCGTGCATCTCACGGAGAGGCACAGACAAAGCGGCCGAACGTGGGGAGCGATGCCGGCATCATTCAAACATGGCCGCCCAACCCAAAAACTTCTCAACGCCCTCTTCTCCGAAACGCAACAGACTTTGGGCGGCTTGCTCGACCGTACACTCGCGGTCAATATGACTTTTGGAATAAAACTTGTCTGCGTAGCACACGATGATTTCCTCTATCGTTTCGGGCAGAAAGTCTTGCAAAGGCAGCGCAAGCTGTTGCTCTTCGATTTGCTGCCGCGTCAAGCCCGTACCCGTATGCCGTTCGCAAACGCGGGCAAAATCGGGGAAGCCCTCGCGACGCATGAGTTCCGCCCCCAGCCATCCGTGTTGCAAATAAGCGGCTTGTCCGTGACAGTGAATGCGAGGCGCATGGGTCAGAAAAATCCCGATGTCGTGAAGCATGGCGGCTTCGTAAACGAAATGTCGATCCGCTCCCAGTTCGGGATGTCGGTCGATAATGGCCACCGCCCGCTCCGCCACCTGCCGACTGTGTCGAAGCAACAATCTCCTCAGTTCGTTATCCTGCGGATAGTATTTGGGGATGAGAGTTTCGTGGAGCATAATACAAATACGCTTTATCGTGCAAATTTACTCATTTCTCCTATATTCCACGTGTTTTGTCTGAAAAATAATGACAACGGCGGATTTTCACGACAATCAAAAGCCCTCCCTCTCGCTTCTGATTTGAAAACGAGAAAGAGGGCTGAAATATTGTCGGATCGGACGAAAAAAATGGATTTACGGCAACCTCTTGTCGCGAGATGTCCGTTTGCCACGATCAGACTATTTCATCACTTTTTTGCCATTGATAATATAAATTCCGGCAGGCAACTTGTCAAAGTCTCTCATCATACCCACATAATTTCCACCGATGCCGTAGATTTTCGCTTCAAGGTCTCTGCCGGCATACTCATTTACAATGGCGGTTACGAAATCATCTTCAAGCAAAAATCTACTTGAAGCTGCGTAATCCGAAGGTATAGTGAGATAAGCCTTTCTTGCAGAAGTCAACAGTCCACTTCCTCCGGGCATATCGAAATAGAAGCCGAGTCCGTCAACACCTTGCGAAAACTTATAATACTTGGTGTTAGGATCGTTTAAGATTTTATCCGTCAAACTTCCTTTCAACAAATTGCGCTCAGCGCGAGTAGGAGTCGAGAACGAAGTTTTGAGTTCGTATACTCCCTGTTCACCTTTGAAGATCACCGGGGTTTCGGGCGGTATCACCACCGAGGGGTCGGAGTATGTATTCCAATCGCATTTAACAGCATTACCTTCGGTTTCGATCACTACGGCAGCTTTCACACCCTTCGGCAATTGCAGGGCATAAGGACTGTAATAGGTAACATAGCCGACCTTTCCGATTTTGATCGTTTCCTGATAGTCGAGAGTCTTCAATCGGTTGCGATCAATCCCGACACTGCCCAAACAAGCTCCAAAACGGCCTTGCACAAGCACGTACTTCTCTCTCATGTTATTGACTCCTTGACGTGCATTTTCGGGAACATAAACAGGTATGACGTTTTTATCTACGCCAATCGCCATGAATTCTCCCACTTGCTGCTCCACTTCTCCGTCGGCATTTTTCCATCCTCCGCGTATGCGTCCTTTCACCCAAACGTTTTCTGTTGTTGTTTCCAAACGCTTGATGTCGTCTATCGTGTAGGGATTGTCAAGAGTTCCGTTGCCGGTCAGCTTTGTAAACTCCGTTTCATCGAGCACAACAGAGGCTATCTTCCAGTTGTTGTCATTTTTATAAATGCGGAGATATGCCGTGTTGGCTTCCATTTTTTTTGTGTGAGGGAAAACATTCACCTCTTGCCCTGCTCCATGCGTAGCAACAGTTTTGTTCTCTCCCAAAGCAAAATAAAAATAATCTTCGTTGAAGTTCGATTCCGTCAATTCACTTATGGTTCCCAGCAAACACCCCGTTTCAACAGGAAGCGGCGTGTAGTCGATTTCCAAGAAGTCATAATCTTTCGTTGCCTTTGCTTTCAAAATAACAGGCGTGTAGGCCGGAAGTGTCGACCCCGAAAGGCGAATCAACTTCAAGGCATATTGCCGTTCGGATACGCGCTCGGCGGTGGCTGTATAAGCCGTAACATCTTGCGGCACTGCCACGGGATAGTCCAAGAAAAGCGTACTCATTTTTTCGGCAGACATGGACAAACGATACACTCGCTTTCCGGAAGCCTCGTAAGTAGCACTTTTCCCAATAAGGCGTGCCGTGATTCGATGTTCTCCCTCACTAAATGTGATTTCATCGGTGGAATGCGTTGTAGGGATAGTTATTTTATATAGGTTATCACCCAGCGATGTCATGCTTTTCCCCGGAAATGCCCCGAAAGGTTCAATATCTCCTTTCATGGGTAAATATGCATAAGGCAACATTTTTTCCGATGTGCGATAATACACATCGTATGTTTCTTCTACGGGTAATAATTGGAAATCGGTTGAAATAATTATGTCACGTCTGTTTATTTTGTCTTCAATGTTTAATCTCTCTTCGCGAGATTCTGCAAAATCAATGCGTTCACCTTTCGAATAGACGCGCGCAATACGAGGATATTTTCGACCACTGATGAAACTAAACGCCCCCCAAGTATATCCACGTACAATTTTCATTCCATTAAGACCATGCGATGTGCCTTGCAAGGTCAACATCTGCCCGTCGGCCGTGAAACGATACAGACTATCAATCATCTCACACGACCACTCGGCTCCTTTATCCGGTTGATTCATATGTAGTGCTTCTCCTCCCTTTCCATCGGGACTGAGAAAGAACCAACGTTCTTTGTCATAAACATTGTGATAGCTGGCGATCTTATATTTTCTCCCTACGGTGGGCATAACAATATCTTCATCGGAGATTTTTCCCAAGGCAATCAAGGCATATTCCAATTCATCACATTCTTGCTTGGTGAAACCTACTTTTAATTTTCCTTCTCGGGTGAAAATTTGTTCAAACTTTTCTCTGAAATGAAGTCCCTCTTTACATTGAACCTTGGGATAACCTAATTTTCCGAAATTTCGATAAACATCAAGAGCCGGCCTTGAAAGTGCGTTTGCCTTATCATAAATCACTGCATTTTCATCTATTCTCTGTTTTATCTTAATCACCTGAGTATAAGTGGAAATGTTACTTCCGAGAGTCGTAGTCCATTTTCTATAAATGGTGTTGCCAACTCTGTTCTCTACTCCTTCGACTGTTTTTGATCGTCCTTGAAAGCTTGCGGTTAAAGTTTCGATCTTCGGCACTTGATCTTCTGAATCGAGTTCTTTATAGACATTAGGAGTAGGAGAAAAAGAAACAGCTTTCTCCATATCGGTAGTGACACCTCCGGTAAGAATCACCTTATTCGACACCCAATAAGGCACTTCGTGAGACAAGGCATAGGCCGCTTCGCCTATGACCTCTATTTTAATCACTCCTCCACGTATTTCCCCTACTTCGGGATAATCCACTCTATCTATTTTCACATAAGGAAAAACTCCTTCCCAAAAGCCATCGTTGGGCTCCTCATCAGCCAAAACATATTTGAATGTCTTTCCAAAATCGGTGGATAGCAAAATACGCACTTTACTATTTTTGCCATAAAGAGACTGACAAGTAGTCCACGAAAGTTTTATCGGCGTCTTACCGGGAATAGCATAATCAAAGAAGCCGTTTTCTTTCATCTTCACTGTGTTTATTTGAAACTTCTCTCCATCTACGATGCGCAAACTCGTCTTAACGACATCATGATGCCCTTTGTAAAAAGCAGAAAGCATATAGGTATAAGTTCCCGGCTTATACTGGTCTGAATATTTCAACAACTGCTCCTCCCAATTATCATTGGCATTTTTACGAGCCGCGAGATAACGAGGATGATACATCACTACATTTTCGTCAGATGGAGCATAAAGACGTTGCAATAAATTCGTTTCACCTCCCCACGAAGCAACATCATAGGGATGGGCATGATAAAAAAAGCCTTGTTTATTTTTATTTTTAACGGGGATATAGAATTGGTATCTCGTTCCTTTTGTCACGACATACTCTCTTTTCACCGCCTTTTCGTCAAGCTGTGGCAACTCCTCATTTTGAAGAATTACATAAGGTGCATTTTGATACGAAATACTGCCCGGCACATAGTTTTTACGTTCCTTTTCTTTGAAATACCCCAACACTTTCAAAGAAGATCGAATACTTTTGATGGATGCCAACGAAAAGAATGTACGTGGTGAACCATAACTCATAATTGAAAAGCCCAACCCTTGTTCAGTTATTTTGGCATCATCTTTCTCATGCGGATGAGAAGCTCCGAAAAGGTGTCCTATCTCATGTGCGATCGTAGAATAAGAGATTGTTGATCGTGCTTCTCCTTTCAAAGATTGATTATACACTCCTCCTACGAGAGCATACCCGGCCATTGTTCCTGTTGGAGCCTGCAAAAATATACCGACTTCATAGTTATCTTCTCCGAGAATACTATTGAGGATGCGTGTCTTAGTGGTAGTTTCAAAAGAAGGATCTTCCGAAAAAACAAGTTTTTCATTTCTTATAATTTGAAATCGGATGCCACAATCACGTTCATAGATAAGATTTAGCTGTTTCTCCAAATCATCCCAATATTTGTAAACTTCGGCCATATCTTGTTTGAAGTGGCCATTAAAGTAAAATGCCGTGACACAAGCGGCTAATCTAAACACATAAGTTTGATTATTTCCCTTGAAAATAAAATCCTCCGGTATTCTTTCCGGCTTTTGATATGAAGGAAAACCTTTAATAAAGTTTCGTGATTTTATTACTTCGATATTACCAGAACAGCTCGCTCCACAAACAGAAAGTTGCTCATCGGGATAAGGGTCATGAAAAGTTGTCTGTGCTTTTCCCATGAAAAAAAAACCACCGAAAAACAAAGAGAACAATACATGTCCGAATAAAAAGAACTTGGACTTCATTGTTGAAATGTTGTTTTTGAATATTATATATATTAAATGAGGATAAATTCTCAAAGCCTATCCCTCTTTCATCGAAAGAACTCCCCTCTATACCGAAAAAGTAAAAAGAGGCGAAAGAGATAAGAAAAAACTTACGTATCTTCTGCCGAAAACAAAAGAGTTGGTGTGTTTTTACTGTCGTTTGAAAACAATGTTTCGAGAATCGAAGAAAGTGCGAATCTCCATTAAGCGTGGGCAAAGATACATTTTTCAAACAAAAAGAAGAGACATTGACCACAAAAGAAACAAAAAACGTCGGCACAATTTGCCATCCTCAACAAAAAAACGAAGAAAACGACTTTCTCCACAGCCTGAGAAAGTCGTTTTCATCTTCTCTCAAAAACACTCGTCACTCAGTAAATAGTATCTAACGGATAGGATTTTCTAAATAACGAATAGTTTTTACCGAAAAAGTAACCGGCAGACACAGAGTGCCCGCCTTGCAATATCGCCCTCTCCACTCGAAGCAGTCTGTTCCACGGACGCCATGACTCATAATCACAAAGAAAAATCAGCTTGTCAAAATCGGAAATAAGGTTGAAGCCTCCGAAAATCAAAGTCTGAGAAATGCGGACTGTTGCCCAAGTCGCGCCAATCTCGCAGATCGCCCCGTTTTCGGCGATGCTCAACAATGGCTTTCACCTGATCGTAGTTGAGATAAGGATGTCGCAACAATTCTTTGAACGTGGCGCGATTGAGGGGTATCTGCCGAATATTTGGCAAATGCTCTACTCGAAACCATGCGTCGATGCCTGCCGGCAATCTCTCGATTTCGAGCACCTGACGCGTCGAAACAAAACCGCCCATTCGCTCCCGATAACCCACAATGGCTCGGGCATAACCGCGCCCTATGCCGGGAATGCGTTGCAGCAGGAGCGTGTCGGCCTCGTTGAGATCCACCCACGAACCTGCCGGCAGTTTTTCGGGACGGAGGCGGCGCAAACTGTCGTAGCGTGCCTGCCGCCGGGCTCTTTCCGCCGATCGCAGGGCTTTTTCTTCCGCCCACTGCCGACGCCGGGCTTCGTAGTCGGCTTGACGCCGATCACGCGCCGTCGCTCTTTTTTCGCGCGCTTCTCGCCACCGTTTCCACTGCGCTCTGCGTTGCTCTTGACGACGCGACGAGTCGGCAAGGCGTTGTTGCTCAAAACGCTTGATTTCGATCAGCTCTTCCGCCGAAATCTTCGCTTCGGCCGATGTCGAAGAGGATTTTTCGCCGAAAGGTATGCACCAACGCCAACCTGCCACGACAAGCAATACACCGACCAACACAAAAAGGCCGATGCGCATCTCGCGACCAAAAGAAGGGCGTGAATGTTTCATGGAAAAAGAGTGGAAAATAGGAGGGCTATGAACCTCTGTCGGCTATTTGGCAGAAGAAGGAGGTTGCCAAAAGTATTCCGCGTCGCTTGTCACGGTATACATGTCGCCGCTCACGCTTTGCGTTTCAAATCCCTCGGGCAACAGTGCCACATAACGAATCCCCGTATAGCGATAGCGACTTTCGGCATTGAAACGGCTCTGCTCCGCACAAATGAAATAGTAAAGGTTTTTGGCCATATAGTTTTCCAAATACTCCTCCTTCGTCTGTTTGACTTTGTTGTTCCAATTCGCATCTTCGTTGAGCACAACCGGCCGACCGTCGATAAGCCGTTCGCGCACTTCGGCAATGCTCAGCAAATGTCCGTTCTCATCCTTGACATAGGCATTAAACGAGGGGTCGATCCAAAGCCATTTCCCCAACTGAGCGGAATAAACGGCAACGATGACATGGCAATCGCCATCGTTCGGATCTTTGGGCATGCAGGTCACATATCGCGAGGGTATCCCCAACGAGAGATACATTTCATTGAGCATCATGGCCAGATGCCTGCAATTCACTCCCATTCCCGTCGCCTTGTGGTAGTTGTAAATATCGTTGGCGTTGAACTCGCACAGCGCGTAGTTGCTGCCGTCGTGGCGGATGTTGTTGTGTACAAAAGTCATGACATTCATGATTTTTGAAACCTCATCGCCACTGCCGGCTATCGAGTCGAGGCGGAAGCGTTCTCTCACGGCTTTCAAATTGTGATCCGACGCCGACTGATAGGTGAAATTCGGCAGAGAGTCCGTCTGCTCTCTGCGATAGGAGCGGGCAGTTCTCAGCATGTGGAGGTTGTCGTATTGAATGATGCGCCCCAACAATTTACGAAAACGGCGGTCTTCGCGAATGCTCGCCAAATCGGGATCATTGCAAGTATGCCGATAGTTTTTGAAACCATGCTCAACGGCCTTTCGGAAAGCCTCGACGGCTGCTTTCGACTTGCTTTTCAAAGCATACGCACAGGCAAGATTATAATATTGATTGGCCAAGAGCTTTTCTCGCATCTCACGGTCGTTCGCTCCCTCGCCTGCCGGCTCGACTTTTTCCAACAAAGCGATTTGCTCTTTCAAGGCTCGCGACATACCTTCGTAGTCATTTCGGGCACGACATTCCTCATAAACCACCGCCATTTCTTTGAAACGTGCAAACAGTTTCGTGAAAGATTCCGAAGGATTTTGTGCCGCAAGCGAAAAACAAGACAGCAGCACGAAGCAGATAAAAAGAAAATTCTTTTTCATACGATGAAGGCTAAGATGCAAACTTGGTGTGGCAAAGATAAGAAAAGTTCGACAACAAAAGCCCAAAAACGCTTCTTATCTGATCTCGCACGCCGCATTTCGCCGCCTTTCCGCCTTTGCAACAAAATTAAATGCCTATCTTTGCCACATCTCTTTAAGGGGTGCCTTACTCTTTCAGGCTGAGATCATACCCTATGAACTGATCCGGATAATGCCGGCGTAGTAATTAAAAGTAATTTTATGAAGAAATTTGTTTTGGCGGGCTGCTGTGCAGCCGCCACTGCCGTGTCGGCGCAAGGCGTCGATACGATTCGTGTGAACATATTGGGAGAAGCCCAAGTGGTGACGAACCGTGCGACCAAAAAGTCGCCCATCGCCTACTCCAATTTGGACAAAGCCGCCCTCGAACGCATCAACCACGGGCAGGACATCCCCTTCCTGCTCTCCACCCTGCCGAGCGTGGTCGCCACCTCCGACGCCGGCACCGGCATCGGCTACACCAACATCCGCGTGCGCGGCACCGACGGCACACGCATCAACATCACCAACAACGGCATCCCCCTCAACGACCCCGAAAGCCATGTGTTCTATTGGGTAGACGTGCCCGATTTCGCCTCCTCGCTCCAAGACATACAGCTCCAACGCGGCGTCGGCACCTCCACCAATGGCGCAGGTGCATTCGGCGCGAGCATCAACATGCTCACCGACAAGGCTTCGCTCCTGCCCTATGCTTCGGTAAACGCCTCCTACGGTTCGTTTAACACGACGAAAAACACCCTCAAAGTCGGCACCGGACGCCTCAACCACCGCTGGGCATTCGACGCACGCGTGTCCTATCTCGCCTCCGACGGCTATCGCGACCGCTCCTCCGCACAAATGGGTTCTTACTTCACGCAGGGCACTTATTTCAACGGCGGAACGATGCTCAAACTCATTGCCTACGGCGGCAAGGAAAAGACCTATCACGCTTGGGACGGCATCAGTCGCGAACAACTCTCGACCCACCGCACCTACAATCCCAACGGCCTGATCGACAAGAAGCTCAACCTCTTCTACGACGACCAAAACGACATCTATTTCCAGCAACACGCACAGGCTTTGCTCACGCAGAAGCTCTCTCCGGCTTGGAGCCTCTCGGCCGCCCTCCACTACACCTACGGCGAAGGCTACTATGAGGAATACAAAAAAAATCGCAAGCTCACCGAATACGGCCTTGCCTCCTACACCCTCGACGCCATCGAGCAGAAAAAGTCTGACCTCATTCGCCGCAAACACCTCCAAAACCACTTCTACGGCGGACTTTTCTCTCTCAACTACAAGGAGGGAGCTTGGGACGTGACGGGCGGCGCAGGCCTCAACAACTTTGAGAACGACCACTTCGGAAATGTACTCTGGGTCAAAAATTATGTAGGAAATTTGCGTCCCAATCACGAATATTATCGCAACAAGGGCGAGAAATTAGACGGAAATGTGTATCTTCGCGCCCACTACGCCGTTTTGCCGACCGTAAACCTCTTTGCCGACGTGCAATATCGCTTCATCGACTACCGCATCAACGGCACTTCGGACAAACGCCCCGTGTTGGACATCGACAAGAAGTTCCACTTCTTCAACCCCAAGTTCGGCGGTGTGTGGAACATTCGTCCCGACCACAGGGTTTATGCCTCGTTCAGTGTGGCACGTCGCGAGCCGACACGCAACTCCTATCAGGAAAGCTACTCCCCCGATCACTCCCCCAAGTCGGAACGCCTCTTTGACTACGAAGCGGGCTACACCTACACCGGCCGCACCTTTGAAGCTGCGGTGAACGGATATTGGATGCAGTATAAAAACCAATTCGTGCTCAACGGTCGCTACAACGAAATCGGCGAGGCCGTAGTGGAAAACGTGGCCGACAGCCACCGCGCAGGCATCGAGCTTTCGGGAGCTTGGCTGCCCTGCCCCTTCTTCCGCTGGGACGCCAACCTCACCCTCAGTGCCAACCGCATCAAAGACTACACCGCCTATCTCTACGACGGGGACTACAACGAATACACGCACCACATCGGCGACACAGACATCTCGTTTTCGCCCTCGACCACTTTCAACAATCGCTTCACCTTCAACCACGGAGGTTTCTCGGCATCGCTCACCTCTCAATACGTAGGCCGCCAATACCTCGACAACATGAAGATGCGCGAAAACTCCCTCGACGCCTACTTCGTTTCTCACCTCAACGCCTCCTACACCTTCTGTTTTCGCGGCGTGAAAGAAATGACCGTCGGCGCCACCGTCTACAATCTCTTCAACGAGAAATACGAAACCAACGGTTATTCGCAAACCTACATGGCCGATCCTGCCACCCGCACCCTCGGCAGCGATCCGCGCTTCTACCCCATGGCCGGCACCAACTTCTTGGTGAACATCGGCGTGAAGTTCTGATCGCCACTGCGAAAACCGCTGCCAACATACCTATTTTGACACCGTTCGGAAAAGATTGTCGTCTGCAAAGAAGGCAATCTTTTCCGCATTTATCGACCGGCAGGAGCGATCCGCAGTCACCGCAGCATCACGGCATCATGCCTCATGCCCAAAGCATCTCCTCTCGCCGCTGCCCGCACACTCGCATCATTCACACACATCAATACTTAAAAAACAACATGAACATCAACTCGATTGCAGACACGCTCTGCGCAATGACTTTCAACGGCTACGTCGAAATCTTCGGCACACTCATCGGTCTGGTCTATCTCTATCTCCAATACAAAGCCCGACCGCTCTTTTGGCACGTGGCCATTATCAACGCCATTCCCTTCGTCTACCTCTTTTTGCTCAAAGGCAACTACGCCTCGGCCGCCCTCTTCACCTACTATCTCATCGTGGGCGTGAAAATGGTGTTCTTTACTCCCAAAGACGAAAATGAGGGAAGCGGCAATGTCTTCACCATTACCAACATTCCCTCCCGGCTCTACCCCCGCCTCCTGCTCACGGTGACCGTCATCTGCGGCACGCTCTACCTCTTCCTGCTCAACGTCGAGCAAATCATCACCGCACTCAACGGTATGTTCAACTTCAACCTGCCCGTCGCCACTCCCCGCACTCCTCTTGCCGACGCCTTTGCCACCTCACTGAGCTTCGTGGGTATGTGGTTGCTCTCCAAGAAATATCTCGAACAGTGGATTCTTTGGGTCGTTGTCAACACGGTGTTCGTCTACATGCAAATCGTGAGCGACCTCTATCAATGGGCAGCCCTCTTCACCGTCTACGGCATCGTGGCCGTTATGGGCTATTTCAACTGGCGCAAACTTCAACGCGCCCAACAACCCTCCGCCGTTTCCGCATAGCGTATGACCATCGTTCTTGCCGCCGGCCTCTTTCCCAAAACCGAACGCGCGCTTGCCCTCCTCCGCTCGGCCGATTTCATCGCCTGCTGCGACGGTGCGGCCAACAGCTGCGTGCAAGCCGGCTTCGTGCCCGACGTCATCGTCGGCGACGGAGATTCCGTCAATGCGGAGGTTCGCCACCGCTACGCCGACCGCATCGTCCGCATCGCCGAGCAGGAAACCAATGATCTCACGAAAACCGTGAAACATTGCCTCGCCCTCGGCCGTCGCGACATCACCATTCTCGGCGCAACCGGCCTGCGCGAAGACCACTCCGTGGCCAACATCGCCCTCCTCATGGACTATGCCGACCTGCTCCCCGTGACACAAGGAGAAGCCCCGGCCATTCGCATGGTGAGCGACTACGGCACCTTCTATCCCTGCCGCGATCAACTCCGCCTCGAAATCGAAATCGGGCGCGAAATCTCGATTTTCAATTTCGGAGCCTCCTATTTCTCTGCTACCGGTCTGCAATATCCCCTCTACGACTTCACCCGGCTGTGGCAAGGCACACTCAACGTAGCCACCCGTCGGGAAGTGCAAATCGATGCGCGCGGCAAATTTCTGGTCTACGTCGCCGAACCCGACCGACAGTGCGACAAACCCTAAAATGCTCATCGGAGCATGTCGCGCCACTCTTTCGCCGGGTAGCACAACATGCACCGATCCACACACCGCTTCTCAACAGACTGCGTCAAGACACCATGCTCTTGGCGCAGTCTGTTTTTGCTGTGTTCGCTCCTCCCCCTTGGGACAGTTTCCCTCGGTCGTCGTCGTCGATGAAACCGCCCTTTTTGAGCGTTTTTCCACCCTATTTTTTTTGTTTTTTGCCGTTTTGCCTTCGCAAAAATGCCTTCGGGGTTGATTTTCAGAGCGTTTCGTGCGAAGGCAAGTGAAGGCAAAAAGAAAATGGATTTTTCAACTCATTGAAAATCAGTATAACTACGGTGAAGGCAAAATTCCCCTTTGCCTTCACCTCCTTCCGCTGCTTCCGCGAGAAAACCGCCGCTTTCGGAGGCGGTGAAAGCAAAAATGCGACACAATGACATGGTTTTCAATCGGTTGCAACCGGATCTGAAAGTTTGCCTTCATTTGCCTTCGCACGAAACACTCTGAAAATCAACACCGAAGGCGTTTTTGCGAAGGCAGTGAAAGCAAAAAACAATGAATAGGTATACGCGCGTGCGCGCGAGGGAGTCCGTTTTTCTCGATTTCGCAGGAGATGAAATTCATTACCTTGGAGGTAGAAATTCCCACATTGGAGATAAAAAACTCCACCTCGCAGGTAGAGTTTCCCACCGCACAGGCAGTTGCGTTGTTGTCTGTCGCCTGCTTCGATGCCGGAGAGCAATGGTTGTTTCAAGCCATGTCAAACGGCATCGGAAAAGGCAAGGACATTTGCCAACGCATTGCCGGAGGCCCCATGCACGACAGCGGAAGATTGGAAACGGCGGTCGTCGACGGCGGCCGGAAGAGAGGGAGCGGGCAATCTCCAAAAGACGATCGGCGACAACAGCCGCACCAAAACATGACTGCCTCATTTTTCGGTTTCTTCCGCCTGCTTGCCGAGCACATACCAACACGATGTGGTGAAAAAGTTTCTGATGTGCTTCAACCTCCACATCGGTCGGGGCAAAAGGCGAGGAGAGAGGTTGAACTTTTGCTTATAGTGCGGGTTGATCAACCAATACTGCTTGTTGATGACGGCATATCCGCATGCTTTCGCCAAAGTTTCAAAAAGTTCAATGCTTGTTTTGCATGCCTTTATGCTCATCAGTTCTTTGATTGTGCCCTCCGTTTCGCGACACAATTTGAGCAAAGACAGATACAGCGGATTGGGGAGCAAATGAATGAACGGCAAGTGTGAACAAAGCGGGCTTCTGCATATCTGCTGATGTCCGCCGAAGGGCATCTGCCATGCCGGAAAACCGACAAACAGTATGCCCGCTGTTTTGAGAAAAGAGATTAAATGTTTGAGAAACTCGTCTTTAACCGGAACATGCTCTATCACATCATGCAGGAGGATGACATCAAACTTGTCTTCCTCGCTCTGCGGTGTGGCACACTTCATAAAATCACTGCAAACAAATGTGGCATTGCCGCCCACCGAGGCGAAGTATTTTCGGGCATCTTCTATCCTACATTCCGCTATGTCAATTCCCGTGACCTCACAGCCCAATCTGGCAAAAGGGGCGAGATTGCCCCCTTCGCCACAGCCCACTTCCAAGACGCGGGTGTTTGAAGTGAGTTTGATGTAATCGGAAACATAGCCGACATAGTATGCATCGGATGTCGCTTCCAAATCGCGAAAATATTGTTGTCTGTCCGTGTGTCTTTTTTGCATGTTCTACTGTTTTAATCGGGGCTTTATTTTTCAATATAGATACCGCCCCAATCAAAAGACTGCATGCAAACGACGACATTATTTTCACCAACCGAACCTCAGTCCGACCGGAAGGGTGAAGGTGAACGGCCGTTCCGTCCAAGCGTTTTTCGTGGTGCTCTCATGGGAAAGATGCCAGTTGAGTGTCGGTTCTGCAAACAAGCTCAATCGGGGTGTCAAGCGGTATTGCACTCCGAGATTGGTGTTCACCGTCCACAGCAAAGGCGGAGCAATTTTCCGGCGGACGGAATAAGAGGCAGTTCCCCCCGTGATGTAATCAGCGGAAATTGTGCCCGAAACGGGTATGCGGACGGTCACTCCGGCAGATCCGTATGCAGACATTTCCCGATCTCCCGCCAACCGATATGACAACTTAACGGGGACGCCGACATAGTGCAGGCTTTGCTGCTTATCAACACGATATTCTCCCGTGCCCAAAACGAATTTCGATTTCAAGAACGAGTAGCGAAGTCCGGTTTCGAAACTCCAACGTCGGCCTATTTCTTTGTTTACGGCAATCCCTATCGTCATCGGCTTACGGTGATGCTCGGTCTCTGTGATTTTTCCCGAATTGTGGTCGGCGATGTTCTTCATGGCCATTGTTTCGGGCGCGTCTTCCGTGGCCGTATAACGGAGATGTTTGGCATATTCTTCCCATGTGGAAAAATAAGACGTTGTCGGATCGGCCACCAGACTTCCCTGATTGACGATGAGCTTATAGGCATTTTGTATGAGAGCCGTACCGAGCGATCCGGCAGCAAGAAATTGCCACCGATTGCTTTTCTTTCCGTTTTCTTCGCCAATAAAGTTTTCCCATGCTTTGTGCGGCGCGACAATGCTATCGGGCAACAAGATGCCGTCTGTGGTGTTTTCCGCCAACCGGACTTTAATGTCAAGGCTGTCGGCAATGGCATCAAAAGAAGTGGAAGCGATGCCTGCATTGCGTTCGATCGGCCTGCTGTTTGCAGCTGTTTTTTCGGCATGCCTTGAAGCGACATCTGCGGCCGGCGGCTCTCCGACGGTGGGAGTTAGCTTGTGTTTTTCCACTTTCCTGACAGTGTCTTTTCTTGCCAAACGTGTGTTGCTTTCGGAAGCAACCTGCTCTTTGTTGATGAGGAGTTTGTATTCATAAACGCCCACCCAAGCCAAAACAAGAACGGACAAGACCTTGATGTTCAAGATATTTCGGAGCATGCCTCTCGCCCTTGCCAACTGCGATGAGGAACTGTGTGGGGCGATATTGAGGATTTGGGCTATTTCTTGATGTGAAAGCCCGTCCAATACCGACATTTTGAAAACCTTACCGTATCCCTCCGGCAACTTTTCAACCGCGGCCATGACCTCTTCATACGACAGGGAAAGCTCCGAAACACATTCCGCCTCAACCTCTTCTTCTACGTCCTCTTCTCTGTTTGACAAAGACACAAATTGTACTTTCTGACATTTTTCCTGATATTTGAGAGCGAGATTGGTCGTAATGCTGGTCAGCCACTGACCGAACCTCCGGGTGTTTTTCAAGTCCTTCACCGACATCAGGGCAAGAATAAAAGCATCTTGAACAAGATCGTCTGCCGCGTCCTTGTTGTCTTTCAAGATTTTTATGCAAATCCCCTTCATCTTCGGGTAAAACAGCCGATACAACATGCCGAAAGCCTCTGCATCGCCTTGTTGTGCCTTTTCTACCAATGCTTTTATCTTCAATTCCATAAGTGATGTCTTATGCGCCATTATAATATAGATACGACCATATCCCAATGACTGCATGCCCAAATATCAATAAAACCAAAATCGAACGGCGGCAAAGGTTGCTCCCTGCTCCGAAAAGTTGCCCTCGGGAGAATTGTCCCTTATTGAATTTGTGACCCGCTAAATTACCCAAACTTAGCCAACGAACAAAACCTTTGCCGATGAATTATGGGCGTTTTGTTTGAGTTCCGAACATTTCAAGAGCAGATTATCGCTCGATTATCAAGGAAAAACTTGACAAAGGAAGATATACAATATTTGTGTTTCGATTTTAATCGCTATCTTTGCGTCATCATTCACTCATAAATCCCCAAACTCTTGAAACACATCATCATCGGAGGCGTGGCCGGAGGAGCCACCGCCGCCGCAAGAATACGCCGTTCGGACGAATTTGCCGACATCATATTGCTCGAAAAAGGAAAATATATTTCCTATGCCAACTGCGGACTGCCCTACTACATCGGCGGCACCATTGCCGAACGCGACAAGCTCTTTCTCCAAACACCCGAAAGTTTCGGCAGACGGTTTGCCATCGACGTGCGCCCCGAAAACGAGGCCGTGGCCATCGACACCGCACAAAAACAAGTGACCGTTCGCCGTGCCGACGGCAGCCAATACACCGAAAGCTACGACAAGCTCCTGCTTTCGCCCGGTGCAGTGCCCGTTCGCCCGCCCCTGCCCGGCATCGACCTGCCCGGCATCTTCACACTGCGCAACGTCGACGACACTGACCGCATCAAACAATACATCGACCGTGGCGGAGTGAAACAGGCCGTGGTGGTGGGCGGCGGATTTATCGGTCTTGAAATGGCCGAAAATCTCCACGCGGCAGGTATCGAAGTGAGCCTTGTGGAAATGGGCAATCAGGTGTTGGCACCTGTCGATTTCTCCATCGCCTCTTATGCACACCAGCATTTGGCGGAGCGCGGCGTAAATCTTCATCTCGAAACCGCCGTCGAGCGTTTCGAGCAAAACGGCGACCGCCTTTCGGTTTGCCTCGGCGACGGACGTTGCATCGCGGCCGACCTCGTATTGCTCTCCATCGGCGTGCGGCCGTCCACGGAATTGGCACAAATGGCCGGCATTGCTCTCGGCGAACGAGGCATCAAAGTCAATGAATATCTCGAAACCTCGGCCAAGGACGTGTATGCCGTGGGCGACGCGATCGAGTTCACCCACCCCGTCACCGGAAAGCCGTGGCTCAACTTCCTCGCCGGCCCGGCCAACCGACAAGGCCGCATCGTGGCCGACAACATGGTGCAAGGCAATCACCTCACCTACGAAGGCTCCATCGGAACGGCCATTGCCAAGATCTTTGACATCACCGTGGCAGCCACCGGCCTGCCGGCCAAAGCCTTGAAGCGCGAAGGCATCGACTACCTGAGCAGCACCACGCAATCGGGATCGCACGCCGGATACTACCCCGGAGCTTGTCCGCTCACGCTGAAACTCACGTTCTCGCCCACCGACGGACGCATCTACGGCGCACAATGCGTGGGAACTGACGGCGTGGACAAGCGCATCGACCAAATCGCACAAATCATCAAGCGAAAAGGCACTTTGCACGACCTCCTCGAAACGGAACACTGCTATGCCCCGCCCTTCTCCTCGGCCAAAGACCCCGTGGCCATTGCAGCCTATACGGGTATGAACATTCTCAACGGCAAAATGCCCGTGGTCTATTGGCACGAGCTGCAAGCCCTTGCCCGACAAACTCCCGAAGCACGCAAAGACACCCTGCTGCTCGACGTGCGCACCGCCGAAGAGTTTGCCCTCGGCACTATCGAAGGGGCGACAAACATACCGCTCGACGATTTGCGCGACCGCCTCGACGAAGTTCCGCGCGACAAGCGCATCATCATTTTCTGCGCCATAGGTTTGCGCGGCTATCTCGCCCAGCGCATTCTCCTTTCGCGCGGCTTCTCGGACGTACGCAACCTTTCGGGTGGCTACAAGCTCTATTCCACGGTCACCAAGCACGTTTCGGAACTGTGTGCCGACGCCTGCGCCTCTGCCATTTGCGCACCGTGCAAGCCCTGCGGCGCACCGGCCGCCGAAGTCATCAAGGTCGATGCCTGCGGTTTGCAATGCCCCGGCCCGATCTTGCAGTTGAAAAAAGCCGTAGACAATGCCCCCGTGGGCGCACACCTCGAAGTACACGCCACCGACCCCGGCTTTGCACGAGATGCCCGGGCGTGGTGCAAGAGCACGGGGCACGAACTCATCGGACGACGAGAAGAAAAGGGTACGTTTATCGTAGAGATCGAAAAACGCCCATCCACGAGTTGCATCATCGGAGAACCGACACGCGGAAAGGGAAAAACGTTCATCATGTTTTCCGATGATCTCGACAAGGCTCTGGCCACTTTTGTGTTGGCCAACGGCGCAGCCGCAACCGGCACTCCCGTATCAATTTTCTTTACTTTTTGGGGCTTGAACGTCATCAAGAAAGAAAACAAGCCCATCGTGGAAAAAGACATCTTCGGCAAGATGTTCTCGTGGATGCTGCCGGCCGACTCGCGCAGCCTGCACATGTCGAAAATGAGTATGCTCGGCATCGGCGACCGCCTCATGCGCCACATCATGAGGCGCAAAGGCGTCAGCCAGTTGGAGGAGTTGCGCCAACAGGCTCTGGACAACGGCGTGGAGTTTATTGCCTGCCAGATGTCGATGGACATGATGGGCATTTCTTCGGAAGAACTGCTCGACGGCGTCGGCATCGGCGGCGTGGCGACCTACATGGAACGCGCCGAACAAGCCGGTCTGAACCTCTTCATCTGATCCCAAACACCCACTTTCACCCTACGTCGGGAGGCCGCGTCAAAAATCACATTTTGGCACGGCCTTCCGGCCGTTGTTTTCATTCGTTGCCAATCGGCGAAAGCAACAAGGCGCATAATCCTCAATCATAGGCCGTTTTTATCGGCAAACGCTTGGTTCGGCGGCAAACTATATGTAATTTTGTTCGGCCGAAAGCTGATTTTTCGCAACTCCGTTGATGCCGAAACATCATTTCGCCGCCCTTTCTCTCTCGCCGATCGCTTTCGCCCTTTCGGAGATCTCCGCCGAAAACACCGCCGAGAAGTCCCGGCGAGAAACCGACACAACCATATAGAACTTAACGATCTCACACAAAAACATGAATGCTATTCGCTTAGAACTCGACAAAGCCACCGCTTTCTTGCCCGAAGGCCTGCTTGACGAAGTGAAAGCCGCCGTTCCGGCTGCCCAACAAGCTCTCGAACAACAAACCTGCCCCGGCAACGACTTCCTCGGTTGGATGCACCTGCCGTCGGGCATCACCCCCGACTTTTTGGCCGAAATCAAAGCCTGTGCCGCCACGCTGCGCGAACACTGCGACACGATCGTTGTGGCCGGCATCGGCGGTTCGTATCTCGGCGCGCGTGCCGTGATCGAAGCCCTCGGCAACCAGTTTGAATGGCTCGCCAACGACGGCAGCAACCCCATCATGCTCTTTGCCGGAAACAACATCGGCGAAGACTATCTTGCCGAACTCTCGGCCTATCTCCGCCACCGCAAGTTCGGCGTGATCAACATCTCCAAGAGCGGCACCACCACCGAAACCGCTCTCGCCTTCCGCCTGCTCAAAAAGCAATGCGAAGACCAACGCGGCAAAGAAACGGCGCGCAAGGTGATCGTGGCCGTGACCGATGCCGCCAAAGGCGCAGCACGCACCACCGCCGACCAAGAGGGCTACACCTCCTTCGTCATTCCCGACAACGTGGGCGGCCGCTTCTCAGTGCTCACCCCCGTCGGCCTTCTCCCCATTGCCTGCGCCGGTTTCGACCTCGACGCCTTGGTCAAAGGAGCCGCCGACATGGAAGCCGAATGCAGCTCCGACGACAACATCGCCACCCGATATGCCGCCGTGCGCAACGCCCTCTATCGTGCCGGAAAGAAGATTGAAATCCTCGTCAACTATCAGCCCAAACTCCACTTCATGAACGAGTGGTGGAAACAGCTCTACGGCGAAAGCGAAGGCAAGGACGGCGTGGGCATCTTCCCCGCCGCAGTCGATTTCACCACCGACCTCCACTCCATGGGACAGTGGATACAAGAGGGCGAACGCACCATTTTTGAAACCGTCATTTCGGTGGAAAAACCTCGTCACACCGTGCTCGTGCCCCACGACGAGGAAAACCTCGACGGCCTCAACTTCTTGGCCGGAAAACGCGTGGACGAAGTCAACAAAATGGCAGAGCTCGGCACCCTTTTGGCGCACGTCGACGGCGGAGTGCCCAACCTGCGCATCGTCATGCCCGAACTCAACGAGTACTACCTCGGACAGCTCATCTACTTCTTTGAACGCGCCTGTGGCATCAGCGGTTTGCTGCTCAACGTCAATCCCTTCGACCAACCCGGCGTGGAGGCTTACAAAAAGAACATGTTTGCCCTGCTCGGCAAGCCCGGCTACGAAGCCGAAACCGAAGCCCTCAAAGCACGCCTCTGATCTCTCACACTTTTTATCGCTCTCGACCCTCCCCGACTTCGGGGTGGGTCGATGGTTTTCTATCTATGACACAAGAACTCATCCTAAAATCCATACGGCAATACTGGGAGGCACACCCCCAATCGGCCGCCGAAGCCCGTGCCGAAGGCTTCGACACCGCCGCCGGTCGCCTGCCCGTCAAAGCCGTGCTGTTCGACATGGACGGCGTGTTGTTCGACTCGATGAAAGGCCACGCCGCATCGTGGGCGAAGGTATGCAGCGAGTTTGGATTGCACATGACCGAAGAAGACGCCTACATGAACGAAGGCCGAACGGCATACACCACCATCAACGTGCTCACGCAAAGACAATTCGGACGTGACACAACGCCCCAAGAAGTAGAACGGATCTATGCCCGCAAGTGTGAAGAATTCAACACACGGCCGGAAGCCCCCAAAATGCAGGGAGCGCAGGAAGTGTTGCAGCAAGTGGCCGACGACGGCCTGCTCATCGCCGTCGTGACAGGCAGCGGACAAGCCAGTCTGCTCGAAAGGCTCACTACTCACTATCCCGGATTTTTTGCACCGGAACGCACAGTGTCTTCGCTCGACGTGCGCCACGGCAAACCCCACCCCGAGCCCTACCTCATGGGGCTCGAAAAATCGGCCGCCGCCCTGCAACTCCCCGCCGGCGGCCTGCGTCCGTGGGAAGCCGTCGTGGTCGAAAACGCCCCCCTCGGCGTGCGTGCCGCCGTGGCAGCCGGTATCTTCACCATCGGTGTAAACACAGGCCCGTTGCCCGAATCGGCATTACTCCGAGAAGGGGCTTCTCTGCTCTTTCCCTCCATGTCGGCATTGGGCGAAAACTGGACAATGTTGCGCAAACATCTCACTCCTCGTTAGTCCGTTCACGGCTACCGGAAAACGCCCCCCTCCATGCTCCACACCCTTGCTCTCACCCTGATGCGCGGCATCACGCAGGCGCAAACACTCGAACTGCTGCGCCATTCGGTCTCGCCCGAAAACATCTTTCGATCGTCTGAAAGCGCACTATCGGAAATTCACCCTCAAATGCGCCGCCACCTCATGGGAGCGATGTCCGAACACGCCGGAGAAGCCCTTGTCCGCGCCGAGCGTGAATTAGCCTTCTGCGAGAAGCACAACATCAAAATCCTTCCGATCACCCACCCCGACTATCCGCGAAGATTGGCAGAATGCCCCGATGCCCCGGCTGTCATCTTCTATCGCGGAACGGCCGATCTCAATGCCGCTCGCACGCTCTCGATCGTTGGTACCCGGCGCATCACTCCCTATGGCAAAGACCTTTGCCGCATGCTCTGCGCCGACCTTGCCCGTCTGCTTCCCGACGTGCTCGTCGTGAGCGGCTTGGCCTATGGCATCGACATTCATGCTCATCGCGAATGTCTGGCCAACGACCTCTCCACCGTCGGCGTTTTGGCACACGGCCTTGACCGCATCTACCCCTCCCTGCATCGCGACACGGCCACGCAGATGATTGACCGCGGCGGCATACTGACGGAATACGTTTCGCAAACACGCCCTTTGGCCGGACATTTCGTGCGCCGAAACCGCATCGTCGCCGGCATGAGCGATGCCACCGTCGTTGTGGAGAGTGCCGAAAAAGGCGGCGCACTCATCACCGCACATTTGGCCTTGGACTACGACCGCTTGGTATGCGCCTTTCCCGGACGAACCAACGACCCGTACAGCGAGGGGTGCAACCGCCTCATTCGCGATCGGGCTGCCGAGTTGATCACATCGGCACAAGATCTGCTCGACCTGCTCGGGTGGAGCCCCAAAAACAAGCGAAAAGCAGCCGTTCAGCTCGATCTCTTTTCCGAACTATCGCCCGAACAGCAAAAAGTGGCAGACGCCCTGCGCCCCACCGACGGTCTCACCGTTTCCCAGCTTTGCATGGCCACCAATCTCGACCTCGGCACAATACAGACACACCTGTTTGAACTCGAAATGACCGGAGTGGTCGCCCTGCTCCCCGGCGGACGCTATCGCCTGTTGCCCCGATAAGCCCCCACCGATCGCCGTGCCACGCCGCCCCTTCCCCCCCTCACACCCATCGAAAACAAAAGACAGCCGCATCAAACTTCCGAACAGAAATTTGATGCGGCTGTCGATCTCGAAAGCTCCGCCCGCGCCTCATGCCTCACACGACGCGGCCACACCGACAAATACGCATTGCCCCGCTCCCGCCTTCAAGTTGCGGGCGTGCGCAGCCGTCGCCATCGCTCCCCCAACAGATCAGCCCGACACGACACTGCCTCCAATGCGGAAATTTCTACATTGGAGATAGAATTTTCTTCCTCTGAGGCTGTGAAATCTGCCTCCTTTCAGCCCCCTCGACCAGCCTCTCTCGCGCGCACGCGCATACACTTGTGTTTGTTTTTTGCTTCCGCTGCCTCCGCTAAACGATTCAAATCGCTGAATTTCAGCCATCTTACGGTGAAGGCAAGTGAAGGCAAAACGAAAGATCGCATCTCCAAACAACTGTAAATCAACTCCTTGTTTCGTTTTTTTGCTTTCACAGCCTCGAAAAAGGCCGTTTTTCGCCGCGCAACAGTGAAAGGAGGCGGAAGCAAAAAGAGTATTTTGCCTTCACCGTAGTTACACTGACTTTCAAACAATTACAAATTCCCGTGAAGGCAAACCTCTGCTTTGCCTTCGCAAGAAACACGCAGAAATTCAACAAGATAGCCGATTTAGCGGAGGCAAAACGGCAAAAACACAAAACTTAGGGGAGAAAACGGCCGAAAAGGGCGGTTTCATCGGAGGCATGCCGAAAACCGAAACGGCAACCGGCCGACAGAGCGGCAGAAGCGAAATTGTCGTTCCGAAAAGATGCCGTTTCCGGAGAGCGGCGGCCGACATTTTCCGACAGCGGCGTTGCCAACGAAAAGTGTCCGACAAAAGTTTTTCGGACAACAAAACTTTTATCGGACACTGTCGTATTATTTCTCTTTTCGATATTCCAACGGCGAGCGTTGCGTGATGTTTTTGAAATATTTTCCCATAAAACTTTGATTGGGGAAGTTCATTTTTATGGAAATCTCCTTGACACTCAAATTGGTGTTACGAAGCATACTCTTGATTTCCATGACCACCACGGTCGAAACCCATTGGCTGACGGTGCGTCCGCTCACGTTCTTCACCACCTCTGAGAGATATTTGGGTGTGAGTTGCAGTTGCGCGGCATACCACGCCACTTCGCGTTCACGCTTATAGTTTTGTGCCAACAGCTGCATGAAGCGATAAAATACATCGTAGGTGCGCGAGTTCGAGGTCGAACGCTGAGAACATCTCTGTTCGAGAAAATGGCAAATGTCCAAATAGAAAGCCTGCAAAATCGAAAGAATGGCTTCGCGACGGAAAGTGTGGGTTTTGTTTTTCAAGCGTTGAAGCAACAACAGATAATCGCGCCATATCCACCGTTGCTCTTCGTCTTGCAGGGTGATCACGGGATTTTCAAGCAAATACAGCAGATAAGGCCAAAGGTTGAGCATCGACATGAGAATTTCCTGCACAAACTGATGACTCTGCAACACGGCCACCACTTGGAAATCATCGCTATAATGCCCGTCTTCAATCACTTGCTGCCCCAACGAAACAAAAAGACATCCGGGATACAGACACATCTGCCTACCGTTCAGTTTGAAACGTGCCTCTCCTCTCGTACAATAGCCGATAGTAAAAAAACCGGTCTGCAAAGCCCTGTTCTCAAAATCTATGCGGCGCACATCGTCAACGATGAGCAAATCGTCTTCGCCCAAACTCAGCGTATTGGCATAGGGAAGTACATCGTGTAAGGCCACATGAATATATTCTTTGTTCTTGTTCATAAGAAGAGGTAAAATAGAAAAATATAATCAGATTGCAAAAGTAGTCTTTTTTTCCGTACCCTAACAAGAAAAACTGAACATTTTATTATTTTTACAGAACCCAAACAAGCACGCCATAGGATTTCCATTCGTCTTTTTCCATCATCTTCCAATCAAGAAATTAGTTACTGAAAAACAATATCTTCCACAAAAAAACTTAACCAACGGAAAGAGCATGCCATCCTCCTCCTTTCTGCTTCTCCTACTTAGACATGCGCTTCAAAGTCGCTTTCAATCCATCCTGTCCCTCCGCCCGAAATTATCCCGTTTCTCTCCGTGCATAAAAACAACAAATATTTCAAACCGAAAATCATTCCAAAATCATCTTTAATTTATATTAGTTCAAACAAGAAAAGAATTCGTTCATTTTCACACTTAACATAAAAAAACTAAGATTTCCTTGAATAAATCAGAAATAATTCAGAATATTGCTGTTGTTAATTTAAGCCTATTATGTCCGATTTCTTTTTTTCTTTATTTTCTATTCTAAAACAGATAAAACAGGAGCAGAGCTCTTTAAAAGAAGAGAGCTCTACCGATGATACCCCCGACGGTAATTTTGAGAAAACAAAATTACTTTTACTAATCCTATTGGACTCACTAAAAGAAGCTCGATTTATATTGGAACGAGGAGTGTATTTTTATACTTTCATGATCTCATTGATCATAGCATATGTATCTAACACCTCAATAAATCATTCCAACAAGATGATCATATCGGTATTTTTGTGCATCATCACAATATTTGTTTTTATATGTGTAGTACTCCTATACTTAGGCATATACAAAGGACTAACGGATGTCAGAGAAATCATTAAAGTAAGACTCAAAATAAACAATCATGACTATCCCAATGCAATTGATTTCATCGATAGGGGTATAACATATGGAAAATATATAGGTATTTTGGCTTGTTTATTCATGGCATTATTAGTAGTGGGTTCTATTGCACTTATATTTATCTTGGACAATTAAAATTCTCCACATGAATACAATTAACCCCACTCCGCCCAACGGAAAAATGCCGAAGCAGGCAAACAGACCACAAAACGCAGGCGGCCACTTGGGTTGCCTATGTTTTTTTCGTACCTTTGCTCGGTCTTAAATATAAATTCAACCACTTTATGGATAGCATCATTGCGTGGGTGTTGGAACACCTCGACTATTGGGTCATCACTCTTTTCATGGCCATTGAGAGTTCATTCATCCCATTTCCTTCCGAGGTGATCGTTCCTCCGGCAGCTTGGTTGGCCGCCGTAAGCGACGATCTCAACATTGTTTGGGTCGTCGTTTTTGCCACTATCGGTGCCGACATCGGCGCATTGATCAACTATTATCTTGCACTTTGGCTCGGCCGGCCGTTTGTGTATCGTTTTGCCAGCAGCCGCCTCGGCCACATGTGCCTTTTGGACGAGGAGAAAGTGCAGAATGCCGAAACTTTCTTTCGGAAACACGGCGTTGTTTCGACACTCGTCGGTCGTTTGATTCCTGCCGTCCGTCAGCTGATCAGCATCCCTGCCGGACTTGCTCAAATGGGCGTCGGCAAGTTTTTGCTCTACACCACGATCGGCGCAGGCATGTGGAACATCGTTTTGGCCGCCATCGGCTACTCCCTTTCGCGTGTGCCCGGCATGGAGAGCAAAGAGGCCGTTGTTGCCAAAGCCGGCGAATACAGTCACATCATAGGCTACGGGCTCATGGCTATCGTGGCGTTTGTGATTGCCATTCTCGTCTACAAAGCCTCGAAAGCTCCCAAGAAATAAGCCGCTCCACCGCTTCGCCCCCTCTCCGTTGCCGAAAGCTCCCATCGGGGGCATCTCCGTTTTTATTCTGCCGTTTTCCGCATCATGCACATCCGCCTCTCTCCCACTCTTCGCACCGAAGTGACGCTGCCGGCAAGCAAAAGCCTCTCAGCTCGTGCGCTCATTCTCAACGCCCTCTCCGGATCGTCTGCCGCACCCGAAGGCCTGTCCGACTGCGACGACACACGTGCCGTGATGACTGCCCTGCGCCACAATCCCGAAGAAATCAACATCGGTGCGGCCGGAACGGCCATGCGCTTTCTCACCGCTTTCTATGCCACCCGGGAAGGAGAAACCCATGTTCTTTCGGGTACTCGGCGCATGCACCAACGCCCCATCGGCATTTTGGTGAATGCGTTGCGCACGCTCGGCGCGGAAATCACCTATGAGCAAGAAGAAGGTTTTCCTCCGCTTCGCATCCGCGGACGGCGTTTGCGCGGGGGGCTTGTGCGAATGGCCGCCGATGTGAGTTCGCAATATATCTCGGCGATATTGATGATCGGCCCTACATTAAGCGAGGGGTTGCATTTGGTGTTGGAAGGCGAAATCGCCTCCGCCCCCTATTTGGAAATGACGCTCCGACAGATGACGGAGTTTGGAGCAAAAGTGCGGCGAAACGGACACGAAATCGTCGTATCTCCGTCCGGCTACCTCCGCCCCCCAACCAACACGATCGAGCCCGATTGGAGCGCAGCCTCTTATTGGTACGAACTGACGGCACTCTCCCCCGATCCCGACGCACGGGTATTGCTGCACGGACTGCGGAGCGAGAGCATGCAGGGAGATGCGGCGTGTAGCACCTTGTTTGAACCGCTGGGAGTTTACACCCGCTTCACCAACGAAGGCGCAATACTCACACGCACGAAAAGAACGGTCGGGAATGTCTATCGCGCCGACTTTTCAGACACCCCCGATTTGGCGCAGGCCGTAGTGGTGACTTGCGCCATGTTGGGACAGGCTTTTCACTTCACCGGTTTGAAAAGTTTGAAAATAAAAGAGACCGACCGCATCGCCGCCCTCAAAACCGAACTTTCTAAATATGGCCTCGTGCTCACCGAGCCGAACGAGGGAGAACTGGCTTTTTCTCCGACGGCCGACACAATGAAGCTCGTTCGCCACAGAGCCGTAACCGTCGCCACCTACGACGATCACCGCATGGCCATGGCTTTCGCTCCGACGGCCTTGTGCGCAGCCGATGTGGAAATCGAAAACCCCGAAGTCGTCTCCAAGTCCTACCCTTTGTTTTGGGATGCACTCCGCGCTCTCGAAAATTGATCCGCCGCCCTTCCCGAAAGAGATAAACAATACCGCCCTTTCGGCAACATCCTCCCCTTCTCATCTTTTCACCTCCAATTCTCTACCGCTGTGTTACAACTTTTTCTGCTCATCGTTGCGCTCGGCATCGTAGCCGCCGTGGCCGGACTGATTCGCCAATGGTGGTATGGCCGGCAAATCAAAGAAGGCAAAATCGACCACATGCCCGAAGTGCGCGAAGGAGCTGCGGCCGGTTGCTGCGGCCGCCACGAAACTTGCGAAAAAGACAGTCTTTTGGCTGCCGTGAGCAAAGAGATCGAATACTACGAAGACGAGGAGCTGGATCGCTTTCGCGGCAGGGAGTGCGACGACTATTCGGAGACCGAAATCGAAGAGTTCAACGAAGTCCTCACCACCCTCCGCTCCGAAGAAGTGGCCGGCTGGGTGCGTTCGCTGCAACTGCGCGGCATCCGCCTGCCCTACGAGTTGAAAGACGACGTGCTTCTTCTCGTCGGCGAGCGTCGTTTTGAGGTGTGATTGTTTTTTGTTTCGTTTTATTTTCGATGCCCATGAGCTCGCTTCTTTCCTACACATTTTTTCAATATGCCCTCATCGGTGCCTTGCTTTCGAGTGTGCTTTGCGCTTGGATCGGCACCTACGTCGTGACCCGTCGCCTCGTCATCACCGGCGGCGGCATGGCTCACGCCTCGTTGGGCGGTGTGGGAATGGGTGCGTTTTTCGGTTTCTCTCCCGTGTTGGGCGCAGCGATATTCGCACTTCTGAGCGGTTTGGGCATTGATTGGCTCAGTCGCCGCCGCGAGGTGCGCGAAGACAGCGCGGTGGCCATGATCTGGACGTTCGGCATGAGTTTGGGCATCCTTTTCGCCTATCTCGCCCCCGGTTTCATGACCGACCTGCCCTCCTATCTTTTCGGCAACATCCTCAGCATCTCTGCGGCCGACCTTTGGGCAATGGGCGCACTCACGCTCGCCACGGGATTGCTCTTTTTCTTTTTGGAACGCAGCATCGTCACCATAGCCTACGACCGTGACTTCGCCTTTTCGCAAGGACTCCCCGTGCGCACGCTCGAAATCACCCTCACCGCCCTCACCGCCCTCACCATCGTGGGCTGTCTGCGCATGGTGGGCATCGTCATGGTCATTTCGCTCCTCTCCGTTCCGCAACTCACCGCCGCCCTCTTCACGCGCAGTTTTCGCGGCATGGTCATCGCCTCGATGATCGTAGGGTTTGCCGATTGTCTTGCCGGGTTGTGGTTGTCTTACGCCCTCAACGTGCCCTCCGGCGCAGCCATCATCGTGGTGAGCGTTTCGGTCTACTTCCTTGCACGAACAATAAAGCCGTTTTTTTTGCGTTTAAGAAAATAAGACCTGCCGATTTTCCGCTTCGAGCTGTTCGCACTTCGTCGCGTTTTGTGTTTCACGGTTCACCACCTCTCAACTTCTCCGCCCATCATTCGTCGTCTGCTCCATATCGCTTTTTTGTGCGGTCTGCTCGCATCGTGCTCCACGAAGCAAAACACGGCAACCACACGCCGGTGGCAAGCATTTGTCACCCGCTACAACGTGTTTTACAACGCCACCGTGGCCTACAAAGCAGGAGAAGACGCGCAGCGCAACGGCCTCCGCGAAAACTACACCGAAGCCCTTCCGCTCTACTCCGTGGGCTATGAGAAAATGCGCTCGCTCGGCAAAAACGACTTCCAAACCGCCATCACCAAATGCGAAAAGGCTATTCAGCTCCACAGCATCCGAAAACGCCCCGTCGTCAGTGCCGACAAGCAGCGGTCGCCCCGCATGAAAGCCTACTTGTCGCGCAAGGAGTTTAACCCATTTTTGAAAAATGCATGGTTGCTCATGGGCAAGGCGCAGTTTCAACAAGGCGATTTTCTCGCCGCGGCCTCGACCTTTGCCTACATCACACGATTCTACGCCGCCGAGCCCGACGTGGCAAACGAAGCCCGCATTTGGCTTGCCCGCTGCTATGCCGAATCCAATTGGTTTTACGATGCCGAAGACGCTTTGCGACGCGTCGGAAACAGCCCCCTCTCCAAACGCTTGCAGCATGAGCGCGACCTTTCGACGGCCGGCCTCCTCCTTCGCCAACGGCGAGCCGCCGAGGCTTTACCCTATTTGCAGCGAGCCGCCGACGGCGAACGCAGCAACTTTCGCCAAGCACGCCTCTACTACGCTTTGGCGCAAACCCTCTTGTCGCTCAACCGAAAAACCGAAGCTTTTCAGGCCTTAAATCGTTGTTTGGCGCAAAATCCGCCTTACGAAATGGCTTTCCATGCCCGCATTTTGCAGACCGAAGCCCTCACCACTCCCCGAAGCGCACAGGCGATGGTGAAACGCTTGAAGCGCATGGCACGCAACGACAACAACAGCAACTACCTCGACCAAATATTCTACGCCATCGGCAACATCCACCTCAGCCGCCGCGACACCACGGCCGCCATCGAAGCCTACGAAACCGGCCGCTACCGCGCCACGCAGGCTTCGCCCGAAAAAGGCGTTTTGCTGTTGCGCCTCGGCAGTATTTATTGGGATCGCCGACGTTTCGACAAAGCACAACCCTGCTTCACCGAAGCCGTCGGACTTTTGGACAAAGACCGAGCCGACTATGCCGCCCTTGTACGTCGCTCCAAAATTCTCGACGAATTGGTGGAACACACCACCGTCGTGTTCGAGCAAGACTCACTCCTCTCGCTGGTCAATATGCCCGAAGAGGAGCGCAATCGCGTCATCGACCTCGCCATTGCCGAATATAAGCGCAAAGAGGCCAAAGCCCGAAAAGAAAAGGCCGACAGCATCGCAAGAGCCATGGCCGAAGAAAACGGAGAATCCTTGCCCGACAACAAACTCTCCGCATCGACTGCGCCGCGTATCGACAACGGCGATCGTTCGTGGTATTTCTACAACTCCCGGCTCGTCTTGCAAGGCAAACAATCGTTTGTCAAACAATGGGGACGCCGCAAAAACGAAGACGACTGGCGACGCTCCAACCGCACCGTCGTGGCCACAGCCGCCGATGAAGCCTACGACTATGCCGCCGAAGACAGCTTGCGCGCACTCGTCGATGCCCGCCGCGACAGCCTCACCGCCGCCGGAATGAGCGTGGCCGAGGTGGACAAAGACCTCGAAAAATACCGCAACCGACTTTTGGGCATCACCTCGCCCGAAGACGACGCTGCCCTCACCCCCGATGCGCAAAAAGAAACACAAGCCGAAAGCGACCCTATGCGTCGCGAACACTACCTCTCGCGCCTACCCTTCTCGCCCGAAGCACAAACCGAGGCACACCGACTCATACAAGACGGACTTTTGCACGCCGGCATCATCCAAAAGGACAAACTCGAAGACCTGCCCCTCGCCGAGGAAACACTGCTTCGCTTGGTGCGCCAATATCCCTCCTACGAACACCTCGACGAGGCCTACTACCACCTTTTCCTTTTGGCCAAACGCCGCGGTCTGGACAGCGACGCCCAACAATACCGCCAAACCCTCGCCGACTACTACCCCGACTATGCCATGACTTCTGTGGTTGTCGATCCCGATTTTGAATATAAATCGCGCTACGCCCGCCGGCTCGAAGACTCTCTTTACAGCGCCACCTACCAAGCCTATCTCGCCGGCAACTCCGACCTCGTCTCGACCAATTTCGAGATCTCCACGCGCAGCTATCCCACCGGTGCCAATCGACCGAAGTTCATGCTCGTCCATGCGCTCTCACGGCTCTCCGCCGCCCCCCGCGACACCATCGCCCGCGAACTGCGCACCCTCGCCTCCACCTATCCCAAGAGCGACGTGGCTGAAATGGCCGGCATGATTGTCCGCGGTCTCGAAAGCGGACGCACTCTGACGGGCGGCAGCAACTCGCTGAGCAGCCTTTGGGCACGCCGTGTTTCCGAAACGGCTGCCGAGAGTGCGGCATCGGGAGAAGATCGGCAACTCAATCCCGAAAAAGAAACGCGTTTTGTGTTCCTCGTGGCCTACCCCACCGACAGCCTCTCGGCCGACCGGTTGCTCTACGCGTTGGCACGCTTCAATTTTTCGAGTTTCCTCTCGCGCGGTTTCGACATCGCCAAAGAGCACACGGAGGGTTTGACACGATTTGCCGTGAGCGGATTTATTTCTTTCGACGACGTACACCGCTACACCCAGCTCCTCTTTCGCGACGGAGAATTGAGCATCATGTTGCGCCACGCCCGCATCGTCCTCATCAGCGAGCACAACCTCAAACTCCTCGGCACGCTCTACTCCTACGACGATTATCGCGCTTTCTACGACAAAAACTTCTCGCCGCTCCGCATCAATCCCGACCTGCCGCTCGACTTCGAACCGCCCGGCAGCGATCAACCGCTGCAAATCTACGAAGACGAATTGCCCGACGAACAGACGCAACGGCCGCAAAAGAAAGACAGCGGACTTGACGACGAAACGCCGCAAGAAAACACCTATGAGGATTACGACGATCAATAGCTTTCCTCTATGATTTTCTCGTAAAATCGCCGAAAAACCTACACTGCGCCTTGCACATCGCTGAAATTCAGCAATATGCAAGTGTATATGGCGGTTTAACAATATACATAAGAGGAGATTAAGTACATGATAGACAGACGAAAAGGAATGTAGACAATTTTCTCGAAAACCTACACTGTCTGCATCGTCGTGACTTCGGGCGTCGGCATCCTATCCCGATGCGATGTGTAGGTTGTACAAACGAATGTAGTTTATTCCCCATGTTGTCTACACTCGCAATAATCTAAATTTCTGCGACTTAACAGAAGAAATGTAGACAATGTAGACAAAAAAAAGAAAAACTCCCGGTAGAGGCCGAAAGTTGCTTCTTTCACGAAGAACGGCCTCACGCCCTCTTCATTTTTTCGGGATATTCCTCAATGCGTCGGGGCACATCTTACCCAAGGAGTAGAACAAACGGAGTAACGAGTAGAAAAATCTATCACTGACCTAAATTTCACGATTTGCAAAGAAATTTATCGGACAGCAATCATTCGAAACAGTAACGTTTGAATAGTATTTCCGCAATCGGCAATGACTATTCAAACGTTACTATCTCTTTTTTAGCGAACGGCAATAATCCAAAACGGTCTTTCTGTTGATGTCGGCCTTGCTTCGCGACGTCTCAACAGAAAGCCCTCAATAGGATTAAGGGATCAGAATTTTTCGGCCGCCTTGCAGATAGACTCCGCCGACACGCTTGGCGCGCAGTTCGGCCATCGAACCGGCCACTTTCCGACCTTGCAAATCGTAGACCGAGGCTGCACTTTCGGAAGAAACCAAGGTCGCGCCATCGACAACGGAAATCGGGTCGATTTTGATTTTTCCCCCACTCACGACATAGTCCAAGCCTTTCTTTTCCGGTTGCTCTTCGCTGAGCACCACACTGTGTGCCTGCGTCAAGAGGAAATTGTCAAGATTGACCAACACCTCGTATTCTCCAAAAGGAAGATGCTCCAAACGATATTCACCCGCTGCATTCGTGTGGGTTTGAGCCATGAAGTCACTTCCTTTTTTCTTCATATAAACCGCACAGATGGGAAAATCGTCTTGGGAACGTGTGGCTGGAGAAGAAGACGTGAAATTGACCTTGCCTTCAATCACACCCGTACCCGTGAGTTCGGGAAGAGGCAACGAGCCGATTGCACAAGTCATGGGTTCGGCTCCCCACCAATCGATCTGTATGACCTTTGCTTCGTTCCAAAAAGCGGCCGACGGATGATAAGTGTCAAGAAATTTTTCGGCATTTCGAGCTTTGAGAATGTATTTGCCGGCAGACAGCTCGACAGAAACGGTGTCGTTAGCGGCTTGATCGGTCGAAACGGTCTTCACCACGAAGAAGTCACCTTCGATGCCACGCCCCAATACATCCACCTCGGCTTGTTGCGGCTGTTTGTCTTTCTCCACGGTGATGCGAAGTTTGGTGAGCATGGAACTCAATACGGGATGACACATTATTTCGTCTTCTTGGAGTACCCACCCCCTAACCAACTCCACGTCGGGATTTTCCATGGACTTAACTTCATACCTATCATTGAGAGTGTAAGGCAGAAGCACAAGATACCGACCGGGAGAGAGTTCTGTAACTTTCTTGATGTCGACAAGTTCTTCTGCAAAAGTACTGTAAACTTTTAAGGTTTCCTCCGGCTTGGTCAGGATATAGTCGGTTTTCAAGATGAAACCGTCGCAAGCCAATTCTTCAAACGTACAGAAAACACCGATCTTTATCACTCCGTGCGAAACAAAGAGTTGGAAACTCAGATGTTCGTCGTCGCCACGCACCTCGTTCACGATCTCATAGCCCACATCTTCCGGCGTAGTCACATATTCGGGTTGATCGGCTCCTTCGATCTTCGTCATGTCGTAAGTATAAGGATTGCGCCGATACCACGCATAGCGATAGTACTGCTCGACGTTCTCGATGTTTTGTTCTTCCCCTTTCGAGTTGTACACCTTCACCGTGACGTCCAGCTTTTTCTGTTTTATTCCCACGTAGTTATAACTCATGTTATGCCACCAACTTTGCACTTTGGTGTAAACATTCCCAAAAAGAGCGGGTCTTTTGACCGTGACCACATTGGAAACGGCACCATCCTGCGAACCGCCGTGCATCTTCAACCGAAACAAAGTGACCAAAGAGCGGAGAGGGAAAGACGCGTTATCGTAATCGAGCTTTATGGGATCGTTATAGTCCATATACGTCAGCCATTCCGATCCTTCAATTTTATATTCAAGCGTGTAATATTCTCCCCCCAAGGTCGAGGCGACAGGAAACTTAAATTCGGCTATTTCCAAGTAGTGATTGATATGAAATGTTGCCCCAACTTGCTGTAAGCTCAGCCCTCCGAAATGCCCGGGCTCGGGTTTGGGAAGGGAAGCAATTTCGGGAACGAGTCCCTTACTGCCGGCAACAATCTCTACTTCTTGGTGATGAAAAGCCCACGCGCTACCGAATGTAGCGAAAAACAAAAGAAATAAAATCCGTTTCATGGCGTATAGATTTTAAGAGTGAAGCATGAAGAGGCGGAGTTGTCCGTTGCATTCTCATCGGCTTTCGCCTGCCCCTTGTGAATGATGCCCGAAAAATAGCTTTTTTCTCCATGAAACGTGTGTCAAATTCGGAAAACAATATGTCAAATTCGGAAAAACGCCTATTTCTCTTGATTTTTTCACGATTTCCACCTCTCCCAAGCTCTTTTTTTGTTGTAAAAGCAAAAGATTAAGGAAAACGGTTGTTTGCTATCATAAAAATAACCAACTTTGCAAAATAAGAAAGAAACAAAACAGCAGGAGTTTCGGGATCGGCGGAAAAACCGAGTTTTATTCATGACTCACCGTTCACGGCTCATCGTTCATCGAAAAGCAAGGACAACGAAACATCCTGCCGAACATCGAACTTCGGACATTGCCCTATGCTACTCTCCACCATCATCATACTCCCCATGGTCGTTTGCGCCTTTTGGTTCGTGATGCTGACGCTCGACCTCTTGGAATACGGCAATCGGGGTGCTCACCGCTCGCTGTGGCTATGGACGCTGGCTGCCACCCTGCTCTATGCCGGACACGTCTTTTTCTTCTATCGCCACAAAACGCTTCTTCCCATCACCGACAGTATCTACACGGTGTGTCATCTCTCCGTCTATCCGCTCTACCTCCGCTATCTCTGCCAGCTTACGGAGGGCGATTTCTCGCGCAAGCGCAACATCGCCGTCTTCCTGCCGCCCATATTCTTCGGTCTTGCCGTAGGCGGAGTCTATCTGGCAATGGACGGCAACGACATTGCCCGCTTCGTCGAAGTTCATCTTTACAACAATTCGTGGGAGGGGCTTCGCGGCTTGACCTTTGTTCAGGCGGTGATCCACCTGACGATCAAATATCTTTTTGCCGCAGGCGTGCTCGTCTGCATCGTTTACGGCACAATGGTGGTAAGACGCTACAACCGCTTGGTGGAGTCAATCTATTCCGACATCGAGGACAAACGCCTGCACAGCATCGAGCTGTTGTTGCAATTAATGCTGTTTACGGGCATCTTGTCTTTTGGTGTCAATACCCTCGGCCGCCACTATTTTGCGCACTCCCTTCTTCCGCTCGGCCTCATTTCCCTCTCCTTTTCGTGCCTGCTTTTTGCGCTGAACTATGTGGGCTATCGGCAAGTGTTCTCTTATGCCGACATCGACTTCTCCGCCGATGAAGAAGTCCCTGCCACGGAGGCGGAAGTGTCCGAACGAAGCGCGCCGCAATTTATCGACGATCTGGCCGTTCGCATCGAGCGGGTGATGAAGCAAGAGCTTTTGTTTTTGAATCCGACGCTCAAAGTGCGCGACGTGGCTCACAGTCTGAACACCAACAGCCGCTATGTGCAACAAGCCTTCAACGAGGTGTTGCACCACTCCTTTGCCGAATACGTCAATCGCCTGCGCATCGACCATGCCGACCGCCTCCAAAAGGAGCATCCCGACATAAAGATCAACGACCTTTGTTTCCGTTCCGGCTTTTCGTCGCCCAGTTCGTACTACCGCAATCGCAAACGCTTTCGGAAAAGATGAAGTTTTCGGAAGAAATGATGTGCTCGGAAAAACCAATACGTTCGGAAAGGTTGAGCCCTCATGCCTACTGCGGCATCGCATAGTTTCTTAAAAACGCCTCTGCCCCGACAAACCGCTCGGTTTATCGGGGCAGAGGCGTTTTTTAAGGCTCCGTTTGCAACTGTTGTTGCTGTTGCCATTTTTCTCGCGCCATGTCTTGCATATCGACGGCCTCGTCGTTTTCGTCCACGATTTCGACGCCGAGCATCGTTTCGATCACGTCTTCCATGGTGACGATGCCGCGCATGGTGCCGTATTCGTCGATGATGACGGAGATATGCTCTTTCTTGGCCAACATCTTCTCCCAAATGTTCGACACCGTTTCGTCGTCGCGAAAGGTGAGAATGGGGCGTATCAAATCGGACACCGTCTTGCCGAATTGGTCTTCCGACAGCTCTTCGAGCACCTCGGCACGCAACACATAGCCCTTGATGTATTCCTCCTCTTCGTCGTAGACGGGGATGCGGCTGTACGCATGCAGGCGTTCGTCGCCGTGTTCGTAAAATTCTTGGAGCGTCATCGTTTCGATGACCGTTGCCACCACGGGCGCGGGCGTCATGATCTGTTCGGCTTTGACCTCGCCGAGTTTCAAGAAGCTCTGTATCGCCTTGTTTTCCTTGGCCATGATGACGCCTTCCTCCTCGCCCACATTGACCATGGCCTGCACCTCTTCGCGACTCACGGAGAGCAGCGTTTGGTTGGGGGCGAACAAATGGGTGATGAGTTTCGAGAGCAACACGAGGGGATAGGTGATGAAGATGAGCACGCGAATGATGCGTGTCGCTCCGAGGGCGAGCTGTCGCCAATAGGTGGCTCCGATGACTTTGGGAATGATTTCGGAAATCACCAAAATCAGCAGCGTCATCACAGCCGAAGCCACTCCCACGGCATCGTTGCCCCAGATAATGGCAGCTTGCGCTCCCACACCGGCCGCTCCCACGGTGTGGGCTATGGTGTTGAGCGAAAGTATGGCCGCAATGGGGCGGTCGATGTCGGCTTTATATTGTTTGAGCAAAGTTGCCGTTTTCGATCCTTCTTTTTCTTTGAGAGTGGCAAAAGAAGTGGTCGTGGCCAGCAATACGGCTTCAAGCACCGAGCATAAGGAAGAAAGACAAAGGGAGAGTAGTAGATAAAAGAGCAGTAGACCCATCAGGTGTTGTGACACGACCGGCGTGTCGATTGATTTGGGCACAAATTTACACTTTTTTTTGACACAATGTGTATCTCCCCATCGTTTTTTTTGTACCTTTGCCGCGTTTCATTCAAATTTATCAGTTTTATGTTCCAAAAACCATCTCCCCAAGGGGCTGCTTTCCTCTTTCGCCGCTTCGGCCGCAAGGGCTATTCGCTCTTCGCTGCCTTAGGTAAAGAGGTGAAAATCGGCGTCTTGACGGTGGCTACGCTTTCCACGGCCGCTCCCTGCCTCGGTGCAGACCGCGCGGTGGCCGTTCGCCTTCAAGCGGACGATGCCGAGGAAGCCGTCACCCTCGACGACGATGTGCAGTTGTCCGAAGCCGTGACCACTGCTTCGCGCCCCCCCATGGCTGCCGCCGTGGCAGCTCGCCGGGTGATGACCTTAGGCCGCGCAGAGCTCGCGGCGGCGGGTGTCACCTGTGTCAACGACGTTCTTAAACTTTGCGCCGGCATCGATGTCCGCCAGCGTGGAAGTTTTGGTATGCAAACGGACATCTCCATCAATGGCGGAACCTTTGACCAAATCACCATTCTTGTCAACGGCATCCCCATCAACAATCCCCAGACCGGGCACAACGCTGCCGACTTTCCGCTCAACCTGAGCGACATCGAGCGCATCGAAATTCTCGAAGGCGCCGCCTCTCGCGTGCTCGGCACTCAGGCCTTTTCGGGTGCCGTCAATGTCGTGACGCATTCCGCCGACGAAGGCTTTCTGTTGCGTGCCGCCGGCGGATCCTACGGCACGGCCGAAGCCGAAGGGCGCGGCGCATGGCGACAAACATGGGGCGAGCGCAAACTCTCGGCCTCCGTCAGCAGTTCCTATCGCCGCTCCGACGGCGCGGTGGACAACGGCGACTTCACCGGCGGAAAACTCTTCGCCACCACTCGCTACGACGACCCTGCCTTCCGCCTCGACGCCCAGTTCGGACTTTCGTCCAACAGTTTCGGAGCCAACACTTTCTACTCCGCCGCCTACCCCAATCAGTGGGAAGCCACCGACCGCGCCCTCTTCTCCTTGAAAGGCGAAACCAAAGGGCGCATTCGCCTTTCGCCCCAACTCTCGTGGTTGCGCAACGTCGATCACTTCCAACTCATTCGCAACACCCACAAGGCCGAAAACTTCCACCGTGGCGATGTCTTCACCCTCGGTCTGAACGCTTGGACGGAATGGGCGTTGGGACGCACCGCCGTCGGAGCGGAAATGCGCGAAGAAGGCATCTACTCCACCAACCTCGGCACACCGCTTGCCCCCTCCCTTTGGGTGACCATTCCCGGCAAGATCCCCACCCCTCAACCCGACGGCAGCGTGAGCGACATCGGCGGCGGAGCGGCCTACTACACCAAACACGCCGCGCGCACCAACCTCAGCTACTTCCTCGAACACACCCTCGTGTTCGACCGCTGGACGCTCTCCCTCGGCACGCTGGCACAGCGCAACACCGCCGCAGACCACAAGTTCCGCTTCTATCCCGGCCTCGACATTGCCTATCGCCCCGCCCCCTCGTGGCGGCTCTACGCCTCGTGGAATCGCGCCCTGCGCCTGCCCACCTTCACCGACCTTTTCTACAAAAGCCCCACGCAGGAGGGCAACGTCGGCCTCCGTCCCGAGGAAAACAGCTCCTTCCGTTTCGGCAGCCGCTGGCGGCCTGCGGCCGGTGTGAGTGTAGACGTTTCGGCCTTTTATCATCGCGGCAGCAACATGATCGACTGGGTGATGTATGCCGCCAACGACAAATTCTACTCCACCAACTTCCGCCTCAACAACTACGGAGCGGGCACCACCGTCGAATTCAACGGCGACCTCCTCCTCGGCACGCGCCAACCTCTGCGCCGCCTCCGTTTGGACTATGCTTGGATGAATCAAAACCGCAAGGACACCCAAGTCATTTTCAAGTCCAACTACGCCCTCGAATATCTGCGCCACAAGTTCACCGCCGTCCTTGACCATCGCCTCTTTTCCCACTTGGGAGCGTCGTGGACGCTGCGCCTGCAAGAGCGCAACGGCAACTATCAAGAAATCGACCGCGCAACGCGCAAACCCACCGGCCGCCTCTCGGCCTACGGCACGCATGCACGCCTCGACGCCCGGCTCCATTGGACAACCGCGCGCCACACTTTCTTCGCCGACTTCCACAACCTCACCGCCCATCGTTTCTACGACATCGCCAACGTTGAGCAACCCGGCTTCTTCATCATGGCCGGCGCAAGCTGGAAGTTCTAACGTCTGCACCCTCCTATACGATCATAGGACGAGCGCACACAGTGCAAAAGAAAAATCACAAGAAGAAACCGCTTCTCTCCTTCATCGGGGCAGAAGCGGTTTCTTCTCAACTATTGAAAACAGAGAAGAATGTTTTAATCATAAAATGAAAATGATCAGAAATGAAACACCGAAAAACGACAAACACATTGCAATCCGAAAGCCGACTCCGGAACATGGAGAGACATCCGCAGTTTTGACAAGACGAATGTAAAAAAGGCTATCAAGTTTTTTTTAAAAAATCTATCATTTAGGTCTAAGTAATTGGCTATGAACAGCCTTATGAGTTACGAAATGCAGTAGGTAATGATTTAGCGACCTATCTTCCGCGATGATATACAACGCTTTGCATAACTCGAATAACCTATTGCAAAGATAAGGGTATATCGTGAGAAAAAAGAATTTTCTCCGAGTTATTTTCGTAAAGCCGTCCATTGGGGCGGCTTTTTGTTTCCCGTGTATTCTGTTTCTATGATAAATGCAGTCTCAGAAGACTGCGTTTTTTGTTCTCGCCCTGCTTCTCCGTCTGCACATCCTCCACTTATGCCCGTGTATTATGTCTGGATCGGTTGTTCGTTGTCAGTGGCAAAGGTAGTTCCGGGCTTCCACGGACAAAAAAGGTCGGGGCGGCAAGCCGTTTAGACGACAATCTCCACACTTCCATTTCATTGCAGGTAGTATTCTCGCCGTAAAACCTTGTTTGTCCTATGCCCTACCTTTTTACGCAACTGAAACGAAAACGACCGACCCGACGGAAAGACGCATAAAAAAAATGTCGGATATGCGAGAAGCAGGGTAAAAGAAAATGGAAACTCAACTCCCTCACCTCTAAAATCCGCATAAAATCAAAAAAAACAGACAAGATGAAACTGAGATACAAAATATCAATTTGGGTGGCACTTGCACTCGCAGGGTCTCTCCTTTGGGGCGGAAGCGTCTGGCTTTGGCTGGCAGGGATATGTGCAGGGAAATTCCTTATTCGGCTACTCCTTACCATCGTTTTGGCAATCGCAGCATACATCTTGGCTTATGCCCTCATCATCGGGACAATACTTTGGGTACTCATTTCTTAAACAGACAGATATATGAAAAGAAGAAGCAAAACTATCGCACAGCAATGCAGATACTACGAAGTGGACAACATCTTCGAGTATATGGTATCGGTTTACCTAAACGGGAACATATCCGCCTTTGGGGAACTATACAAGGAACTCAATCGGAAAGACAGAAAGGAGTTTATACTCTATCTCTTTTCAGAAGTTGAACCCATTCATATCCAAGAAATCATTTTAGCAACCATCTAAAAATAGGAACAATGGAAGCATTCAGATTTTACCAAGACAGAAAGGTTACTTGTTGGGAACGCACCCGATTTGAAGTAACAGCCGAGAATTACGAGGAAGCCGTTGCCCTTGTCAAGTCGTGGCAAGGTGAGGACGTGCTTTGCTTTGAGGATGATGAGAAAATCATCATCACAGACGGAGAAACCTTGTATGACACCTCCGAAAACCTATCCATAGAGGAAAATGGAGGACAGCCGACTATCGAGGTCTTTGCGGACAACGGAGAAGACATCATCAATAATACAACCCGATAACATCAAACGAATATGAGGACGGAAACAAGAACATACGAGGTATATAACCTCCACGAACTGACAAGAGAGGCACAAGCGAAGGCACACAGCCTTTGGGCGGAACATTACGACTATGCTTGGGACAGAGAGAACCGAGCCACGTTGCAAGCATTTGAACGAATATTCAATATCAAAGTGGATAGATGGTCATACGATAGTTGCACCTATTGGTATCGTTTTACTTCTCATTACAGCGAGGAGGAAGACAATCTGAAAGGAACAAGACTTCTGAAATACCTTGTCAATAACTATTGGAACGACTTGTATCTACCTAAGACCATTTGGGGACACAATTACAAGACAAAACGCAAGAGTCGTGTATTTGTTACGGACGATTGTGTGCTGACGGGCTACTATATGGACTATGAGATATTACAGCCTATATATGATTTTTTGAAATCTCCCGACCAAACCACATTATACGAACTTATGGACAGATGTTTGAATGGCTTTTTCAAGGCTTGCAGGGACGATATGGAATATCAACTCAGCGAAGAAGCCTTTGCCGAGAGTTGCGAAGCAAACAACTACGAATTTCTATCCAACGGAACATTATTCAACTGATAAAAACAACAAAGACAATGAAAGGTACAGAACATTTCAAGGATGTTATCCAAAACTATTTGGAAACGAGAGCATCATACGATGAACTCTTTGCGGAGAATTTCCGCAAGGAGAGCAAGAATATAGACGAGTGCATTACCTACATCTTGACGGAAGTTCAAAGAATGGAGTGTGCAGGTCTGTCCGATGAGGAGGTATATTCCCTTGCCGTTCACTATTACGATGAGGATAACATCGAGGTGGGCAAGTCCATCAACTGCCAAGTCGTGGTAAACCATACTATCGAACTTACAGAGGAGGAAAAAGCAGACGCACGGAAAAAGGCTATCGAGCGATACCAAGCGGAGGAATACCGCAAACTTACCGCCAAGAAACCAAAAGCGGAGAAGCAGGTGGAACAGCAGATAACCCAACCTTCATTATTCGAGTTTTAACCCTCTAAACAACGAAAGAAAAATGGACACAAAGGATTTGAACGAAGCACGTATCTATGTAGGCACTTATGCCAAGTACAACAACAGCTCATTGCAGGGCGAATGGGTGGAACTTTCGGACTTCTACGATTTGGACGGCTTTATGGAGCGTTGTGCCGAGATACACGAGGACGAGGAAGAACCTGAATATATGTTCCAAGCGTGGGAGGAAATCCCCGATGGTCTGATAGCCGAGAGCCATTTGGAGGAAACCTTCTTTGAACTTCGGGACGAGTTGGACAGACTGAACGACACGGAGAAAGAAGCCTTTTGGGTGTGGGCAGACGGCAACAACGCCCAACTCACACAAGACGCTTACAGCCTTGTGAAATCTTTCCAATCCGACTACATCGGAAATTATGCAAGCAAGGAAGATTTTGCGGAGGAACTTGCGAAAATGGAGAATGAATTATCCGATTTTGCATTGAGTTACTTCGACTTCTCCAAATATGCCGATGACCTTTTCGACACGGACTTTTGGTATAAGGACGGCTATGTATTTCGTAACAACTGATTAAGGAGGACAGATTATGAAACCGAGAAACAGATTTGAGAAGGCAGTACTTGCCGAGAGCAAAAAACTGCGACCGATAACCAAGACACAGAGCAAATGGGCTTTTCGTGAGTGTATAGACCACTTTGCCTATCGACTGCCCAAAGGTCGCACAACGTGTATGGATTGTGGGCATAGTTGGACAATGGAGAAGCCGACAGACATCTGCACCTGCCCTCATTGCAGGGCAAGGTTGCAGGTTAGGGAAACCTTTGAACGCAAGATAAGGCAGAAGCAATACTTTACGATACTTACCACTTGTGGAGAGTACCAAATACTAAGAATGTTCCTCCTTTCTGTGGAAATGGAGAAAGGTTGTAAAGCAACGTCCTGCGTTATTGAAATTGGTCAATATTGGTGGAATGCACAAGGAAGAAAGACGATTATTGCCGTTCAGAGAGTATTGGGCAAATACATCGACACCTTTTCCTATTGCTCGCCTATGGCAATCCGCAACGACAACGAAGCCTATCGCCATATATCGTACTCCCCGATATATCCCAAGTTCAAAGCGACGGACACATTCCGCAGGAATGGATTTAAGAATGATTTTCACGACATCGCACCGACCGTTCTCATTCCTGCCTTGTTGTCCGACAGCCGTGCGGAAACATTGATGAAAGCTGGAAGAACCGGGCATCTGAAATACTTCCTTAATAATTCGAGGACATTTGATGCTTGTTGGCAGTCCTACAAAGTAGCCACTCGCAACGGCTATGACATAGAGGACATTTCGATATGGTGCGACTATGTGGATATGCTCCGCAGGCTGGGCAAGGACATACACAGCCCGAAGTATGTTTGCCCCACCGACCTGCATAGGGAACACAACCGCAGACAAAGCGAACTTCGCAAACAGAGGGAAAAGGAAGAAAAGGAGAAGAAACGCCAAAAGGCAATAGAGAATGAAAAGCGTTTCCACGAACTCAAATCCAAGTTCTTCGGTCTTTGTTTCACAAACGGCACTATTCAAGTCCACGTTTTGGAGAGTGTGCAGGAACATTTGGAGGAGGGGGTGGCAATGCACCATTGCGTGTTCGATAATGCCTACTATCTCAAAGAGAACTCGCTTATTCTTTCGGCAACCATTGAGGGCAGACGGATAGAAACGATTGAGGTCAATTTGGACACGCTCAAAGTGGTGCAAAGTCGTGGCATATGCAATCAAAACACAGAATATCACGACCAAATCGTGAACCTTGTCAATGCCAACAAACGGCTAATCCGTCAGCGAATGAGACAAACAGCATAAAGTACAAACCATAAAACTATCACAGTAATGAAAGCAGAAATTGAAAGCATCGTATGCAATTGGGCGGACGAGATACCTCATATCCTTATAAGGGTAATCAATGCCATTACTCTATCCGCCAATGAAGAGGAACTGAGGGCAGCCGTCAAGCGGATAGCCGAAGAAACGGAACTTGACAAGTTCTTTGCATACGGCTATGGCGCACACCATTTTTGGCTTACCCATCGCAGGTTATCCAATGGAGAGCCAAAGGAACACAGATTATTAAAGGTTGAATTTTGAGAATATGAAGAAGAAAGTTTATAGAGTACGGACACAATACGTTTTCGAGGGAGTGTTTGAAGTGGTTGCCGAGAGCAGAGAAGAAGCACGGCAAAAGGTCATTCAGGATTGCGGATTGGTAATGGGCGGAAACGTTCACAGCACTCTTCCTGATGAGGAAATCAATTGGGCTTTCTCCACCCACCCCGAAATAAGGACGGGACGGATAACCATTCAAGAAGAACAGACGGAGTAAAGCGGTCGGCAGATTTGCCGACCGCTCCTTTCTTTTGTGAGCTTCGGGCGGACAAAGAAAGGAGCAAAGAAACCCCGATGAAAAATACCTCGTTACTTTTGACGGTGAGTTGAGACGGCTCAAAAGTAACAAAAAGCCACTATAAAAACAATCTTGTATCTAATTCATGAGATGTATTGCAAGAAACTATATGTATATCTTAAAATCCTCAATAAATTCTCGTTCTATACTTGAGAATTTGCGTTGAGATGGAATAAATCTGCGCAGTTGCTCCAATGCCTCGTCTATATTGGAAGAAATTTCAGTTATTTCTCCAATCTTATTTGATATTTGTATCGGCAAACCATACTCATCCATTGGTATTACATAAGGAGACATAAAATAACATTCAACCAAACTGGCAAAGTAGGAGTAATCACACAAAGGCAGGTTGTTCTTTCTGAAAATATCATTTGCAATATCTCCTAAACTCATCAGATAACGAGGAAATTGAAAATTTATCCAATGTCGCTGAATATCAAAAGCCAACTCTATAGCATTGTTAATAGAGTCTGGAGTTTGGGCATCTTCTGCTTCTATAATTGTAGCAATAAAGTTCTTAATACTTCCCGCTGCTCTAAATTGATTAAGTCTGAAATGCAACTGTTTCCCAGAACTCACTCCATATATTCGATTCTTTGGGGCCACAAAAGATTGCCAAATTAGCAGGCATGCTAACTTAAGCTGCTCATTGGTTGGATACTGTTCCCATTTCATTAAGCTATGAATTCTATTCAGTCTGCTTTGAATGAAACTTGCTAATTGTAACTGTTTGTCTAAATCTATATATGAATTTTTCTTTAATGTCTCTTGAGACAAAACATCTTGTTCAAAATACTTCTCTAATTTCCGTTTAGAGGATTCGTTTAAATCTTCAATATCAACATTAATCAGTAGCTTTTCTGGAGCATCATCAGTTTGTGAGAAAATCGGGAAATCTACTGAAGGCAACTCGGCGACAGGTGGCTCGTGAAAAAGATAAATATGTCCGATGAAATGGGAAAACATTCTGCCAGATCGACCACATATATTGTTAAATGTGAAATAATCAAATCTTGTTTTTGCAATTTTGTTATCATACACGATTACGTTCTTTGCCTTTGTATTTACACCCTCTATTAAAGTGGATGTACAAATAAGGTATCTGATTTTCCCTTCATTAAACAGCTTGATACATTTTTGGGCTATTGCTCGTGGAATTTTCCCGTGATGTATGCCTATCCCATATTCCAAACAATCTGGTAGAATCCATTGGGAATGATAATTACTTCTTAACCAATCAGCCAAATCCTTATTTTCATCTGTCCTTTCAAACTTATTACTATTGAAAAATGCTTTGGCTACTTTATTGGCACTTGCCGGAGATTGACAAAAAATTAAAGTCGGATCTTCCAAAGAAGAACTCAGTTCAATAAGCCGTTCAATAGAGTCTTCTCCATTTTTCAGATTTACCTGATGGCGTTCTGAGACGACAGTCTTGTAATCGGTTTTTATAAATTTAAATTTGATGTTATCCAATAAGGAGGTTGTCACTTGTTCTATATTGGGTCCTAAAAGATAGAATTGGGCATCTTTTTTTACCAACATATAGAACACTTGATTTAAAACATGGCATCTTTCCTCATCAGTTTTTTGAGGACTTAACTTGTAGAACTCATCTATTACAAAGAAGTCTACATTTACATCGGGGATTATTTCTATTGCCCTTTCTTGAGTCAAGATGAAAATATTACGTTGAGAAAAAGACTGGCTTGGATGAGTGATTATTTTATATGAGTCTTTAAATTTAGATAATCGTTTTCGGGTTTCATCAATCAATGCGATTGTTGGAACTATAATAAAGATATTTGAATGTTGTTGTGAGGCTATGATGGAATCAATAATAAGGCTTTTCCCAAAACTTGTAGGAGCACTTAGAACAACATTTTCCCCTCTTAAAAGAGTGTAATAGACTTCTGCTTGTGCATGATGAAAAACAATGTTTTCTTTGAATCCAGAGGGACGATGTACCTCATAGGCTATGGTATCTTTTAAAGATAAATTTTCTTCTTCCAGATAAGGAAAAAGTCCTACCTGACGAACCAAACTATGAATCATTGTCTCCATCCCTTGAAAATCCTCAATCCTTGACAATAATCGCAGAACAAACTCCTGCCCAACAGATTGTTCGGTTACAACGAGAATCTCAACCTCTTTTATGATTTGAAATCTATCTGTATCATCAGAAAAATTTCTTCTTAATATAGTTCGCAACTCTTCTTTTTTCATAACTTTTGCCAGATTTTAAGTTTAGACTCAAGGGAGTTTATTAGTTCCGCTTTCGTATTTAGCGGGAACAAAAATAGATGTATTGTCAAGGGGAAATCACCTAACTTATCACAAAAGTTTTTATGAATTCGCTGAAACTCTTCTGTTATTTCCTGAATATATTCTTCACACTTATAGTTATACTTTGCAAGTGTGTTAGAATCATATGTTAGCAGTACTGGAATACATGTATTTGGGAATACATCATCTAATGAAGTATGAGGATGAAGTAAAGTCTTTAATCTATCTGCATGCGGCCAATTTACATCTATCTTATTAGTAATGGCAACAAACTCATCTTTTACATACTTCACTTCAATATGTTGGTTTAATTCTTTAATTACGTCAGAAATAGCATTGTATATATTATCATAGAACTTAGCTTCTCCCAACCACAGCTCTAAAGCCTCATCTGTAACCACCACATGCACGGCGTCGAATCCCTTTACCGTATCGTTTGGAGCATCTTTATAATATATCTTACTGATTGCAGGAACTGTATTATAAGTTTCACGAATTATAGCGTGCAATAACAACTCTCCAAACTCACCTCTATTTTTGAATTTTTCAGATTGATAAATGCTCTTGGCTACTTGTCGCATTTTGGCGACTACATTTTCTCCTCTAAGATTTTCAAATTCAGAATATGTCAAAGCAAATTCCGGCAGATATTCGAAAAGATAATCTACTAATTGTTCTTTTCTCCATTGACGACTTTCAAATCCTGCACATACTCCATGTAAATCTGGGAAAGTGTCGTCTTTATGAATTATGATATTGAAAAAGTGAGGTTTCATAAATTTTACCTTACAGAATTTCTTGCAAAGTTACTCATTCATAGCGAGAAAGGCGAATAAAACAACAAGAATACGCCTCTTGCGGAGCATAAAAATGTCGCAAGAGGCGTATTTGATAATCAGGGTACATAAAACAGGGCAAACTCCACCCTTCGTCGTTTAACCAGTCCTCTGAGGACTTTGCCCTTATATCGACAGAAAGAGATAAATTCACGGTAGAAATTCCTGTCGCCCGACTCTATCTTCCGCAGTAGTCTGCTTTTGAGGTGTTTCCCGTATCCCAGCAACCTGCCCGTCCCGACATTGTAGGACAAGACGGCAAGCAGCAGGGCATCCTTGCCGTAATCCTTAAACATCGTCAGACGCTTCGTCAGGTCTGCCCGAAGCAAGGAATCCGCCTGCCGTTCCGTCATCGCCACCGTGAACGGCTCTCCGGGCAGAAGCCGATGTCCGTAACCTACATAGGGATACTCCTTCCAAGTATGTAAGCCCTCGAAGTACTTGATACAGACAATAGCACGCTCAAAAGGTGGCAACGAGAGCAGGGCACTCCTTCCGTCCTGAGCGGAAAGCCGTAAGCAGGAAAGGCAGACAAGACACAAGACAACAAGTTTACTTCTTGTTCTCATTCGGTTTCTCCTTTTCCTCGTCCCTTTGGCTGTTGAACTCAAACGAGAGTTTTGCCGTCTGTCCGAAATTATCCTCCACATACACGTCTATCGTCTGCTGGTCGGTGGAAACGGAGGTGTAATATAGCCTGAACTCCTCTTTCGTAAGCGGGTAACGGTCATTGGGCTTGAAAACCGTGCCGTTATCCATCTTCAATCTCCCCTTCCCGTCGGGCTGAAAGTACCTAATGGTATAGCGTGCATCATCAAACCGTCCCTGCCGTTTGAGCGTGCAGCGTATCTCCGCCGTCTGTCCTTTGACAATATGCTTTTGCACCGGCATTGTCTCTACCGTGAACGGGTACGCCTGCTGAATATCCAACTCATGATTACAAGCAGATAAACAAAACCCTGCGAGGGCAAGCACTCCCATTACCCAAATCGTATTCAATATTTTCTTTTTCATCTTTCATTATCGTTTTGTTGTTATAACATTGTTCCCTGCATTCTTGGAAAGCAGAAACTCATTCAAATCCTTATGGTCGGCATACAGGGAGGAACGGTCGATGACCTTCTCCCCGAAGCACTCATGCAATCTCTGAAAAGTCCTTCGCCCCGCATCGTCATTGTCGAGGAAGCAGTCAATTCTATTATAGCCGTGCAAGGCTTTCACCGCCTTCTCCACGTTGGAAACGGAATTAAGGACAAGCCAGTCCGAAGCGATGATGCCTAACTGCATAGCCGAGAGGTAATCCATCGTAGAGTCAACCAGCAAGTGCAAAATTATGATATTCTTTTGTAGAACTCCGATTTAGGTGTTTCAAAATCGAGTTTTTGTCTTGGTC
>NZ_RQYI01000060.1 GCF_003859795.1 Alloprevotella sp. OH1205_COT-284 | reverse complement strand
AATCGAGTTTTTGTCTTGGTCTTCTGTTTATTTTCTTCTGTATTTGCGCAATTCTTCTGTCCGTATAATCATCAAAGTTTGCATACTTGGGTATATATTGCCTGATGAGTTTGTTTGTATTCTCAATAGCTCCCTTCTGCCACGATGAGTAGGGGTCTGCAAAGTAGACGATAGCCCCTAAGTCTTTCGTTATCTGCTTATGTGCTGCAAATTCAGGGCCATTATCTGTGGTTATGGTCTTGATGTATTTCTTGTAGGGCAAGAGCAATCTTCGTACCTCTTTTGCCAATGGTTCAGATTTCTTTCCATAGCGTAGCTTGGTCATAAACAGCATATTTGTGGAGCGCTCCACAATGGTTAGGATGGCGTGATGATAAGGGTCTGCGATGAGATCCATCTCAAAGTCTCCAAAGCGCGTTCCATCTGCTTGTATAGGGCGTTGGTGGATGCCGGTTCTATCGGCTATGGGAAAAGCTTTGTATTTGGGTTTATGGCGGTATTTGAGCTTATGGCGTGTGTGACTAGCCGGTTGGCCTGTCTTGTCGGCTTGTATGATGTTGTAAATGCTTTGATGGGAAACGCTGATACCCTCCTTCTTCAATACTCCCGATATTTGACGCGGAGACCATTCCTCCTCCAAGATAAGTTGTTTGATTCTCCATACCCATTCAGGGGCAAGGCGGGCATTCCTCACCGTGCGCTTTCGACGTGTCATAGCTTTATCGTGCGCCTTAAACCAAATATACTTCCCCGAAGAGGTACTATTGCGTTTGAGTTCACGCGAAAGGGTGGACTCACTGATGCCCACGATACGTGCAATCTCTTTTCTTGGGCTTTTTCTTTGTAATAAGGCAAAGATTTGCGATCTTTGCTCTGAGGTTAGTTGTTTATACATAGCAATACAAAGATAATTAATCTCAGGGAGTCCTCAAAAGGGGCTCTTTTTTT
>NZ_RQYI01000059.1 GCF_003859795.1 Alloprevotella sp. OH1205_COT-284 | reverse complement strand
GCAAATAGCAAGGTATGTTTTATGCAGCACGACTCCGTTTTTGCTGCATAAAACCCTTGCTCTTGCAGAGAGCTGAAAAACTCCGAAGTCGTTTTTTCTTGAAAGAGAGAACGCAATGCCTCAAATGCTGGTGACGTCGTGAAACACTAAAATCCAAAGTAAGAAATGGAAATGAAGAAAATTCGGAGCGCACGCTCCAAAGAGAAGACAGAAAAGCGTGTTTCGGTCAATTTCACACCGATGGAATACGCTCATTTCCTCACGATGAAAGAGGAAAGTGGTGTACAAAGTTTGTCCCTGTTTATCAAAGCGAGGGTATTTAATGAGACTTTCCGTGTGATAAAAGTCGACCGTTCCTTGCTTGATTACTACCAGAAACTGACAACTTTGTACGGACAATTCCGCAGTGTAGGAGTCAATTACAACCAGACTTTAGTCGCAATGAAGAGCAACTTTACAGAGAAGAAAGTCTTTGCCATGCTCGCAAAATTGGAGAAACTGACACTTGAATTAGCAATAATCGGAGGTGAAATCGTGCAACTGACTCGTGAATTTCAAGAGAAATGGCAACACAGATAAAGCCGTGTACTTTCTCAATTCTACAAAGAGTCGAGATATTGTTTGGGTTTTATTCTGTGATATTTGCGGAAAGCCTCTGTGAAGTGGCTGAGATTGGCATATCCGATTTTATAGCCTACTTCGGATACAGAGTAAAGACGAGTGGAAAGCAAACGTTTTGCCCATTCCATCTTTTCGGATAGGGCATACTCGGCAATCGCCTTGCCGATAACCTGTTTGAAGCATTTTTGTAGTTTGGAACTGCTCATTGCTGCTTCACGTGCCAGTTCGGGAATGCTCGGTACGTTGTTCAAACTTTGTAAAATCTGACGACGGACACGGAAGACAGCCTCCACATCGTTCAAATTCAAGTTGGAAAGAGATTTTACTTTACTTCCGAACGCTTTTCGAGTTTTTCAAGGAATATTGTCAGCAACTCTATTGCCTTTCCGTGCAGATGGAGGGGAGAGAAAGACGCATTGCTTTTGGCTATCGCCTTGATGCCATCCAATACTTGTTGCATCGCAGGTGTGATAGTCTCGAAGAGATAAAAAGACTTGTCCGACTGGAGCAACCGACCGATATAGGTTTCGCAAGCCGTATCCATTTGCTCTATCCAATCCTTGTTGAAAGTCAATGTGATGTTTTCATACTGCCGTTTAGGGGCGAAAGTCCACTCCGTAGGGATATTGCTTGAAGGCATAAAGATACCGTCAAGCGTGTCCACCCCGACCGTTTTTGTGCTTGTGCCGATAATCTGCTCATGTTTA
>NZ_RQYI01000058.1 GCF_003859795.1 Alloprevotella sp. OH1205_COT-284 | reverse complement strand
GGCTTAATGGTCAAATGTACTCCTGAAAGGGGGCATAATGCTCTCTTTTTCATACCTTTGGAGGTGTTTATAATGCTATAATGGAATATCATCGTAAAAAAAGTGCCAGAAATGCGGTTCTCATGCTGTAATCCGCAAAGGAGTTAAACGTGGTGCCTCGTATTGGTATTGCAAGAGTTGTCAATGCTATTTTAGTGGTCGTGAAAAGCCTAATAAGGCTGCCATTGTTGAGTTCTATTTACAAGGGCGCCATACATTGCTTGAAACAGCTCAAAAATATGGTATTTCAGTTTCTACCCTACAACGATATCTCAAAAACGTACCCCAAAGTCAGGCTGTTTCTTACAGAATTCACCCCATTGCTATAACGCTACAAATGGATGCCACCTATTGGGGTCGAAACTTTGGAGTAGTCATTTTCATGGATGCTTCAAGCCACAGAGTATTACACTATCGCTTCTTACGTGGTAAGGAGAGAATTAGTGATTATCAAGCTGGTATTTCCTGTCTCCAAGATCAAGGATTTACAATCAGAGCCATTGTAAGTGACGCATTATCAGGTATTAAGGAGGCATTCCCTGAGATAACTTATCAGTATTGTCAGTTTCACCAGCTTCAGCGAATAAGACATTTGCTCACCACTAATCCTCGCTTACCTGCGGCCAAAGAACTCAAGGCATTGGCGCATCAACTTACACAATCTAGTCGTCTAGACTTTGAGGCATCTCTTGAAAAATGGGAGCAAAAGTGGAAAGATTTTTTGCAAGAGAAGTCTTATGGTGAAGATGGCAAATGGCACTTCACTCATAGAAGAACGAGAAGTGCTTTTTATAGTTTAAAACGCAATCTAAATGCACTATTTACCTTTGAGAATTTCCCTGCCGATCAAGTTCCACGCACTAACAATGCTATTGAGTCTCTTAACTCTGTATTGAAGATGAGATTGCGTCTTCATCGAGGACTTTCGAAAGAGAGGCGAGAACTGCTTATTGGAAACATATTAGGGGCTTACAACCCCGATAAACACTAGGGAGTTCAACTATTATAGGAGTACATTTGACCATTAAATGAAAAAGAGAGCATTTTTGCC
>NZ_RQYI01000057.1 GCF_003859795.1 Alloprevotella sp. OH1205_COT-284 | reverse complement strand
TTTGTGGTGTTGATTTTAGGTTATCGTTTTACTGTATTTCCCATTCTCTAAAGTACGGCAGTCTCCTTGCATACGCCCCCTCGGTCTTCTCTCGAGCCACACTCCCCAAGAGATAAACTACGGAGGAGGCCGAAGGCATAGCCCCACGCATGAGCAAGGTGCGCTTATAACTGCGATTGAGGCGTTCCACCCGGTTGGTCGAATAAATCATACGTCTTACCCCTTCGGGAAAGCGTAAATAGGTGAAATAAGCCGCGTTGCGCTCCTGCCCTAAGCGCAGAAGAGAGGGGTATTTCCTCCCCCAACGCTGGGCAAAGGTACGCAAATTTTCATAAGCTTCGAGCGGAGAGACGACCCTTCCTTCCACAGGAAAGAGCGTTTTCAACTCCTCGATCACCTTCACCTTGTCTTTGGCGGACACGCAATTCAGCACCTTACGTTTGAAGTGAACCACGCAAAGCTGATGCAGCGCCGTGGGAAAAGCCGAGCAAACGGCATTCTCAATGCCACTCAAAGCATCAGAGACGATCAGGTCGATTTGCTTCACTCCTCGCTCCCTAAGGGCTTGCAGTTCCATTTCCCAAGCTATCGCCCCTTCCGTGGGATGATTCACCAGGGTGAGCACCTCCCGACTACCATCGGGCAGCAGCCCCAACATCGTGTAATAAGCCTCCTTCGAAACGCTCCCATCGCGGCGTGTGGCGCAGAAAGTGGCGTCGATATACACCGCCAAATAGCGCGGCGAGAGGCGGCGAGAGAGCCACTGGCTGATCTCCTCATAACAAGCGCCGGACAAGTGGCTCACCTGCTGTTTGCTGTAATGATGGCCATAAATGCGTTCACAAACCTCCGAGATGTCCTCACAAGAAAGGCCACGGGAATACAACTCGTGGAAAAGCAAGGCTCGCTCACTCTCCCGGGAAGACAAAATACCGAGAATCAGGGGCTGAAAAGCGCCTGAACGTGTGCGAGGAATGCGAAGTTCGAAACTACATCCATACCCCCGCCAACGACGAGGACGAAAGCCATTACCTTGTTCCCCCGAATGTTCTTGGAGAAAAAGAGAGCGTTCTTGTTTGGAAAAACTATCCAATAACACACGCATTAGTTCGTTAAAACCGGCCTCACTAGAGACCATTTCAGAAATAAATTCCGATCTTTGTTCCATCGTAAGCT
>NZ_RQYI01000056.1 GCF_003859795.1 Alloprevotella sp. OH1205_COT-284 | reverse complement strand
TTTTCTTTTTCCCTATATCCATAGAGGCGGCTTCTCTCAACTCATCGACAAGAGCCCCTCTGTTTGATTGCTTGAAAAACATCTCTAATTTTAATCACATCATTCAATGTCTGAAAAAATCCGTATTATGCAACAACTTGTTCATCGCATCGCCCGTCACCTCTTTCAAGGTGTGCGCACGCTGTTTAGACCTCGCCCTTCATTCGCCAAAAAGCCTCGGCACGACACCTCGCTTCCCTCAAACTCTCTTCTTTCCAAAAAGAAAACCGCCGATCTTCACCGGCGATTGTTTGAACACTTCCAAAAACAATATGATTTCCGTTTCAATCTGCTCACCGAGGAAGCCGAATTTCGCCTCAAAGACAGCGATCTTCCTTTCCGCACCGTCGATCGCCGGGTTTTCAACACACTCACCATCGATGCCGTCGATAATGGGCTCGGAGCGTGGAGCGTGGACGTGGAGCGGCTGCTGCATTCGGAGTGGCTTCCTCTTCATCCCCCTCTGGCCGACTACATGAATCGCCTGCCCGAATGGGACGGTGAAGATCGCATCCTGCCCCTTGCCCGTCGCATCTCCTCTCTTCCCGTTTGGGAAAAGGGTTTTCGCGTTTGGCTGCGCAGTCTTGCGGCACAATGGCTGGGGCTTCCTCTCATCACGGCCAATGCGCTCGTCCCCCTGCTCGTCAGTCAGTCGCAAGGGTTGCGCAAAAGCACCTTTTGTCGATCGCTCATGCCGCCCGCTCTCGCCGACTACTACACCGAGCACCTCCACCTCACCACCACCGGCAGCGTCGAGGCTCAAATGACCAAACTCGGACTGATCAACCTCGACGAGTTTGACCGTTTCACGGCTCGCCAGATGTCCATGCTCAAAAATCTCCTTCAACTCCCCCGCATCTGTCGGCGTCGTGCCTATCGTCAGCAATATCTTTCGCTTTCTCGCACGGCCTCTTTCATCGCCACGAGCAACGAGGTGCAACTGCTGACCGACCTGACCGGCTCCCGTCGTTTTCTCTGCATCGAGGTGGTTGCTCCCATCGATTGTTCCGACATCGACCACGCCCAACTTTATGCGCAGCTCCGTGCCGAACTCTCCGCCGGACTTCCCACGCATCTCACGCGTGAAGAGGAGGCGGAGCTCCAAGCTCACAACCGGGCATTCCAAATCACTTCTCCCGCGGC
>NZ_RQYI01000055.1 GCF_003859795.1 Alloprevotella sp. OH1205_COT-284 | reverse complement strand
ATTTGATCAAAGATTTATCGGTATGCGATGGTGATGCGTCTGATTAGGTAGTAGGCGGGGTAACGGCCCACCTAGCCATCGATCAGTAGGGGTTCTGAGAGGAAGGTCCCCCACACTGGAACTGAGACACGGTCCAGACTCCTACGGGAGGCAGCAGTGAGGAATATTGGTCAATGGACGAGAGTCTGAACCAGCCAAGTAGCGTGCAGGATGACTGCCTTATGGGTTGTAAACTGCTTTTAGTTGGGAATAAAAGAAGGGACGTGTCCCTTATTGTATGTACCTTCAGAAAAAGGACCGGCTAATTCCGTGCCAGCAGCCGCGGTAATACGGAAGGTTCGAGCGTTATCCGGATTTATTGGGTTTAAAGGGAGCGTAGGCGGGATATTAAGTCAGCGGTTAAATAGTGTGGCTCAACCATACTTTGCCGTTGAAACTGGTATTCTTGAGTGCACGCAGGGAAGCCGGAATTCGTGGTGTAGCGGTGAAATGCTTAGATATCACGAAGAACTCCGATCGCGAAGGCAGGTTTCCGGAGTGCTACTGACGCTGAGGCTCGAAAGTGTGGGTATCAAACAGGATTAGATACCCTGGTAGTCCACACAGTAAACGATGTATACTCGCGATTTGCGATATATTGTAAGTCGCTTAGCGAAAGCATTAAGTATACCACCTGGGGAGTACGCCGGCAACGGTGAAACTCAAAGGAATTGACGGGGGCCCGCACAAGCGGAGGAACATGTGGTTTAATTCGATGATACGCGAGGAACCTTACCCGGGCTTGAACTGTCGGCGCCTTAGGCAGAGATGCCTATTTCTTCGGACGCCGTCAGAGGTGCTGCATGGTTGTCGTCAGCTCGTGCCGTGAGGTGTCGGCTTAAGTGCCATAACGAGCGCAACCCTTCTCCTCGGTTGCCATCGGGTCATGCCGGGCACTCCGTGGACACTGCCATCGTAAGATGTGAGGAAGGTGGGGATGACGTCAAATCAGCACGGCCCTTACGTCCGGGGCTACACACGTGTTACAATGGGGGGTACAGAGGGTCGCTACCGCGCGAGCGGATGCTAATCTTTAAAACCTCTCTCAGTTCGGATCGGAGTCTGCAACCCGACTCCGTGAAGCTGGATTCGCTAGTAATCGCGCATCAGCCATGGCGCGGTGAATACGTTCCCGGGCCTTGTACACACCGCCCGTCAAGCCATGAAAGCCGGGGGTGCCTGAAAGCCGTGACCGCGAGGGTCGGCCTAGGGTAAAACCGGTGATTGGGGCTAAGTCGTAACAAGGTAGCCGTACCGGAAGGTGCGGCTGGAACACCTCCTTTCTGGAA
>NZ_RQYI01000054.1 GCF_003859795.1 Alloprevotella sp. OH1205_COT-284 | reverse complement strand
CCCCGCTTGGGGTACCCCAAGCGGGGGAGGAAATTTGTGGTGTCGATTTTATGATTATCGTTTTATCTTATCGTCCATCCTCTGAAATAGGGCAACCTTCTGGCATACGTACCTTCACTTTTCTCTTTGGCCACAGCCCCCAAGAGATAAACCACAGAAGCAGCCGAAGGCATCGCCCCACGCATAAGTAAAGTACGCTTGTAACTGCGATTGAGACGCTCCACCCAATTGGTCGAGTAAATCATACGTCGCAGCTCCTCTGGGAAGCGCAAATAGGTGAAATAGGCAGCATTCCTTTCCCTGCCTAAGCGCGCAAGACTTGGGGAGTTTCTGCCCCAACGCTGCGCAAAGATACACAAATTCTCATAGGCAGCAAGGGGAGTCAAGTTCGTCTTCTCCACGGGAAAGAGTTCTGTCAACTCCTGGCTCATCTTTGCCTTATCCTTCGCAGAAACCGTGTTCAAGATCTGACGCTTGAGATGAACCACACAAAGTTGATGTAAGGCCGTGGGAAAAGTCGAACAAATAGCATTCTCTATCCCACTCAAAGCATCAGATACGATGAGGTCTATCTGCTCTACTCCTCTCTCTTTGAGCGCCTGCAACTCCATCTCCCGGGCTATCGCTCCCTCCGTGGGATGATTCACCACCGTGAGTACCTCACGACTACCATCGGGTAGAAGTCCCAGCATCGTATAGTAGGCTTCCTTCCATACACTCCCATCGCGACGCGTGGAGCAAAAGGTGGCATCAATATAGACCGCTAAATAGCGAGGAGAAAGACGACGAGAAAGCCACTCGTTAATCTCTTCATAACAGGCGCCTGCCAAATGACTTACCTGCTGTTTGCTGTAATGATGCCCATAAATACGCTCGCAAACTTCAGCAATATTCTCGCAGGAAAGACCACGAGCATACAACTCGTGAAAGAGAAGAGCACGCTCACTCTCCTGGGAGGATAAAATTCCAAGGATGAGAGGCTGAAAAGCACCGGAACGCGTGCGAGGGATGCGAAGTTGGAAGCTACAACCATAGCCCCGCCAACGGCGAGGACGAAAGCCATTGCCCTTCTCCCCTGGATATTCTTGAAGAAAGAGAGAACGCTCCTGTTTGGAAAAGCCATCCAACAAAACACGCATCAACTCATTAAAACCAGCCTCGCTATAGGCCATTTCGGAAATTAGTTCCGATCTTTGTTGCATCGTAACCTCCATTGTTCTTAGTTTCATTTTTAAAGACATCACAAATTTAAGAACTTGGGAGCTTACACACTTTTATAGGACAGTATCTGAAATAAAATAGCAAATCAAGAATAATAGGGCTTACGATGAACCAAGATCGGACATTACCGTTTCTATGGGGGATCGACTTTTTTAAGGTTCATCCGGAATTTGGAGTGATGGAGGTATAAACGAATAAGAATTTCGCTAAAATGCTTTTTTCAAAGTCCTTTATATATAGCTAAT
>NZ_RQYI01000053.1 GCF_003859795.1 Alloprevotella sp. OH1205_COT-284 | reverse complement strand
CCTACTGATCGATGGCTAGGTGGGCCGTTACCCCGCCTACTACCTAATCAGACGCATCACCATCGCATACCGATAAATCTTTGATCAAATTCTCATGCGAGAACTTAATAACATCGGGTATTAATCTTACTTTCGCAAGGCTATCCCCGAGTATGCGGCAGGTTTGATACGCGTTACGCACCCGTGCGCCGGTCGCCGGCAGAAAGAGCAAGCTCTTCCCCCGCTGCCCCTCGACTTGCATGTGTTAAGCCTGTAGCTAGCGTTCATCCTGAGCCAGGATCAAACTCTTCATTGTAAATATTTTATTTCAAGTTGATTCTAAAATCGCTCAGAACATTTCCTATTGTATATATTGAGTATTGACGGTACAAAATCATTTTTACCCGAAAGTTCAAAAAAATGAACCCTCATGATCATTGTTTCATTGTACTTCTCAACAATATGTTATGTATGTAAATCTTTCAAAGAACAATTTGCAAAACGAAACAAAACCATACGATCCATAAGAGCGCATCGTTGCGAGCAAGCTCGCCTTGCGTTCCGATTGCGAGTGCAAAAGTAAAACAAAACTACTTTGCAACCAAACAAACACACGGAAAATTTCAAAGAATTATTCAGACACACGAAAATTGAAATGCGAGGATAACAATTTACAAGAAATACCCCTCCTTTCCGAAGCCTCTCTCCGCTCCAAAGAAACCAGCCGCTAATATGTGGTTTTGCAGGGCTCGTGCCTCTCACATATCCAAACTATCCTCATTGAGCAGAAAATCAAATAGCCCGACAGTGAGTATTCCTTCCTCATTTCGGCGAGGCATAATATGGTCTTTGACGACAATGACTTTCTTAAAAGAATCATTGATGTTTATCAACGAACGAGATTCCTGTATCTCCTTTTCTCTATTCGGGACAGACAGAGCAGATTGCACATAATACTTCTTGCTACCCAAAGTTGCGATAAAATCCACTTCCAACTGAATACGCATCCACTTTCCGTCCTTATCAGGCCTCTTTATCTCCACCATTCCGACATCAACTCTGTAACCACGCACAAGCAGTTCGTTGTAGATGATATTTTCCATGATATGCGTTTCCTCTTGTTGGCGCATATCAAGAATGGCGTTTCTCAAACCAATGTCTGCAAAATAATATTTAGAAAGCGTATTGATATACTTCTTTCCTTTTATATCATAGCGTATTGCTTTATTCAATAGAAATGATTCCGATAAATAGGCAAGATAATTAGAAATGGTATGACCGGCAATCTTCACATTTTTCACGCTTCTAAACGTATTCGACAACTTTGTAGGATTACACGGTGCCCCTATGGACGACGCAAGAATAAGCACCAGCTCACGCATCTCATTTTCATTCTTGATTTTATGCCTCTCAATAATATCTGCCAAATAAACCGTTTCAAACAAATTCTTCAAATAACTTATCTTCTTTTGTTCCGTATCAAAAGATCGAATAAGAGGCAAGCCACCATAAGTATAATATTCTCGCCATACGTCTTGTTTATCTCCGCCCACGGCAAAATAAAATTCCGAAAAAGAAAGAGGATTCACATGAATCGTCTCTCCTCGACCACGAAACTCTGTCGGGATGTCGGATGACAGAAAGTGAGAGTTACTCCCCGTTACGTATGTATCGGCATTTTCGATATGGCGGAAACTGTTCAAGACATCAACGAATTCATTCATCAATTGCACCTCATCTATAATAATATAGTAGAGTTCTTTATCTTTGATCTTATCGTGAACATAACGGAGCATCGTATCCGGATTTCTCAAATCCTTGTTCATACGGTCTTCAAGATCAATCCGAATAATATGATCATCTGCCACACCATGTTCCAACAGATAGCGATAAAACAAAACATTCAAAAGGTATGACTTACCACACCTGCGAATCCCTGTTATTACTTTGATGAAGCCGTTTTGGCGGCTTTCTATCAATTGTCTGAGATACCGATCTCTTTTTATCTCCACACCATATACTTTTTTTGCCAATCTTGGCGGTTTTACAACGCAAATATAACGAAATACGTTCATTTGCGCAAATCGACATCATACAAAAATTGCCAATCTTGGCATTTTTCATCTGCAATCCCACAAAACAGACATTTATCACCAATGTTTGCCATTTGAGATTACAAACAGTTTGGTTTAGAACGCGAAGAGAAGAAGCGAATGAAAGAGCCCCTCATCGGTTTAGAAGTTATCTGAAAAAAGGAGTAATGAAACCCATGTTCCAAACCTTTGATGTTTCACACGGCAAAGGCAAGCATTTCAATTTAATCTTGCCCCGAAGCAATCGGGCTGCTCCCTACAAGCCTCTCATTTTTTTAGGGTAACCCTAAAAAATGGGTTTCACGCCTCAAAACAAGCCTCCATACCCTAAAAAACATATTTTTCGCGTTTTGCCTTCGCAAAAACGACTATCTCTCTCAACATCAACGCATTTCGTGCGAAGGCAAGTGAAGGCAAAGCCAAAAAGGAAAACTTAATCCACTGAATATCAGACCTTACCGGTGAAAGCAAAAACACCGTTTGCCTTCACCTGCCTCCGCAATCCATTCCGAAAGCACCGACGCCCAAAGGGGAAATTCTCCCGAAAAGCGGACTTGTGAAAGGAA
>NZ_RQYI01000052.1 GCF_003859795.1 Alloprevotella sp. OH1205_COT-284 | reverse complement strand
GCGTATGCAAGGAGACTGCCGTACTTTAGAGAATGGGAAATACAGTAAAACGATAACCTAAAATCAACACCACAAAACTCCCCCAGGCTTTGGGTTAACCCAAAGCCTGGGGGAGGAACGGAGGGAAATCTTACACACTTTTTCGGACATTACCCTTGCTCCTGCCCAAATTTTGCATTCTTCTTTTTGAAGATTTTCCATAAAATCGACGAAAGAGAGGATGACGGGATCGCTGCAAAAGCACACCTCCTCCGCAACGAAGCCGCTGCAAGACCGCCCCCATTTTCCCCGAGCTGGCCGAACGCACTTTTGGCAACACGTCAAACGTAGTTTTTAGGGGGCAATCGCTCGTTATGTGGGCTCTCTACAAAGTTCTTTTCGTAAAATTGTCGAAAAACATACACTACGCCTTTCATCTCACTGAATTTCAGCAAAATGAAAGTGTATACAACAGATTTCCAATATACACGGAAGGAGGCTAAGGCAATGATACACAGACAAAAAAGAATGTAGACAGATTTTCCCAAAACCTACACTGCCTACACGAACGATTTCACATCTTTGCACGCCTTCCCGATGCAGTGTGTAGGTTGCAACAACGAATGTAGTTGATTTTCCGCTTTGTCTACATTCGCAATCCCCTATATATCTATAACTTAACAAGGAAAGTGTAGACAATGTAGACAAAAATAACAAAAACTCCCGGTAGGGGCAGAAAAAGTTGCTTTTTCACGAAGAATGGCCTCACCTTCTCTTCGGTTTGTCCAAATATATTTTTAATGCGTCGGAACGCATCTTACTTCAAAAGTAGAGCAAACGAAGTAACGAGCAGAAAAATCTACTCGTTACTTAAAATTTTCTACTCGTTATTTTTACTGTCCGGAAAATTTAAGAGGTTAGAGATTTTGAGCTAAAATCCTTCATTTTTTGTAAAAACGGCTTTCTAAAAGGGCTTTACGAACAGAAAAGCAGCTTGACCATGTCAGAAATGATAGTATGGGAAAACACAAGCTCCTATTTCGTTTTTCATAGTAAGTTACTTTATAACAGCGAGTTTTGAGGTTGGTTCAGTTTTCTACCGGACAGCAATAATTCAAATTAAACATGGTGTTTTTGTTGGCAAAGGTAGAAAGAAAAAAACGCCATAGAAAAGTCGGCGGATTTCGGATGCTTACAAAGGAGCGGCCCGTTGCCACAAAAAATAACCCCTGCTTCGAGTTCCCAATGTATTCTCAAAGCAGGGATTATATGAAGATCAGTGCTACTCCGAACGAACGATTTCATCGTTTCATTCGTTTCACAACATCCTTGGAGTTTTGTTATTCGAAGATGTCGCTGTCCGCCCAATCGTTAGCAGAATACTCTTGTGAGAGCTGTTCGGCAGTGGTGGTTTTATTGTGCACACTCATAGGAGAAGTAGCAATGAGTTGTTCGGATTGCAGAGCGATCTCCGTAGCAATAGGACTTTTGTATGATTTCATGTTCATATTGTTTTAAGGGTAAAATCAAAAATCTTTATCGGATTACTTTTTTGCCATTGACGATATACAGACCGCGACCTGCATTGTTCACGCGGCGTCCGCTGAGGTCGTAAATCTGTTCGTCGGCCTTTTCGGTGGCAGCGGCTTCAATCGCCGTAAGCGTTCCGTCAAGACGGAAACCTTGCACGCCCGATCCACCCGATACTTCAAGATAGCACTTACCGGCGGCATTGGTCAAAGTCGTTCCGTCTGTTCCATTCTGCCAATAGAAGCCGAGGCCGTCGGTGTCGTCTTTCGCAAAGACATAAACCATTCCGCCTGCGGGAGCTGTTATTGCTTGCTCAGTCAATGTGCCTTTGAGAAGATTGGTTCCCGAAAAAGCAGGAACTGTTTCGGTAAGAATTGTTGCTGTATGATTGCCTTCCGTACCCGAAATCAACAGCGGAGTGTTGGCGGGAACATTGCTTCCTGATGCGTAGCTGGGCGTCAGCGTTACATTCATTCCCGAGACTTTAACAGTATTTCCCGTCAAACCGGTAGGCATTTTGTAAGGATAACCACAATAGAAAGTTGTGTAACCACTCTCGCCAATTATGAGGAGAAGTGAGTTGATTTTTATCATACCAATTCCGACATTGCCTCTCTTTTTTCTTTGTGTATATTTAAAACGAATAGACATTGTTGCAGCCGGAATCTGCAGACTTTCGTGTTTTAAATTTGTGGCAAAGTTATTGGTATAATGTTTTAATATTGTATATGTTGTGCCATTATTAGAACATTCAACATCGAAGATATTATGCTGATTCTCTCCGCCATTCCTCTTTATGTTATATTCTAAAACGCAACTCTGTGGGAGGGAAGGAAGTGAAAGAATCAGTTCGTCTCCTTGCTTGTCGAATTTAAGTTTCGTTTTTATATCTACGTATCTCCCCAGTCCATTTCCTGTCATACCTGTTGGGAAGTCTCCTTCCTTATATTCAAAAGGCAAAGTAATCTGCGCCATTCCTACCATGGCGAATAAACAGAGAAAAGCAGTAAAAATTCTTTTCATGGTATTATATATTAAATTTTTAAACTAAAATATCAACGTTGAGGAGATTTAGAATGTAAATTTCTAAGTTTCACACGGCAAAGATACGATTTCTCTAAAAAAAACGACAGGAAAGAAAGTCGTAAAGTTTTAATGAAAAGCAAAAAATGGACAAATTATACAGTTCTTTTAACAAAGAAAAATTATCCAAAGAGAAATTGCTATCTAAGAAATAGCAAATTCGGCCATACCGCTCCCTTCTTTTCTCGGTTTAGAAAAGGCAAAAAGCAAAAGACGAAAAAAACGAGCAGGCATCTCTTCGACAAAGAAAAGATGCCTGCTCGGCAATTCGGCGTTCGACGTCCGTCTTACGCCTGCTCCTGCCCGGCGGCTTTCATGAGTGCTTTTCCCGAAGGAGTTTCGGCAAAGGCATGATAGAACATGTCGCGATAGTAGAGCATCATGTTGAGCGAACGCGGCACGATGTCGCCCAAGTCGTAGTTGTCGCTCAGCAACATCTCGACCCCGACCCAAACGGCGTTTCCGAAACGAATAGAGCCCTTGGCCACTTTGACTTCGGCGTTGGCGCGGTCGATTGCGGCCAAAACGTCGAGGCGGTTTTCTTCCGTCACTTGGAAAATCTGCGGAAAGAAAAGATTGAAAAACAGCTCGTCTTCCTCATCGCGAAAGTGGATGAAGTCGAGCGTTTGATATTTGAACTGCAAACCAAATTCGGTGGGTTCGGGGCAGAAACCTTCTTTTTTGAGGTATTCGGAGAGCGTATCGCAAGATGCCATGATAAATTGTGTGTTTTTAGAAATGATGTGTGTATTGAAAATTCCGTGCAAATTTAGCACTTGCCCCTCAATTTGCCAAGCGAAAGTACACTTTTCACCACCATTCGTCCCATTTCTTTCGTTCGTAGAGTCAACCAGTAAGTGCAAAATTATGATATTCTTTTGTAGAACTCCGATTTAGGTGTTTCAAAATCGAGTTTTTGTCTTGGTCTTCTGTTTATTTTCTTCT
>NZ_RQYI01000051.1:0-2500 GCF_003859795.1 Alloprevotella sp. OH1205_COT-284 | reverse complement strand
GGAATTTCGCTACCTTAGGACCGTTATAGTTACGGCCGCCGTTTACCGGGGCTTCAATTCAAACCGTCTCATTACTGATAAGCTCTCCTCTTAACCTTCCGGCACCGGGCAGGTGTCAGACTGTATACCGCATCTTTCGATTTTGCACAGTCCTGTGTTTTTGTTAAACAGTTGCCTGGACCGATTCGCTGCGCCTCATATCGCTATGAGGACCCTTTATCCCGAAGTTACAGGGTCAATTTGCCTAGTTCCTTAACCATGAATCTTCCGAGCGCCTTAGTATATTCAACCCGACTACGTGTGTCCGTTTACGGTACGGGTATCTTAGATGTTAAGCTTAGCGGATTTTCTTGGAAGTCTGATTACCTTCGCTATTGCGCAGTCACAAGGACTTTGCATACTATCGGGATTGGGCTCGGAGCACGGATTTGCCTATGCTCCTCATCGCTTAAACCCTTTAACGAGCTATTCCGTCAGCTCGCGGAAGTGTCACTACTCCGTCTCCACATCGCCAAATAAGATAGTAAGGGAATATTAACCCTTTCTGCCATCGACCTCGCCATTAGGCTGAGCCTTAGGACCCGACTGACCCGGGGACGATTAACGTTGCCCCGGAAACCTTAGTCTTGCGGCGAGAGTGCATCTCACACTCTTTATCGTTACTTATACCTACATTTGCGTTTCCAATCGCTCCAACAAGAATTGGCTTCTCATCTTCAAGGCAATTGGAATGCTCCCCTACCGATACTTAAAGTATCCCATGGCTTCGGTATCCGATTTGATACCCGAGTATTATCCACGCATAGTCCCTCGACTAGTGAGCTGTTACGCACTCTTTGAATGAATGGCTGCTTCCAAGCCAACATCCTAGCTGTCACCGGGACCACACTTCGTTAGTTTAACTTAACCGGAATTTAGGGACCTTAGCCGATGGTCAGGATTCTTCTCCTCTCGGGCGTGGACCTTAGCACCCACGCCCTCACTCCCGGGCTTGGCCTGTGCGCATTCGGAGTTTGTCTGGACTTGATAGGCGGCGAAGCCCTCGCATCCAATCAGTCGCTCTACCTCACACAGGGAACGCCCGAGGCTGCACCTAAATGCATTTCGGGGAGTACGAGCTATCTCCAAGTTTGATTGGCCTTTCACTCCTACCCTCACCTCATCCAGAAGCTTTTCAACGCTTATTGGTTCGGTCCTCCATTCCGTGTTACCGGAACTTCAACCTGGACAAGGGTAGATCACTTGGTTTCGCGTCTACCACCGCTGACTCTGACGCCCTATTCAGACTCGCTTTCGCTTCGGCTTACGTGCGTCATCACACTTAACCTGGCCAACGACGGTAACTCGTAGGTTCATTATGCAAAAGGCACGCCGTCACACCAAAAGGGTGCTCCGACCGCTTGTAGGCGTACGGTTTCAGGAACTTTTTCACTCCTCTCATAGAGGTGCTTTTCACCTTTCCCTCACGGTACTGGTACGCTATCGGTCTCTTACGAGTATTTAGCCTTGGCGGATGGGCCCGCCGGATTCAGACAGGATTTCACGTGTCCCGACCTACTCAGGATACCACTATGCTTCATAAGCGTTTCGAGTACGAGACTGTCACTCTCTGCGGTCGTTCTTTCCAAAACGTTCCTCTACACTTAATCTTGCAACAACGTGGTCCTACAACCCCGATCATGCAGAAACATCATCGGTTTGGGCTGCTCCCCGTTCGCTCGCCACTACTGAGGGAATCATTATTATTTTCTTTTCCTGTGGGTACTAAGATGTTTCAGTTCCCCACGTTAGCCTCCCGCATAGCGGGATGACAGGTCTTCAACCTGCCGGGTTCTCCCATTCGGAAATCTTCGGATCAAAGGTCATTTGCACCTACCCGAAGCTTATCGCAGCTTATCACGTCCTTCATCGCCTGTAAGAGCCTAGGCATCCACCGTACGCCCTTTTTTACTTTCTTGCCTATACTCTTTATAAGAAAAAGAGATACAGGGAATATACTTAAAGCTGTACTTTGTGTTACCTTATTAGTTACTATTTATTCTGAGATGAATGCACAACCGATATAACCATATCGGGAAAGCGAACTTTCAAAAAAATGAAAAACGCCGTTCAAGGCAAATCATCAACAGATTTGTTGCGTGTTCAATATGTCAAAGATCGTATGCTCTTCTATATCAAAGCAGATGAGCAGTAAGAGTGGAGAATATCGGAATCGAACCGATGACCTCTTGCATGCCATGCAAGCGCTCTAGCCAGCTGAGCTAATCCCCCTTGTTTGAGCGGAAATTCCACTCAATTATATTTCATAAACGAACAGAGTACAAGAGGTGATCTTGCAAACTTTTTTTTTTAGAAAAAGATCGACATTTACTTCATTGCCCTATTTTTCAAGACAGAAACAACGAAGATTTTCCAGAAAGGAGGTGTTCCAGCCGCACCTTCCGGTACGGCTACCTTGTTACGACTTAGCCCCAATCACCGGTTTTACCCTAGGCCGACC
>NZ_RQYI01000006.1 GCF_003859795.1 Alloprevotella sp. OH1205_COT-284 | reverse complement strand
CGGCACTGATGTGTTTACTTCCTCGTTGGCTTCCCAAACCGTCTTTGGCTTCAAACAGTTCGATCCAATAGTGTGCCTGAGTGGCGGGCAGGCTCCATGCAAACTCTACTTTTCCGTCGTCTTCGAGTACGACTTTGTAGTAGTCGTGTTGGTCGGTGTATCCATGATAGCTGTATCCCAATCTTCCCGACACTTGTTTTCCGCTGTTGAGCAGCACGGCCTTTTCGGGCTTATCGTTGGATTCCGCATCATTTTTGAAGGTAGAGGGGACGTGTTTGTAGTCTAAGGTATATCCTCCAAAGTTTTGTTGCATATACAGCCGCACATAATAAGTGCCTTTGGCCAATCCGTCGCAAGAGAATGTGTGGATGGCTGCGTTTTTGGTTTCTTCGGCACTGATGTGTTTACTTCCTCGTTGGCTCCCCAAACCGTCTTTGTCTTCATATAGTTCGATCCAATAGTGTGCCTGAGTGGCGGTCAAGCTCCATGCCAACTCTACTTTTCCGTCGTCTTCGAGTACGATTTTGTAGTGGTCGTATTTGTCGGTGTAGTCATGATATCTGTATCCCAATCTTCCCGACACTTGTTTTCCGCTGTTGAGCTTTACGGCCGTTTCGGGCTTATCGTTGGGTTCCGGGTCATTGGTGAGTGAGGGGGGAACGTGTTTGTAGTCTAAGGTATATCCTCCAAACTTTTGTTGCATATACAACCGCACATAATAAGTTCCTTTGGCCAATCCGTCGCAAGAGAATGTGTGGGTTACTGCGCTTTGGGTTTCTTCGCTCTTGATGTGTTTGCCACCTCGTAGATTTCCCAAACCGTCTTTGGCTTCAAACAGTTCGATCCAATAGTGTGCCTGAGTGGCGGGCAAGCTCCATGCCAACTCTACTTTTCCGTCGTCTTCGAGTACGATTTTGTAGTAATCGTAGGCATCTCGTTCTTGTCCTAAGGTTTTCCCTAATTCTCCCGTGACACGGCTCATATTGGAGATGAGCTGTGCGTGCTCCGGTGTGTTGTTGTCTTCTTGCTCTTGGACGGGTTGCCATTGCGCTTTTCCCGCCAAGGGAAATAAGAGAAGACACAAGCAGAGTAGATGTCTAAATGTCTTCATGGTGTAAAAGCGATTAAAGGTTAGTAAATGCGATACCGCTATCTGTGTTTCACCCGAAAGACAACAAAAGCGGTAGCTCTTTCCCTGATGATAGACCGCCGCTTGGCGATAGAGGGAGAAGAGTTACCGCAAATGTATATATATAGTTAAGGGAAGGGGCTATTATTTCGTCAATATTTTACTATTATATCGTCCATTTCATGCCTTATTCTCTGCTTTTTGTTCGTTTTCGGAGGCCGGCCGGGGTTTGCCCCGTGATTTTTTTGAAATTTCGGTGAAAGGAGGCTTCCGTTCCAAATCCGCAGTGTTCTCCGATTTCGCGAATGGAGAGGGTGTTGTTTTCATCGTTGAGCAGCGTAATGGCGTGCCGGATGCGCAATTGGTTGATGTAGTCGGAAAAGGCCATGCCGAAGTGTCGGTTGATGAGTGCCGAGAGGCGGGTGCGGTTGGTGCAGAGGCGTCGGGTGATGTCGGAGAGGAGGAGGTTGGGGCGGAGGAAGAGTTGTTCGTGCTCCATGAGCCTTTTCAGGTGCAACAGGAGTTCGTCGCTGTTTTCGTTGCCGTCGTTTTCGGGTGTCGGGCTGGTGTCGGGTAGGGTTTGCTTGTTTGATGCCGAAACGGCAATCAGAGCTTCGGGGGATTCAGCTTCTGCCTCTTGGAACGCGTTGCGGTCGGCGTTTTCGAATTCGGCTTGCAGGCGGTCGGCGTCGAAATTTTGATTGTAGCCCACGTGTGCTATGGAGAAGAGCAACGTGCTGAATACTATGGCCGGAATGATGAAGAGAGACTGGTTGAAGCTCTCGCGCCCCAAGTGGGTGAGTATGGCCGAGCCGATGCTTGTCAAGACGAAGAAAAGGAGCAGCAGACGGAGTTTGCGAACGTTTCTCTGATCGGTGTCGGCATAGTAGTTGGCCACTTGTCGGTCGAAGGAGCGGAGGTGGTGCAAGCCCAAGGTGCATACGGCAATGATCTGCGCGATGCCTATGATTTTCATGGCCAAGTATCGGCCGTGGTGGATGGCGGGATTGGTGGGGGCGATGGTGTAGAGGAGGGCTGCCCAAACTCCTATCGTAAGGGCGGGGAGGAGAATGAGCCACCAACGCCAACTCATTGTTCCGGGATGTGTGAGGCGGCGGAGGTAGAGATAGAATATGGGATAGACGGCGGTGGTGGCAAAGGCGTAAATGCTGTCGCTGACGGGAAAGATGCTCATCGTGTGGCTGAAATAAACGGCATGTCCCCAATAGAGCGTGGAAGCTATGAAGAAAAAGAAAGTGAGAATATGTTGTGCGGGGTTGGCCTTGCGCCAATAGAGCGCAAAGGTGATGAAGCAAAGTGTGCAAACGACGAATGGAAGCGTGATGAAAAGGGACTGCATATTCCTTTGTATTTTGTGGCGTAAATTTAGGACTTATTTTGTAAATAGAGAAGGTTTTTTAGATTTATATCGGCGAATGTGTTTTCTGACGCTTTTTCGTGTCGTGTTGTTGTGGGCGGTGTCTGTGTGTTGGCGTGTGTTGTCGTGAGGGGAGCAGGCATGCAAAAACTCCCTTTAAGTGTCCGAAACACTTAAAGGGAGTTTTTGGGTTTTGGGTTTGCGTTCGCGTGTTGCTTATTTGGCGGGAGTTGCGGGGGCAGGTGCCTTGGCTGGTGTGGCGGGCGCGGTGGGTGCAAGGGGTGCGGGTGCCGACATGTTGGTCACCACTTCTGAGGGATCGACTACTTCTTGGTTGTCAAAAAAGCTGGTGGCTACGCTGAACAGCACGAGCGCACCGGCGAGCGTCCAAGTGGCTTTTTCGATGAAGTCGGTGGTTTTGCGAACGCCCAATACGGAGTTGGCACCGGAAACGTTGGAGGCCAAACCGCCGCCTTTCGATTCTTGAACGAGCACCACGAGAGCAAGCAAAATGGCTGTCACGACGGCCAAAATTACAAAGAGAGTGTACATTTGATTTATGATTTGTGTTTGTTGTTGATAGCTAATTTTTGCAAGAAGCGCATTTGATCTGCAAAGTAAATACTTTTTTTCGGATTATTCAAGTGTAGCTTGGTCATAATTTCTATGGCGCGCTCATATCTGCCTTGTTGGATGTAAATTTTGGCGAGTGTCTCGGTGAAATAAGACTCGTCGGGGCGTGCGTCTTCGCTTTCGGCGGTGTTTTCTTCTTCGTCGGATTTTGCGAACGAGGTGGGTTTGAGAACGATGCGCTCTTGGCGTTGTCCGATGAAGGAGTTGATGAGCGATGTTGTTCTCTCCGTCGTCGGTGTTTCGTCGGCGTTGTTGTCGGTGAGGGGAGTGTCGTCGCTGGGCGGCAGTGTAAGTTTTCGGGTTTGGAAGAGGTAGGTCATGTAGTCGCTCGACGGGTCGGCGCATACGACCTTGGGCGATTTTCCTTCGGGTGCGGTCGAGGTGTGTAGGAAGCTGTCGATGAGTGTTGCTGTCCGGTCGTTGTTTTCGGCGGAGGCTGTGGGGGGAGGGGCGGTGTTCTGGGGAGTTGCGACAATGGTGTATCTGTCGCCGTGTACCATGTCGAAGAGGAGTCGTCGGTTGGGCAGGTGTATGGCGGCTCGGCGCAGTTCTTGGTCGAAAGTGGGGTCGTGTAGGAGAAAGAGGTTTTTGAGAAACAGCAGTCGGGCGGCATGAAAGTAGGGGCAGGTGGCCACGATGCGGCGCAACTCGTAGAGGGTGTCGGAGTTGAGCTCTTCGGGGTGTCGGATGAGGTGTGCTATTTCCATAATCGTTCTGTTGGGTAGGTCTACCAGTCTGCTACGGTGGCGTTGAAGATTTGGTCGGCAATGTCGCGCACCATTTCGGTGACGATGGTTTCTTGCACGGCCGAGAGTTGGAGTTTGGCGTCGTAGGGGGCGGTGGAGGAGAATTGTCGTTCCCATCGTTGGTTGGCCTTTTTGTTTTCAAAGCGGATGTTTACCGTCATCCGCAGTTGCACTTGTGAGGAGAATCCGTCGGCCGAAACGGATTTGTTGAACTGATCGTAGCCCACGATTTCTCCGGAGATGTGCATGTCGCCGCCTCTTTTGACCATGCGCAGTCGTGTTTGGTTGGCATAGAGGTCTTGCAGGCGGTTGTTGAGCATGGCCTCCATGGGTGCCCAGCCATAGGGTGCGCGGTTGGGGATGTTGTCGATTTGGAGGGTTTTGATGATGTCGTAGTTGATGTTGGTGCCCGTGAATTTGTAGCTGATGCTGCATGCGGTGAGCAGCAGTAGTGTGGCGGCCGTCAGGCAGCCGAGGAGGGTGGTGTGCCATCGGGCGGAACGGCTGTCGGGGCGAATTTCGGGTGGGTTGTGGCGGGTCATTTTGTGGGCGGTGGGTGTCGTGCGTGGGTCAGAGGTCTTCGAGGTCGTATTCTTTGATTTTCCGATAGAGTGTGCGTTCCGAGATGCCGATTTGTTCGGCGGCTTGCTTGCGGTGTCCTCCGCAGCGCACGAGGGCTTGGCGGATGAGTTCTTTCTCCACGTCGTCTTTCGTGCGGATGGGTTCTTCGGTGGCGGCGGGCGTTGTTGCGGTGCGGGGTGTGCTCCACTCTTCGAAGGCCACCTCTTCGGCCTCGTCCACTTCTTCGACCGCCGTTCGGCTTGCATGGCGGTAGGGCAGGAGTGAGGGCGCGGCTGCGGTGTTGTCTATGGTGGCATTGCGTTGGTCTTTTTTGAGTTGTTCGACGTCGCTTCGCAGTTTTTCGACTTCGTGGCGCAACACGGTGATCATTTGTGCGAGGATGTCGCGTTCCTGTTCCCAGTTTGTTCCGGCGGCGATGGCGGGTGTGTGGTGTGTGGCGTTGCCGACCACGAGTTGCGTGTGTTGCGGATCTGCGGGGATGAATCGTGCGAGGATGTCGGGCGTGATGTCGCGCTCGTCGGAAGTGACGGACATGCTCTCGGCCACGTTTTTGAGTTGTCGCACGTTGCCCGGCCACGGGTAGTCGAGGAGCATTTGTCGCGCCTCTTCGTTGAGCCTGACGGGCGGCATGCGATAGCGCTCGCTCATTTCGAGGGCAAACTTTCGGAAGAGAATGTCGATGTCGGTGCCTCGCTCGCGCAGCGGTGGCATGTTGATGGCGATGGCGGCGAGGCGATAGTAGAGGTCTTCGCGGAAGCGTCCTTCGCGTATGGCTCTCTGCATGTCTACGTTGGTGGCCGCCACGATGCGCACGTCGGTGCGTTTCACCTCGCTCGACCCTACGGGAATGAATTCGCCTGTTTCGAGCACGCGGAGGAGGCGCACTTGTGTTTGCAGCGGCAGTTCGCCCACCTCGTCGAGAAAGAGGGTTCCGCCGTCGGCGGCCGAGAAGTAGCCCTCTCGGCTGTCCACACTTCCGGTGAATGCCCCTTTGACGTGTCCGAAGAGTTCGGAGTCGATGGTGCCTTCGGGGATGGCTCCGCAGTTGAGGGCGAGATATTTTTTGTTTTTGCGCGCCCCGGCTTCGTGAATGATGCGCGGCAGAATTTCCTTGCCCACGCCGTTTTCTCCCTGAATGAGCACCGACAGATCCACACGCGCCACTTTGAGGGCGATTTCGAGCGCACGATTGAGGGCGTCGCAGTTGCCTACGACGCCATATCGCTGTTTGACGGCTTGAAGTTCTTTGGCTTGCATGAGAAGAGGGGAGGTTTCGTTGTCGGTCGCATCTCGCGTCGGGGTATATTCGGGCAAGATGAGAATGCAAAAATACGTATTTATTTCCAAAGCGGCGTGCCTTTCCTCTTTTTTCTCTGCCGCCTTTCGCGGTGTCGGCCGTTGGGAAAGGGGCGGAGCAGGGAGAGGAACGGCAGGGGGCAAACGTGTCGGCCTTGTGGAAAAATCTACTCGTTACTTAGAATTTCCTACTCGTTACTTAGAAAATTCTACTCGTTATGTAGTTTTGTCGGCTTCCTGTGCCGTGTTTGCACCTTGCCGTTCGGAGGCGGCCGCTCTTCCCACCGTTTCGGGAGGTCGGGGCGTCGGTGGAAGGGGAGGGGCGGTTGAACGGCAAAAAAAAGAAGAAAAGACGTGTGGTTTTCATTTTTTTTTATATATTTGCCGACAACGGCTTTCGGCGATGTGTTGCGAGGCGTTTCTGCCCGTGCTTGCCGTCAGCATCTCAACCTTTTCTCTAATTATGAAAAAGTTACTTTTTCTTCTTTTTTTCGTCCTTTTTTCGTATGACCGAATGGGGGCACAGACTCCCGTCGTCGCCGAAACCGCCGAGCAGAAGGCGGAACGAATGGCTTGGTTTGCGCAAGCCAAACTCGGCATCTTCATTCACTGGGGCATTTATGCCGTGAGGGGGGTGAGCGAGAGTTGGTCGTTTCACAACAACTATCTCCCCTACGACGAATATATGGCGCAGTGTGCCGGCTTCACCGCCGAACGCTATGACCCGAAGGCGTGGGTGGATCTGATCGAAGAGAGCGGTGCACGCTACACCGTGCTCACCACCAAACACCACGACGGCCTCGCGCTGTGGAACACAAAGGCCGGAACGCTCAGCACGGTCAAAAACACGCCTGCCGCGCGCGATGTGCTCACCCCCTTCGTCGAAGAGGTGCGCCGGCGGCCGAATCTCCGGTTGGGGCTCTACTATTCGCTCCTCGACTGGTCGCACCCCGATTATCCCAACTTTACGCGCACCCGCTCGCGCTATGCCCTCAAAGACGAGCCCGAACGTTGGGAGCGGTTTCGGCGTTTCAACTTCGCCCAACTCGAAGAACTCTCGCGCGCCTATCGTCCCGACCTGTGGTGGTTCGACGGCGATTGGGAACAAACGGCCGAAGCGTGGGGCAGTGCCGACATTGTGCGGCTGCTGCGTAAATATGCCCCCTCCACCGTCATCAACAGTCGCATTCAGGGACATGGCGACTATGCCACGCCCGAACAGGGCGTGCCCGTGGTGAGACCGAAAGACAAGTATTGGGAGCTCTGCATGACCATGAACGATTCGTGGGGGTATCAGCACAACGACACCAACTACAAAACGCCGCAAATGCTCCTCCGCACCTATGTGGACTGCCTCTCGAACGGGGGCAACCTCCTGCTCGACATCGCCCCCAAGGCCGACGGCACGCTGCCCGAAGAGCAGGTGGAAATTCTCCGCACCTTCGGCCGCTGGAACAAGAAGCACGCCGAAGCCGTCTATGCCACGCGTGCCGGCATCCCGGCCGAGCATTTTCAGGGATATTCCACTCTCAATGCCGCCGGCGATGTGCTCTATCTCTATCTCCCCTATCGCCCCAACGGCGCAATCGAAGTGAAAGGATTGCTCAACAAGGTGCATCGTGTGTGGGTTGTGGGCAACGGTGCAATGCTCCGCTACAAGGTGCACAACAAAAACTATTGGAACGACCTGCCCGGAAATCTCTACATCGACGTGCCCGACAGCGTGCTCGACGAAAACATCACCGTCGTTGCCGTCTTGCTCGACGGACCCTGTCGGCTGTATCGGGGCGAGGGCAAGGTGATCACGTCCAACTGACCGCCCGGTTTCTGCCGTCCCCTTGTTGGCAGATGCCGTTTTTTCAAAGATAGTCTCTTTTGCTCCACACCTTATATAATATATATATGTACAGACCGCTCGTATTCCTGCTCTTAGCCTCGTCCTCGTTGCTTTCCGCTTGGGGACAAAAAGAGGCGGTTGCCGCGGAGCCGCGCCCTCTCGTCGAACGCTATGCTTCTCTCCTCGCGCGGCCGAAGAGTTATTCCTGTCTGAAAAGGACGGGCGAAATCGTCATCGACGGCCGCCTCGACGAACCCGATTGGCAGCGCGCGCCACACACGGAACCTTTTGAGGACATTGAAGGCGGAAACAAACCGAAACCGAAGTTTGCGACCACGGCACAGATGCTGTGGGACGCAGACTACTTCTACGTGGCTGCCACGCTCGAAGAGCCCGACGTGGTGGGGAGGTTGCAGATGCGCGACACCATCATTTGGAAAGAAAACGACTTCGAGGTGTTCATCGATCCCGATGGCGACGGAATAGACTACTATGAGTTTGAAGTCAATGCCCGCAATACGATGATGGATCTGATGATGACCCACCCCTATCGCAGCGGAGGCTCGTTCATCATGCCTTGGGACTGTTCGGGATTGCGTCACGCCGTGCATGTGGAGGGTACGCTTAATTGCTTCTCCGACACCGATCGCGGATGGACGGTCGAAATGGCCATTCCCGTGCGTGCGCTTCGCAAAAACTTTGGCTACACGCAGGGGCTGACCGAAGGAGAAGGGCATTGGCGCGTCAATTTCTCGCGCGTGCAGTGGCTCCGTGCCGGCGGCCCCGAAGAAAACTGGGTGTGGTCGCCCACGGGGCGGATAGACATACACATGCCCGAACGGTGGGCTTATGTCAGTTTTGAGCGAGATCTGGACGATTGTACCGGCGGCATCATCTCGCCCGACGACAATTTGGCGTGGGCGATGTTTTATGCCCAAAAAGATTATCATGCCGCCCACGGCCGTTTTGCCGCCACCCTCGAACAGCTGGGGTTGACCGATGCCGATCGAGCCACTTTGGGCGAGGGCGGGCGCATCGAAATGGAAGCCGTGAGTTCCAAATTTGAAATTCGCATCACTCCCACCGAGGGGCGCATCACCACTCTCGACGAAAGAGGACATCTTCAACATATCGAAAAATCGAAACCATGAAACATTTACTCTTCTTACTCCTTCTGCCCCTGCTCTCGGCCTGTTCCTTTCGGCGCATTCCCGTCTATGTCTGGCAGGGTTGGGACGACAGCACCACCGCCGCCACTTTGGAGCGCGACTTCCGCGAATGGCAGAGCCACGGCGTGACGGGCGTTTGCTACAACGCCGGATTTGACGTTGAAAGACACCGTACCGCCGCGAAAATCGCCAAGAATCTCGGACTCGAATATCATGCGTGGATCCCCTCGCTCACGCAGAGCGGAATGGACTCGACGTGGTACACCGTCAATCGCCTTGGCGAGAGTGCCTACGACAAACCGGTTTACGTGCCTTACTACACCACGCTCGACCCTCACAACCCCAAAGTCGTGGCATGGCTGTGCGACCAATACGGCCGCATTGCCGACATTCCCGAAGTGGACTTCGTGCAACTCGACTACATCCGCTACGCCGATGTGATTCTCGCGCGCGGCTTGTGGGATAAATACGGTCTGGTCATGAATGAGGAATACCCCAAGGCCGACTATTGCTACTGCGACAGTTGCGTGGCCGATTTCCGACGGCTTTCGGGCGTGGATATTCGCACCGTGCCCGACCCCTCCAAAGTGAAAGACTGGGCAACGTTCCGCTGCAACAACGTCACGCGGTGCGTCAATGCCATTTGCGAAGCCATACACGCACGCGGCAAGAAAGTGAGTGCCGACGTCTTCCCGGGGCCGGCGAGCCATGCCGAATGGATGGTGCGCCAACAGTGGCAAAATTGGAACGTCGATGCTTTCTTCCCGATGAACTACAATGATTTCTATCTCCAACCGGCCGAATGGGTGGGCGAGGTGACGGATGAGGCCGTCAAAGCCGTGGCGCATCGCGATGCCCCCATTTACAGCGGCCTCTTCATTTGCCGCGATTGGAAAAACAAAGCCTCCGTCGTCGATCCCGAACACTCCGGCCTTGTGCCCTTGGAAATACGCACCGCCGTGCTCGGATCGCTGAAAGCCGGTGCCCGCGGCATTTCTCTCTTCACGCCACGCGACATGACGCCCGAACATTGGGCGGCTTTGGAAGAAGCATTGGAGGAAGCCCGGAGAGGAGGCTTATAATAGTTATATGCACGCACGCGCGAACACCCGACTGTCCGGCCGGGCAAGAGGCGCAGTCTTGTGGTCGGAAGGCGTGTGCAGTTTTCCGTTCAATCAATAACCGATAAAATGTCTGTCCTTACCAAAATTTCGGCATCGCTGGCATTCTGCTTTTTTCTTGCTGCCTGCGCCGATGACAAAAAAGAAAATCCCGACGTGGTGCGCGTGGGCGATGCCGTGCCTGAGTTTTCCGTGACGATGAACGACGGCCGCGCGATTTCGGCGGCGTCGCTGAAAGGGCGCGTGGCGGTCATCGTGTTCTTCAATACCGCCTGCGGAGATTGTCGAAACTATCTGCCCCGTGTGCAACGCCTCTATGAGCGCGTGCGCGGCGGTGGCGTTGCCGAACTGCGCGATGTGGAGTTTGTGCCCATCAGTCGTGCGCAGCCCGAAACGGAGGTGGAGGCATATTGGCGTGAGCAGCGTTTCTCTTTGCCCTATTCGGCACAAACCGATCGCAAGGTTTATGAGCGGTTTGCACTCATGCGCATTCCGCGTACCTATGTGATTGATGCCAAGGGCATTATTTCGGCCGCTTTCGACGATGCCGACGCTCCCGACGAAAACACGTTGGAAGCGGCTCTGATTCAGGCGGCCGGCAAGTCTTGATGCGCTTTTCGATGAGCACATCCGTCCATTTCGGACGGCGACCGACGTTCTCGGAAACCGGCAGCCGAATGCGGAGGAACTCATGCGGTCGGTTTTCAAACTGAGGTAAGCAAAATGCGATAACTGGCAAGTTTTTTTTGAAAACGTTGAAAATTAAGGGGTTTAGTGTTGTGTATGTGGGGATTTATGTTTACCTTTGCACACGCAAAAGAAAGAGATAAAAGCTCTTCCGCGGATTTTTTCCGTGAAAATCAAACGGTTATACAACAACGTTAGCATTTAATCAATAACCATTCGCCCCGTCAAAGTAGTGTCTGCGACGGGCTACGAAACTCTTAAAATCAATAAATTCCAAATGCCAGGATTATTAGGAAAGAAAATCGGGATGACTTCCGTTTTCAGTGCCGACGGCAAAAACGTGCCGTGCACAGTTATCGAATGCGGTCCTTGCGTAGTAACTCAGGTGAAAACCGTCGAGAATGACGGATATGCCGCGGTTCAAGTAGGTTTCCAAGATGCCAAGGAGAAAAATACATCCGCTCCGCTTCTCGGACACTTCAAAAAGGCCGGCGTTACTCCCAAGCGTCACTTGGCTGAGTTTGTTTATGATCAAGAACTCAACCTTGGCGATGCCATTACTGTTGAATTGTTTAGCGAAAACGACTACGTGGACGTTGCCGGAACCTCCAAAGGTAAAGGCTTTCAAGGTGTTGTGAAACGTCACGGTTTTGGTGGTGTCGGACAAGTGACCCACGGTCAGGACGACCGTCTTCGCAAACCCGGTTCGATTGGAGCATGCTCTTATCCTGCGAAGGTATTCAAGGGCTTGCGCATGGGTGGACAAATGGGCGGCAAGCGCGTTACCACTCAGAACTTGAAAGTGTTAAAGGTTATCCCCGAACACAATTTGCTCTTGATCAAGGGTAGTGTTCCCGGTTGCAATGGTTCAATCGTAATTGTAGAAAAGTAAGACATGGAAGTTAGTGTATTTAATATTAAGGGTCAAGATACCGGTAAGAAGGTAACCCTCAATGAAAGTGTCTTCGGTATTGAACCCAATGATCATGCCATCTATCTTGATGTGAAACGCTATCTCGCAGCACAACGTCAGGGTACGGCGAAGACCAAGGAGCGTAGTGAAATGAGCGGTTCTACCCGTAAGCTCGGACGTCAAAAAGGCGGCGGCGGTGCTCGTCGCGGTGATATCAATTCTCCGATCTTGGTAGGTGGTGCCCGCGTGTTCGGTCCCAAACCCCGTGACTACGATTTTAAGCTCAATAAGAAAGTGAAGCAACTTGCACGTCGCAGCGCGCTCTCTTATAAGGTGAAAGAAAACGCTCTCGTAGTGGTGGAAGACTTTACCTTTGACGCTCCCAAAACCAAGAGCTTCATCGAAATGCTCGGCAATCTGAATCTCGCCGACAAGAAAGCCCTCGTGGTAATGCCCGGCGTAGACAAGAATGTTTACCTCTCCGGACGCAATCTTCCCAAAGCAAAAGTGGCCGCCGCTGCCGATCTGAATACTTATGGCGTGTTGAACGCCGGAGTAATGGTGGTGACGGAAAGCGCCATCGCAAAAATCGAGGAAGTTCTCGCCAAGTAAATCACAATTAACAAGACAACGAAGTAATGGCATTCATTATCAAACCTCTCATCTCTGAAAAGATGAACGGCATTTCCGAAAAGCTGAATCGTTTCGGTTTTATCGTGAAGCCCGAAGCCAACAAGCTTCAGATCAAAGCTGAAGTCGAGGCTCGTTACGGCGTGACTGTTACCGACGTTAACACTATGGTTTACGCAGGTAAGAGCAAATCTCGCTACACACGCGCTGGTCTCCTCCGTGGTCGTACCAACGCTTTCAAGAAGGCCATCGTCACCGTGAAGGAAGGCGAGACCATCGATTTCTATAGCAATATCTAAAAACAACAATGGCAGTACGTAAATTTAAGCCCACAACACCGGGGCAAAGACACAAAGCTATCGGTACTTTCGAAGAAATTACTGCATCGGTACCGGAAAAATCTCTCGTTAGCGGTAAGCGTGCCAGCGGTGGTCGCAACAACGACGGAAAGATGACCATGCGTTATCTCGGCGGCGGCCACAAGCGTAAATATCGCTTCATCGACTTCAAACGTGAGAAAGACGGTGTTCCCGCAGTGGTAAAGACCATCGAGTACGACCCTAACCGTTCGGCTCGTATCGCGCTTCTTTACTATGCTGACGGTGAAAAGCGTTATATCATCGCTCCCAATGGATTGAAGGTTGGCGACAAACTCCTTTCCGGTGCCGAAGCGGCTCCCGAAATCGGAAACGCCCTTCCTCTTCAAAATATTCCCGTGGGTACGGTGATCCACAATATCGAGCTTCGCCCCGGACAAGGCGCACTTCTCGTTCGTTCGGCCGGTAACTTTGCACAGCTCACTTCTCGCGAAGGTAAATATTGTGTGATCAAACTCCCTTCGGGTGAAACTCGTCAGATTCTCAGTGCATGTAAGGCCACTGTCGGTAGCGTAGGCAACTCTGATCACGCTCTCGAATCAAGCGGTAAGGCCGGTCGCAGCCGTTGGCTCGGTCGTCGGCCTCGCAACCGCGGTGTGGTCATGAACCCCGTAGATCACCCCATGGGCGGTGGTGAGGGACGTCAGTCCGGAGGACATCCGCGTTCTCGTACAGGTCTCTATGCTAAGGGTCTTAAAACAAGAGCTCCCAAGAAGCAGAGCAACAAGTACATTATCGAAAGACGTAAGAAATAACAGCACTAAAAGAATCGCAATATGAGTCGTTCTCTTAAAAAAGGTCCCTACATCGCAGTTTCTCTCGAAAAGAAGATCCTTGCCATGAACGAAAGCGGCAAGAAAAATGTGGTGAAGACATGGGCCCGCGCTTCGATGATTTCCCCCGACTTCGTGGGACACACCGTCGCAGTGCACAATGGTAACAAGTTCATCCCTGTTTATGTAACAGAAAACATGGTTGGCCACAAACTCGGTGAGTTCGCACCCACCCGCAAGTTCGGCGGCCATGGTGGCAACAAGAAAAAATAAGCCATAGGTGTTACCTCAAACCTCAATCCATTACAAACTAAAATCTCAATCTAAATAATGGGAGCAAGAAAAAGAAATGCCGCCTTGGCTCGCAAGGAGGCTCTCAAAACCCAGTATTTTGCAAAGTTGAATGATTGCCCCTCTTCACCCCGCAAAATGCGCTATGTCGTAGACATGGTGCGCGGTATGGAGGTGAATCGCGCTCTTGGAACGTTGCATTTCAGCAAGAAAGCAGCAGCCAAGAACGTTGAGAAATTGCTCCTCTCTGCAATTGCCAACTGGGAACAAAAGAATGATCGCAAAGCCGAAGAAGGCGAATTGTTCATCACAAAGATCTTCGTAGACGGAGGCGCCACGCTCAAACGCATGCGTCCCGCACCTCAGGGTCGCGGATACCGCATTCGCAAGCGTTCCAACCATGTGACCATCTTCGTGGGAACAAAAGAAGAAACCAACGACTAATTAGAAACAAAAGAAATGGGACAAAAAATCAATCCTATCGCCAACCGACTTGGCATCATCCGCGGTTGGGACTCCAACTGGTTCGGTGGTTCTAACTTCGGCGAAAATATTCTTGAAGACAGCAAGATTCGTCAATATCTCGACGCACGATTCAAAAGCTACATCGAAAAGCCCGGTCGTGGCAATAAGAAGGAATTCACCAGCGTTTACGAATACATCTCTCGCATCGTTATCGAGCGTACTCCCAAATTGGTGACCATTACCGTATGCACCAGCCGTCCGGGAATGATCATCGGACAAGGAGGTAAGGATGTTGAGCAACTCAAACTCCAACTCCAAAAAATCACCAACAAAGATGTTCAAATCAACATCTTCGAGGTGAAAAAGCCCGATCTCGACGCCAATATCGTGGCCAAAAGCATTGCACGCCAGATCGAAGGAAAAATCGCCTATCGCCGTGCCATCAAAAAAGCCATCGAAAACACAATGCGCAGCAATGCCGAAGGTATTAAAGTGCAAATCAGCGGACGTTTGAACGGTGCCGAAATCGCACGTAGCGAAATGTACAAAGAGGGTCGTACGCCCCTTCACACTTTCCGTGCAGACATCGACTATTGCCAAGCTGAGGCTTTGACCAAAGTGGGTATCCTCGGTATCAAAGTTTGGATCTGCCGTGGCGAAGTTTATGGAAAGCGTGACCTCGCACCCAACTTCACCGTAGAAAAAGAAAGCGGCCGTCGCGAAGGTGGTCGTCGCGAAGGCGGTCGCCAGTTCCGCAACAAGAGAAATTCTAACCGTTAATCGATTCCGTTTAGAAAGTTATGTTACAGCCTAAAAGAACAAAATATCGCAGACCGCATAAAGGTCGCAGCAAAGGCACGGCGCAACGCGGCAACCAACTCGCTTTTGGAAGTTTTGGTATCAAAAGCCTCGATACACACTGGATCACCGGTCGTCAGATCGAAGCTGCCCGTATCGCCATGACACGCTACATGCAGCGTGAGGGACAGAGCTGGATTCGCATCTTCCCCGATAAACCCGTTACCAAAAAACCTGCCGACGTCCGCATGGGTAAGGGTAAGGGTGATCCCGTTGGATATGTGTTCCCCATCACTCCCGGTCGCATCATCTTCGAAATCGAAGGCGTACCCTTCGAAGTGGCAAAGGAAGCTCTTCGCCTCGCCGCACAGAAGCTGCCCGTGACCACTAAGTTCATTGTAAGACACGACTACGACAAAAAAGCTTGATTATGAAAATTGCAGAAATTCGTGAACTCAAAAGCAAAGGCGAACTTGCAGAACGCCTTGCGGCTGAGGTTGCTGCCTATGAAACTTTGGTGCTCAACCACAGCATCTCTCCCCTGGAAAATCCTGCACAGATCAAGACGCTTCGTCGCACCATCGCCAAGATGAAGACTGTGTTGAACGAGAAGTAAAAACGGAATTAGGAGGTGACTCTTGCATTCATAGTTTCTCTCTTTGAAGACGGCCACTGAGGAACTGAGGAGCACGAAGCATCGCTCAAATGAGCACGAAGCATTTGAATGTAGAGAGCAACCGCCGAAACCAAAACAATACACAATCCAGAATGGAAAGAAATTTAAGAAAAACTCGACAGGGTGTTGTTGTCAGCAATAAGATGGAGAAAACCATCGTTGTGGCTGCCAAGTTTAAGGAAAAACACCCCATTTATGGTAAGTTCGTCTCCAAGACTAAGAAGTACCACGCACACGACGAGAAAAACGACTGCAACGTCGGTGACACCGTGCTCATCATGGAAACTCGTCCTTTGAGCAAAACTAAGCGTTGGAGAGTTGTTGAAATCGTAGAAAGAGCTAAGTAATTATGATCCAGTCAGAATCAAGATTAACTGTTTGCGATAACAGCGGTGCTCGTGAGGCACTCTGCATTCGCGTGCTCGGCGGTACTCGTCGTCGCTACGCCTCCGTAGGCGATGTCATCGTAGTCTCTGTGAAGAGCGTGATTCCGTCAAGTGATATTAAGAAAGGTGCTGTTTCAAAAGCCCTGATCGTTCGCACGAAGAAGGAAATCCGTCGTCCCGACGGTTCCTACATCCGCTTTGATGACAATGCCTGCGTATTGTTGAACAACGCCGGTGAGTTGAGAGGCAGCCGTATCTTCGGCCCCGTAGCCCGTGAGCTTCGTGCTGTGAACATGAAGGTCGTGTCTTTGGCGCCCGAAGTACTCTAATCCCCCAACAGTATAAAGACTATCATCTCAAATGAGTAAGTTACATATTAAGAAGGGTGACACCGTTTGCGTGCTCGCAGGCAAGGATAAGGGAAAGACCGGAGTGGTTACCCTTGTGCTCGTTGATAAGCAACGCGCCATCGTGGAAGGTGTCAATATGGTTCAAAAGAGCCAAAAGCCCAGTGCAAAAAATCCTCAGGGTGGTTTCGTCAAGACCGAAGCTCCTATTCATATTTCCAACTTGAACGTGGTTGACCCCAAAACCGGAAAACCGACTCGTATCGGACGCCAGCTCAAAGATGGTAAACTCGTTCGAATCGCTAAAAAATCAGGAGAGGAGATTAAGTAATGAATACAGCACAACTCAAGAAAGAATATAAGGAGCGCATCGCTCCCGCGTTGATGAAGCAGTTCAACTACTCTTCTTCCATGCAGACTCCCGTCCTCAAAAAGATCGTGATCAACCAAGGACTCGGAATGGCAACGGCAGATAAGAAAATCATTGATGTTGCCATCAATGAATTGACCGCCATCACCGGCCAGAAAGCCGTGGCTACCGTTTCTAAAAAGGACGTGTCTAACTTTAAGCTCCGTAAGAAGATGCCTATCGGTGTGATGGTTACTCTTCGTCGTGAGCGTATGTACGAATTCCTTGAAAAACTCGTTCGTGTAGCCCTTCCCCGTATTCGTGACTTCAAGGGTATCGAAAGCAAGTTTGACGGACGCGGAAACTACACCCTCGGTATTCAGGAACAAATCATTTTCCCTGAAATCAATATCGACGCCATCGACCGCATCCTCGGTATGAACATCACGTTCGTTACCTCTGCTGCTACCGATGAAGAGGGTTACGCATTGCTCAAAGAGTTCGGCCTTCCCTTTAAGAACGCAAAAAACAACTAATTCGCGATATGGCAAAAGAATCAATGAAAGCACGCGAAATCAAGCGTGCCAAGATGGTTGCTAAGTATGCCGCCAAGCGTGCTGCCCTCAAAAAAATCGTAAATACCAGCGATGACCCTCAGGCAGCTTTCGAGGCAGCTCAAAAGCTCCAATCCATTCCCCGCAACGCCAATCCCATCCGTTTGCACAACCGCTGCGCCATTACGGGTCGCCCCAAAGGTTATATTCGCCTCTTCGGCCTTTCTCGTATTCAGTTCCGCGAAATGGCATCGGCAGGTCTGATTCCCGGCGTTCGCAAGGCTTCTTGGTAAGTCGCTCACATTTCGTGACAAATTCTCAATTTTAACACTGTCGGGAAAGTCCCGATAAATTAAACTCTCAATAATGACAGATCCTATAGCAGACTATTTGACCCGTCTTCGCAACGCGATCCAAGCTAAACACCGCGTTGTGGAAGTACCTGCGTCAAATTTGAAGAAGGACATCACCAAAATCCTTTTTGAAAAAGGCTACATTCTCAACTACAAGTTTGAAGAAGACGGCCCTCAGGGAACGATTAAGATCGCTTTGAAGTATCATCCTTCTACAAAGGTAAGTGCCATCAAGCGTCTTATTCGCGTATCTACCCCCGGTATGCGTAAGTACACCGGCTACCGCGATATGCCGCGTGTTATTAACGGACTGGGTGTTGCCATCATTTCCACGTCCAAAGGTGTAATGACTGACAAAGAAGCGGCCACCCAAAAAATCGGCGGTGAGGTTCTTTGCTATGTATATTAATAATAAGAAGGAACAAAATGTCTAGAATTGGTAAATTGCCGATTAACATTCCCGCAGGCGTACAAGTTACTTTGCAGGATAATGTAGTGACCGTTAAAGGTCCGAAGGGTGAACTCTCTCAGGCTGTTGATCCCTCTATCACTGTCACAATCGAAAATGATCAGATCACTTTCGCTATCAATGAAGAGAGCGAAGTGGAACAAAAGCAGAAGCAGGCTTTCCATGGCCTTTATCGTGCTTTGGTCAACAACATGGTAGTTGGCGTGACTGAGCAGTATAAAGCAGAAATGGAACTTGTCGGTGTTGGTTTCCGTGTTGAAAACGCAGGAAACCGCGTGACCTTCTCGTTAGGTTTTACCCACCCCATCGTCATTGAGCTTCCCAAGGAAGTCTCTGTGGAAACCAAGATGGAGCGTAACAAGAACCCCTATATTTGCCTCACTTCTTGCGACAAGCAACTTCTCGGCCTCATTTGCGCCAAGATTCGCTCTTTCCGCAAACCTGAACCTTATAAGGGTAAGGGTGTACTCTATGTCGGCGAGCAAATCCGTCGTAAGTCCGGTAAGTCGGCAGGTGCTAAGTAATTCTAATCACGACTAAGATTATGACAAAACAAAAAGAAGCAAGACGCGTTAAGATTAAGTATCGCGTACGCAATAAAATCTCCGGAACCACCGAGCGTCCTCGCATGAGCGTGTTCCGTAGCAACAAGCAGATCTATGTTCAGATCATCAACGACGAGACCGGTAAAACACTCGTTGCCGCTTCTTCACTTGGACTTGACGCCTGTCCTAAGAAAGAACAGGCTTTCAAAGTAGGAGAAGCTGTTGCTAAAAAGGCTATCGAAGCCGGAATTTCGACTGTAGTTTTTGACCGTAACGGTTACCTCTACCACGGTCGCGTAAAGGAAGTTGCCGAAGGCGCTCGTAATGGTGGACTCAAATTCTAAGGATTATGGCAAACAGAGTAAACGCAAACAATGAAGAATTGAAAGATAGACTCGTTGCTATCAATCGTGTGACAAAGGTAACTAAGGGTGGTCGCACCTTTACGTTCGCTGCCATTGTGGTAGTGGGAGACGGAAAGGGAGTGATCGGTTACGGTCTCGGTAAAGCCGGTGAAGTAACCGCTGCCATTGCCAAAGGCGTGGAAGCTGCCAAGAAAAACCTCGTTAAGGTTCCCGTAATCAAGGGCACCGTTCCCCACGAGCAAGCTGCTCGCTATGGTGGAGCAGAGGTGTTGCTTCTCCCCGCTGCCGAAGGTACCGGAGTTGTAGCCGGTGGTGCTATGCGCCCCGTGCTCGAAAGCGTCGGCATTCACAATGTCCTTGCCAAGTCGAAGGGTTCTTCCAACCCCCACAACCTTGTAAAGGCCACCATCGCCGCACTTGCAGAAATGCGTGATGCACGCACTGTCGCCCAGCATCGCGGAATATCCATGGATAAAGTTTTCAGAGGTTAATCATTATGGCAACTATAAAGATCAAGCAAACTCGCAGCCGTATCGGTGCTTCCATCGATCAAAAGCGCACCCTTGATGCGCTCGGCCTCACCAAGCTCTATCAAGTAGTTGAACTCGAAGACAATGCCTGTTCTCGCGGTATGGTTCGCAAGGTTCACCACTTGGTAACTGTTGTAGAATAATAAAAACGTAACGACATTATGAAATTACATACTCTTAAGCCTGCAAACGGCTCAACTCAGACTCGCAAGCGCATTGGTCGCGGTCCCGGCTCCGGCTTGGGCGGTACCTCTACTCGCGGTCATAAGGGTGCCAAGTCACGCTCCGGCTACAGCAAGAAGATTGGTTTCGAAGGTGGTCAGATGCCCCTCCAACGTCGTCTTCCCAAGTTTGGTTTCAAGAACATCAACCGTGTAGAATACAAGGCGATCAATTTGAGCACGCTTCAAACCCTTTCCGAGGCCAAGAACCTCGAAAAAATCGGTTTGAACGAACTGCTTGAAGCCGGCTTCATCAACACCAAAACACTTGTTAAAGTCCTCGGTAACGGTGAACTCAAAACCAAACTCACTGTTGAAGCTCATGCTTTCTCGAAGAGTGCCGAAGCTGCCATTACGGCTGCCGGAGGTACTGCTACGAAACTCTAAAACTAACGTAAATCTAAGAGTCGAATGAAAAAAATAATCGAAACTCTCAAGAACATTTGGCGCATTGAGGACTTGCGTATGCGCATCCTCATCACCATTCTGTTCGTGGCCATTTATCGTTTTGGATCGACCGTGGTGCTTCCCGGTATCGACTCCAATGCTTTGGCTCAGCTGCAGGAACAGACGAAGGGTGGCTTGATGTCGCTCCTCAACATGTTCTCTGGTGGTGCATTCTCTCAAGCTTCAATCTTTGCTTTGGGTATTATGCCCTACATCACAGCTTCGATTGTTATTCAACTCTTGGCTGTTGCAGTTCCCTATTTCCAAAAGATGCAACGCGAAGGTGAAAGCGGCCGTCGCAAGATCAATCAATACACGCGTATTTTGACTTTGCTTATTCTCGCTTTCCAAGCCCCCGCCTATTTGCTCTATCTCAAAAAGCAAACCGAAGGAAGCGGTGCGTTTTTGATGGGTGATGGTTTCGGCTTTATGTTGTCTTCAACCATTATCCTCACCGCAGGATCCATGTTTGTTCTCTGGTTGGGTGAGCGAATCACAGATCGTGGCATCGGCAACGGTGTTTCTGTGATCATCATGATCGGTATCATTGCTCGCCTCCCGGTTTCTTTCGTTCAAGAAGCTACTACTGCACTTTCGGGTGCAGCCGGTGGCGGACTGATCAAGTTTCTCGTTGAGATCATTGCATTGGTTGCGGTGATGGCAGTGGCCATTCTTTTGGTAAGGGCGGTGCGTAAAGTTCCTGTACAGTACGCTAAACGAATTGAAGGAAAAGGCCAAAATCAAGTTGGCGGTGCACGTCAGTACATCCCTCTCAAACTTTTTGCTGCCAACGTGATGCCCATCATCTTTGCCCAAGCCATCATGTTTATTCCCATGATGCTGGTACAGTTGTCCGGAAGTCAAAATCCGGTGCTTCATCAGTTCCTTGATCATTCCAGTGTGCTTTACAACCTCGTGTTTGTATTCCTCATTGTAGCTTTCACCTATTTCTACACGGCCATCACCATGAACCCCGTGCAAATGGCGGAAGACATGAAGCGCAACAACGGTTTCATTCCCGGAGTTAAGCCCGGTAAGGATACCGCAGACTATATCGACAATGTGATGTCACATCTCACCTTGCCCGGTTCGCTCTTCATTGCTTTGATTGCCATTCTCCCCACTTTTGCCGGCTTCTTCGGCATCACTCAGGGATTTGCACAATTCTTTGGTGGCACGTCGTTGCTCATTCTTGTCGGAGTGGTTCTCGACACACTTCAACAAATCGACAGTCATATGTCTGTGCGCAACTATGATCGAATGCTCAACGCAGGACACACACGCAACCGTTCAAACGTATAAGGCCAATCGAACGTTAATCAGATGATTTATCTGAAAACAGAAGAAGAAATAGAGTTGTTGCGCAAAGCCAATTTATTGGTCAGCGCAACACTCGCAGAAATCGCAAAACATGTGAAGCCGGGCGTGTCTACACGTCAGTTAGACACCTTGGCCGAACAATTCATTCGCGATCACGGAGCCATCCCGACTTTTAAGGGATTCCCTGCGAGTTTCAAAGACGCCGATCCTTTCCCCGCCTCACTTTGTACTTCGGTCAATGAGTGCGTGGTTCACGGAATTCCCACTGACGAGCCCCTCCGCGATGGCGACATCGTTTCGGTAGACTGCGGCACGTTGCTCAATGGATTTTGCGGAGACTCTGCCTACACTTTTTGTGTTGGAGAAGTGAGTGAGGAAGTCAAAGGTTTGCTTCGCGCCACGAAAGACAGTCTTTACAAAGCCATCGAAACCGCCCTTCCCGGCCGTCGTATTGGCGATATCGGTTATGCCGTTCAGAGTCATTGCGAGCCTTTGGGTTATGGAGTGGTACGTGAATTTGTCGGTCACGGCATCGGGCGCGAAATGCATGAAGATCCGGCTGTTCCCAATTATGGACGTCCCGGAACGGGCAAACAGCTGAAAAACGGACTCTGCATCGCCATCGAACCGATGATAACGCTCGGTTCTCCCGAAATCGGATTACTTCCCGATCAGTGGAGCGTGATCACTCGCGATCGAAAACCCGCCGCTCATTTTGAGCACACCATTGCCATTCACAATGGAAAAGCGGACATCCTTTCGACCTTCGACATCATCGAAGAGATAGAAGGACATCTCTATTAAATCTCTCATCAGAAATATGGCTAAACAAACTGCAATTGAACAAGACGGAACGATCATTGAGGCTTTGAGCAACGCAATGTTCCGTGTAGAGTTAGAGAACGGTCACCCCATCACCGCTCATATCTCCGGAAAGATGCGTATGCACTACATTAAAATTCTTCCCGGCGACAAGGTGAAGGTTGAAATGAGCCCGTACGATTTGTCGAAAGGCAGAATCGTTTTCCGATACAAATAAAAAAACAATCAAGATATGAAAACAAGAGCATCCTTGAAGAAGCGCACTGCCGACTGCAAAATCGTACGTCGCAAGGGCCGCCTCTATGTGATTAACAAGAAGAACCCTAAGTTTAAGACTCGTCAGGGTTAATCCAACTTGCAAAAAACAAAAATAAGTATATGGCAATAAGAATTGTTGGTGTTGATTTACCTCAGAATAAGCGAGGCGAAATCGCTTTGACCTATATCTATGGTATCGGTCGTAGTAGCTCGGCAAAAATCCTTGACAAAGCCGGCATTGACAGAGACATCAAAGTAAAGGATTGGACGGACGATCAAGCCGCCAAAATCCGTGAAATCATTGGCGCAGAATTCAAAGTGGAGGGTGATCTTCGCTCCGAAGTTCAGCTGAACATCAAGCGTCTTATGGATATCGGTTGCTACCGTGGTGTCCGTCATCGTATCGGTCTTCCCCTTCGCGGACAGAGCACGAAAAACAATGCTCGTACTCGCAAGGGTCGCAAGAAGACTGTTGCTAACAAGAAGAAGGCTACTAAATAATCTGTAAATTATGGCAAAGAAAACAGTCTCTGCAAAAAAGAGAAACGTAAAGGTTGATGCACAAGGTCAGCTTCACGTTCACAGCTCTTTCAACAATATCATCGTATCACTCGCCAACGGCGAAGGTCAGGTTATCTCTTGGTCGAGTGCCGGTAAAATGGGATTCCGCGGTTCTAAGAAGAACACTCCCTACGCTGCTCAAATGGCCGCTCAGGATTGCGCCAAAGTAGCTTACGATCTCGGTCTTCGCAAAGTGAAAGCTTATGTCAAAGGCCCCGGAAACGGTCGTGAAAGTGCCATCCGCGCCTGCCACGGAGCCGGTATAGAGGTGGTCGAAATCATCGACGTTACTCCTCTTCCCCACAACGGCTGCCGTCCTCCCAAGCGTCGTCGTGTGTAATCGACCAATTGTTGAACGAAAAACAAAGATATTAAACTATGGCAAGATATACAGGTCCTAAGGTTCGTCTTTCTCGCAAATTCGGTGAAGACATCTTTGGCAACACTACCAAACGCATGCAAGGTCGCAACCAAAACGTGCGTCGCCGCAAGACTTCCGAATACGGTGTCATGCTCGCCGAGAAGCAGAAGGCAAAATACACCTACGGCGTTCTTGAAAAGCAGTTCCGCAACCTCTTCGATAAGGCTGCCGCTGCCAGCGGTATTACCGGTGAGATTCTTCTCCAAAGCCTCGAATGTCGTCTTGACAACGTGGTTTACCGCCTCGGAATCGCTCCCACTCGCTCTGCCGCTCGTCAGCTTGTCAACCATAAGCACATCACGGTAGACGGTCGTGTGGTCAATATCGCCTCTTACAGCGTAAAGCCCGGTCAAATCGTTGGAGTTCGCGAGCGTTCCAAATCGCTCGAAGTGGTGGCCGATGCCCTTGCAGGTTTCAACCACTCCAAGTATCCTTGGATCGAGTGGGACGAAGCTACCAAGTCCGGTAAGCTCCTCCACAAGCCCGAACGTGCTGACATCCCTGAAAACATCAAGGAACAGCTGATTGTCGAGCTCTACTCTAAGAACTAATTCATAATACGATTTTTCATGGCGATATTAGCATTCCAAAAGCCCGATAAGGTAGTCATGCTCGAAAACGACTCCAAGTATGGAAAGTTTGAATTCCGTCCTTTGGAGCCCGGTTTCGGTACAACCGTCGGAAATGCTTTGCGTCGCATCCTGCTCTCTTCACTGGAAGGTTTCGCGATTTGCGCTATCAAAATTGACGGCGTGGAACACGAGTTTGCTTCCGTGCCCGGAGTGAAGGAGGACGTAACCAACATCATTCTCAAGTTGAAGCAAGTTCGCTTCAAACAGTTAGTAGAAGAATTCGAGACAGAGAAAGCAAGTATCACCATCTCGAACTCCACAGAGTTCAATGCAGGTGACATCGGAAAGCAACTTTCCGGTTTCGAGGTGCTCAACCCCGAACTCACCATTTGCCATTTGGACTCCAAAGCCACGATGACGATTGAGGTTACGATCAACAAGGGTCGCGGATATGTCCCCGCTGATGAAAATCGCGAGTTCTGCACCGACGTCAACGTAATTCCCATCGACTCCATTTACACCCCCATCCGTAACGTCAAGTACGCCGTAGAGCCTTTCCGCGTAGAGCAGAAGACCGACTACGACAAACTCGTGCTCGAAGTTTCCACGGACGGTTCCATTCACCCGAAAGATGCCCTCAAAGAGGCTGCGAAGATCCTAATTTATCATTTCATGCTCTTCTCCGACGAGAAGATCACCGTTGATGACGCACCCGATGCCGACAACGAAGAATTTGATGAAGAAGTGCTTCACATGCGTCAGTTGCTCAAAACGAAGCTCGTCGACATGAACCTCTCCGTTCGCGCGCTCAATTGCTTGAAAGCCGCCGACGTCGAGACCCTCGGCGACCTCGTTCAATACAACAAGAACGACCTCCTCAAATTCCGCAACTTCGGTAGGAAATCGCTCACTGAGCTTGATGATTTGCTCGAGAGTCTGAATCTGTCGTTTGGAACCGACATTACCAAATACAAATTGGACAAGGACTAACCTCGGCCTCTGTGCACAGTGGTTAATCAACTATCCTAATTAAAACAAGTACATCAATGAGACACAATAAGAAATTCAATCATCTCAGTCGTACTGCTTCTCATCGTTCTGCCATGCTTGCCAATATGGCCGTATCGTTGATCAAGCACAAAAGAATCACTACGACTGTCGCTAAGGCAAAGGCGTTGAAGAAGTACGTCGAGCCTCTTATCACCAAGTCTAAGCAGGACACCACCAACAGCCGTCGCGTAGTGTTCTCTTACCTCAAAGATAAGTATGCCGTCACTGAACTTTTCAAGGAAGTCAGTGTAAAGGTTGCCGATCGTCCCGGCGGTTACACCCGCATCATCAAAACCGGTTTCCGCGCTCAGGACGCAGCACCCATGTGCTTCATCGAGTTGGTTGATTACAACGAGAACATGGCCAAGACTGAAAAGAAGGCCAAGCGTACTCGTCGTTCCAGAAAGGTTGCAGAAGCTGCTCCTGCCGAAGTTGCAGCCGAAACCGCCGAAGCTCCTGCCGTAGAGGCAGAGGCCGCAGTAGAAGAAAAGACTGCAGAATAACACCAATATACTTATTGCAAATCCTCATACTTTACAAGGGTATGAGGATTTTTTGTATCCAACCGAAATAGGCAGCCTTTTATAGAGTGTTTCGTTAGCTCATGTGGCGACAATAACAAAGGGCTGTACCAAAATATGTTTGGTACAGCCCTTTGTCGTAGGTGGTAAAACGAATGGTTTTATGAAAAGTGGCTATCGAGTGCATCTTGAATGAAAGAGGACAGTCTTTTCAGAGCGCATCCCTCTTTTGTGGAAGAGTATAGTCTCCTTTATCAAAGAATGTTGATGCGCCGTGCCACTTTGCCCACTTTGACGATATAAATGCCTCTTGTGAGGTTGGCGGTGACGGTCTTGTCCGCGGTTTCTATGCGTTGCGAGGCCACTTTCATTCCTGCCACGTTATAGATTTCGAGGTGAAGACCTTCGGCGTTTTGGATGCGGATTTGGTTGTCTTTCACACTGATGATGATGCCTTCGTTCGGAGCCGCTTCGAGGCCGCTCGGCGGAAGCATCACCGGCTCTGCCGCCCTTGCAGGGGAAGCAAGGCCACAACACGCGGAGAGAGCGAGGGCGATATGGAACAGTGCAGTTTTCATGGATATTCGTCTTTCAATATCGACAAAAATACTATTTATTGTGTGAACCGCAAAATTTATTTGTGTTTTTTTGAAAACGAGGGGGCATCAAGCCTTAGAAAACGAAGCGCACGATGTCGTTGAAGAGCCCCAGTGCCATCAGTCCGAGCACGAAGTAGAAGCCCACGGTGTTGACGCGCTCGATCCACTTGTCGGAGAATTTGCGGCGTGTCACCACTTCGAGGAGTGTGATGAATATGTAGCCGCCGTCGAGCATGGGGATGGGCAGGAAGTTCATGAAGGCTAGCATGAGGGAGATGAACGCCGTCAGTTGCCAAAACGCTGCCCAATCCCATGTGGCGGGGAAGATGCTGCCAATCGTGCCGAACGAACCTACACTCTTTACTCCCTCGGCACTGAAAATGTAGCGCAGATCGCTCACGTAGCCGCTCAATACCTCCCAGCCGTGGGTGATGCCTGCCGGAAAGCACGAGAGGAGGTTGTGGGAGATGGTTTCGGTGGCGTAGTCGGCCAACACGTTGTGTTTGAACACGCCGAGCTTGCCTTCGTTACTGAGTGCAAAGGCGAGTGTGTCGATTTGAGCCGTTCCTTTCCGCTCGACGAGGAGCGTCGTTTTCAACACTTTTTGTTCCACTTTGCCTTCCACGGCGGCAATTTGGTCTTGCACGACGGCGAGTTGTTCGTCGATTTCGTTCCACGTGGAGATCGTTTTTCCGTTCATACCCACGATGCGGTCGCCGCTGCGCAGTCCGCCTTTTGCGGCTGCTCCGTCGGCCATGACGCTGTCTACGATCGAGGGCGTTGTGAGTGCCACGAAGGGCGGTTGCTCTTTGACCATTTTAAGCAGATCGATGTTGCCGTCGAGGGGGATGTCGAGGCGTTGTCCGTTGCGCATGACGTGGATGACTTCCGCCTTACCCAAGTCGCGCAGCATTCGGGTTTGGTTGAAATAGGTGTAGGTTTCGTTGTCTGCCCCCACGATGAGGTCGCCGTCGCGAAAGCCCATTTGTTCGGCCGTGGGCGAGAAAGAAAATCCGTGTGTGATGTTGCGCACGGGCAAACGCTCTTCGCCCCACGCCAACATGACCATGCTGTAAACGAAGAGTGCAAAAAGGAAATTGACCAACACTCCGCCCACCATCACGAGCAGTCGCTGCCAAGCCGGTTTGTTTTTGAAAAGTTCGCCGGCCGGGATTTTCGCTTCTTCCTTGGCCACGGCGTCGGCTCCGGTGCTTTCGTCGACCATGCCGGCTATGTCGACGTAGCCGCCGAGGGGCAGCCAGCCGATGGCAAAGTCCGTGTTGCCCCACCGTCCGAGGGGGAGGGCTTTGCGGCCGCCTTTCCAAAAGTCGAAAAAGAGGCAGAAGCGATGAACGCGGATGCCGAAGAGTTTGGCGAAGAAGAAGTGGCCGAACTCGTGGAGTACGACCAAGAGCGAGATGCTGAGAATGAGTTGCAGGGCTTTGATGAGAAAAATTTCCATAAATCTTGTTCAAGATGAGTGAGTGGTGTGAGAAAATCAGATGCAGGCCGCCGTGATGCGTCGCGTTTCGGCATCGGTGTGCAGATAGGTGTCGAGGTCGGGTCGGGCGCAGAAGTCGGCTTCGGTCATGGCGCGTCGGATGAGTCTTGCGATGTCGCGAAAGGCGATGCGTCCCTGTCTGAAAGCGAGATTGGCCACCTCGTTGGCTGCATTGACGATGCAGGGCATGTTGCCTCCCGTTTCGGCCGCTTCGTAGGCGATGCGCAGGCAGTCGAATTTGTCGAAGTCGGGGCGTTCGAAGGTGAGGTTGCGCAGGGCGAAGAGGTCGAGTCGCTCTCCGCCGAGGGTGTCGCGTCGGGGAAAGGAGAGGGCGTATTGTATGGGGAGGCGCATGTCGGGCACGCCGAGCTGTGCTTTCACCGATCCGTCGGCAAACTGCACGGCACTGTGTACGATGCTTTCGGGATGCACAACCACTTCGATGCGCTCCGGCTCGATGCCGAAGAGCCATTTGGCCTCGATCATTTCAAAACCCTTGTTCATCATCGTGGCGCTGTCGATGGTGATTTTCGCGCCCATCTCCCAGTTGGGGTGTTGCAGGGCGTGTGCGGCGGTGACGCGGTCGAGTTCGTCGAGACTGTGCCGGCGAAAAGGCCCTCCCGATGCGGTGAGCAGTATCTTGTCGATGTCGTTGCCGTCTTCTCCCACCAGACATTGGAAAATGGCACTATGTTCGCTGTCTACGGGCAGCACGCTCACCTTTCGCTCGACGGCCAGCCGCGTGATCAGTTCGCCGGCCACGACGAGTGTTTCTTTGTTGGCCAAGGCAATGTCTTTTCCGGCCTCAATGGCGGCGATGGTGGGACGCAGTCCGGAGAAGCCCACCATGGCGGTGAGCACGACGTCTACCTCGCTCATGCGGACAACGTCGCAAAGGGCTTCGGCTCCGGCAAACACCTTGACGGGCAAATCGGCCAAGGCCTCGCGCAGCTGCGCATGGTGGTCTTCGTTGGCAATGGCGACGATTTCGGGACGGAACTCGCGTGCCTGCCGAATGAGCAGTTCGACGTTGTTGTGTGCCGTGAGGGCGTAGGCCTCGTAGCGGTCGGGGTGTTCGCGCACGATGTCGAGCGTTTGCGTGCCGATGGAGCCTGTGGAGCCGAGAATGGCAATTCGTTTCATGAAACTTGTGTGTGAAGCGTTTTCTTATTTTCCCGTCAGCAGGGAGAGGCATCGGGGAGCAACCTCTGTTTTCGGAAAGGGAAAGACGGAGTTTCGCGGCGGACGGAGATGAAGAAAAAGAACGGTCTGTCAATCGTTCAGTTCCAGCAATCCTTCGGGCAGATTGAGCACGATGTATCGCTCGCGCAAGTCGGCATCGACAAGGAAATCCTCGTGATAGGGGATGAGCAGTTCCCCGCCCGCTTCGTTTTCGAGGGTGAGCAGTGTTGTGGCGGGCGTTGTGGCCACGTTCACCACCGTGCCCAGTTCCCGCGTGGCGATGCCTTCGTCGTCGGAGCGGGTGTTTTCGGTGTCGGGCAGGAGCACCCGAAATCCGGTGAGGGCTTGCAGACTGCGCATCTCCCCGGCGGCCTCTTCGTCGAGGGCGGCGTGGGGATAATAGACGGAAAGCCCCACGAGGCGTCGGGCGTCGGTCTCGTTGTCCACGTCTTCCAATTTGAAGAGCGCGGCCTCGTTGTTTTTGAAGCGGTATTCTTCAAAGAAGAAGGGCACGAAAATGCCGTCGATCAGGAGCACGAGATATTCGGCCGTGCCACGGTCGAAGGCGTCGTCGGTAAATCGCAGCTCCACTTCGCCTCGCGTGCCGTGTGTTCGGGTGAGGCGTCCGATGAGGAATACTTCTTCGGGAGTGATCATGCTGAAAGAAATGGCGTTTGTTTGTTGAAAGCGTTTTGTGTCGTCAGAGGCGTGTGATTTTTGCTCCGAGGGCGTTGAGTCGTTCTTCGATGCGTTCGTATCCGCGGTCGATCTGTCCCACGTTGTCGATGCGGCTTGTGCCCTCTGCACTCATGGCTGCGATGAGCATGGCAATGCCGGCGCGGATGTCGGGACTGACCATGCGTCGGGCTTTGAGCAGGTGTTCAAAATTGTGGCCCACGACCACGGCGCGGTGGGGGTCGCAGAGAATGATTTGCGCGCCCATTTCGATGAGCTTGTCCACGAAGAAGAGGCGGCTTTCAAACATCTTTTGGTGAAAGAGCACGCTCCCCTTGGCCTGTGTGGCCACGACGATGAGAATGGAAAGGAGGTCGGGGGTCAGTCCCGGCCACGGCGCGTCGGCAAGCGTCATGAACGAGCCGTCGATAAACGATTCGATTTCGTAGCCCCTGCCGCCCGGTATGTAGAGGTCGTCGCCCCGCTCCTCGATGGCGATGCCGAGGCGTCGGAAACTGTCGGGGATGATGCCGAGGTCGGGGAGCGAAACGTTTTTTATGGTGATGCCGTCGCCCACCATGGCTCCGATGCCGATGAACGAGCCGATTTCGATCATATCGGGCAGTATGCGGTGTGTGGCTCCGTGCAGCTCCTTCACGCCCTCGATGGTGAGGAGATTTGAGGCAATGCCCGATATGCGTGCCCCCATGCTGTTGAGCAGTCGGCAGAGCTGTTGCAGGTAGGGTTCGCAGGCGGCGTTGTAGATCGTGGTTGTGCCTTCGGCCAGCACGGCGGCCATGACGATGTTGGCCGTTCCGGTGACGGAGGCTTCGTCGAGCAACATGTATGCCCCTTTGAGGCGTTCGGCCGTCATCTCGAAGATGTCGTTGTCGGGGTCGAAGTTGAAAGCCGCACCCAGTTTCTGCAATCCGTAGAAGTGAGTGTCGAGGCGTCGGCGGCCTATTTTGTCGCCGCCGGGTTTGCTGATGACGGCTCTTCCGTGGCGCGCCACCAGAGGCCCCACGGTGAGCACCGATCCGCGGAGCGATGCGCAGCGGTCGAGATACTCCTGCGAGCGGAGATAGTCGAGGTTGAGCGTGTCGGCCTTGAAGGTGATGTCGCCCGGTGCGTTGTAGGTCACTTTGACGCCGATGTCGCGCAGCAGGAGAATGAGGTTATTGACGTCGACGATGTCGGGCACGTTTTGCAGGCGCACCTCCTCCGAGGTGAGCAACACGGCGCAGATCACTTGGAGTGCTTCGTTTTTTGCACCCTGCGGTGTGATTTCTCCTTTGAGGCGGTGGTTGCCTTCGATGATGAAAGAAGCCATGGCGTGAGGTTAAGCTGATGTTTTGCCGAGGGCGGCGAGCACTTCTTCGGCGGTGATTTTGGCGTCGGTGAGCATCTCTATGTCGTTGGCCGCTCTTCGCACGTCGGTGGCTCCGCCGCGCAGTTCGCTCAGGTTGCGCTTCATGCGTGTGACCACGGCGCGGAGCATGGCGGCGCGGTGTGTGGCGTCGTCGCTGGCAGCGGTTTCGCTCGTCAGCCGTTCCAAGAGCGCGCCGTAGTGACGCAGGCGTATGGGGTGCGACGGATAGGGCAGGCGCGGCGGTCGTTGGTCTTCGGCGTGCGGCTCGATGGCGCAGGGATAGTCGATGTCGAGCCGGTGGCCGGACATCTGTGCCAAATGGTTCCAGAGCTTCACCCACACCTCCTGCGAGGGGCGCGTCTGTCCGCTCACGGATTTCATCACCTCGACGATGCGGTGTGCAAACGTCGTTCGCTCGTCGCGGTCTTCAATGTCGAGTGCCTGTTGCACCATGTTTTGCACCCATCGGCCGTAGGCCTTGTGGAGCAGGGGAGAGGAGGGCGTGTTGTGGTCTGCCATCAGAAGATTTTTTTTGGCGTGGTGGTCTGAAATTCTTTCAGATAGAAAGGCTCGAAATAGGCCGTGTCTGCAAATTCGCCCCGTGCATAGGCCTTTTCGGCGAGCGGTGCCATGTGTTTGGCCAGCGGGTGGACGTTGTCGATAAATCGGGCGTTGGGGTGGCCGATGACGCTTTTACATTTCTCCGCTCCGTTGCCCATGAAATACACCACGCTCTTGTCGAGCCACTCCCGATAGGTGTCGGCGTCGACGATGTCGGGCTGCACGTCGCGCAGGGGGGTGAGCGCGCGGTCGTACACGGCGGCATACACCTCCATGCGTCGGGCGTCGAGCATGGGGCAGAGCAGGGCGTCGTCGGGCAGGTCGTCGCGATAGAGCAGTGTGGGCACGGTGAGCAGTTTCAGCGTGGGCACGGCGATGAGGGGCACGCTCCGACCGTAGGCCACACCCTTGGCCGTCGAAACGCCGATGCGCAAACCCGTGTAGCTGCCCGGCCCGCTTGACACGGCCACCGCATCGAGCGGAATGGCGTGGCTCTCAATGAAACTCAGGGCTTCGTCGACAAAAGGGGCAAGCACGGTGGCGTGGTTGGGGCCGATGAGATTTTCTTGTTCGAAGATCACTTGCGAATCCTCGCTCACGGCAACGGAACAAACGGCTGTGGAGGTCTCTATGTGGAGAATGCAGGACATGGGGCGGTTTTGAAGATGAAAACGGAAAACGCGACGGAAAGCAAACTTTTCTCACGAGAAAAGCCCGCGTCGGGCGCGGAAATGAGATTGCAAAGTTACTGTTTTATCACCGAAAATCAAAGTCATAGACAAGAATTGCCGCCGCAGCCCTCTCAAAGGGGCAAATTTCCGAACAACGAGTGAAAAAATCTAAGCAACGAATAGGAAATCCTACATAACGAGTAGAAAATTCTAAGTAACGAGTAGAAAATTCTAAGTAACGAGTAGTTTGTTTCGAGCAACGAGTTGCATGCCCGAACTTATTTTTATCTTGTTCGGCGGTGTGGCTACGCGATTTTTGCGCAGCGGTCGCGATTTTTGCAAAGTGGTTTCAAATATTTGTCATTCGTGTACTTATGCTTGTTTCTGAACGGAAAATATATCATTAAAGCATTTTTTTAATGCTTAATTCTTGTTATGTTGAAAAAAGTTTTTACATTTGCGCGTCCGAACATAATAAATAACTGCTAAATCTTTGCCGTTTTTTCGACTAAAACCTTATCCTTTCCCTATAACAACGGACTTTTTTGTTAATCAGCACACTGTACTTATTATTATAAAATCTATTTCTTAATCCTAATCATTTTATTCAAAACAATCCTTTTATGAAAAAGCTTTTTACTCTTCTCCTTTCCGTCTTCGCTATCGGAGGGGTATCGGCTCAGTCCACCGATACGGGCTATCGAGCCGTTCCGGTCGCCGAAAAGGCATGGCCGCAAACTGCGACTGTTGCGACCACCGATAATTCCAAAGACGTTGTTTTTCGCAGCAATAATCATCCCGATTACTTTGTGTCTTCTACCGATACGGAGCTGAAAGTGATGAATGATGGCACGCGCGATGTATTTCGTATCTTCTCCACGGCAACTGCCAATCAGTACAAAATCTACAATGTGACGAAAAGTAAATTTGTCAAATGGAAACAAAATGCGAATGTCCGAAGTGTAACGGAATTAGTCCTCAATGCGGATGATGCCAATAATACTTGGTTGATTGTGAATAATAACAATGGCAATAATGCAAAAATTGTAGACATTATTGCAGGAGGTCGCACGGCGTATGAAAACAGAGCACCTTGCTGGAACCCTCATGGTGGTTTTGGACACAATAAAGTGATTGGAACATGGGATGCAAACGACGCCAATTCTTCTTGGCAGATTTGCGAGGCAATGGCGCTTACAGCCCCTGAATTTGTGACGAATTACAATGCTACCGAAAAATGGTATTCCGTAACTCTGCGCGGCAAGAAAGTGGCTTACGACAGAGAAGCCAACAAAATGAATTTTTCGGATTTACCCGGTGCTCCTTCTCTTTTTCAGTTTGTGGGTACAAGAGATGGGTTCAAAATCTACAATCGTGCCGCAGGCAATACAAAAGCCTTAGGCTCTGCGAACGTGGCAACCAATGAAGATGTTCTTCCTGTCGAAGCGGCCATGGCCAAAACATTCCGTCTCGAAATGGGATACGACAGAGGACGTTGTCAAGATGCTTGGGTGATCCGCTCTACCACTACCAATAATGGATACCTCCACGATTATAGAGAAAAAGTCAGCTATTGGGTGAATGGCAATGCTAAAACAGATTATGGTAGTGTCTTTGTTTTTACTCCCGAGATATTCAACCCTTTGGCTGAATTTAATTATGAAAAATCAACAGCATTGGCTCTTTTGAATGAATGGAAAGGCAATGCCTCCATTAAAGCAATTTACGGAGAAGATAATATATCAAGTGCTATCAGTACGATCAATGGTTTGAACCCTGCTGAAAATGAAACCGAAGGTAATCGGGCGGTTCAAACCATCGTGGCTGAGATGGAACGACTTTATGCAAATGCCAATGGGAAAAAGATAGTGCTGACTTGTCCGCTTTATCCCACTCGTCGTATGGCGGTGGATTTGTATGGAAAGCTCATGGGGGTTGAAACAACCGAAACCACCGCTTCGCATGTCTTTGTCCTTAAAGCCAATAAGGCATCCCTGCAACTCACGCATGCAGCCTCCGGCCGTAAAGTGCAAACTCAGACAGAATTCAATAAAGCAATTCTTGCAGATAACACAGCCGCTAACTATGCCTTGAAGACTGTTGCAGGTAACAACGAGCAAGTAGCTTTTGAGTGTCAGGATGTTTCCGGTAAAGAAACGGCCTGTTTGCATATGGCAAGCAGCATAGGCTATGCCATTGTGCGTTGGAATGCTCAAAGTATAGGGGCTTCAACATGGAAAGTGGAAGTGGTGAACAGTACGGAAACCGACATCAAAAATGCAGCCAAAGCTCGTTTGTCGGAGGCTGAGGCTTTGTATGCTTCTTCTGTGGGGAGCAGTCTTCAACAGTTTAGCCAAATAAGCAATCAAGCTTACGATAATGCAAAATCCCCCAATGCCGATGTTGCTATGATAGAAACAGGCGTTAAAGCTATACTTAATGGAGAGGTATATAAACTCAATCTTCCACGTCAAGGACAATTCCTGCGCATCAAGTCCAAAGGAGGAGTGAAGTATGTGAGCATGAATCCCGTCACAGCCGAAGGGGTTAATAAAGATCGCCTTTCCACAGTTACGAGTGCGGATGCTTCTACGCTTTTCTACTACAATGGTACTACACTGACCGGTGTGCAATCGGGTAAGGGTATCGGAGTAATAGCTAAGCCCGGTAACGACGGATATAAGGCTTATGTGCTTCCTCATGGTCAAGAACCCAAAAATGTTCATTTCCGCGTTGCTCCTGCTAATAAGAAATATTATAATATTTTGGTGGGTGAGGCGGAAACCTATGATTCGCAAGGACTTTGGATCAGGGACAACAGTGCCTTTGTGGACGGCTCCACAAATTGGCGCGATGGAGATGATGCCAATCGCTTGCAGTTGGAAGAAGTTACCGAAATTCAAGTTCCTCTCGGCAGCGCAGGAGTAGCCTCCTTTGTGATACCGGCAACGGTGAAGATGACCGTTTCTTCCGGGACTAAGGCCTATAAGGTGACGCAAACCGGTAGCGGAACAGCCACGCTAACCTCTTTGGACGGTGTGATTGGTAACGAGAATAGTGAAGTAGCGATTGTGTTGAAAGGCACTCCCGATACAAATGCAACGCTTACCGTTTCTGCCACAAATGTACAAGGAGCGGCCGATATCAGCGGCAATATGCTGATCGGTTCGGTAGCGGCTTCTGCTACGACAAACAAAACGGCAGAAGGGGACTACGGCCTCAAAGTGAGTGGAAGCGAAGCCTACTTCGCCAAGACAAATGCCGATATTCCTTTCCGTCCTTTCCGTGCGGTGTTGCGCACTACCACTGCCCAAGGTGTTTCTGCCTTCTCGCTCAACTTCGGCGAGGACAATGTCACCGCCATTGAAACGGTAGACACCACAACGCAAGACGCCCCCATATTCGATCTCAGCGGACGCCGCGTGACGAAGACCGTGAAAGGCGGAGTCTATATCAAAAATGGTCAGAAAATCGTACAACAATAATCTTTTAAGATCGTTCAAAATGAAGAAAACATATATTGCCCCCACACTTGTAAATGTTGAAGTTCTCGCAGAAGGGCTCATCGCTTCCTCCATTACCTCTATGCCCATGAGAGAAAGCGAGATCGAGAGCGAAAAGATCATCTCGTCTGATGACTTTGCTACGCAAGAATTTAACGGAAACTCATGGTTCGACGCCGAATAGTTCGACACTCTGCGGCGAAGCTCTTTGGAGTGTCGGCCGGCGCATTGTTCGCCAAACTGCCTAAACACTGCCTCCGCTGAGCGCGCCAAACCATTTGAAAAAAGACCGCATCCGTCCCCGTCGGGAGGAGAGCGGTCTTTCTTCTTTTCATTTCATTCCGAACAGCCATGTGCTCAAAATTTCTCTTTTGTCCTTCTTATTTCTTCTTTCTCGTTTTTCCGCTTTTTCTTTTGGTTCTTCTTTGGGTTTATCATTCTATTGGGAAAAAGTGGAGTTGGCGGTCATGGAGCAATGTAGGAAGCGAGAGCACAAAAAACTCATCGGGTCGGACTTGTTGCGGAGTCCGACCCGATGAGCTTTGGGTTGAGAAAGAGGGGGGGGGAGCGGCGTGTGGGCTTTCTTTGGAAGAGCGGCGTGGCGTCGTGCGGTGTTTTGCCGCCGAACTGCCGATTGTTCCATGCCGTCTTTATCCCGCGTCGCAATTATCCCACGCTGCCTTCGAGCGAAACGGAGAGCAATTTTTGCGCTTCGACGGCAAATTCCATCGGTAGTTTGTTGATGACCTCGCGGGCGTATCCGCCGACGATGAGGTTCACGGCGTCTTCCACGGGAATGCCGCGTTGTTGGCAGTAGAGCAGTTGGTCTTCGGAGATTTTCGACGTCGTGGCCTCGTGTTCGACAATGGCGTCGTTGTTGTCCACGTCGATGTAGGGGAAGGTGTGCGCGCCGGAAACGGAGCTGAGCAGCAGGGAGTCGCACGAGGAGTAGTTGCGCGCGCCTTTCGCCTTTTTGGCCATGCGCACCAGTCCGCGATAGGAGTTTTGGCTATTTCCGGCGGAGATGCCTTTGGAGATGATGGTCGAGCGAGTGTTGGGAGCGAGGTGTATCATTTTTGTGCCGGTGTCGGCCTCTTGGTGGTTGTTGGTCACGGCTACGCTGTAAAACTCTGCCTGCGAGCCTTCGCCCGATAAAATACAGGAGGGATATTTCCATGTGACGGCCGATCCGGTTTCGACTTGCGTCCACGACAGCCGGGCGTTTTTGCCGCGCAGGTGTCCGCGTTTGGTGACGAGGTTGAGCACGCCGCCGTTGCCGTCGGCGTCGCCGGGATACCAGTTTTGAACGGTGGAATATTTCACTTCGGCGTCGGCATTGACGATGATTTCGACGATGGCGGCGTGGAGTTGGTTTTCGTCGCGCATGGGTGCGGTGCAGCCTTCGAGATAGGATACGTATCCGCCCTCGTCGCACACGATGAGCGTGCGCTCAAACTGCCCGGTGTTGCGTGCATTGATGCGAAAATAGGTGGACAGTTCCATGGGGCAACGCACGCCTTTTGGGATGAACACGAAAGATCCGTCGGAAAAGACGGCCGAGTTGAGGGCGGCGAAGTAGTTGTCGCGATAGGGCACGACGGTACCGAGATATTTGCGGACAAGTTCGGGGTTTTCTCTGACGGCTTCGGAAAAGCTGCTGAAAATTACCCCTTTTTCTTGCAGCCGCTCTTTGAAGGTAGTCTTGACGCTGACGGAGTCCATCACGGCATCAACGGCAACGCCGGCTAATGCCATGCGTTCTTCGAGCGGTATGCCAAGTTTGTCGAATGTTTTGAGCAGTTCGGGATCAATCTCTTTTTTTTCGTTTTTCTTTTTCGTGGGATCGGCATAATAGGAAATGGCCTGATAGTCGATTTCGGGCAGGCGCACGTGTGCCCAATCGGGTTGTTGAAGCGTTTTCCAGTGTCGGAAGGCGGTGAGGCGAAATTCGAGCAACCATTCCGGTTCGTCTTTTTTGGCACTGATTTGCCGAATGATGTCCTCGTTGAGGCCGGCTTCGATGATTTCGGTGTCTATGTCGGTGATGAAGCCGGCTTCGTATTTTTGCTTGGTGAATGATCGGAGGTATTCGTTGTCTGCCATGGGGCTTTTGTGTTGTTGTGTGGATAGGAGGTGAGGCGTGGGCTTTCTGAAAATGGCGCGCACGACAAGTGTCTGCAAAAATACGATAAAAGGAGGGGAATGCCAAATTTTGCGATGTTTTTGGGCTTTATGCGCAAATAGTTCGGAGTAATGCAAAGAAAAGTCATCTTTTCCGATGATGTTCCGAAGACGACAACGCGAAAGCGGCGTGAAGCTGCTTTCGCGTTGTACAAAGAGAGGCGGTCGGCGTGTAAAAGGAGCTGCCGACACGGCCGAAAGATTATTTCACCACGCGTTTGCGACCGTTGATGATGTAGATGCCTTGTGGCAGGCGGGTGGGATCAACTTCCGGCAGTAAGCGTCCGGCCAAATTATAGATACCCTTTGGAGCGAGCGTGGGAGTAGGAACTGATTGAGGGAGGGCGGTGATGTTTTTCAACACTTCTGCATCGGCAGCGATATTGGGATTTTCATAGAGTACCCATTTCGAGCCGGCATCGTCGGCTGCCCAAACGGCAATGGGAGACTGAGCAAGCTGAGGGGCGGCGCAGAAGTAGGTTAGGGCATTGGAACCGGTGTTGAAAGCAAAACCCAAAGAACGTTGAACGACGTGGATGGGAGTTTGTTCGTCGGTGAAAGTGCAGGCGCTGATGTTGTCGGGTGTTTGGGCAAACTGTTTCGCACCGATGTTGTAGAGATAGAAATCGCCGTTGTCGGTCTTGATGATTTGCCAGCTGCTCAAAGGAGATAGAATGTCGAGAGGCTTGGCAAATTCGGGATTATTGAGAGGGTGATCGGAATCGCCTTGCATTTCGGCTACCCAAACGTTATTTTCTCCTTCTTTTTTTATGGCATAAGCGTTGAAGTGAGGATTGTGGAGAACATAGGCTTTATTGTTCTCGATTTTGTCGAGAGAGGTGATGAGTTCGCCGAGCGAGAGTTTTGCTTGTTCCAAACGGATGACGGAAGAGAAATTGTCTTTCCAATAGGGAGTTCCGGCACCGTCGTAGTCAAGGTTTTCGGTATTGACGATCCAATAGCCGTCTTCTGCTGCGGAGGTGTTTTTGTTGATGCCGCGCATGGAGCGTATGACGAAGTGTCCGTAGAGGTCTTCGAGCGTGCCGTTTGTCATGTTGGTGCCGAGAGGGGCTTTTTCGAGCGTGAGGGGAGACATGGCGGGGTCGAAAGTGTCCGTAAATCCGGTGGTGCTTTCATTCTCCAACCATGTTACGCCTGCGCGCTTGGAATGGTTGCAAAGGTGTTTTCCGTCGGCAGTGGTAAAGAAAAATCGGCCGTCGGCAGTGGTGTGTGCCGTGAAGCGTCCTTGTGCGGGAATGTCGTCGGCATTGCGTTCGCCGAGAGCGATATCGCTACCCGTGTAGATCAGATAGTATTGTTTGTCTTTGCCGACAAAAGTGAAGGTGTAGCTCGTACCGTTTTGAGGCATTTCGATCTTTGTTTCTCCGAGGAGATTTTCGATGGCAGTCATGAGTTGTGCCTTGGTATGAGTGGCCGGTGAGTTGATGATCTCGATCAGCTGTGTACGCGAAGGGGCGTCGGCAGCGGGGTAGCCAAGACCTTTGAAGGAGAGTAGACGTTCTGCGCGTTGGAGATCGGCGGCAGAGATGGCTTGATCGTCGTCGTTGGGTTTGGGCACAGTGGGGTCGTAGGAGAAGGCATCGTCGGTGATTTCTTCGAGGGTGAAGGCCTGATAGACGTTGGTGTAGTCGGCTCCGAAAGTGCTTTCTTCATAGAAGAAGGCAATTTTGTTGTCTTTTTGGAGTATCATCGTGCTGTATGCCGAGCTGAGTTGGGAGATTTGTTTGTGACCCGTCCAGTTTGCGGCAAAAGCGGTCGGCGTGATGTAGTCGGCAATGCTTTCGAGGGCTTTGAAATGGATGCCCACGTTGGTGCGTCCGGGGCCGAAAGGCACGCTTTGGAGTGCGAGGTACATTTGTTTTTGGTCGGCGTTGCGCTTGACGGGAAGAATCATGATTTCGCCGTTACAAGCATTGCTTTGTGCCACGGTGCCGTTGTTGCTCGCACCCGACATGACGGCATTGCTCCAAGTGCCTGCGCCGGTTGTTTCATCGGAGTAGGTGAAGATGTTGAAGAGGCGTCCGCCGTTTGCGCGGCTCGAAATCAAAATGCGTCCGTCGGGCAACTCTTCGCATTTGGGTTCGTCGCCGGCGGGAACGGGGCGTGCTTCGACACCGCCGAGGGCTTTCCACGTCAGGCCGAAGTCGTCGGAGAAGATCACTCGGTTGCCGCCGTCGCGAGCGCAGAGGGGTGCGTAAATACGATAGTGAGTGCCTTTCTTGATGGTGGTGCTTTGACAGAGTTTGCCCGAACCGACAAAGAGGCTTTTGATACCCACGCCGGGAGCAGTTTTGAACATGCTGTACACCTGTTCGGTGAGATCGGTGTAGGTGCCCCAGTTTTGTCCGCCGTCTTCGCTGACGAAGCGCACCATCGGGTTGGGACGTCCCTCGAAATAGTTGGCTTGACCATAGGGCGTTTTTCCGGCCACGCAGAGCATCAACACTTGTTCGCTTTCGCGATCGGCCACAACGGCAGCGTCGCCAAATCCGCAGTCTAAGGCGTTTACGTTGCCCGTGCCGTCGGCGATGGTCGCGGCCTTGCCCCATGTCTTGCCATTATCGGATGAGATGCGGAGCTGTATGTCTACTTCGCCATAGCCGATGTCGCTGCGACAGGGCCGATAGTCGCTAAATGCCAAGAGCTTTCCCGATGGGGTGCAGGCCATGGCCGGAATGCGGTAGGGAATTTCGCCCGGGTTGGTGATGAATAGATACTTGTTGAGTTGTGCATCGTTTTTGGCCACGGTGACCACGAAATTTTGGGTACGAGCAAAGCCATGGACTTTCTGTTGCTCCTCTTTGACGTTGAACGTGATCGAAGTCTGGTGTATATCGGTCACACTGATGTTGGCCGGCGTTGTGCTGCTGGAATTGCTTACGGAGGCTTTGCCGGATGGGGTCACAACGATGGTTTTTCCATCTTGGTCGGAGGTGAAGTCGAATTTGTAGCCTACGATTTCATACCCTACGCTGACAGAGAGGGTATAGGTGCTTGCAAAGTTGGCGGAGGCATTGCCGGTGAAGACCCGGATGTTTTCTCCGTCGTAGTAATCCATGTTATTGCTTGTGCAAGAGAGTGTGACGGTGGGGGAGTCTTGTGTGGATGTCCACGTTCGCGCCCATGTTCCTGCCGGGTTGGTGGCAGTCCACGACCCGGAACTTTTGTTTACGGCAACTTCCGTGTTTTGTGCCACAGTCGTTGCCCACCCCGACAGCGCCAAGGCTGCCGTCAGAAAAAGACGGTAAAAATCTCGTTTCATAGTTTTGAAATTAGTTAATAAGGGAATTTCGGGGGTAAAAATAAAGATTTATTTTCATTCCGACAAATTAAATGTCCTAATTGTAATGTAAATATTGCTTTTAGGCTGTTTTTGCTTTTCTCAGGGTGAAAAATGCGGTTGGCCGTGTCGTCATCTCTTTTGCGGAAATGATGAATATTCGTTCCCCCGTGAACGTGCTTTACCCTCTTTTCGATGCCGTCCGCTGTCCGCCGTCGAGCCGAATCGGACGGCGCACCACCATAGATTGAGTGTTGGGAAAGACTTCCTTTGAGATCGGGATAAGTTTTACTTAGAAGGTTTTTGGAGGTTGTCTGCGAGAGTATCAAACATAAGAGACTGTGGAAAAACATACATCCATCCAAATGTTGAATTTGATTATTAGGTAGATGTGTGACTTGGTTTGGCTGTATTGAGAGGGCTTGTGATGGTTTCTATAACTGGTTGTTTTTTGTCTTTTTAAAAACTATACTTCATCTTCACCCATATTTCGGAATTTTGGCTGTACATGGCAAACATACCTCTTTGGGAATGGAAGTAGTCGTAGCCTGCGGTGAGTTCGATTTGATCATTAAGGTTGTATGTGGCAGAAAAACGATTGAAGATGTCGCCGTCAGCCACGTCAATATAGGCAAAGGTGGAGAGTTTCAGGGTGCTGCGCAAGAGATCTTTGGTTATTCTCGCCGTGGCAAGTCCGGTGTTGCGATAGATATTTAGCATGGCGAGATTGCCCGATACGTATTTATGGCTGTATTGCGCACTGATGTTCCAATCGTTTCCCGGATACCAGTCCATGCCCAAAAGGGTATGGACGACATCTCGCCTGGCCACTTCACTGCCCCAATTTGCACTCTGCGTCTCTCTTAGATAAGCCGCGGTCTCTGCACGCAACACAAACTGACCGATGGGCAGCGAGCAGTCTGCCCCAAGCATCGTCATACGGCGATATATTCCTGTGCCCGAAAGCCGCCTCCCATCGGGCGAGAGCGACAAAGCGAGCGCAGGTATCTTGTTCCACGTTCTGAGCGCACTCACCGAGAAGTCTGCGCCTCTGAGATTGGCCGTTATCCGACCGCCATATTCGATATTTTTCAATCGTTTCTCGGGTTTCCTGCTTTCTAGATCGAAGGTGTAATCCGAGGGTGTCACGGGCAGACGCATCGCCCACGGATTGCGCGCGTCGGTGGGCAGGACAAAAAAGTCAGCCACCGGTGTGCATACCGCCTCGAAGGTTAGTGCCTTTAAAGCATATTTTGCGCGCAAGGCATTGACCGGCATACGAATGTCGTCGTAGTCTTGTGCGAGAAACTCGGTGTAATCGAACGGCGAGATGCAGTCGGTCAGGCGCAGTGCATCTGCCACTCCCCACACCACGATCTGTCTTCCCACACGCATGTCCCAGTTGCTCTTTGCGTAGGAGAGATAGGCCTCTCGAAGTTCAATACCCGTGCGCTCTTTCAAAATACCGTTGTGGGTGGCATTGAGTGAAACGAAGAAGGATGACGCTCCTTTTTCGAGCATCAGTTCTCCTCGCGCCCGAGTTCTCGAAGCCATCCAGTGGCCTCCGCTCGTGCGGAGAGCATGATAGGTGTCCAAGAAGCCTTTCACCCGTGTTTGCAGAGTATTGTCCTCTTCTTCTTCAAAGATATTCGAAAAAATACTGTTTTTTTCCGTGACCGTCTCGTTCACCAAAAGGGTGTCGGCTTGTTCCCTTGCCTGCACCGCTCCCATCGGCACGAGCAAGGGTATAAGCAAACATAATCGCAATGTTTTCATATCAAAGTCCTTTTTCGAGTTTCGCCACCGTGAAGAGATTGGGCGATATTTTCACGTTAAACTTCTGTCCACTCATTTTGATGATGGTCTTGTGTCCGGTCTGCACGTTTTCCATCTGCATGTGATGCATACTCCAAAAGCCCTGCACCTTTTCTATGCCGGAGATGGTGAGACGGCGGTGGAGCTTGTTGAGCTTATCGTAATACTCGGCCTTGACCGCCATCAGACAGTCTTGCCTTATCCACGTCAGGCGACGTGAGTAAATCTCATCCTTGCCTTTGGGAGTGGATTCCACCAACCAACATTTATGCTCGCCCACCATCTCCTCACGCACGAAGGTGTGTGTCTCCTCGTCCACGCTGCGTGTACTCATATCGTCGTAAGTGAAGTCGCTCCCCATGAAATAATCGGTCTTAGACGACTTCCCGCTGATGCGGCGTGTTTTTTTCATCGCAGGCAGATAGAGCCATTTGTCGTCCACATGGCTCGCATGATCGTAATCCCACGTGAGGAAACCCGTACCTTTCACATCTCCCGGGTAGGTAAAAAACATGATTTTTTTCGTGTCTCTTCCCACGTCCATTGCCCACGATTCTAGCTTTCGAATGCGCTTGTGTCCGCTCTTCTGAATGAGTGTCATCTCGATGGCGGCATAGCGCGTGTCGCCATCCGCGCGGTTCTTCACTTTCTGCATGATGTCTCTGCCCGACAGCTCTGCTGCCTGTGCGCCACACACCGTAAAGAGAACGATGATAGCGAGTATAAAATGTTTTGTTTTCATCTTGTCAATGCTTGTTTTTGTTGTTCATGTTTTCTTTATCCGTATGATCATACTCTTTACCGAACACACGGAGATACCTGAAAAGGATGGGAGTGAGAAAAAGGTCTGCCAACAACGCCGACACCATACCGGCCACAGCGAGCAAGCCCCAGTGGCGCATCTGCGTGGCATCGGAGAGGATAAAACCGGCAAATGTAGCCGAAATGATGACGGTGGACATCACGAGAGCCAATCCTTCTACACGGAAGGTAAGGCTGATAGCTTTGCGATAGCCGCCATATCGGTGGAAAGCCACGTGACTGTGGTTGATGAAGTGAATGGTGTCATCGACGGCAATGCCCAGGACCATGGGTATGAGCGAGGCAGTCATCATATCGAGCGGATAGTCCAGCCATCCCATTATACCGCCCACGATGATGGCAGGGGCGATGTTGGGTATCATCCCTACCAGACCCACTTTCCAATTGCCGAAGATGAGTACGAGGATAACACCGATAACCAATACCGACAGAAGCATCGACCACATCTGCCCTCGCTCCACATACTGCTGCATTACGGTGAACTGTGGGATGTTGCCCACCACAGCAACTTGCGCCTTGGGGAAAAGCCTCCGTGCCTCCATCTGCAAGGCTTCCATTTCTTGTTCTGCTTGGAGGGAGTTATAGCTTTTCAGCTCCAACTGCAAACGCAACCGCCGATAATCGTAATCCAACCAGTATTCCGACTCTGTTCCTCCTGCGTTCTCATAGAGCAGGAGCAGTTGCGCCACCATATCGGCCTCCTTGGGAATGGTGTAGAATTGCGCGTCGTTACCGTTTAGTGTGCAATTCATGTCTTTTATAATGTCGGTTATGGAATTATGCCGCTTGGTGAGTTTATAGCTACCGGCAATCTCGGCAAGCCGATCAAGCTTTTGCAGGTTCTCTGGCTTTTTGGCATCGTTCTCGTTAGGTAGGGTAATCATCAGGTCGTAGGCGTACATCGATCCCAATTCCGTTTCGCAGAGATCGAGGAAACGTTTCACATAGGGAATTTTACGCCCCATGGTCTTTTCTATGTCGAATGCAGGTTCGATGAAGAAGAGCCCCACACCACAAAAAATGGTGACGGCTATCGAAACAAGCATCACTGCACGGTGACGGTGCATAATCCTATTTCCAAACCGCTCAAAACAATGCCCGATGCAGCCCTCCACACTCTTCTTCATATCGGTGGCCGGCTTTCTGTCCTTGCCTATCGACAGAACAATGGGCGTGATGAAAAGACAGGTGATGAGTACGGCCAGCAGACAGAGCGAGGTGTTGATGCCAATGGCACGCATCGGCACAATCTGCATAGAGAGAAAAGTCATCATTGCCGCCACGGTTGTCAGCCCCGAAAGCAACACCCCCCAGCCTGTCTCGCTCACCGACTCTATAATGGAATCCTTGCGTCGTCCCGTCTCCACAAACCGTGTTTTGAAAAAGTTGTAGAGATGAATGTTGTAAGCTATGGAGCAGGCAAAGGTGAGGATGACGGCTATCATTGCCGTACTCATATCAATATAGATGCCCGACCAGCCGATAACGCCGAAGCCGATGATAAGGGCAAAAATGGAAGTGAACAAAGGGGCTGCTACGCCACGTAGGGAACGTGTAACAAGGAGCATCACCATGATTGAGACGATGAAAGCGAAAAAGAAGAGTCGTCCTAACTCGCCTTTGAGATAAACAAACTTCTCATACGCCAAGTAGGGCATTCCGGCAGCATTGGGCGATAGTTCTGCATATTTAGCTTTGCCGATGATATGTCCGACTTCCTTGCCTGTGAGCATGTCGGGACCGATGTCGCTCGTTTTCTTCCACACACTGTCTTCGGGAAAAGGGCGGAGCTTCACCATAATCCATGTCATAGTGGCATCCTGTGAAACGAGTTTCTTGGCTACATAGGGTTTGTTGTATGCCTTCCGTTTGATGGCGGCAAGCGAGGCAGAGTCGGTGGGTATCTCCTCCGGCACTATCTGCTCGATAGTCATCCCCTCTTCCGTCCCCACAGCAAATTCGAGATCGGTAACAGAAGTGAGTTTGTCGGCATACGACAGGCTGTCTTTCAATTCGTTGCTGAGATCACGAATGAGCGTCAGACTGCGGTGGGAAAAAAGTTCTTTGTTCCTTACCAGCACCGCCACATAATAGTCGTTGCCGAATATGGATTGGAACTCGTTGGTTTTGAGTAGCATCGGGTCGTCGTTCACGAAATAGTCATCGAAGGAAGTTTTCATCACCATTCTCTTTGTGCCAATGAAAGAGAAGGCGACCAAGAGGATGAACATTCCTGCAACGACAAGGCGATGGCACACGATCCACCCGGCCAATCGTCCGAAGGTGTGATTGATTTTTTCAATTTTCATTGTATTTCTGTTTTTTCTAAAAACTAAATTCCTACATCCGAGTGCCGGTTTTCCACTCCCTCTTGCTGCAACAGCACCATTTTGGCAAACTCGCCGCCTTGTGCCATGAGTGCTTCGGGAGTGCCTTGCTCTTTCACGGTGCCGCCGCTGAAAACTACAATCTTGTCGGCATGGCGCACGGTTCGCATGCGGTGGGCTATGATGATGACCGTCTTTTGGCGCACCAGTTCGGATAGGGCGGCTTGTATGCGTGTCTCGTTTTCAGCGTCGAGGCTGGCGGTGGCTTCGTCGAGGAGAATGATGGGCGCGTCTTTCAAGAGGGCGCGGGCTATGGAAATGCGCTGCCGCTCTCCTCCCGATAGAGTTTCGCCGTTTTCGCCGATGAGCGTGTCGTAGCCTTGTGGCATGCGGTTGATGAACTCTTCGCACTGCGCCAACCGAGCCACCCTGCGCACCTCTTCGTCGGTGGCATCGCGTTTTCCTATGCGGATATTGTCGGCAATGGAGGCATTGAAAAGCAACACGTCTTGGAACACCACGGCGTAGTGGTGCAAGAGGTATTCGGAATCAATGGAAGACAAAGGCTCGCCTCCGAGCAATATTTCTCCGCTGTCGGCGTCCCAAAATCGGGCGGCAAGTTTGGCGGTTGTTGTTTTTCCTCCTCCCGAAGCCCCCACGAGTGCCGTCACTTCGCCTTGTCGGGCGATGAAAGACACGTTGTGCAACACTTGTTTGCCTTCCTCGTAGGCGAAGGACACGTTGCGAAACTCGATGTTGTAGTTTTTCAACACCACCTCCGTTCGCCCTTCTTGGGTTGGCATGGCTTCAATCTCTTTCATTCGATTGATGCGCACGTCGAGAAACGTGAGCACGGCGATGTTGTTGCACACTTCCTGAATGGGATAGTAGACCATTGCCGTGATGAGCAGGAAGGCCATATAGACAAACGCCGACAGTTCGCCGCGTTCCAAGAGCCACGCCCCCACGAGAATAACCGTAGGTATGCCGAGTTTGAGCAATGCGGCGGAAAGGTTTACGAAGACTCCTCCCCAAAGGTCGTTGCTGAAAAGTTCTTGCTCCAAATGTGTGAGTCGGCGGTCGAAACGGCGGTTGTAGTCTTCCTCTCCGCAGTAAGATTTGATTTCCTGAATGCACTCCAAGCCCTCTTGTATCTGTTCCGTGACGCCACGTTTCACGGTATAGAGCCGTGCAAAGGCGCGGTTTATTTTGTGCCTTGCCAAGATCAGCGTCCCCACCGCTGCGGGAACCACCCAAAACACGGCGATGGCCAACCGCCAATCGTAGGCGAAGAGGCCGACGGCAACGAGCGACATGCTCAGTGCCGAGGCAAAGAGCTGTGGCACAGCGTGCGAGAAGGTGTGTTCCAAGTGTGTGCAGTCCTCCATTACGGTAGAGGTGAGGTCGGAGAGGTTGCGCTCGCCAAAGAACGCCAACGGCAATCGGCGCAGCTTTTCTGCCACACTGATGCGGCGGTGTGCGCTTTCGTCATAGACGGTGGTGTAGGTGCTGTCGTATTGCCATCGGCTCACGACGAACATCACCGCCATGACCGCCATAGCCAAGAGCAGGTAGAACGCGGGCGAGTGCGGTGTGCGGCTCTTGTCCAGATATTCGGTGAGAAAGAGAAACAGATAAGTAGGCGGTAACATCAGCGCAAGGTTGAATAGCGTGGTGTAGGCGATGCCGCGCATCAGGTCTTTTGCCCCTTTTTCCGAAAGGGCGAAACGGTGTTGAAAATATCGTATCATCGTTTTAGACATTGGAAATGAAACATTGAAGACAATAGGAATATGTTCGGCGTCTTTGCCGGCACATTCTTTTTACAGGTGCCATGCCACGGCCTTTCGATATTCGTTCCACATACTCTGATATACCGATCCGCGCTCCATGAGTTCGGCGTGCGTGCCCTCTTCTGCGATGCGTCCTTGCTGCATCACCACGATGCGGTCGGCATCTTGCACGGAGGTCAGCCGATGAGCAATCATCAGCACCGTTTTTCCTCTTGTGAGGTGGGCGAGGGCTTTGCGAATGAGGTGTTCGCTTTCGGGGTCGGCAAAGGCGGTGGCTTCGTCGAGCACGATGATGGGTGCATCTTTCAGAATGGCACGCGCCAAGACGATGCGTTGTTGTTCTCCGCCGGAAAGATATGTGCCCTCCGCCCCGATGACGGTGTTCAATCCATCGGGCAGCCGGTCGATGATCTCGCGGCTCTGCGAGAGGTCGATGGCGCGGTTCACCGCTTCGATTGAAGCATCGGGATTGCCGTAGCGAATGTTGTCTGAGAGTGAAGTTTTGAAAAGGCGTGTGTTTTGGAACACGAACGACACGCTGCGCATCAGTTCCGCCTTGTCCATAGTTCTTACGTCTACGCCCCCGATGCTCACCGTGCCTTCACGAACGTCCCAAAATCGGGGGATAAGTCTTGCCAATGTGGTTTTTCCGCTGCCCGATGCTCCCACGAGTGCAACGGTTTGGCCTTCGAGAATGGTGAGGTCGATGTGGCTCACGGCATCCGTTTTCGCCCCGTCGTAGCGGAAAGATACATTTTGAAAGCACACATCGTGCGACTTTGCCTGCATGGAAGTTTTGCTCGTGGGGAGTTCGGGAACATCGACGAGTCGTTCCAAACGCTCCACCGCCTCGTTGGCCAAGAAGAGGTTTCGACTGAGATACATGCTCTTCATGACGTTGGCCGAGATGACCGGTGCAATCAGCACATAGAGGAAAATGTCGGCTATGACGAGGGCGGTGTTTCCGCCATGGGCGATGAGGACGATGCCCACGGGCACGAGGATAAAGGCAAAGGCATGAATGGCAATGGTGTAGGCCGACATGGGCGTGCGCCACATGCGGGTATATCGTATCACGAGGTTGCGATAATTGATGATGCTGTCGTGCAGCCGCTTGAAGGAGAATACCGTTTGCTGAAACACCTTGACCACCGGCACGCCACGCACGTATTCCACCGCCTCTGCGCCCATTTTCTCCTGCGCATCCAGATAGAGCCGCTGAAAATTGTTGCTTTTGGGATTCATCATATATCCCATAATGCCGAAAGCGCAAACGATAGGGACGAGGGCGGCGATGCCCAATTGCCAATCTACGGCGAGCAGCAGAGCAATCACTCCCAAAGGAGCAACGATGCTGCCGGCCACATCGGGCAGGATATGTGCCACGAAAGTGTGCGTTTCAGAAGCGTTTTCGTCGATGATTTTGCGCATCTGCCCCGTCTGTTGTGCGTTGAAGAAGCCGAGGGGTACACGCATCAGTCGCTCCATTGCCCGCCGGCGCATGTTTGTTTCCACCCGAAAGGCGGCAAGATGAGAGAGCAACAGGGCAACGAAATAGAGCCCTACGTTTGCCACCGAGATGATGAGAGCCGCAAGGGCATAATCCCACACGGGCGTTTCGGCAAAGTCGCCTTCGGCGGTGAGCAGCACGCGTACCACGAGCCACAGCAACACGAAGGGAGCGAGCGAGAGCAGGCCGTTTAGCGCGGAAAGAACTATGGCGCAGGGCAAAAGCAATTTGCGTCCCTGCATGTAGGCGGATAATCGTTGAAGTGTTTTGAACATTTCTCTTGTGTTTTTATAGAAGGTTGAAACTATGGTTGCATCAGTGCTTTCCAGCCCGCTATGCCGTATCGGGCATACTGTCGGAGAGCAAGCTCGATTTCCTCTTCGGTGTATTCCTCGTGGTACACCAACTCGCAAAAAATGGCTACCCACGTGGAGGCGGCAATGCGGAGGAGGAACGGCGAGATGTCTGTGTTGAGGTGAGGGTAACGCTCTTTCATCAAGCGGAGGTATTCCGTGCCGATGCGCGTTTGGTGGTCGGTGATGCGTTCCTTGTAGCCGGCCAGCGAAGTGCCCTCCGCGCCCGAGAGCAAGAGCCGAAGCTCGGGGCGGAAGCTGCGGATGAGGGTGTGCATGGCGATGAGATATTCGTTTTGAGGCTCCTCCATGTCGAACACGTCAAGGCGCAGATGTTGCTCCTTGTTGTGAGAAAGAAGGTAGCTGTCGAGTCGCTCGATGAGCGGGCGCAACACCTCGCGAAACAGCTCGTCCTTTGAACGGAAGTAGTTGTACACGTTGCCCACGGCCATGCCTGCCTTGTGAGCAATGGTGCGAATGGACGTGCCACTCGCGCCGTGGGCGATAAACTCTCTGCGTGCCACGTCGATAATGCGCCGGCGTGTCTCCTCTTTCAATGTTTGCATAGGGCAAGGGGGATTGATGAGATTTGCAATAATGAACATTGTTTTGATTTGCTCATTAAAAAAGCGCATTGCTCTTTGCCCGAACAATGCGCCTGTGTGGTTGAGAGCTTGCGCCCCCTGTGTCTATGGAGTTTATCTGTTGCCATATCATCTGCTTTTTCAGTTTGCAAAATTACTAAGACCGCGATACCGACACAATACTCAAAAATGGGTATTTTGCACTCGCCTTTTGAGCAGAATAGGGCAGTGATGAGTGTTTGCTTTGGATTTATCCAACCTCGCGACGAGCCGTTTGTCGGTTCGATTGGAGGTGATGACGGTCTTTCCTTATGCTTGTTCAATCGAAAAAGCGATACTGAAAAATCCGGGTGTATCTCCAACGATTTCATTCACCCGCTGTCCGTAAGGCATCAGTCGCTTTTGAAAAGGCCTCCGAAATCTGAGGTCTTGTTCCACGAAGAAGAGAACAAGCTCGGAACTTGCGGCAAGGGGTGGGAGAAGGAATTTTCCGCACCGCGGTGCGGAAAATTTTAGCTCTGAGCTAAAATTTTCCACCTCAGAGGTAGCGAAAACCACCTCCCGACAATGTTAAAAAACGGCCGCTCTCGCGCGTGCGCGCGTATCCCTGTTCATTGTTTTTGCCTTCACTGCCTTCGCAAATCAATTCAAATCTTTGATTTTCAGTGTGTTTTGTGCGAAGGCAAGTGAAGGCAAAACGAAAAGCTGTTTTTCAAGTCGCTGGAAGTCAGTATGTTGTGGTGTTATTTTGCCTTCACTGCCTTGGAAAAAGGCGGTGTTCGTGTCGCGCTCTGTGAAAGGAGGTGAAGGCAAAAGGGGAATTTGCCTTCACCGTAGGGGCTGTGATTTTCAGAGGGTTGCGATTTCTCTTGAAAGTTTGCCTTCACTTGCCTTCGCACAAAACGCGCTGACAGTCAGGGGAAAAGAGGAATTTGCGAAGGCAAAACGGCAAAAAACAAAAAAATAGGGTGGAAAAACGTCCGAAAAGGGTGGTTTCATCGGCGCGGCTCTCGTTTTCGGCCAACTGCGCGCAGGAAGGCGGAGCGGTTTGGCGGTTTTCGGATAAAAGACTATCTTTGCCGCATGAGAACTTCGTTTTTTTCTTCCGCTTTTCGTCGTTTCCGAGTCCGTTTGCAGTCCCTCTCCTTTCGCACGGGGGTGGTGGTGCTTGCGCTGTGTGTGCCCTTCTATGTGCTCTCTTTCGCACAGATGGCTTTGCCGTCTGCGTGGTTGGGGGCGGCGGCCAAAGGGGTGTTGTGGGCTGTGTTTTTCGGCATGGCCAAAGCGTTTCAATATGGCGGTTTGCTCATTCTCGGAGCAGACGGCGTGAAGCGGCTCAGACAATGGAAAAAGCGTCCTCGTGTGTAGGGGGACGCTTTGTTTTTGCAAAAAAGATGTCGGTGTCGGGCGGCGGATTACAGTGCGATGATGAGCGAAACGACGGAGGTGAGCACCGATATGAGGGAGAAATAGATGTAGGGCTGGTGCCAGACGTTGCCGTAGGCTTGGGCTTCGCGTATCCGTTTCTTGTTGGGGGCTACATAGACCACGTCGCCGGGTTGGAGCTGATAGCCGGGAGATGCCCACAGGTCGTGTCGTTTGGTCAGATCGAGGGCAAAGGCTTTCACCTTGTTGTCTTGTTTTCGCAACACCAACACGCCCTTGCGGTCTGCGTCGATGTTGAGGTCGCCGCATCGCGAGAGAGTTTCGACGAGGTTGAGCCGGTCGCGGTCGAAGTTGATGCGTCCGGGTCGGTGTACTTCTCCCAATACGCTCACGAATTGGTTGAGGATTTCGACGGTGACGACGGCGTCGTTCAGGAGTTGGCGGCTTCGCAGTTCGTTTTGCAGTTTTTCGGCGGCTTCGGCTCGGCTCAAACCTTTCAGGCCGACCACGCCCAATGAGGGGAAGATCACGTTGCCGTCGGCGTCCATGATGTAGGGCGCGAAAGACTGCTCGCCGTGGAGATGTCCGGTTTGGGTTTTTGCCACGATGATTTTGTTGAAAGCGATTGCGAGGTCGGGCGTTTTCGAGCTGGACACCGCGATGTGGAGTTTGTCGCCGGGTTGCAGGCGGAGTTTCTCGCCGGCCGAGGCCAGCAGGGCTGCCGAGGCTGCGGTGTCGGCAGGGGTTGCGGGTGCGGTGTCTTGAAAATAGGCCACGTCTTGTGGCGTTTTGCAGCTCCAAAGGGCGATCAGAGCGATCAGTGTTGCGACAATACTGCTGAATTTCATGATAATATCGAAATGAGCTTCAAAAGTACGCATTATAATCCGAACGCCTCGCCTTATTTCCCGATTTTTTGGCGATGAGGCTGTTTTTCCGCTTCGTTGTCTTGCTTTTTGGCTTTGTCGTCTTGCTTTTGGGCTTCTCCTCCGTGTTTTTGGGGCTTCGTTGTTTTGCCGCGTTGCCGGTGTGTCTGTTTTTTTCGTTCTTCTGTCGTGCTTTTTGGTTTTTCCGTCGTGTTTTCGGTTTCGCCGTTTCGCTTTTTGTCTGCATGGCTTGAAAGTGATAAAAATACGGCTTTTGCATACATGTAAAACGTGTTTTTGATAGCTTTGCGTGTGAAATCTGAAATTATGGAAGAACTAATGCAATCGGATGTTTCCATTTGTCTTTCTTTCCGTCGCTTAATGCAGACAAATGCAAGTATGCATAAATCGTTTGCTTTTTAGATTTGTCTTTGTTATTGCTTTTTGATATTTCTATATATCATAATTAGGCCTTTGTTGTTAATTTTAGCTTCTTTCTTGCTTTTTCCTCTGTTCTCGTTTTCTTTTTATAATCAAAAAAACTAAATTCGCGAAAATTGGTTCTCGAATTAGGTATTACAAGAGTGTTTATTTATTCTCTTTTTCGTTTGAGAAATGTACCGGCGGCCGTTGTTTCCAAGCGGTGTTTCGACATAGACATTTCCAGTGTTTCTCCGCCACCCGGCATGTGGGGCGCATGCCTGCCTCTTCGCCAAGTCATTGCGTCGGCGAGTTGCCGTCGATGACTTCCAATCAGCCCAAAAAGCAATAAGATAATATTATTAAAGGTAGAATTATGAACAAAAAGTTAGCAATCCTGAGTGCCGCTGTAATGATGGCCGGCACGATGGCTGCTCAAACGGTTGTAAAAGGCCGGGTGACAGACAAGGGCGGCCATCCCATCGTCGGAGCTTCCGTGAAAGCCGGCAACAAGGTGGTGGCCATTTCCGACGAAAACGGTAACTTCACCATTTCCAAACTCCCTGCCGGAGTGAAGAAAGTTTCCGTTGCCTATATCGGCATGGAACCCTCTACGGTAGACGTGTCCGGAAATATGAGCATTGTTTTGGCAGAGTCAAACACCAATCTTGATGAAGTGATGGTCGTGGCCTATGGAACGACCAAGAAATCGTCGTTCACAGGATCTGCTGCTGAGATCAAAGCCTCCGATATTTCCGACCACGTCACCTCCACTGCCACTTCTGCACTTGTGGGTAAGGTGGCCGGTATTCAAACCACCACCGGCAGTGGCGGCCCCGGATCGGCCCCCACCATTCGCGTACGCGGTATCGGTTCGATCAGTGCCAATTCCTCGCCGCTCTATATTGTGGACGGAGCACCCTATGAAGCCGGCATTGCCAATATCAACCCCTCCGACATTGAGAGCCTCACCGTGCTCAAAGACGCTTCGGCCAGTGCCATCTACGGTGCTCGCGGTGCCAACGGTGTGGTCATCATTACCACCAAAAAAGCCAAACTCAATCGTGATGCCGAGGTGAATTTTGAAGCCCGTTGGGGTTCAAACAGCCGTCTGGTGCCTCAATACGATGTCATCAGCGATCCTGCGCAATATTTTGAAACGCATTATAAGGCTCTCTACAACTCCAAGTTCTACAACGGTGCAACCCCCGGGGAGGCTTATGCTTTTGCCGACAAAAATCTTCTCGATGCCAAAAACGGTGGTCTTGGTTATCAGATTTTCACCGTACCTGCCGGTGAGAAACTCATCGGTACAAACTTCCGTCTCAACCCGAATGCCACTTTGGGATATAGCGACGGAAAGTACTTCTACACCCCCGACAACTGGTATGACGAAACGTTTCACAACTCGTTCCGTCAGGAATACAACATCAACGTCAATGGTGCCACCGATCGTTTCAACTACTATGCCAGCTTCGGTTTCCTCGGCGACGGCGGATTTGTGAACAACTCCGACTATCAACGCTATACCGGTCGTACCAACATGGAATATCAGGTGAAGCCTTGGTTGAAACTCACCACCAACATGGGCTTCACGCACTCCGATTCGAGAAGCCCCCAATATACCACAAAAAACTGGGGTTCTTCGGGCAACCTCTTCTATGTCACCAACTCCATCGCGCCGATCTATCCTCTCTATGTGCGCAATGCCAACGGAGAAATCATGCGTGAAAACGGTCGCATCGTCTACGACGCCGGCCAAACCGCTTTCCAACGTGCCAACATCACGGGCAATGCCGTGCGCGACAACGAGTATAACATCAGCAAATCCGTGCTCGACGTCTTCACCGGCAAGTGGAGCATGGTGGCCACTCCTCTCGAAGGCTTGGCTTTGAGCGCAACACTCAACACTACCGCCATCATGGGACGCAGCAATGACCTGTCCAGCCGCTTTGCCAGCGGTAGCACCGACGATGGTATAGTGGTGGTAGAAAGCACTCGCAAGTTCAGCGTCAATCAGCAATACATGGCCAACTACAACACCACCTTCGGCGGTGTACACAATCTTGCCGTGTTGGCCGGTTACGAGCAATACAACATTGTCGATCAGGAGTTGAGCGGATACAACGACCACCTTTTCAATCCCAACATTCCCGAATTGAACAACGCCCACGGCAAAGAAAAGCGCGAAACCAACTCCAAGACCGACCGCTACATGACGATGGGTTTCATCGGCCGTGTGAACTACGATTTCCAAGAACGCTACTTCCTCAGTGCCTCCTATCGCCGTGACGCTTCGAGCGTGTTTGCTCCCGGTCATCGCTGGGGCGACTTCGGATCGTTGGGTGCCGCTTGGCAGCTGATGAAGGAAGACTTCATGAAATCGCTCACTTGGCTCAACAACCTCAAAGTCCGCGTCAGCTATGGTGTGCAAGGAAACGACGGTTTGGACAGCTGGCACGCTTATGCCAAACAGTATCGTCCCTCTTACAACAGCACCTCCGGCGAATACTCCATCAAGATGACCACTCTCGGCAATGACAACCTCACTTGGGAAACCTCCAAGCAATGGACACTCGGTGCCGACTTCTCGATGTTCAACTATCGACTCTCCGGAAGCCTCGAATATTACAACCGCCTGACTTCCGACATGCTCTACTACAAAGACCTTCCCCTCTCCTCCGCACTCTCCGTGTCCGACTATCCCACCAACTTGGGCGAAATGGTGAACCGCGGTGTGGAATTCTCGCTCAACGCCGTTGCCTACAAGGACAGCCGTATGCAATGGGATGTCTTTGCCAACATCACGCATAACTACAACGAAATCACCGACCTCGGCGGCGAAGTGGTGAAGGGCGGAAGCTCTATCCTCAAAGAGGGCACGAGCCGCTACGAGGCCTATCTCGTCAAATCGGCCGGCATCGATCCCAAAACCGGTAAGGAGCTTTATTATAAAGATGTGAAAGACGCCGCAGGAAACGTGACCGGACAAACCACCACGGACGACATTTCCGCAGCCAGCTATTATGAATGCGGCACCACTCTTCCTTCTGTATTCGGAGGATTTGGAACGAGCATCTCCGGCTATGGCTTCGACCTCTCGATGAATTTCTCCTATCAGCTCGGCGGTAAGATCTACGACGGACAGTATCAGACCCTCATGCACAACGGTCGTACGGCCGGTTTGGCCATGCACAAGGATCTGCTCAAAGCATGGACGCCCGACAACCGCAATACCGACATTCCCCGCCTCTCTACCGGTGCAGGCGACTTTGGAGCCTCTCAAACGGCCATCGACCGTTTCCTCACCAGCTCCGATTACCTCACGCTCAACAATGTCACCCTCGGCTACACGCTTCCCACCCAATGGTTGGAAAAACTTCAATTCAGCCGCATGAGAGTGTATGTGTCCGGTGAAAACCTCTTCCTTCTCACCGCTCGCAAGGGGCTTGATCCTCGCTACAACTTCGGTATCGGATCCATGACCGGAGGTTCGGGAATGGCCGGCGGCAGCTATTCGGGCAGTCGCACCATCACCGCAGGATTGAACATCACCTTCTAAAACCGCATTGTTTCAAGCAATATTCATTATGTTCCGAGAGCGGAGAGCAGCCTCTCCCTCTACGGGCTTTTCAAAACGACAAACAACATGAAACTCCATAAATATTCCCTCTTGTTGGCGACGGCTTTGGCATTCGCTTCCTGTTCCGACATCAACGAGCAATATTTGGAAGGCAGCGATCAGACCAAAGAGCAGCTGGAAGGTACCATTTCTAACGTGCCCGATCGTGCCAACTCCCTCTTCTCGGGTATGTACACCATGATGGCACAGCCCAAATTCATCTTTACCACCCGTCCACGCGACGATGAATTCGGAATAGTCACCGGCCTGCTCAGTGCCGACTTCGAGGGAGCCGACATGAGCGGAGCCGACAACGGTTACAACTGGTTTTCCGTGGCCAGCGAATTGGCCAGCCGTGATGCCACTTACGCCAATCCCTACATCCGCTACAAGGTGCCCTACATGCAGATCGGTGTAGCCAACGACGTGATTGCCGCATTCCCGGCCGACACCAAAAATCCCAAAATCATCGCCATGATTGCGCAGGCTCGTGCCATGCGTGCTTTCGACTACTTGCAGCTCGTGCCCTACTTCCAATTCGGATATGCCGTGGCCAAAGATCAGCCCGCCGTGCCTATTGTCGGCGCAGGAACGATCAACAACAACCCCCGCGCCACCGTCGAGAAGTGTTACGAGATCATGCTCGAAGATCTCAACTATGCCATCGAAAACCTCAAAGAGTTTGACCGCGGTGCCAACAAGTTTCAGATCGACCAAAAAGTGGCCTACGGTCTTCGTGCCCGCGTCTACCTGAATATGGGTAAATTCGCCGAAGCCGCTGCTGATGCCGACATGGCCATGCAGGGCTATGCGCCGGCCTCCGTTGCCGATGTGAGCAAGCCTGCTTTCTGCGATCTGGCCGAAAAGAATTGGATGTGGGGCGCGCAAATCACCGAAGCCTTGGCCGAAATCAGACCCTATGCCACTCCGGCCTCTTGGCTCTCTGCTTTCAGCGGACAGGGATATGCCGCCGCAACTGTCGGCAACTTGGCCATGATCAACGTGTTGCTCTACAACAAAATTCCCGCTACCGACGTGCGCAAAGGCTGGTGGCTCAACGAAAGCGTGGAGTCGCCCCTGCTCAACGGCCTCGTGTGGAAATACACCGACAAAGACGAAACCGTGGAAGTGAGCGGACAGGAAATTGCCCTTGTCAACATTCCCAACGTGAAAGTGCCTTACACTCCCTACATGAACGTCAAGTTTGGCATGAAGAAAGGCGTCGGATCGACCGTCAATGCCAACGACTATCCCCTCATGCGTGTCGAAGAGATGATTCTCATCAAGGCCGAGGGATTGGCACGCAGCGGCAAGGAAGCCGAGGCACGCCAAGTGCTCGAAGACTTTGTCAAAACCTATCGCGATCCGGCTTACACCATTCCCGCCAATCGTGCCCTCACCGACGAGATTTGGTTCCAACGTCGTGTGGAACTTTGGGGTGAAGGCTTCTTTACTTCCGACGCCAAGCGCATGGGCAAGCCCATCGTTCGTTTCCACGAAGGAGTGGAGAGCAACTTCCCCGAAAAGTTCACCTTCAACATCGCCGCCAATGACCCTTGGCTCAATATGCGCTTCCCCCGTCAGGAGATGGATCAGAATGCCGGCATCGTCAACAACGAAGGTGGCAGTGTTCCCGTGTCCAAACAAAATCCGGGTCTTCGCGACGGCGTGACCGACTAAATCGCATATTTTTCAGAACATTCAAAAAAAAACAGCCACATGAAGTTTGCTAAATATCTAATCATTGCGCTGGCCGCCGGTGTCCTCTCAGTTTCTTGTACGGACGATGAAGACAATTACGTCCCGGCTCCTGCTTCCGATGTGAAAAGCTCGGTTTATTTTCCCGAAAATCAAAACGGAACGCATGCTTTCCTCTTGGAGGAAAATGTGGAAGTCACCGTCGACGTGAAGCGTGAAGACAAGGGTGCTGCCCGCACCGTCAAAATCGATTTCTCCACCGTTCACGACGATTTGATCAAAAGCTGCGACAACGTCGCTACCTTCAAGGAAGGAGAAGACGTGGCCAAAGTGAAGGTGCAGCTCAACAAAGAGAAAATGGAAGCCTTCAAGAACTACGCCGTCTACCTCAATGTCGATCCCGCCGAGTTCAATCCCTACAAGCAGCAGGACATCACTCCCTCTGTGAGGTTGAACTTTGTGCGCGAAGACTATGCGCCTTTCGCAAAAGGCGAGTTCAACGATCCCTTCATCGCCGAAGCCGCTTCGCAGAAAGTGTTGGAATGGTCGGAAATACTCAAAGTCTATCGCCTCTCCGACCCATGGGGAACGGGAGAAGGAGAAATCATTTTCTCGGTCGATGATAAAAATAAGATCCACTACAAAACGCTTTCTTTCTCCACCGGTTACGTACATCCCAAGTATGGTCTGATCTCCGCATTCTGGGAAGGTTTTGAAAACAAGCAATACTACAATGCCGAGAAGAAAGTCTACAATTTCCACTTCGACATGAAAGTGTCGGCCGGAAGCTTCGGAGACGTTCACTACACTTTTGCCGTGAAAGAAAGCCTGATGAAATAAACTTTCGTTTCATCCACACATTTTTCCACCTATCCGGAGGGCGTGTCGAAAAGACGCGCCCTCCGCTTTTGAGGTCGCCCGTTGTCTCGACATGCTCTCCGTCTGCATCGTTGTGCTTTGAAAGCATCGGCCTCGGAAGATCCGCCATTTTCCGGCTCTGAGGTAGCCGTTTTTAGCTCTGAGGTAGAAAATTCTACTTCTGAGTTAGAATATCCAGCTTCCCGGCTCATGCTTTCTGCCTCATGGTTCGTGTATTTTGTTTCGCGTCGGCGTAGTTTCGGCCGTCGATCGGGAGAGAACCGCGAACCTCGCGGCGAGTCGGCTTCCCACGGTTGATTTTTCCAAACTCCCTTTTATAATAATGTGTCTTCCGAGGGAAACCGTGTCGGGAAAAACGCCGAAAGGCTTTTCCTTTATTTGTTTTTACGCTAACTTTGTGCCGTAAATCGAGTTTGCTGTTTCCCCGGCCTTCATCGCCCCCCTTTTGTCTCGTCGATCGGCCTGCGGCGTTTGGTTTCTTAACAGATATGATTGCGCTTGCTTGCCCATTTCATTTCGCTTTCTTCCACTGTTTTTTTTCAAAGTTTTCTTTTTAATGAAACATACCGTTTTTCTGCTTTTTCTCTCATTGGCTGCTTCTACTTTCGGACAGATACCTGCCGACACTTCCGTGGTGCGTGCCGACAGCACAACCATCGAAGAAATCAATTTGGGTAGTGCGCTCATCGTGGGCAAACGTCAAAACAAAGTGCAAAGTCCGCTGATGGGAGTCAGTTATTTGCGTCCCGAATATATCAAAAGCATTCCCACCATGTTTGGCGAGGCCGACGTGATTAAAGCCTTGCAGATGCAACCCGGCGTTTCGGTCGGCATCGATGGATTTGCCGGCATGATGGTCAGAGGTGGCAACGACGATCAAAACCTTTTTCTCATCGACGGCAATCCGGTGTATCAGATGAACCACGCCGGCGGCCTCTTTTCTGCCTACAATGTAGAGGCCGTGCGCGACGTGGCGTTCTATAAATCGTCTTTTCCCTCGCGCTATGGCGGCCGTTTGTCGAGCGTTGTGGACATCATCACCAAGCCCGGCGACATGGAACGCTACGCCGGATCTTTCGGTGTCGGACTGACCTCGGCCAATATCAATGTCGGCGGGCCCATCGTCAAGGGGCGCACCGCCTTTCACTTCTCCCTGCGCCGTTCGTGGCTCGACCTGCTCACCACTCCTGCCCTCGCCTTGGCCAACAGCGAAACCAAAGCCGACGGCGAGAAAAACACGGGCAGCTACATTTTTCACGACATCAATCTCCACCTCAGTCATCGTCTCGGTGATCTCGGCACGTTGGCTTTCGTCGGCTATGCCGGGCAGGATCGCCTCGCCGTGGGCGGCGAATATTGGAATCCCAACCCCTCGTCCAGTCATCACTACGACGAGTTTTACGACAAAATCGACATGAGCATGAGATGGGGCAACATGCTCGGCGCATTGAAGTGGCAATTGCCCGTGGGCGACCGCTGGTTGCACAACCTCACCCTGTCCTATACCCGATACGGCTCGAAATACCGCATCGACACCGAGTTCTCGCAGGGCAAGCCCGGCACCGCCGCCTACGAGCGCGAGAAAAGCCGGAAAGAGATGCACAACGGCATCGACGACATCGGCCTGCGATCCCAATGGCTGTGGACACCACGCCCCACCGCCAACGTGCGCTTCGGAATCGACTATATGCACCATCGTTTCACACCCGAACAACGCCGCGAAGCCTCCGAAAATCCCCTCATCGGATTTGCCCGAAACGAAAAGCCCATCCACGCCCACGACATCAGCCCCTATGCGGACGTCGAGGTGCAGCCGCGCGAGTGGCTCAAAATCAACGCCGGCCTGCGTTTGTCGGATTTCTACGTCAAGTCGAAAAACTATTTCTGCGTCGAGCCGCGCCTTGCTGCCAACTTCCTCCTCACCCCCTCGGTGAGCTTGAAAGCCGGCTACGCCCGAATGAGTCAATACGTGCAGCAGGTGAGCGACACCTACATCTCCATGCCCACCGACTACTGGATGCCCATCACCGACCACTTCTCGCCCCTCGTCGGCGACCAAGTGTCCGTCGGTGCCTACTACACGCGAGAAAACAAATGGAACTTCTCGCTCGAAGCATGGTATAAGCACATGAATCACCTGCTCGAATATCGCGAAGGACACGCTGCCCTCTCCCTCACGTCTTCGTGGACGGACAAGCTCACCGCGGGCAAAGGCGAGGCATACGGCCTCGACCTGCAAATCGAAAAAAACTTCGGTCGCCTCGCCGGCTATCTCGGCTACGGATGGCTGTGGACGGAACGCACGTTTCCCGAAATCAACGGCGGACGACCCTTCCCCTCCAAATACGACAACCGCCACAAACTCAACGTCGCTCTGAGCTATCGCGCATCGCGACGCGTAGAGCTCAACGCCTCGTGGACGTTGATGAGCGGAAACCTCGTCACATTGGCCTTTGCCGACTATGAATATACGGAAAACATCACCCCCGACATACCGAAATACCCCTCCGATCGCGACCAAACCCAACTCAACTACATCTCCGCAAAAAACAACTACCGACTGCCGCCCTACCACCGCCTCGACGTGGGCATCAACTTTCATCGCTTCCACAAAAGCGGACGGCGCAGCACATGGAACATCAGCCTCTACAACGCCTACTCGCGCATGAACCCCGTCGTCGTGCGGAAAAAAGAAGAACGCTTCAACTTGCCCGGCAGTTCGGAGCAGCGATACCGCACCCGATACCAAAAACTCTCCTTCTTCCCCGTCATTCCCTCCGTGTCCTACACGTTGAAATTCTGATCCCGAAAACACCTATCGACATGAAACCTAAATTTATCCTCCATGCAGTCTGCCTGATGCTGTCGGTCACTGCTTCGTGTACGCAAGACTTGGAAATCGACGGCCGAGAGATCGAACCCAAAGTCGTGCTCAACTGCGTGGCATCGGGAAACAGCCCCCTCAAAGCCGCCGTCAGTCGCACCGTCGTCTACAACGAGACCGATCGCCGACGTCAACACATCGCCGACGCCACCGTCATGCTCACCGTGAACGGAACGCCGCATTCGCAACTCACCCTCGACCCGGCCGATCACTACAAAGCCTATGCCGCCGACTATGTGCCCCGCGCCGGCGATCGCATACGCCTCGACGTAAACACACACTTGGGACGCGTTTGGGCGGAAGACGTCATGCCGACTCTCACGCCCATAGAAAAAGTAGATTTCCATTTCGTCGAGAAAAACAACAACGGCTCGCCCGAAACCGTCTATCGCATCACTTTCACCGACAACCCCTCCGAACGAAACTTCTATTTCGTCGGCATCACCGACAAATACAACATGAAACTCTGGCTGGATTTCAGCAAAGACGAAGTTTTCCGCCCCGCCCTCGACGGGCTTAACGCCATAGACGACGAGGCACTCTTCGACATCTTCGGAGGAGGCATGGCTTTCAGCGACGACCTCATCAACGGCAAAACCTACACCCTGCGCATCGCCGAAGTGGGCGAAAACGGGCATGCCCGTAGGCGTGTCGATCGCATCATTAAGCTCTATTCCGTCTCCCAATCCTATTACCGCTACCTCAGACGCATTTTCAACGAGAGCGAAGATTCGTTCAACAACGCCTTGATCGAAGCCGGCTTGGCCGAACCCACACCCCACCACACCAATATCAACGGCGGCACCGGCATATTGGGCATGATGCAAGTGGCCAAAGACACCGTAAACATCGGACTCGACGTCGAGGAAAACGGATTTCCCACATGGTAAGCCACCCCCGTTTCTCTCCGCAACCAACGGGCAAGACCCGCCGATACGCCCCCTCGAAAAGAACACAACGCCGCAGGGCAGTGATTTTTTAGCGCAAAATCCTTAAAAACAAAGATTTTTGTGTATCTTTGTCGCCAAATCTGCGCGCGCTCCGCGGTGGCGCGTCTTAACGCTCTGAAAACAAAAACAATAAACAACAAAAATAATGGCAGCATTACAAAAAATCAGAAGCAATACTTGGATTATTGCAGTGATGGGGGTGGGGCTTTTCCTCTTCATCATCACGATGGTACTCGACCAAAACACAATCTTTGCCCTTACCAACAGCAACCGCAACGTGGGCGAAGTGTATGGCGAAAGCCTATCGCAAGAAGAATACTTCAAAATGGTCAATGAAGCCACCGAAGTTTTCAAACTCCGCACCGGAGGCACACTCACCGACGCACAAAGCGATCAAGTCCGCGATCAGGTGTGGCAGGAATACGTTGTGTTCCAACTCATCAAACACGAATGCGACAAGCTCGGCATCATCGTCACCGAAGCCGAAGTGCAGCAGGCACTCCGCGAGGGTACGGCTTCGAGCTTCCAAAACATGGCCATGTTCATGGGGCAAGACGGACGCTTCGACTACACCGCACTCCAAAACTTCTTCAAACAATATAAGGAGATGCGCGGCAAGCAAATCGACCCCTCCGTGGCAGAACAGCTCGAAACCATCAAAGATCTTTGGGCATACACCAACACCCAGCTCCGCCGCGAGTTGCTCATGACGAAGTATCAAATGCTTCTCATGCAGTCGTTCACCACCAATCCCGTCAGTGCCAAAACCGCTTTCGACAACCGCACCCTCACCACCGACGCCGTTGTGGCCGCACTCCCCTTTGCAGCCATTGCCGACAAAGAGGTGACCTTTGACGACTCGGATCTCAAAAAGGTTTACGACGAATACAAAGAAAGATTTCGTCTTGACAACGAAGTGCGCGACATCAAATATATCGACGTGCTCGTCACCGCCTCAACGGCCGACAAAAAGGCACTCGCCGAAGAAATGAATGCCCTCTACCAAAAACTCCAAGCCGGACACGATCCTGCCGCCGTGATCAACGCCGGCAAGAGCACCGTGCGCTTTGCCGACATTCCGCTTTCGGGAAGCGTATTCCCCAACGACATCAAACAAGTGCTCGACTCTATGGCCGTAGGCACAATCAAAGCACCCTACACCAACGTGCAAGACAACACGATGAACGTCGTGAAGCTCATTGCCAAGACCCAAGCACCCGACTCCATACTCTATCGCGCACTCCCCGTGCAGGCCGCCGATCAGAAAACAGCGGAGGTTCGCACAGACTCCATTCTCAAAGCCCTCAACGGCGGAGCGAAATATGCAGATATTGCCAAAAAACTCGGTGCTCCCTCCGACTCTTCCTGGATCGCCGCGCAACAATTTGAGTCGCTCAACGTGACGCCCGAAAACGCCACCTTCATCAAAGCCCTCTACAACGCGCCGGCAAAAGCCTACACCTCTTTTGACATCAACGGCACGAAGATCATTCTTCAAGTGCTCGAACGCAAAGCATATACCACCAAATATGTTGCCGCAGTGGCCAAAGTTCCCGTAGACTTCTCCAAAGCCACTTATGAGACTGCCATAAGTAAATTCAACCGCTTCCTCGCCGCCAATCGCACCCTTGCCGACATCGTCAAGAATGCACCCAAAGAAGGCTACCAGATGGTCGATCAAGACAAGTTCTCGGCAGCCGCCCGCAACATCGGCGCAAGCGGTTATTTCCCCGGAGTGGCCGGATCGAAAGAAGCCGTTCGTTGGGCTTTCGACACTGCCGACGAAAACGAGATCTCACCCCTCTACGAAGTGGGCGAAGCCAACAATCACCTCTTGGTGGTCGGCCTCTCCAAGGTACACAAGAAAGGCTATTTCCCTTGGGATGACAAAGACGTGAAAGAGTTCCTCACCGCCGTTGTCAAGAGCCGCAAAAAAGGCGAGCTTGCCGCCGCCAAACTTTCCGGCGTGAAGACCATCGCCCAAGCCAAGGCCAAAGGCGCGGTTGTAGACAGCCTCAACGGCGTGTCGTTCAGCGGCTACAACGTATTGCCGGCCGTCGGTGCTCCCGAACCCGTGCTCACCGCAGCCATTGTTGCCACCGCCAAGGGACAAACCACCCAGCCCGTCATCGGAACTTCCGGAGCCTATGTGGCACAGATCGTGGCCAAAAACAAAGGCACAGAGAAATTCGACGTGAAGCAGGAAATGAGCATGATGCAGCGCAACTACTCGCAGTTTGCCCAACAAATGCTCGGTGTGCTTGCCCAAAAAGCCAAAATCGAGGACAAACGCTACAAGTTCTAAGGCAGCGTCAGCCCCATCGGTATTGATCACAACGGAGTTAGGAGTTCAAGCTCCTGACTCCGTTTTTTCTGTTTCTCCCTCTTTTCCTTCTGTCTCCTCCTCTATTTTTTCTGTCTTTCTCTCCCTTTCGGTTTCCATGAAACTTCCCCAACTTCTTCCTCTCTTTGAATCCCACCCCGGCGTTTGTGCCATGCGCCAATGTCTGTCGGAGAGCGTTTCGCCCGTAGCCCTCGACGGTCTTCGCGGATCGGCCGCAGCCGTGATGCTGGCTGCGCTGTCTTTGAGCGAGCACCGTCCTTTTTTGCTGATCCTCAACGACGATGAAGAAGCCGGTTATGCTTATCACGATCTCCGCCAGCTGCTCGGCGACGAAGGCGTAGTATTTTTTCCTTCGTCCTATCGCCGCGCCGTGAAATACGGACAGCGCGATGCCGCCAACGAGATACTTCGCACCGACGCCCTTTCCCGTCTTTCGCAGTGGGACGGCACATCGCTCTTTGTGGTCACCTCCCCGGCCGCTTTGGCCGAGCGTGTGGCTTCTCGCCGCAGCCTCGACGACCACACCCTCCTGTTGCACACCGGAGAGGAGCACGATGTCATGGCATTGACGCGGCGTTTGGAAGAAGTGGGGTTTCGGCGATGCGACTACGTCTACGAGCCGGGCGAATATGCCCTGCGCGGTTCCATTCTCGACGTGTTCAGTTATTCCTCCGAGTTTCCTTTCCGCATCGACTTCTTCGGCGACGAGATCGAAAGCATCCGCACTTTTGAAGTGCAGACGCAACTCTCCCGACAGGTCGGCACGGAGGCGCGCATTGTGCCCGATGTGGATGGCGAAGGGGCGGACGGAGCGGCCGAACTGGTATCCTTCACCGACTTTCTGCCCGCATCGACGGTGGTGGTCGTGCGCAATTTCTCTTTTGTCATCGACGTCGTAGAACGCATCTTCAAAGACGGTTTCGCCCGTCAGGCCTTGGCCGAGCAGGCCGCCGCTTCGGAAATGGAACTTGCAGAAGGCCACGCCCGGCTTTCGGCAGAAACGCTCCTCATCAAAGGGGAAACGCTCCGCCGGGGGCTTCGCCTGCTGCCGCGCTTTGAGATTTCGGGCAGTGTCAAGGTCGGTGCCGAAGCCGTGGTGGCGTCGTCTGCGTCCAAAGCCCGCATCGCTTTCCACACCCAAGCCCAGCCTTTGTTTCACAAAAACTTCGACCTTGTGCTTCAAACGTTGCAACGTCACCGCATCGACGGCATCCGCACCTATGTGTTGGCCGACAGCGACAAGCAAAACGAGCGTTTGCGCGACATCGTGGCCGAGCGGCAGCAGACGGACATGGAAACCTCTCAGGAGCGTGCCGCCGCCACGGAGCTGTTCACCCCCGTCGCTCTCACCCTCCATGAGGGCTTTGTGGACGAAACGGCTCAATTGGCACTTTTCACCGATCATCAAATCTTCGATCGTTTTCATAAATACAACCTCCGCTCCGACCATGCCCGAAACGCCAAAATCGCCCTTACGCTCAAAGAGATCATGCAGTTTGAGCCGGGCGACTACGTGGTTCACGTCGATCACGGTGTAGGGCGTTTTGCCGGTTTGGTGCGTCTGCCCGGCAGCGACGGCGAGATGCAGGAGGTCATCAAGATCACTTACCACAACAACGACGCCATTTTCGTTTCGATCCATGCCCTCCACAAGGTGTCGAAATACAAAGGTCGCGAGGGTACTCCGCCGCGCCTCTCCCACCTTGGCACCGGAGCTTGGGAGCGGATGAAGGAGCGCACGAAGCAGAAACTCAAAGACATTGCCCGCGACCTCATTCTTTTGTACAGCCGCCGGCGCGAAGAGCGAGGCTTCGCCTTTTCGCCCGACTCCTTTCTGCAACAAGAGTTGGAAGCCTCTTTCGCATACGAAGACACCCCCGACCAACTCAAAGTGACCCGTCAGGTCAAGGCCGACATGGAGCGCGACCGCCCCATGGATCGCCTTGTGTGCGGCGACGTAGGCTTTGGCAAGACCGAAATTGCGGTGCGCGCCGCTTTCAAGGCCGTGTGCGACAACAAGCAGGTGGCCGTGATGGTGCCGACTACCGTGCTCGCCCTGCAACACTACAAAACATTTGCCAAAAGGCTCAAAAACTTCCCCGTTCGGGTCGATTATCTTTCGCGGGCGCGAACCTCGGCGCAAACCAAAGAAATTCTCAAAGATCTCGAACGAGGCGACATCGGCATTGTGATCGGTACGCACAAGCTCATCGGAAAAAACGTGAAGTTCAAAGATTTGGGATTGCTCATTGTCGATGAAGAACAGAAGTTCGGCGTTTCGGTCAAAGAGAACTTGCGCCGTCTTAAAGTCAATGTCGATACGCTCACCATGTCGGCCACGCCCATTCCGCGCACCCTCCAATTTTCACTCATGGGAGCACGCGATTTGAGCGTCATCAACACACCGCCGCCCAACCGCCACCCGATCCAAACCGAAATTCACTCATTCGGCCACGAAATCATTGCCGATGCCGTCAATTTTGAAATGAGCCGCAACGGGCAGGTCTATGTCGTCACCCACCGCATTTCGTCGCTTTCCAACATCGAGCGCATCATTCGCAAGCACGTGCCCGATGCGCGCGTCGTCATCGGACACGGGCAAATGGAACCCAAGAAGCTCGAACAAATCATCCTCGATTTCGTCAATCACGAGTATGACGTTTTGCTCTCGACCACGATTGTGGAAAACGGCATCGACGTGCCCAATGCCAACACCATACTCATCGACAACGCCCACCATTTCGGGCTTTCCGACCTTCATCAGATGCGCGGCCGTGTGGGGCGCGGCAACCGCAAAGCCTTTTGCTATTTGCTCGCGCCGCCTCTCTCGTTGCTGCCCGACGACGCCCGTCGCCGTTTGCAGGCCATCGAAAACTTTTCCGACCTCGGCAGTGGCATCCACATTGCCATGCAGGATCTCGACATCCGGGGAGCCGGCAATTTGCTCGGAGCCGAACAGAGCGGCTTCATTGCCGATTTGGGCTACGAAACCTATCAGAAAATTCTCTCCGAAGCCGTTTCCGAATTGAAAAACGACGAGTTTTCCGAACTCTTTGCCGAAGAACTCGACCGTCAGACCCACGCCTCGGAGGGCGACGCTTTTGTGGCCGAATGCAACGTGGAGTGCGATCTGCGCGCCTATCTGCCCGAAACCTATGTGCCGGGGGCGAGCGAGCGTATGTTGCTCTATCGCGAACTCGACGGTTTGAACACCGACGAAGAGATTGCCGATTTTCGCCGTCGTCTCGACGATCGTTTCGGAGCTTTGCCGCCCGAAGCCGAGGAGTTGTTGCGCGTTGTGCCGTTGCGGCGCATCGGCCGCACGTGTGGGGCGGAGCGTTTGGTCATCAAGTCTTCGCGCATGACGCTCTATTTCGTGGCCAATGCCCAAAGTCCGTTTTATCAGAGTCCGATGTTTCAGCGTGTGCTCGACTATGCCATGTCGCCCGACAACCTCCGCCGTTGCGAATTGGGCGAGCAAAAAGGCAAGCGTTTCATTCGCGTCAAGGGCGTGTCTTCCGTGGCTCGGGCCGTGGAAGTGTTGAGCAACATTGCCCGTTTGTCCGAATAAGGCAGCCCCCTTGCCGACCGCGCCCCTCGAAAGCGATCTTTTCGTCTTTCGAGGGGCGCGTTGTATCGGCAGGGGGCTGCGGCAGGCGCCGTGAGCGGCGGGCGGAGGGAGTGGGTGTTGTCACGGATGCCGGTGTTTGTGCGGTGGTCGTCGGTGTATATACCGTGGCCGGCAGGGTTTGTCGGCGGGCAGCGGAGTTTGTTCGGCCGATTTTCGGCGTCAAGGCAGCAACACCTTGCGGCCGCCGACGATGTGAAGACCCGAACGCGGCCGCAAGGCCTTGCGGCCGAAGAGGTCGTAGGTGGCTTTGAGCTCCGTTTCGGTCGAAGGCAGGGATATGCTTGTGGCCGAGCGGTAAACATATTCTACCAATCCGTGTTCGGTGATGGTCTCGGCGTTTTCAAATGTGGGGGTAGCGTTGTTCAGTTCGTAGCCCTCAATGCGAGGGGCGTCGATGCGGAATTCCTTTCCGGCTCTCACCAATACGAGGGAGTCGGGGCGCAGTTTTTTGCCTTCGGCATCGATGTATTGCAGAGTTAGGCCGAAATAGGGGCGGGCATTGTGTTTGAAGAGCGTCACGATCTGTTGCCGACCGTTGCGCGGATCGGTGATTTTCCACCGCTGTCTTTCCGTTGAGGGCACCGGGGGGATTTTTTCGAGGGTAAAGGTGACGGGGGCAGTGTGTGTTTGTCCGTCTTTTTCGTCGAGCCGATCGACATAGCGGTTTGTCGCTTCATTGTAGATAGCCCAACCTTTGGAGCGTTGCACCAATTGCCATGTGGCATAAGCATCGTGTCCGCCTCGCGAGAGTTGTCCCGTTTGTCGTTTCTTGCCGTCGGGTGCCATTTGCCACAGACGATCGATGCCTTCGTCGTTTTGCATGATCACGAAGCTCATGCCGTCGTCGATGTGCTCTACGTTTTCTTTCAGCAGACTGTCGAGGCCGCAGTAGGCTTCGGTGGTGTAGGTCATGGTGATGGGTAGATCGTTTTCTCCGCAGATGTTGGTGCCGGAGGGCAGGAAGTTGGTGACGGTGTAGAAGGGTATGGTGGGCGGTGTGATGAAGTAGCACCGGCTTTTTTCTTCGCGGATGGTGTCGTTTCGCAGAAATGCGCCGTGTTTGTCCTCACAGCGAATGTAGGCATACTTATATTCCGTTTGTGCTCCGGCCGCCGTGTGCGACAGGGCGAGCAGGAGCAGGAGGAGGGAGAGGGTGGTTTTCATGTTGGGGAGAGATGAATGTGACAGAAAGGTTTGTTTCGCCTTGTTTGCGGCGAGGGTGTGGGAGCTTTTCCGCCGTAGATTGGTTGTCGGCTGCATCGGCCGTCATTTTTTCTTCAATCCGGCCTCGAATTCTTCTATTTCTCGTCGAAAAACCTTGTCGGTACTCAGTCGGTGTTCGAGTTTTGAGCGTGAGTGTGCGACGGTGGAGTGGTCGCGTCCTCCCATTTCGCGCCCGATGCGTGAGAGGGAACAGTCGGTGTATTTCGTAGCCAGATAGATTACCAGTTGTCGCGCTTCGACAATGTTTTTTTTGCGACTTTTTCCTGTCACTTCGGCCGGTTTTACCTTGCAGTGCCGACACACGGCTGCCATGAGGAGGTCGATGGTGAACTCCTTGCGCACTTGATTGACCAGTCTGGCCACCACTCTGCGTGCCAAGTCGAGGTCGATGGCGCAGGAGTCGGTGAGCGAAAAGGCGATCATGGAGTTGATCGTGCCTTGCAGTTCGCGCACGCTGTCGGATACGTTTTCGGTGATGTATTGCACGACTTCTTCGGGAAACTCGATGTTTTCCCTTCTCAGTTTGGAAGTGAGGATGTCCCGTCGCAGAGCGATGTCGGGGCGTTCCATTTCTACCGTCACGCCCCATTTGAGCCGTGTGAGTATGCGCTCTTCCAGCCCCTCAAATTCTGCGGGCGATCGGTCGCAGGTGATGAGGATTTTTCGGTTGATGGCGTGCAGGTGGTTGAAGATGTGATAGAACACCTGTTGTGTTTTCGGCGTTTGTATTTCTTGGAAATCGTCGATGATCAACACGTCTATGCTTTGGTAGAAGTGGAGAAAGTCGTTGAGTTTGTTTTTTACGACCGACTCGGTGTATTGGGTGCGAAAGACGGCGGCCGACACGAGCAACACGCGCCGCGTCGGAAACTTCTCTTTCACGGCCAGTCCGACGGCATTGACCAAGTGTGTTTTTCCCACGCCCGAAGCGCCGAAGAGAAAGAAGGGGTTGAAGGTGGTTTGGTCGGGGTTTTCGGCGATCGACTTGGCAATCGTCGTGGCCACTTGGTTGCTTTTCCCCTCGCAGAAGTTGCGGAAGTCATATCCGGGGTTGAGAAACGATTCCAAGGGGGCGACGGCGTTGGATTGCTGCGGCGAGTAGGCCGACACGACGGCTTGCCGTTCGGGTGGGTTGCCGGTGGTGGCTTTTCCGGAGTTGGCGTTGGGGTCGTCGCTTTGCAGGATCCGCCAGTTCAGCCTCACCCCTTGGCCATAGGTGGCCTTGACGGCCATGACCAGTTCGCGCCCCATGGCCTCGCCCATCAGATTTACATACGTCTTGCTCGGCACGCCCAAGATCAGCATATCCTCCTTCAAAGCAAGAGGGTGCAGGGGTTTCGCCCAAGTGTCGTAGACTGTGGGCGATACCAAATTCTGCAATTTTTGCAGGCAAATTTTCCAGTTTTCGTGCATAGATCGACTGTTGAGAGGTGAGGGGCAAAACAGTCCGACCGGCCGTGTGGCGATCGGACGCAGACAGAGAAAAGCGCACGCGAGGAGGCGAAATCGCCGTCGGCAGGAGCTTGGGGCGTGCGGAGAGGCAAAGTTACTAAAAAAAAAGGAAAAGTCCTTTTCGTTGTCGTCGTAAAGGACATTTATTTTTTCATCGCTTCGCGGGTTGTGTTTTTTTCGGGTGTTCGCAGCGGCGGTGTTTTGGGGAGTGTCGGGCGACGGTGTGTGCGGTGCGGCATCGGCCGGTCGGTCGTGCGTTGCAAGAGAGTGGGAGGCCGGTTTTTTTAGCTCTGAGCTAAAATTTTCTGCACCGCGGTGCAGAATTTTCTACCTCTGAGGTAGTTTTTTGAGGTTCAGAGTCCGTTGTTTTCCGAAAGCTCGCGGCCGTCTTTCCGCTGTGGGTGCGCCGTCGGTTGCGGTGATTGGAGCGTGTCGGGCGGTGTGGTGTGTGCGGCTGCCGTCCGTCCCCGGCTCATACGGCGGTAGTTGGCGGCGCGCAGGTGTCGCAACAGCGTGTCGGGGGCAAGTCGTCGGGCAATGGCCTTGACGCCTTCTTCGAGGCATTTGAGGAGGTAGTTGATGCGCCATGCCGCGGTGTGCTCCACGCCCCGTATGAGGGCGCGCTCCCGATTGACGCGCAGCCGTTGGCTCGACGACACCCCCGTTTCGGCCTCAAAGACGGCAACGGGCATGTCGCGATAGTCGAAGCCCACGCCTTGTTGCCACAAATGGCGAAAGAAGTCGTAGTCGGCGGCGAGGCGGAAGCGCACGTCGAAGGGGCGGTTGCGCAGCAGGGCGGTGCGCACCAAGGCCGACTGGTGGCAGAAGGGCATTTTCTCGGCCAGCGTGGCGAGCGGTTTGGGAGCGATTTCGACTTGTCCGAAGTCTTTTCTTAACACCACCTTGCCGTAGACCACACCGCAGTCCTCCGAGGGAGGCGATTTGAAGAGGCGGCTCAACACGTCGGGGGCGGCAAAGGTGTCGCCGGCATTCATGAAACACACCCATTCGCCACGTGCGTCGGCCGCCCCTTTGTTCATGGCGTCGTAGATGCCGCCGTCGGGCTCGCTCGAAAACCGGAAGTCGATGCCCCGCTCGGCGAAGCGTGGGGCGTAGTGGCAAAGCATGGAGGCCGTCTTGTCGGTGGAAGCCCCGTCGACGAGGCGATATTCCAGCGGGGTGTAGTCTTGCGAGAGCACGGAGCGGAGGGTGTCTTCGAGCACGGCGGCGGCGTTGCGGCAAACGGTGACAATGGTGATCAGCGGCGGAGGGGAGAGGGTCATGATGCGGAAAAATGAGAGGGAAAGGCCGGGGCGTTGCCCGAAGGGCGGCCTCGGACGGTGGCAGAGCCGGGGCGCGATGAGGCGAAAGCTCCGGGCGGAAACGCTTGCACAGGGCAGTGCCTGCCGTGCAAATGTACAACTTTTTCTCGATTTCCGACGGCAGGTTGTCGTCTTTACGGCGGAAAGCACTATATTTGTACGTTGAAATTTCATCGGTAGGTGTTGAGAGTAGATTGACGATGTCAAAGCGAAATCAACGACCTGCGAAGAAGCCTTGTTTTATTTTCAACACCCCCTTAGCTGCTATGCGACTGATCAAAATGACCGGAGGGCTGGGCAACCAGATGTTTATCTACGCGCTCTACCTGCGGATGAAAAAAGACTTTCCCGACACGCGCATCGACCTCTCCGACATGATGCACTATCGTGCGCACAACGGCTACGAGATGCGCCGCGTGTTCGGTCTGCCGAAAACGGAGTTCCTGCTTCCCCGTCGGGTGAAGAAGGTGTTGGAGTTTCTGTTTTTTCGCACCGTGCTCGAACGCAAGCAGGGCGGATCGCTGCGCCCCTATCGTGAGAGCAGTCTGTGGCCGTTCGTTTATTTCAAAGGCTTCTATCAGAACGAGAAATATTTTGCCGACATCCGCTCCGAAGTGCGCCGCGCTTTCACCTTCGACATGAGCCGCGCCAATGCCCGTTCGGCCACACTGGCCGCGCGCATCGACGCCGACGCCTCGGCCGTGTCCGTACACGTGCGTCGCGGCGACTATCTCTTGCCCCGCCACTATGCCTCGATGGGCGGCATCTGCACCGAAACTTATTTTGAAAACGCCCTCCGCGCCATTGCCCTCCGTGTCGATGATCCGCACTACTATGTCTTTTCCGACGACCCCGAATGGGTGCGCACGCACCTCCCTCTGCCGAATGCCGTCTGCGTTGATTGGAACACCGGATCGGACAGCTGGCAGGACATGATGCTCATGAGCCGCTGCCGGCATCACATCATCAGCAACAGCACCTTCTCGTGGTGGGGAGCGTGGCTCTCGCAGCATTCCGAAAAGGTGGTGATCGCGCCCTGTCGGTGGACGCGGCAAAGCGAAGATACCTCCATCCTGCCCGAAACGTGGACGAAAGTAGACATTTCCTAAACCTCCGCCATGCTCCGAAAAATTCTCAATGCCATTGCCGCACTTCCCGCTACGCTGCGCCCCACGACCGCGCCGCGCATCATCATGACGCTGCTCGTGAAAAACGAAGAGCAGTTGCTCGACATGAACCTGCGTTTCCACAAAGCCATGGGCGTGGACGGCTTCATCATCACCGACAACAATTCGACCGACGGCACGCGCGCCATCATCGACCGCTACGTGAGGCGGGGCTGGGTGCTGGCCGTCATCGACGAACCGGGACGCGACTACCGCCAACGCCGGTGGGTGGATCGCATGGTGATGATGGCCAAAGAGCGGTTTGCCGCCGACTGGATTATCAACGCCGACGCCGACGAGTTTTGGTATGCCCCCTCCGGCTCGCTCAAAAACGAAGTCGCCGACACCCGTGCCAACGTGTTGCGCTGCGAAGTGGTCGGCATGCTGCCCCAAGAAAACAAACCCTTGTGCGAATGGAACGAAACGACGCACGAGGTGGAGCGGCGCGCCGAAATGGGACTCTCCCCCTATGGCATCTACGGCCCGCACCCTCACAAGGTGATGCACCGAGCCGACGGATACCTCCAAATCTCCATGGGCAACCACAAGGTGAAGATGCTGCCCAAAATCCAAAAAGACAGCGACGTCAAGGTCTATCATTTCAACCTGCGCGGCAAAGACGCATTTATCCGAAAGATGATCAACGGCGGCCGCGAGTTGGAGCGAAATCCCGGCAAACACGGCGGACGACACTGGCGATACTTCTATGCCCTCTACAAAGAGGGACGCCTCGAAGCGGAATACGACCGCGTCGTCGGCACCCACCTGCACGACGCCCTGAGAGCTTGCGGCGGCATTCGCACCGACAACCGTTTTCGCGACTTTTGGGCGGAGCATTGTGCCGAATAGACCGCCCGACCGACACGACCCACTCCCTTTTTTGCCCCTCACACCCATGAAACACGCGTTTCTCATCATGGCTCACCAAGAGCCGGAGGTGCTCCTCGCCCTGCTTCGACTGCTCGACGACGAGCGCAACGACATCTTTCTGCACATCGACCGCCGCGCCGCCGACCTCAACAAGGCCGTGGCCGACCTGCGGCTCGAACACGCACGCCTCTTTCGCGTCGAGCCGTCGGCCGAGGTGGGGTGGGGCGACTTGTCGCAGGTGGAAACCGAACTCCGATGTTTTGAAGCCGCACACCGACGCGGCACCTATGCCTACTACCACCTCCTGTCGGGAGTGGATCTGCCCATCAAAACCATGGACGAACTCCACGCTTTCTTCTCCACCTGCGGCGGGCGCGAGTTCATCGGGTTTTGGAACGACGAACACCACCGCCGCGACCTGCAACGCAAAATATCGCGACGCTATTTCTTCACCCGCTACTTCAAACGCCGACCTCACCGCTGGCGACACCGCTTCACCGCCCCCCTTCGCAACATCGCCCTCTCGGTGCAAAAAATGGCGCGCTACCGACGGCGGCACATCATCGACTTTCAAAAGGGCTTCAACTGGTGCAGCATCACCCACGGCTTCTGCACCCATTTGCTCGAACACCGAGCCTGCGTGCGCCGCATCTTTCGCCACACCCTCTGCCCCGATGAGATTTACAAGCAGACGCTCGTGTGGCATTCGCCCTTTCGTGCCGCCCTCCACGACACCGACGACCCCGAGCGCGGCAGTCTGCGCCGCATCGACTGGCAACGGGGAAATCCCTACGTGTGGCAGGTGAAAGACATCGACGAACTGATGCGGTGCGAACTGATGTTTGCCCGAAAGTTTTCAGCCGAAGCCGCCGCCGAAATAGTGCGCCGCCTCGTCCGGCCGTCGGCTTGACCGGACACTTCCTCGCACAACGCCTCCGCCCCCTCTCCAAAGCGATTTTGAAGAGGGGGCGGAGGCGTTTCGGGCAGAAGGGACGGAGCTATCGCCGCGCTTTTCCGAGCAGCGTTTGCAGACAGAGTTTGAGCGCGTTGCGCAGAATTTTGAAGTTGCGCTCCCAAGGGGCGTCCTTGTCGAGGGCGTAGAGCATTTTCTGCTCCGTTCGCGAACGGCCTTTCACGGCCTCCGTCAGTCGCTGCCCCAAATGCTCCTCCAACACAAGGCATACCTCGCGTTCGCGGGTGGCCTCCGAACTTGCCCACGACGAGATGCCCGTCGTGTCGAAGCGTGCCACCGTCACCTCCATGCGCTCGTAGGAGGCATTGCGCATGATGAGCTCGTAAAACATCTGTTCCCAATCGCCCATGATGCGCAGATCCTCGCGATAGGGACGGCGACGGAGCAGGTCGAGACGGATGAAGGCGGCTTGGTGCGAGAGCGTGTTGCACGCCATGAAGTGTGCGCCCGGACTGCGAGGGGCGTCGATGCGTCCGCCCGGCCGTGCGGCGTGGAGCAGGCCGCCGATGTAGAAATCCTTGCCGCTCTCCAACAACGGCGCCACACGCTCCAACACGTCGGGAGCCGAAAGCACGTCGCCGGAGTTGAGAAAAAGGGCATAATCGCCCGTCGCGGCGCGAACGCCCTTGTTCATGGCCGGATAGATGCCGCCGTCGGGCTCGCTCACCCAGTAGGTCAGGCGGTGGGAAACGCTCTCGATGAGCGCGCGGCCGCCGTCGGTCGATCCGCCGTCGATGACGATGTATTCGTCGGGGCGGCGCGTTTGGGCAAACACGGAGTCGAGCGTGCGGCCGAGCCCCTCGCGGTTGTTGTGGTTGATGGTGATGATGCTGATGCGCATGGGCGTGAAAAATAAGTGGCTTCCCCGTCGGGGAGAGTGGTTCGGACTATGGTTTGGAAGCGGTGGCGCGACTTTTTTTTCTGCCGCCGCGCATGCGGCCGGGGGCGTGGGCTTCCATGAACCGCTCCCAGTCTTCGCGCGTGCGCTTCCAGCGGTTGTGCGTCCACAGCCACAGATGCGGCGAAGCACAGATGCTGCGCTCCATGGCACGGACGTAGGCCTCGGTCACGGCATGGCGGCCGCCGTTCTCATCGACCTCCAAACGCCGCACCACACAATGATAGTGGCCGCGCCGGGGGCGTGTGATGTCGGCGTAATAGAAACTCGCCCCCACCTTGCGCCCGATTTTCTCCGCGCCGGTGAAAAACGATGTCTCGCGACGCAGAAACGTCGTCCAAAAGTGCATCGCCTCCCACTTGGGCGACTGGTCGGAAATGAAACCGATCATGGCTTTTTTGCCTTCGCGTTTGAGCGACATTATGGTGCGCAGCGTGTCTTTCATCGGAATGTTGAGCGCGCCGAAACGGCCGCGCATGCGCAAAAAGAGGCGGTCGATGATTTCGCTGTGGAGAGGGTGGTAGATTTGGCCGAACACCGTGTCCGTGCGGCTCCAATAGGGCAGAGAGGCCACCCACTCCCAGTTGCAGAAATGGCCGAGATAGAGAAACGCAAACGACCTGCCCTCGCGCTCCATTTCGGCCTCGGCTTCTTCGATGCCCTCAAAGGTGATGCGGCGCATCATCTCCTTGCGCGACATCGACATCTCCTTGATTGTCTCGACAATGTAGTCGGCAAACCAACGGTAGAAATCGCGCTCGATGCGCGCACGCTCCTCTTCGCTTCGTTCGGGAAAACAGAGCGCAAGGTTTTGGCGCACCAGCCGGCGGCGATATTTCAAAACGTGAAACACGAACGGAAAAATCAGCACGTCGGCAAAAAAATAGTGCAGCCGCATGGGGAGAAGCGACACGAAGCACCACAGGCACAGAAAAAGAGAATAACGAAATTTCACGTCGCGAATTTAAGCATTTACCTTGAATAGCCCAATCAAAATGCCGAAGTTTTTCGCCCCTCGCCTTTCGCCTCGCTCTTCGGAGCATGGGGCGCGCAGAGCACTCTTAGAACCTTTCTTGCGGTCGTGATGCGGCAATAAGGGACGGAAAATTTTGCGTTTCGTCCTTTATCATGTATTTTTGCAGATCGAAAAGAGGTCTTCGCGGCATTCTTCCGCAGACAGACCCGTAAGATTCAGCATATCGGCAACTAAACTTCCATCATCATGTCCGACAGAAAAGTACGCGTGCGTTTTGCCCCCTCGCCCACAGGTCCCCTCCACATCGGCGGCGTACGCACCGCGCTCTACAATTATCTCTTCGCCCGACAACACGGCGGCGACTTCGTGTTTCGCATCGAAGACACCGACTCCAACCGCTTTGTTCCCGGAGCCGAGGAATACATCATCGAGTCGTTCAAATGGCTCGGCATCGAGTTTGACGAAGGCGTGAGTTTCGGCGGCGACAAAGGCCCCTACCGGCAGAGTGAACGGCGCGACATCTATAAGAAATATGTAGACATCCTCCTCAAAGAGGGCAAAGCCTACATCGCCTTCGATACCCCCGAAGAGCTCAACGCGCGACGCGAAACCACGGCCAACTTCCAGTATGACGCCACCACGCGCGGCACGATGAGCAACTCGCTCACCCTCACCGCCGAAGAAGTCGAAACGCGCCTCAATCGCGGCGACCAATATGTGGTGCGCTTCAAAATAGAACCCGGAGAAGAAGTACACGTGGACGACCTGATCCGCGGCGACGTGGTGATCAATTCCACCATCCTCGACGACAAAGTGCTTTATAAAAGCGCAGACGGACTCCCCACCTATCATTTGGCCAACATCGTGGACGACCACCTGATGGAGATTTCCCACGTCATCCGCGGCGAAGAGTGGCTGCCCTCCGCACCGCTCCACGTGTTGCTCTACCGTGCCCTCGGCTGGGAGCAGACCATGCCCCGATTTGCCCACCTGCCCCTCCTGCTCAAACCCACCGGCAACGGGAAACTCTCCAAACGCGACGGCGACAAATTGGGCTTCCCCGTCTTTCCGCTCGAATGGAAAGGCGAAGACGGCACCGTGAGCAGCGGCTATCGCGAAAGCGGCTACCTGCCGCAGGCAGTGATCAATTTTCTCGCTCTGCTGGGCTGGAATCCCGGCGACGACGTCGAACTGATGTCCATGGACGAACTTATTCGCAAATTCGACCTCGCCAAATGCTCCAAGGCAGGAGCGAAATTCGACTACGTCAAGGGCTGGTGGTTCAACCGCGAATACCTGCTCGCCACACCTGCCGCAGAATTGGCACCGGACTTTGTCCGACTGCTCGCCGCACAGGGCATCGACACCACGCCCGAACGCGCGGCGGCCGTGATCGACATGATGAAAACGAAAAACATTGAGTATGTCGATGCCCAAAGCGGACAAAACAAAAAGCGCAACGTCAGCTTCATCCGGGATCTTTGGCCGCTGTGCGACTTCTGCTTCGTTGCGCCCACCGCCTTCGACAAAGAAGACAAATTCGTCAAGAAAAACTGGAAAGAAGATTCCGCCGAAACCATGGCCGAAGTGGCGCGGCTGCTCGAAAGTCTGACCACTTTCACCGCCGAAGCGCAAAAGGCACTCATCGACCCATGGTGCGAACAAACCGGAGCCAAGCCGTGGAACGCATGGCGCGTGGCACTCGTCGGCGCAGGCAAAGGCCCCGACATGTACGAACTCTCGGCATTTCTCGGCAAGGAGGAAACGCTGCGCCGCATCCGTTTTGCCATCGACAGCCTCTGACGCATGTATAGTTTCGGCATTTATCTCTACGCCCTCATCGTAAAGCTGCTCGCCCTCTTCGGACACCCCAAAGCCCGACTCATGGTGCGAGGACAGCGCGACACATGGCGCATACTCCGCCACCAAATCAGAGAGGGCGAACGCTATGTGTGGTTTCACGCCGCCTCGCTCGGAGAATTTGAACAAGGGCGGCCGATCATCGAACGCCTCCGTCGCGAGCAGCCCGACCGAAAAATCCTGCTCACCTTCTTCTCCCCCTCCGGCTACGAAGTGCGCAAAACCTACGCCGATGTCGATGTCGTTTGCTACCTGCCTTTCGACACCCCCACCGCCGCCCGAAGATTTATCAGAGCCGCGCGGCCGGAAATGGTGTTTCTCATCAAATATGAGTTTTGGCGCAACTACATCGACGTGCTTCACCACCGCGGCATCCCCGTTTACAGCGTGAGCAGCATTTTCCGCCCCCGGCAGATTTTCTTTCGGTGGTACGGCCGCAACTACGCCCGTTGCCTGCGACGCATCAGCCACTTCTTTGTGCAAAACGAAGAATCGGCCGCCCTCTTGCAAAGCATCGGCGTTTCCGGCAACGTCACCGTGAGCGGCGACACACGCTTCGATCGCGTCATCGACATCCGCCGAGCCGCGCGCGAACTGCCCCTCGTCGAGAAGTTTGCCCAAGACCACACCGTACTTGTGGCCGGCAGCACGTGGCAGCCCGACGAAGAAATCATCATCGACTATTTCAATCGCCACCCCGACCTGCGCATCGTCATCGCCCCACACGTCGTGGACGACCGTCATCTGCAAGACATCGAGCACAAAATCGAGCGACCCGTCGTGCGACTTTCGCGCGCCACTCCCGACAACGTCGCCTCGCACGACTGCCTGCTCATCGACGGCTACGGTCTGCTCTCCTCTATCTACCGATATGCTTCCGTGGCCTATGTGGGCGGAGGTTTTGGCGTAGGCATCCACAACGTGCCCGAAGCCGCGGTCTACGGCGTGCCCGTCGTCATCGGCCCCAACCACGAACGTTTCCGCGAGGCCAACGACCTCTTGGCCAACGGCGGTTGCCGGGCCATCGCATCGGCCGATGACTTCGCCGCGATTATGAACGACTTCTTGAAAAATCCCTCACGTCTTGCCGCCGCCGGAAAGGCCGCCGGAAACTACATCTCCGACAATGCCGGCGCGGCCGATCTGATCTTTCGCCACGTCTTTCACGCCCCGGCGTGAATTTCCCCATAGGACGAACAAAAAGCTCCGGTGAGAGAATAAACAACTCCGCGAGCGAACACACGAAACAGCATGGTTATTGTTTCGTGTGTTCGCTCGCGGAGTTGTTTTCGGTGAGTAGTTGCTATGGGTACGCTTTTGCTTTTGCGGTCATCGGCAAACGATCCACTGCCCCGTTTTGTCAGCTCCTTCTCGTCTGGTCTTTTTCTCTTGCATCAGTATATTTATATCTCGTCTGATCGTGCTGTATGACACAGCCGGCTTGTCGGCCATTTCTTTTGCCGATATGGTAGGCATTGCTTTCATCATATCCAAGACCGCAACTTGCCGTTCCTTGGGATTTCGTTTTACAGTATCATCTACCGGTTTTACAGTATCATCTACTCTTTTTACAGTATCTCATGTAGTCAATCCCATAGATAGAACATGCAGGAAGGCTTGCAGCGTAGTGGGAGGGATGAGGAAAAAGCACATGCCTTCATCTCATCGGGGAACGCCCGTTTTTCTCGGTTCTCATGTCGTTTTTCTTACCTCCAATGTAGGTTTTTCTACCTCTGAGTTAGAAAATCCTACCTCTGAGTTAGAATTTTCTGCCTCCCACGCGTTTGTCGGCGGCGGGCAGGCGGAAACTTCGGCAGCGAGGCGCGTGTGCCGTTGTCGGGACGTGGCTACACCTCAATGGCATACCAACCCGTCCATGTGGCTCCGGGTGCGGCCTGCTGAATGTAGGGACGTTCTTGAATAGAACCCGAAAAATCCTGTGGGTCACAAAGTCCGTACCACGGTTCGCAGCAAACGAAGGGGGCGTGCTTCCCCTGTGGCGACCACACCAACCAAGCCGGAGCCGACGAGGAAACGCGCGCCACGAGCCGCTTCTGCAAATCGAGTACCTGAACGGCCGACACCTGCCGATCGTCGAAGATGAGGGCTTCGTGGGCAAAGGTTTTGACACAAACGGGCACGAGGGCGTTGGCGGGCTGATGACGGGCGAGGGCAGTGGAAGTTTCCATGTCGTCGTTCCAAGGTATGGGCACGCGCGCGGCTTCGGTGCAGCCTTGCACGGAGGCGCGGAGCATGGAAATGGGGCGTCCCTCGAAGCGCAGATACCCCTGCACATCTTGTCCCTCGCGCCGCCAGTCGGGCATGAGGAGGGCGGGATGGCCGCCAAACTGAAACCACATGGGCGAGGTCTTCGAGAGATTGGCAACGCGAAAGTCGGATCGGAGGGTGCGCCGGTCGAGCGAATAGGTTACTTCGAGCCGATAAGGCCAAGGGAAGAGGGCGGCCTCTTCGGGAGCATTTTCGAGGGTAAAAGTCAGGGCGGTCGGCGTGCTGCGGAGGAGCGTCCACTGACGTTGGCGCACGAAGCCGTGTTTGGGAATGCGATATTCGCGGCCGTCGATGCGACACACGCCGTTCCACATACCGCCGACAATGGGAAAGAGCAGCGGCGAACGGCCGTTCCAAAACTCGGCATCGCCGTGCCACAGATATTCGCGTCCGCTTTGCACGTCGGTCAGCGACTGCATTTCAGCCCCTTGGGCGGCAACGACGACGCGGAGATGTTCGTTGAGGAGAGTGTGGAGTTCTTGCATGGCAGTACGAATTATGCGTTACGAAATGAGGGAGAGTAGGGGTGTGGCGTCTACTCAAAAGCAAATATAAACATTTTTTTTGAAAAGCAAAACAAAAGTCGGTTTTTTCGTTTTTTCGAGTTTAGTCCTGCCGTCCGCTCCGCCGAGGCGAAGAGGTCGCTCTTCTTGCAAGGGCGGGAGGGATGGGGCGAGCTGCTCTTGGCGTATGGCAAAAGCAGCCTGCAAGGGCTTTGCATTTTCAAAAGAATGCCGTATCTTTGTGCCCAAATCATTCAGCTTTGCAAACATCGACCATGGCGATCACTTCCAACTTCAAAACATGGCTCAACATTGTGGTGTCTGCCGCGGTGTGTGCGATCGGCATCTTGCTCGCCATACCGCGCGACGCCGGATTTGGCTATGATTACAGCCTCGAACAACCTTGGCACTACCCCTCGCTCATCGCCACCTACGAGTTTCCGATCTATAAATCGCCCGAACAGCTCAAAGCCGAGCGCGACAGCGTGTTGCAGGGATTTTATCCTTATTTCAACCTCAACCGCTCCGTTGCCGCGCAGCAAATCAAAAACTTCAAGGCCGACCATGCCAAGGGGCGGTTTGCCGGCGTGCCCCACAGCTACGTCAGCCATGCCCTTGCCCGTCTTGGAGAGGTCTACGAAGCCGGCGTGGTCGATCTCGAAGTGATGAACCTCATGGCCGACCGCAACACCAAAGGCGTGCGCGTGCTCAGCGGAACGGCTGCCACGGCGAAACCCCGAGCCGCACTCTTCTCGCCCCGAACGGCCTATGACTACATCATGATCGACGACGAGAAGTTCTCGCGCGAAATCATGACCCACCTCAATCTGCACCATTATCTCACGGTCAATCTCGTGTATGACAGCGTAAAAACCAAAGAAGACATCGAGGAGCAACTCTCCTCCATATCGCTCAACACGGGCATGGTGTTGGCCGGCGAGCGCATCATCGACCGCGGCGAGCGCGTGAGCCGGCATCAGCTCGCCATTCTCGACTCGCTGCGCCAAGAGAGCGAGCGGCGCAAGGAGGAAAACAGCGGACTCGTGCTTGTGTGGATCGGGCAGCTGGGCATGATTGTCGCCATCGTCGCCGCCTTGATCATATATTTGCACATGTTTCGCAGAGATCTGTTCGACTCGCCCCATGCCATCCACCTCATCTTCACGCTCATCACCATTTTTTCCGTTTTCTCGTCGCTCCTTGTAACCTATAAGTTCTTCACGGTCTACATCATTCCCTTTGCCATGGTGCCGATCATCGTGAGGGTGTTCATGGACACGCGCACGGCCTTTGTGTCACACATCACCATGGTGGCCTTGGCCTCCATACCGCTCCACACCAATTATCGTTTCGTCATCACGCAAATGTTGGTCGGGCTGACCGCCATTTATTGCATCAAGGAACTGACCGAACGCTCCCAAATCCTCCGCACCGCCTTCATCATCACCGTCTGCACATGGGCTTTCGGCTTCTGCTACGATCTGGCGCAGGGCACGCCCATCGACGCCATCGACAACGCATGGTATTGGCACATAGGGCTCAACGGCGTGCTCCTGCTCTTCACTTATCCCTTTCTCTACCTCATCGAGCGCATGTTCGGCTTCACGTCGAGCGTCACGCTCATTGAGCTGAGCAACATCAACACACCCCTCATACGCCGCATGGCCAAGGAAGCGCACGGCACTTTCGTACATTCGATGCAGGTGGGCAATCTGGCTGCCGAAGTGGCTGCAAAAATCGATGCCAAGGTGCAGCTCGTGCGGACAGGAGCACTTTATCACGACATCGGGAAAATGATCAATCCTGCCTTCTTTACCGAAAACCAAGGCGCACTCAACCCTCATGATCAACTGACCGAGGAACGCTCGGCCGAAATCATCATTTCGCACGTCACCGAGGGGCTTCGGCTCGCCGAGAAGCATCATCTCCCAAAAGTCATACGCGACTTTATCATCACGCACCATGGTCGCTCACTCGTGAAATATTTCTACATACAGGCCTGCAACAAACACGGCGAAGAGAATGTGGATAAGGAGGCTTTCATCTATCCCGGCCGAAATCCCTTCACTCGCGAACAGGGCATTCTCATGATGGCCGATGCCATCGAAGCCTCATCAAGGAGTCTTAAAGAATACAGCGAAGAAACCATCTCAAAGCTCGTCAATCGCATTGTCGATGCCCAAATGGCCGAGGGGTATCTCAAAGAATGTCCCTTGACTTTCCGCGACATCGCCGAGGCGAAGGCTACTTTCATCGAAAGCCTCAAAACAATCTATCACACGCGCATAGCCTATCCCGAAATGAAGCCGGCTAGCTCAAAAGAGGAAAAAAACACGGGAAAACCACGCTTTTTCGGTGGAAATTGGACGTGGAAAAAATAAAATCATTCTAAACCCTTTTTAATACTTACAATGAAAAAAAATCTGTTTCTTTTAGCCGCAGTCACGGCGTTTGCCTTCTACGGTTGCTCCAATGCCGAGGATTACGTGCAACCTGCCGCCGCCACTGCTCAGTTCGTGCCATCGCCCAAAGCTCTCGAATATGATGCCTCGCTGTTTCCCGCTCCCGATAAAAGTCAGGAGCTCAATCCGCGCAATCTGCTTGCCAATTTCAATAAACTGATCATCAAAGCCAATCCCGAACGCGGACTCGAAAGAAAGGAAATCGACGTGAACGACGAACAGTTGCAAGAAATCAAAACTTTCACAGACGATCTCGTCAAAGCGGCCGATACGCCCCTCAAAAAGCTCGAACTGCTCAACGCATGGCTGAAAAACACTGTGCGCTACGAATACGCCGACAACAGTTCTTATGCCGTTTTCAAGAATCGGAAAGCCATTTGTCAAGGTTATTCCAATCTCTTGCGCACCATGCTCTACACCCAAAACATCCCCTCTGTGGCCGTCAATGGCGTCTATAAAGGCATCGGCGGCCATGCTTGGGTCTATGCCTATGTCAATAATGCATGGTATGTGGCCGATCCTACCAACAATTTGAAGCCTTGGCGCATCTCCAACACCGCTGCCTATTCCCATCTCTTGCCTCAGATGGCTAACATTGATATTTTCGAGGACGACAACTTTGTCTACAACTACAACGAGTCTTATCTCAATATCAAAGAAGTGAAGAAAGGCACTGAAATCTTGGTTATTCCATACAGCATCAAAGGTTTCCGCATCGGCAGCTTCAATCCCTCCAAACCTCTCCCTACCGGCATTCGCCACATCTATATTGGTAGTAACATTCATTCGTTGGGCGAATCTTTTTGCGGACTGAAAGCATACCGCTCGTTTGATGAGGCCGTCTTCGTCGATCCTCAAAATGCCGACTTCGGCAGCGAGCATGGCATTGTTTATCGTCGCGATTTCCAAAAGAAACTCACGAGCTTGTTCTACATTCCCAGCCAAATGCGCTCTGTGAAGCTTCGTGCAATGGAAAAGGTGGAGAAAAACACTGTTTACAATCACAGCGTTGTCGAAGAAATCATTATTCTTCCCGGCACGAAGAAATTGGAGAACTATGCCATCGAAAGTTGTGGTGCTCTCCGACGTCTATACATTCCCGAAGATTGCGAAATGGACGAACAAGCTTTGTATCTTTGCCCCGAAGGGGTAGAAATCATGGTTGGCGACTTCACCGGCATTGCCAAAGTGAAGAAATAAACGGTGTTTCCCACGCAAAAGTCCAAACCTATCGTCCGCATCCCGTCGGCACATTGCAGTGTTTTCTGCGTTGCCGCGAGATGCGGACGATACGTTTTCGGGCATTTCTGCCTCGCCTTTCGCCTCGTCGGACTCGAAAAGCGGACGTTTCGATGTCCATGAAAAAACGATCATGTCCCATAAACGGCGTTTTTTGGTACATGATCGCTTTCTCATGTCCCATAAACAGCGTTTTTTGGTACATGATCGCTTTCTCATATCCCATAAACGGCGTTTTTTGGTACATGATCGCTTTCTCATGTCCCATAAACAGCGTTTTTTGGTACATGATTACTTTCTCATATCCCATAAACGGCGTTTTTGGGTACATGATCGCTTTCTCATGTCCCATAAACAGCGTTTTTGGGTACATGATGTTTTTTTACCCTTGCGGTGGTGTCACGGATTCGATGCTTTCCGTTCGTTCCGTTTGGGAAGAAGAATGATTGAGGAAGAGGTTGATGAGCGGAATGTTCATATAATAGTTTGTGCGCCACACCTTGATTTTTTCCAAAAGTCCCAATTCCACAATTCTGTCCAAGTAGCGAGTGGCCGTTTTTCTTTCTATTTGCAATTCTCTCTCGAAGAAATCGATCTTGGTATAGGGATGAAAGAAAAGATTGTTGAGCAACTCATGTTTATATTGTCTGCCAAATGCCGGTCGCAGGATGTTTTTGAAATCGGTCATCATCCGTTGCATTTTTCCGACAAGATCTATCGTTTCTTCGGCTGTTTCTTTCACCCCTTTGAGCATGAAAATCACCCATTCCTCCCATGCCGCGAAATTGTCGGGGGCGGTATCTCTGACGAGTTGTATCAGTCGATAGTATTCCGACTTATTGCGTGTGATGTAGCGGCTCAGATAGAGAATGGGCAAGTCGAGCGTATCTGAAATGATGAGATAAAGAATGGCGATGATGCGTCCCGTGCGTCCGTTGCCGTCGAGGAAAGGGTGTATGCTTTCAAACTGGTGGTGGATAACGGCCATTTTGATGAGCGGATCAATGTCTTGCAATTCCTGTCGATTGATGTAGGCTTCCAAATCCTTCATCAGTCGTTGCACCTCTTGGGGATCTTGTGGCGGCATATAGACGGTTTTTCCTTCTCCGTCTATCAGTTTTGTGCCGGGTTGGGCACGAAATCCGGCTCGGTTGCCCACCAACTCGCATTGGATGCCGATAATGTCGTTGAGAGAAAGAATTTTGTTTTTTCTCACCCGTTCAAAACCTGCTTTGAGTGCTTCGCGATAGCGCAACACCTCCTTGGTCGACGCATTGACCACAACGCCTTGCAGATTGAGGTCGGCTTTGTAGAGTTCGTCATTGGTCGTCACGATGTTTTCCACTTCCGAACTCTCTTTGGCTTCTTGTAGCGAGAGCGAGTTGATCAAGATGTTTTCGTTGGGAATTGTCTTGGCCAAGCCTTTCAGTTCCGCCAACTTTTTGTTTGCCTCGTTGAGTTGTTTGAGCACGGCTTTGGTTTCCAAATCGTGTGCGAAAGGTAGGTCGGGGATGTGGTAGGTGTTGGGCATGGTGGGAGACTGAAATAATTTTTATGGCTTCGGAAAAAAACGGCTTGCTTTGAGGGCTGTCGAATCGGTATCCGGGTGTTTTTGCTAAGGCAAAGATACTAAAACGTTTGCAAACCATGCCCCTTGGTAAGGTTTTCTTTTGGGGTGATGTCGTTCAATGGGAATTTCCGATGATGCCGTTTGGCGTGTGTTGTCGATTTGGGGTTGTCTTCGGTGTTGTGTTGTTTGAGAGAAAAAGGGCTGTGTCGATCCGAGTATTTCGGAGTTCGACACAGCCCTTTGCGGATTTGCGAGATCGCTTGCAAAAGCAGTCGCGAGGTTTATTTGCGGAGTCCCAAAGCCTTGATGATGGCGCGATAGCGTTCGATGTCGCGAGCTTTGAGATAGTTGAGCAGCGCGCGGCGCTTGCCCACGAGTTTTACGAGAGCGCGTTCGGTCATATGATCTTTACGGTTGGCTCTCATGTGCTCCGTCAGGTGGGAAATACGGTATGAAAACAAAGCAACCTGGCTCTCGGCGGAACCGGTGTCCGTGTTAGACTTTCCGTACTGTCCAAAGATCTCAGTCTTCTTAGCAGAATCTAAGTACATTGTGTATAGATAAATTATGAGTTAAAAGACGCTCCGCATCGTGCGTAGCGTGTGCAAAAGTACGAAGTCTTTTTTATCCGACCAAGTAAACGGTTGAAAATTCGAGGTTTGGAGGCCGGTTTTTGTGGAAAATGCCGCCGTCGTCGGTCGTGAAGGAGCGTTTGGGGCGGCGGAGAGGGCGTTGCAGAGGGAGTGGAGGACGTTGCCGAGGGAACCGGAGGCGTTACGAAATGTGGCGTCGGGCGTTTGACGCGTGACCGTGGCGGCGTGTTCGTCCGATGTGTGCGTGGGGAGGGCGTCGTAGAGTGTCGGTGTTGGGTGCGGAGCGGAGGGTGTTGTCAGAGCTGTCCGCTTTCCACCATTCTGACGACGCGCTCGGTGAAACGGTCGTCGCCCTCGGGGTCGTAGTGTTTGTTGAGGCTCAGTCCGAAGATGAATCCCACGCCTTGGTAGAAATTGGCTTTGAGCGAGCCGATGAAGGCTTTGGCAATTTGGTAGCCGGTTTGGTTGCACTCGCGGTCGATGAGTTTGATGAGGAGGCGTCCCTGCGACCGCGACATTCTGCTGACCACGGGCATGTATTCTCGTTTCAATCCGCGCTCCATGGCGTCGAGGTGTGCGTCGCGTGCTTCTTTGGAGGGAAGCGTTTCGAGATATTCGTAGGTTTCGATGATGGTGATCTTCACCATTTTTGCCAACGGCAGGAGTTTTTTGATGTTGGCCACGAGGCGGTTGTAGCGTTGTCGCTCCTTTTCGTTTTTGAATTCCATGGGCGGATATTTGTGGAGCGTGGGCATGATGACGTGTGGGATGCTGTCGCCCTTGTATGCGGCTTTTCCGACCTGCACGCTCAACGCGACGGCAGGCGGCGTCTCGCCTTTTTTTTCGGAAGGGAGATCGTCGATTTCGCTCTGTGCGCTCTGTGCGCTCAGGGCAAGCGGCAGGCAGGCGAGGAGCAGGGACAGGAGTCGGGTGGGGGGGAGGGTCATTGGGGCAAAGATACGAACTTCGACGAAAACAGCGGTATAAATTCTCTTAAACTTCCTGCGCCGCCCCAAAAAGCGTCGTTCGCCGTGGGGCATTGTCCGCTCCGTGGCGCAGAAAGACGGGTTGCGCGGTGGAAAATGCCGCACCGCGGTGTGGGAAATTTTAGGTCTGAGCTAAAAAAATCTTCCACCAATACTTTTTGCCTGCGAACTATCTTACTGAGGAGCAGAGTGTTACCATTTAGTAGTGGATAGATAGGTAACGATTTAGAAATGAGCGGAGTGCTTTGAGGTACATCGTTTTGAATAGCCAAAGAACGCTCACTTTTATCACTTGCAAAGGTACAGATTTGCGAGCGAAAGCGAGCGTTCTTTCGTGATTTTCTTCTTTGAGAAGGGCGAATTTGTTTCCTACATCCTTCTTCCCCGTCTCTTTTTCTTGTTGGCTTCGTTGCGCAATTTTCGCTGAAAGGCGGTCTCGGCATAATCCTCTCCGTGGACTTGGAAGTCCAACACTCCGCCAACACCCGATGCAATCCCTTCGGCAACTTCCACCACGCTTTCAACAAGGCTTGGTTCAAGACTTGGTGTTGGCTGTAGCTTTTCTGCTTTCGGCTGATAAATCGGGACAGAAGACAGATAGGGAGCAGCATAGGACAATCCGAACTGTTTCAACAGAGAGTTATACCCAAACTCTCGTCCTATCTCCGAAGCCTTGAACGTCTGCCTCTCAAAAAGAAACGGATCTTCCGCTGATCCGTAAAAATGACAATTAAAACGATATTGATATGAGATTTACCGCCATCGACACCTCCGCTTGGGAGGAACTGAAAAAGAGCATCGAAGAGCTGGCTCTTTGTATGAGAGTAGAGTTTGGCACGAAACCCGAAGTCCCCGACCTATTGCACAATGGGGACGTGTGCCGAATACTGAACATCAGCAAGCGAACGCTCCAGCACTATCGGGACACGTCCGTGCTGCCCTTTATCCAAATCGGGCATAAGTGCTATTACAAACGTGAGGATGTGGAAGCACTTCTTGCCAAGTCCAACCGAAAAATACAATGAC
>NZ_RQYI01000050.1 GCF_003859795.1 Alloprevotella sp. OH1205_COT-284 | reverse complement strand
CCACTTGAAGAAGAGATCGGTTTCGGGATTGTCGAGTTTGATTTGGAGATAGTGTCCTCCTTTCCAAGCTCCTTCGCCACCGCGCCATGTAGAGTGGAAATAGGTGCTGACGTCGCCATCCAAAAGAGAACCGATGTTTGCACCCTCGTCGGGGTCGTTCATGGGGCATGCCAATTGCTCGTCTCTGGTCACGAGACCGTCAGCGGGGAGCACTTCACCGGTGGTGGCGTGGGCATTTTTTTGTCCGTCAGCACCGACTGCCATATAGGCTTTACCTTTATCCAAAGACATTTCTGCATCCATGATCAGTTTCTTTAAAGCAGCATTGCGCTTGGGTTGTGCAAGTGCTTCAAGCATTTGCTTCACTTCACTTTCGGAAAGAGTGATCACTTTCCAGCAGGAACCACCCACGCGCCAGTCCCAAGCAACAACTCTGTTTGCATCAGAGGCAACGTGGAGGCCGGAATATTCTGCCTCAGAAGGAGCACCGGTTTCGGTGGCGATCACGAGGTCGGGAGAATAGAAGTTGAAATAACCGGGGAACTCCTTACTTGCAGCAATGGTGTAAGCCACTTCGGGAGCTTTTGTCATTTGGATATTCTGATAGAGTGCGGGGCTCTTACCGATGTAGCGATCGGTTTCTACGCTTTTGAAGTGGTATAGTGGATTACCATTCTTATCGTTCTCGCCTGAAGCTGTTACGTGCCATACGAATTTGGCGGTTTCGTAGGTGTAGCCTGTTTCTTTCAGAGCCGCCATGTCGAACTTCACTGCGTCATCCGGAGCATAAGACCAATACAGTTTATTGTCGGCAGGATTCAAAGTTCCACCGTCGTAGATGGCGCCATCGTCATAATCCTTGTCGTTACGTCCATAGGGGAATTGCCCATGCTTTCCGCTGGGGAAGAGGTCTTTGTTGGGACGGAGCGAATAGAGAATGTAGTAACCTTCTTGGAGGGGTTTGCCCGAAGAGGTAAACGCATCGTAAGCGGGTATGAGTTTATTGGCCAATTCGTCCATTTCCTCGTCCGTTGCATCTGCTCCGTCGAGAATGGCTTTGATGCGATTCCAAATGGTCATCAGCTCGGTGTGTTTTGCTGGCGAATATTCACCGGCCCCCTCTCCCACGGTGTAGTTCTTGATTTTTTCGACAAGATCCACATCGTTGGTCAGTTCTTTCACAATGGCTTTCAGGCCGTCTTTGGCACCATATTCCATTGCTTCGTATATTTTCCAGACATTGCGGTAGTAGTTTGTGCCTTTGGCAGGAGCACCACCGAAAGCACTTCCGTCGGGATAGGTTAACAGGAAGTTGTATTCCAATCCGTCTGTTTCTTTGGGCTCTGCGGAAACTATAACGATGCAACTTTCCGTTTCTGCCACAGCGTTAAAGGTCAGTGTGGTGAAATCCGTTTCGATTTCACCGCCATTTTCTTTAAGATGTTTGGCTTCTTCCAAATAGGCGTTGATGCCGGTGTAATGGAATGTCGTGTCTTGCCCTGTTGCTGTTTTTCCGGGTTTGTCATAGCTGTATTGCGCATCCTTGTTTACGGCATTGCGCACAACAACTTTCCAAGCACGTTCTTGTGCGTCTGTGTAGAATTGGAAGTTGGAAGGGTTTGCCAAATAGAGGTTTTGATTTTTCACGTAGAAAATCGTAGCCCCTTTTGAGTCTTTCTCACCCGTGTCCTCCAACGTGTAGATGTTGGCAAGAGTCAAATTGGAAGAATGGCTGAATGTCGATCCTGCCAAAAAATGGTATGTGGCCTCTGCCGCAGAAAAGCCGGCTTGAAGCACATAGTTTTTATTGGCTTCTACTGTTTCTTCCGTGATGGGTGTGTCAAACGAATAGGTCCAATGTCGGGCGGAAGCCCCCAATGCACCGGTCGCAAGAACCAAAGCGGTCGCAAATAGCTTGTAAACCTTTTTCATTGTTTAGAATTTATGAAGTTAAATAAAAAGAGAGAATCCCGCCGACAAAGATAAACAAAAAAAAACAATGCACCATTTTTTTGTGCAGTTTTTCTTTCCTGTCCTATTTGTCGATCGTTATTCGTCCTAAATGACAGTTTTTTTTACACAAAAAGAGTCGCTCCTTTGTTGCAAAGGGAGCGACTCCGAATGAGGATTTACCACTCTGTCAAGAGGGGCGGGATTACTTTACGAAATGTTTCTTTCCGTTTACGATGTAAAGACCTGCGGGGAGTGTCTTGACATTCTTCACGCGGATTCCGGAGAGGGTGTAAACCGATTGGCCGGCTTTCGAGCCACCCCAAACGATACCGCCGATAGAGGAGATCTTACCGTTGGCAGAGATCGTAGCTGCTCCGGTGACGTTGGTTTCGGGCATAGCACCGAAGTATCCGGTGTTGGGGGCTACTTTTTCTCCCTTTTCGGAAAGCAATACTTTGCTGTGGTCGGGGCTGAACTTACCGGAGAGTTCGGGAACTTCGAGTTCTTCAAACGTAGGCACAAGACCGTTCACGGGAGCCAAAGCCGTGTGTGTGGCTTTAAGGCTGTTGGCATCTCTTGCCACGGAGTAGACGATGATGAAGTTATCCTTGTTTTCTGCTTCGGGAATGTAAACGTAAGCCTGACCTGCTGCGAGGTTTTCCGTTACGGCAGCCAACTGGATGTTGTTCTCAGCATCTTGTCCGATCACGGTGTAGAAGCGTTCCGCTTTCTCCACGTCGATGGGGAAAGTGATGATCTGAGGATTGGTCTTGTGTTGGAGGTCGTAAACGAATCCCTTGTCGGATAGCGTTTCTGTCGGATCTGCTGCTTCAAACTGGAAGGCAGAGTTGTCGCGACCGCTGGCCGTGTTCCAAAGTACGACGTTGGAGCTTCCGGGTTCGGCATTGAGATATACATATCCCTTGGGCACATCGTCCTTTTGCGCTACGAGGTTGAAGCATCCGGGTTCTTTGGCAAAACGGATAGCCCAAACATAAGGCTTTTCGCTTTGAGTGATCGCTCTGGATGTCTTTTCGGCAGGGGCGAGGTAAAGTCCGGTGAAGAGGTTTTGATAGGTGTATCCTCCTTCTACTTTTTCGACTCTCCAATAGGCACCGAGTCTGTTTTTGAAATTGGATTCGTCACCCCATGCGGAGGAATCGGTGTCTTTCACTCGTCCGGCCAATTTCACGTTTTGCTTGGTGGAGGAGTTGGCGGCGTAGATGCCACGCTTCAAAAGAGCTTCGTTTGAGGTATTGCTTCTCAAAATGTAAATTCCGGAGGTTGGTACACGGAGTGCATTGAAGAAAGCTTCGGTTCCGGCGTTGAGTTTGGCGAGCATTTCGTCAATTTGTGCAACTGTGGGTTGTGCCACCTTAATGATTTCGGCGAGTTGGTTTTCCACTTCGGTGACAACGGTCTGATAAGTGGCTTTGGAACCTGTGGCATAGTATCCGAGATCTTCGCCTTCTTCGGCTTTCTCAATGACGGCTTTGGCTTCGGCAAGTTCTTCTCTTATGCGAGCAGGATCGGGATAGTTCTTCATGAATTCATCGTAGGCTGCTTGCAGAGCTTCGAGCGAGGCCTGAGTGGCGGCTTCGTCTTTCAGTTCGTTTTTGGCTACTTCGATGGCAGCTTGGAGCTTGTCGATCAAGTTTTGGGGAACGGATTCGATCAAAGAACCGATTTTGTCATAAGCACCCTTGTACAGACGCATTTCTGCACCATGGTAATATTTGTTGCCACCGGGAACATCACCGTCATTGACGCGACGAGTCACTTCGATGCGG
>NZ_RQYI01000049.1 GCF_003859795.1 Alloprevotella sp. OH1205_COT-284 | reverse complement strand
CCGGCCGCGAGGCAAACCCGCGGTGTTTTTCATAGATTAGGACCCATGAAAAACAAAACTATTTGTTGCACTTCGATTTTGAAAGTACAGTTTCACTTCTGCCGAAAAGACAGTTTTTTGCGTCAAAATGACATTTTTATACACTCGGCAAGCGTATTGCAACCATTTGGGCAAACAACAAAACAATAAAAACAACACACCATGAACTTCGAAAAATTCACCATCAAAGCACAAGAAGCCGTGCAACACGCAGCTCGCAGAGTGGGCGAGTTGAAGCAACAAACCATCACACCCGCTCATCTGCTCGACGGCCTGCTCGCCGTGGGCGAAAACGTGACGCGTTTCCTACTCGGCAAGTCGGGCGTGGACGACGGCATGCTCCGCGCCACCCTCGACCGCCATTTGCAAAGTCTGCCCCGCGTGGAAGGCGGAGAACCCTATTTCGACCGCGAGGCCAACACCGTGCTCCACACCGCCGAAGACATTGCGCGCAAAGGGGGCGACCAATTCGTGGGGCTCGAGCCTCTCTTGCAGGCCGTGCTTCGCACCGCCGGCACCACCTCGCAGATGCTCAAAGACGCCGGCATGACCGACGCCGCCCTCACGGCTGCCATTGCCGAACTGCGCGGCGGACGCAAAGCCGACTCGCCGTCGAGCGAAGAAACCTATCAGGCCTTGCAGAAATATGCCCGCGACCTCGTGGCCGAAGCGCGCGACGGCAAGCTCGACCCCGTCATCGGGCGCGACGACGAAATACGCCGCGTGCTCCAAATCCTCTCGCGCCGCACCAAAAACAACCCTATCCTCATCGGCGAGCCGGGCACTGGAAAAACGGCCATCGTCGAGGGACTCGCGCGCCGCATCGTGCGCGGCGACGTGCCCGACAACCTGCGCGACAAACGCCTCTTCTCGCTCGACATGGGCGCACTCGTGGCCGGAGCGAAATACAAAGGCGAGTTTGAAGAGCGACTCAAAAGCGTGGTCAATGAGGTGACGGCCGCCGAGGGGGGCATCATTCTCTTTATCGACGAAATACACACCCTCGTCGGCGCAGGTAAGGGAGAGGGGGCTATGGACGCGGCCAACATCCTCAAACCCGCTCTCGCCCGCGGCGAACTGCGCAGCATCGGGGCAACGACGCTCGAAGAATATCAAAAGTATTTTGAAAAAGACAAAGCACTCGAACGCCGTTTTCAAACGGTGCTTGTCGATGAGCCGACGCCCGAAGATGCCATTTCCATCCTCCGCGGTTTGAAAGAACGCTACGAAAACCACCACCGCGTACGCATCCAAGACGACGCCCTCATCGCCGCCGTCACCCTCTCCCACCGCTACATCTCCGACCGCTTCCTCCCCGACAAAGCCATCGACCTCATGGACGAAGCCGCCGCCAAACTCCGCATGGAGCGCGACTCGCAGCCCGAACAGCTCGACGAGATTTCGCGACGTCGCCGACAGCTCGAAATCGAGCGCGAAGCCATCCGCCGAGAGGCCGACACCGCAGCCGACGGGGCACACGAGGCCAAACTCACCGCCCTCAACCAAGAAATTCAAACTCTTGAAGAGGAGGAACACGGCCTAAAAGCCAAATGGGAAGGCGAACGCGAACTGCTGGCCAAGATACAGCAAAACAAACAGCAGATCGAACAACTTGCCTTCGAGGCCGAGCGTGCCGAACGCGAAGGTGACTACGGCCGCGTGGCCGAAATACGATACGGCCGCGTGCAGCAACTCGAACAGGAGATTGCCGACATTCAAACGCGCCTGCGCGAACGTCAGGGTGCGGAGGCCATGGTCAAAGAAGAGGTGACGGCCGACGACATCGCCGACATCGTGAGCCGCTGGACGGGCATCCCCGTGACGAGGATGCTGCAAAGCGAACGCGAAAAGCTCCTCACCCTCGAAGACGAACTTCACCGCCGCGTCATCGGACAGAAAGAGGCCGTCACGGCCGTGGCCGATGCCGTGCGCCGCTCGCGAGCCGGACTGCAAGATCCGAAACGCCCGATCGGGTCGTTCATCTTCCTCGGCTCTACGGGCGTGGGCAAAACGGAATTGGCCAAAGCACTGGCCGAATGCCTCTTCGACGACGAAAACCTGATGACGCGCATCGACATGAGCGAATATCAAGAGAAGTTTTCGGCCACGCGACTCATCGGCGCGCCTCCGGGCTATGTAGGCTACGACGAGGGAGGACAACTCACCGAGGCCGTGCGCCGCAAACCCTACTCCGTCGTGCTTTTCGACGAGATCGAAAAGGCACATCCCGACGTGTTCAACATCCTCTTGCAGGTGCTCGACGACGGCCGTCTGACCGACAACAAGGGGCGCACAGTGAACTTCAAAAACACCATTGTCGTCATGACCTCCAACCTCCTCACCGGCAAAGAAGCCGAAGGCATGACGGCCGACGACGAAGCCACGCGCGAAAAACTTGTGGCGGCTCTCACCACACCTCGCCTCTCGCCGTCGGGCACGCCGATGCCCGGTTTGCGTCCGGAGTTTGTGAACCGCATCGACGACATCCTCATGTTCACCGCCCTCTCGCGCAGCGAAATCGAGCAAATCGTGCGCATCCGCATCGCCGAAATCGCTCGCCGACTGGCCGAACAGGGCATCACGCTCCATGTTCACGACGCCGCCGTCGCTTTCATCGCCACCGAGGGCTACGATCCCGACTATGGCGCACGCCCCGTGAAGCGCGCCCTTCAACGCCTCTTGCTCAACGATCTCTCGCGCGCCCTCCTCAGCGGCAACCTCACCACGGCGCGCCCCATTCTTGTGAGCAAAGCGGGCGACGCGCTGACTTTCTCCAACGAGTAGCCGCCCCCTTGCGTTGCAACGCACGCGTCAGACCCTGCGCCACTACCTCCTGCCAATGAACGGTTTTTCCGCCTCTCGGCAGTGGTGTGTCTTCTCCTTTCGGGACAAAACGGTTTCTCCGCCGTTTTGTCCCGATTGTTTTTTGAGGAAAGCGACGGTCTGATCCGGTGCAGGAAAACTGCTGCGATAAAAACTAATGTATTTGCGCCGTGTATACACTAACAACATAAACACGGGGATAAACTAATGACTTTGCACGGAGAAAAACTAATATGCTATCCGATAAATCTCAAAAGGGAAACCTCTGCAAAACTATTTTTTTTATTTTGTCAATTCTTTCTTTTTTCGTCTCTTTACCCTATAAAGATCTCCCCCTGCTCCCAACTTAGTTTTGCCGATCCAATCGTTTCCGATCGCAAAGTAAAACATATATTCTACAAGGTCAATAGTTTTTTTGGGGGCGGACAAGTGGCTATTCCGGATGTAACTCTCCGGGTACGGGTAATGGTTTCCAACCCTCTCCGTAGGCCGCATGGGCATCGGTGACAACGACGAAGGCTTTCGGATCGACCTCTTGTATTTTCAGCTTGACGGCCGGCAGTTCTTTATTGGAAACGACCAAAAAGAGCATCTCCTTGTCTTCGTTAGTATAAAGGCCACTACTTTTGATGCGGGTGGCGGAACGATCAAGCGTTTCGAGAATGAATTTTCGCATATCTTCATTGGCGTTGTCGGAAACAACGAAAATCAATTTGTCGTCTTGCGCACCGTTGATGATATAGGCAATGACTTTGGCCGTGAAGAAGATGGCGATGAGTGAATAAAACGAGAGATGCCACGAAGGGGTGTCGGAATTGCTGTCGCCGGCACCGAAACCGATTACGATCAAACCAAAAAGAACGACCACCGCGTCGCAAATCAAAATGGCGTTCGAAAAACGGATATTGGCGTATTTCTGCATGATCATGCCTACGATGTCTGTGCCGCCGGTGGTGGCTTGATTGCGAACAACGATACCACATCCCAATCCGATGACACATCCGCCGATAATGGTGGTGAGCATCAGATGTTGCGACATATTGATCACGCCTCCGCAGAGTTTGGCAGGATTTAATGCCTGCATAGAGGCCACATCCGGATAGGATAACCAAGTGAGCAGGTTCATGATCAAAGGAATCGAGAGAGAGGCCACCAAAGTGCGGGTGCCTAATTTGGCACCGAGTAAAAGAGCTGAGAGAAGTAGCAAAGGTATCTCAAAAAAGTAGCCGAACGTACCTACCAATATGGTCGGGAAAATGTTGTGCAACACGATGCTGGCACCATATACGCCTCCCGGAACGATGTTGTAAGGATTGATGAAAAACACAAAGCCTGCGGCCATAATCGTGCAGCCCAACGCTATTTGTGCCCATGATAACCACCAATTTAAATGTCTCGATGGTTCTGCCCAGTTCTTAATGGATTGCAAATTGAAACTCATATGTCAAATGTTCTAATATAAACAAGGTGCGCTACTGCGCAATAGCCATTTCGGCAGCTGCATAATATAAAAACAGACAGCCAATATCGTTAAACACCTGCAAAGGTACGAAATCCTCATAGAAAGATGTGTGTATCTTATATTTTTTTCCACACATTCGTGACAAAGATAGCCGGGATTAGGCTATCGTAGAGTCAACCAGCAAGTGCAAAATTATGATATTCTTTTGTAGAACTCCGATTTAGGTGTTTCAAAATCGAGTTTTTGTCTTGGTC
>NZ_RQYI01000048.1 GCF_003859795.1 Alloprevotella sp. OH1205_COT-284 | reverse complement strand
GTCATTGTATTTTTCGGTTGGACTTGGCAAGAAGTGCTTCCACATCCTCACGTTTGTAATAGCACTTATGCCCGATTTGGATAAAGGGCAACACGGACGTGTCCCGATAGTGCTGGAGCGTGCGTTTGCTGATGTTCAGTATTCGGCAGACGTCCCCGTTGTGCAACAGGTCGGGGACTTCGGGTTTCGCGCCAAAATGTTCTCTCATGCAAAGAGCCAGTTCTTCGATGCTCTTTTTCAGTTCCTCCCAAGCGGAGGAGTCGATGGCTGTAAATCTCATATCAATATCGTTTTAATTGTTGTTATTTTCTCTTTTTGATGCAAATGTATGCAACCGAAATCCTTGTTCTCTGACCTGATGAGATCAAAGGAAATCGCAGGAATTTGCAGGCAAATGTATAAGTAAAACCTATCTATTTTCAGAAGGGATTCCCTGCCTTTTCTCTCCGTTTCTCCAAATTCCTTCCGAGAGGAAAAATCCTGTTTCGATGCGAAAATAACGAACCAACATATACTGTTTACTCCATTCCTGCTAAGTGGATACTTCTGGCGTCGATATAGTATGAAGTGGCTCTGTTAGAGAGAATCTTCCTACCTGTCTTTTAGGCTTTTCCCTCTGCTTTCATCGAAAAGGCAAAGGCATGCATCTACACGTAATTCGATACAGCCATTCGGGTAGCGTTTCCCGTTCTTCCATTTGTCTTTTTCTGATTTTTGAGGAGAAAATGTGAGGTATCCTTTCCTTTTGCCGAAGAAATATGCAGCACCTCGATGCAACAACGCCATAAGGCTTGGCTTCACTTGTTCGCCTCTTTAACTTGGTTTCAGCATCCGTTTTCGGATGAAAGTTCAAAATCAAGCAAATAAAAGAGATACGAACAATGAAAAAAGAAGAGAAGGACAACCCCTCCAGGAATGCCCAAATAGAAGAGTTCCTTTCGGCTCGTTACGAGTTTCGGTACAATACCGTATTGCACCGAGCGGAGTACCGTCCACGAGGAACGGACGATTATACAGCCGTAGACCGCTACCGTATCAATACCCTCAAACGAGCTTTAGATAAGGAAGCCGATGTACAGACCTCGCCCGAGAACCTGTACAGCATCATCGAAAGCGATTTCTCCCCACGTGTTAATCCTGTACAAACCTATTTCCAAGCGTTACCACTGACGAAAGGAAATGCGGAAGCTATCACCGCCCTTGCCGACTGCGTGAGTGTAACCAATCCCGAGAAGTGGAGGGAATACCTCACCAAGTGGCTGGTTGCAGTGGTCGCCAACGCAATGGACGACAAGCAATGTCGTAACCATACCTGCCTTGTGCTGACAGGTGAGCAGGGAAAATTCAAAACCACGTTCCTTGACCTGCTCTGCCCTCCGTCTCTCTCCGATTACCGCTATACGGGGAAGATATATCCACAGGAGAAGGACGTGCTGAGTCTTATCGGGCAAAACCTTATCATCAATATTGACGACCAACTCAAAGCCCTCAATAAACGGGACGAGAACGAACTGAAGAATCTCATTACCTGTCCGCAGGTGAAGTACCGTATGCCTTACGAGAAGCATATCGAGGAGCGACCCCACTTGGCAAGTTTCGTGGCTTCGGTCAATGGCAACGACTTCCTCACCGACCCGACAGGGAGCAGACGCTTCCTCCCTTTTGAGGTGCTGGCGATAGAGATAGACCGAGCCAAGAGCATTCCGATGGATGCCGTTTACAGCGAAGCCAAGACACGGTTGAATGAAGGGTTTCGCTATTGGTTCAATGATGAAGAGATTATTGAATTGCATAGAAACAGCGAAGCCTTCCAAGTCTATACGACAGAGATGGAACTGTTGCTCCGCTATTTCACCTTTCCCACGGAGGCAGAGACGGCAACAAAACGCTTCTATATGACCAATTCGGAGATAGTGGGTTACCTCTCCTGCTATACCCGACAATCCCTCTCCGCCAAGCGGATGGGGGAAGCCTTACGAAAGGCTGGCTATACAAAGGAGTGTCGCAGGATAAACGGCAATCCCGTATATGTCTATGCCGTCCGTAAGATTTACCCCGAGCAACCGCCATAGCACCTTGTTGTTACCCCTCCTTGCAATACTTCTTTCTCTTTTCTTTCCTATTCTCCTTACTACGTTACTACAACTAAGGATAATACAGTGAAAGAGAAAGGATTGCAGGAGGGATTCATCTTGCAACACGGCTTACTACCATCTTTCTACGCTTCTACGGAAGAATGAATGAGAAAAGGTGTAGACAGGAGGTGTAGAAGGATAAAACAGAATGAAGTGTTACACTTTTCTCTTTCACTGTCAATCTCTTATCTGAATGTAGAAGAGTAGTAAGATAAAAAGAGGAAAATTCCAAAAAGAGAAAACAGAGCGAACTATGAATACGAACAATTCCAATCCAACGATAACAGCAATGAACAACGAATATTACGACCTACAATACATCAAGGCGATACCGATAGGCGACTACCTGCACGCCTGTGGCATCGAGCCTGCCAAGCTTTATAACGGCTATGCCCTTTATCACGCACCTTACCGAGAAGACCCCAATGCCAGCCTGAAAGTGGACTTTCGGCAAAACCTGTGGCACGACTATGGGACAAGCCAAGGTGGAAGCATCATAGACCTTGTGATGCGGATGCGTGGATGCAGTACCTACGAAGCAATGGCGCATCTTGCCGAAAGGAAAGCGATAATCCTCGCTTCCTCTTCCTTTCATCGTGAAACTCACACAGGACAGATAAGAGGTGAACAGCGACCAAGTAATGTAAGGCGTATTCTCTTCATCAGCGAAGAGTTGCCCCTGTATCTGCAAAACTATCTTCGAGAGGTACGCAGGATAGACCTTGCCGTGGCAAGTCCTTATCTCCGTCATATTCGCTACGAAGTAGGAGGAAGAGAGTATTCTGCCATCGGCTTTGCCAATCGTGCAGGAGGATATGAACTCCGAGACGACAAGACATTCAAGGGAACGATAGCTCCAAAGGATATTTCTCTGATTGCAGGAGAAGCGAACAATGCTCCTCACTGCATCTTTGAGGGCTTTATGGATTTCCTTTCCCTTCTCACGATGAAAGGAAAAGAAACTGCTCCCTGCCTTGTACTGAACTCTGTCAGCAATCTCCCACGAGCCATTGCCTATCTCCACGAGAAAGGTATCGATTCCGTTCAAGCTTTCTTCGATAACGACCAAGCTGGACGACAAGCCCTACATTCTTTACAATCGGCAGGTATCAACGTGGAGGATATGAGCCGACACTATTCCCGATACAAAGACCTCAATGAGTACCACGTTGCCCAAAGAACAGGGCAAAAACAGGTGATACCACCTCGCAAACGAGGACTTAGACGATAAGGCAAAAGAGAGCAAACAACATTATTCTATCATCAGGTATTCAAAGATGCAGGAAATAAAATGTATGCGAATAAACGGCTTTGTTTCGATAGCTACGGCAGTTCCTCAGAACAGCAAGTTTGCAGAGCCAAACTTAGAAACAAAGCGTGCAGGCATTCACAGAATGCAACGTAACAAGAAAGAAGTACGAGCAGGGCGGAGCGGACATTTCAAGAAATGCCATAGCTCATTAGGGTATTTTCTTCACGCTGCACTCCGTTATCGCTAAAAATACCCTCCTGAGCCAAGGGAGTCCGCCCCTTTGGATACGCCTTAAAACAAACTTCAAACAATGGGCTACGCCGTATTACATATAGACAAGGCGAGAAGCAACGACTCGGGAAATACCGCTCATATAGCGCGGACATATACCCCGAGTAACGTCGATCCTTCTCGCACACACCTGAACAGGGAATTGGTGCAATTCCCTGCAAATGTGACCAACCGTAGCGAAGCGATAGAGCATCGCATCGCCACAGCCGGTATCTACCGAAAGGTAGCAAAGAACCAAGTCAAAGCCCTGTGCTTTATTCTGTCGAGTTCTCCTGAGGACATGGCTCGTATAGAGCAGGAAGGACGCCTGTACGAGTGGTGTGATGAATCGATGGATTGGCTTCGCTCCACTTTCGGGGCGGACAACGTGGTCGCTGCCACGCTACACGCAGATGAGGAAACGCCCCATATTCACGCCACGGTCGTCCCCATTGTTACGGGTGAAAGACGGAAAGCCAAGGAGGAAGCCGAAAACGGCAAGCGGAAGTATAAGACGAAGAAGAACAAGGTACGGCTTTGTGCCGATGATGTGCTTACGCCAAAGAAACTGGAGCAGTATCAGACGGACTATGCCAAGCGAGTGCAACGGTTCGGGTTGGAACGGGGCGTACACGGCTCGGTAGCCAAGCACCGCACCACGATGGAGTATTACAAGGAAATTCTCAAATCCACGAAAGAGAAGGAAGCTCAAAAGGCGGAACTCACAGCCAAGATAAAGGAGCTGGAGAAGCAGGCAGGCAAGCTCCGAATGAAAGGCACGCTGTACTCCCTCTTTGGCAACTCCGAACTCGACAAGGCAGAGAAGCGTATTGCAGACTTGGAACAGGAAGCCGAACGGCAACAGTATCTTTCGGAAAAGGAGAAGAATGAAATCCGAAAGGAAGTCGTTCTCTTGAAGGACACGGTCAAGGGAAGGGACAGAGCCATTGCCGAATTGAAAGAAACCGTGCAGATTTACGAGGAAGAGCGGAATTGGATAAAACGTTTCTTCAGTGGCTTCTACCAGCTTTTGAATATCCGTCTGATGCTCAGAAAGATGAACTTCTCTGATGATAGGATAGCGGAGATGTATCGAACGGAAGCCCCCCAGCGAGGTACGGCTAAAGCCTATTCGGGATTATACAAGAGAGAGTTTACGGAAGAGGATAGCGAAATCTGTATCATCAAGGATGAGAAGAAACGACCGCTCCTCACCATCAACGGACTTCCCATAACTGATTGGTGCGAGCAGAAATGGAAACAACTCATCAATCGCAACCGCTCGCAACGGCTGTAATTGCTTTTTTCTTTCACTGACAAGAAGAAAAACAAGAAAAGACGCTCACTTTCCCTCGCAAATATGTACCTTTGCAAGTAGTAAAAGTGAGCGTTCTTTGGCTATTCAAAACAATGTGCCTCAATGCACTCCGCTCATTTCTAAATCGTTACCTATCCATCTATCCCTAAATGGTAACAATCTATTCTTCAACAAGATAGCTCGCTAACGAAAAATCCTAAAGGAAGATTTAAGACTATATTAGAAAATGCTTTGGCCATGAACGAGTCTCTTTCTAAGGCTTATTATCTGAAAGAATAACTCAGAGAGATTTGGAATCAATCCTCTAAGGAAAAGGCGAAAGCAGTCTTGATGGAGTGGATTGAACAAGCCAAAAACAGCAAAGTAATACCTCTCAAAGTAATGGCCAAGACGATAATGGCATATCGAAGCAATGTTGTCCTAAACGATTTATAGGCACGATGAATATGAGGTTGTTATCTACAATAACCCCTTCAAGTTTTTTTTAGCACATTTATTCCTCTCCTTCTATCTCTGGCGGAGGTGTAAATGGCTCGTTCAACCACTTGTCGAGTTCTATTTTCGTGAATGTATTCAATCTAAGTGATACGATAAGATTGGCGAGCCCCCATTTGTACTTTGCAATGTGTTTTAGCCAGCAGAGTAGTAGCATCGTTGACAAAGCAGTCCATATCTGCGTTTCAACAGCATTGCGCGATGTACCAATGAAACTCTTTATTTTCAACAGTTGCTTGATGTTTCTGAAGAATATCTCAATCATCCACCTTGCCTTATAGAGTTCGGCCAGCGTGGAAGTTGCTATCTTGAAATTATTGGTGAGCAACTGCACCACATAGCCATGCTCGTCATTCCAGACAGCTATGCGTCTGAGTGGTTTCGTGTATTTTTTCTTTGTCTGCTCACTTTTCAGCTCAATAATCTCGTCGATGATCACATTCTGCGCCCTCGTTTCGGGCAATAAACGTTCTTCAATTTGTGAGTAAAGCCAATGTTGTCCTAAACGTTTTTCGAGAAAACCCCAAAAAGGAAGTAAAGCTAAGGCCGAATGAACTACCTTAGCAAAGAGCACCACCTCTTTTACTTCCTATGGCAAATATAACACTTTTCGCACAAGCAATCGGTAGACTCCCGAA
>NZ_RQYI01000047.1 GCF_003859795.1 Alloprevotella sp. OH1205_COT-284 | reverse complement strand
ACATCTTTTACTTTGCGATCGGAAACGATTTGGTCGGCAAAACTAAGTTGGGAGCAGGGGGAGATCTTCATAGGGTAAAGATACAAAAAAGAAAGAATTGACAAAATAAACAAAGAAAATAGTTTTGCAGAGGTCTCAGTTTATTTTCCGGTAATCAAAGCATCCAAAGGAGAACGAAGAATTTTTCCGACAATTAAGCCCAAAGAAGAGGCCGCTTCTCGCAACTCTTGTTCAAAAACGAACGCAATGCTGCCCACAAAATTCACGGAAAGATCCGAACATCCATAAGTGCATACATTGCGCAAGAAGAAACGACGAAATTCGTCGATCAGCAAAGCCTGTATGCTGCTTTCCTCGCGATGAGCAGCCAAAAAACGAGTAAATCCGGCCAAATAGCGGTTGGGAGTAGCTTCCCGATAAACATGTTGTATAACAGATGCTGCATCTACTTTGTAAGTGTCGATAAAAGCACGACACAAATGTGAAGGAAGCTGGGATTTTAATACGTCTGACAACAAACGACGTCCCAACACCGCGCCACTGCCTTCGTCACCTAACACATAGCCCAAGCTCGGGGTGGACTGCACAAAGCATTTCCCATCATAAAGAGCACTACCTGAACCTGTTCCCAAAATACATACGATCCCTTCTTCTTCTCCGCAAAGAGCATGGGCTGCCCCCAAGAGATCGGAAGCAACAAACACGTTTCGACTTCCCAATTCTGCCATTAACAATCGGCTCATTCTCTCTTCTTGTTCGGAGCGGCAACCGGCACCATAAAAAACAACATGATCCAAATTATCCGCAAGTGCAAAAAACTCATTGATTATCTGTGACTTTTTAAATGTATCATGAAGTATCGGAAGCACTTCCGTTTTCAACAGACTAACGATTGTTTCATCAGGCATCAATCCCGGATTCATACCTTGTGTTGTGAAGCGTATGAGTAGTTCGGCATCTTTCAAAAGTGCCCAATCCGTTTTTGTGGAACCTCCATCGGCGATAAGTGTTGTCATAACCGGTCTTTATTGTTGTTTTATGATAGCAAAAATACAAATTATAGGATAAAGCCCTCGGAAATTCGTAAAAAAAATAGTACTTTCGCAGTGAATAGTCTTTGATCAACGTTGTCGTATCGACTTTCTCTTTTTTTCTTTCTCTGACTATTATACCCTATAGGAGAGTATTCTCCAAGGACGAACGAGTTTCCCGAAAACGAAGGAGATTTGCCGACAATGTTCCCTTTTACATTTACATTTGGAAGTGCTCTTTTTTACTCGCAAAGACTCATCCATGATTTGACGCTGAAAAAGTCTATCTTTCTTTAAGACACGAAGAACTCTTTTTTAATGACAAACAAAAACAGCAAGAAAACAGCAGCATCGCCCAATTCTCAAAATAACAAAGGCGAAAAAAACAACAAGCGGAATCAGTTGAAAGAAGAATTGCGAGAAGTGGCAGGCGTCGGGTCACGCAATGACTATATTCGTTTCATCATCGGCATTGTATTACTCGTTGTCTCTTTCTTCATGCTTTTGTCAATGCTTTCCTACATCTTCACCGGCAGCCAAGATCAAGCCGATGTTTTGGCAGGAAACATCACAAAAGCCGCCAATCATGGAGGAAGCATGGGGGCTTACTGTGCATTCTACATGATGAACAATCTCTTTGGCCTGACCAGTTTGCTCATTCCCGTATACATCTTGGCCATCGTTCTCAAGCTGATGCTCAAAGATGCCTGTCCTATTCGTCTTTGGCTCTTATTCTTACACTTTGGTGCGATCATCATTCTCGGCAGTATAGACGCGGCCTACATCCAAGAATATTTCATGCCCAAGCGTTGGTTGTCCGAATTATCTTTCAATCTTGGAGGGCAGCATGGTAAAGCCATCCTTGCTACCATGTCCCAATATGTCGGAACCGTTGTGAGCGGAATCATTATCGTAATCATCAACATCTTATACATAGGATATTGGTTCACACAAGTTTTCATCTGGATATTCAAAGGTATTCAGAAGATCTCCGGTTTGCTGTTCGGGCAAGCAAACAACGAAGACAAATTCGAGGAAGAAGAAAACGATGATACAGAAAACGAAGAAGAAATAACAGATCGCAGCGAAGCCCCCATCGAAGACGATGAAACGGAGGAAGAAGATCATTCTTTCTCATCTACGGTGATTGATCTTGACATTTCCGACAACGAACCTACAAGTTCCGAAATCGCCCCTTCAACCACACAAAACGCTTTTACACAAGAAGAAAAGCCGACATCTTTTGATGTAAAAGAAGAAGTAAACTTGGAGGTACTGCAGACTGAGGAAGAGGAGAAGTCGGAAGGCAAAACGGCCGAAGATGTAGCCAATCTGCCCCCCTATGACCCTAAATTGGATTTAAGTCGCTACAAATATCCTCCCCTATCTCTATTGGCAAAACATGATTCCAGCAATACGACCATTGATATGGACGAACAAAATGCCAATAAGGAGCGTATCATCAATGTGTTGAAAAACTTCGATGTGAAAATTTCAGCCATATCGGCAACCATAGGCCCGACAGTGACGCTATATGAAATAACTCCTGCCCCCGGTGTTCGCATCGCAAAAATCCGAAACCTTGAAGACGACATTGCTCTCTCTCTTTCTGCATTGGGCATACGCATAATAGCCCCCATTCCCGGCAAGGGTACAATCGGCATTGAAGTGCCTAATCGCAGACCGCAGGTTGTTTCGATGGAGAGTATTATCAATACACAAAAATTCAAAGAAACAAAATTCGATCTTCCTATTGCATTGGGCAGAACCATCACCAACGAAATGTTTATGGTGGACTTGGCCAAAATGCCCCACCTTCTCGTGGCAGGAGCAACAGGGCAAGGTAAATCAGTGGGATTGAATGCTCTCATCACTTCTCTTCTCTATAAAAAACACCCGGCCGAGCTGAAACTGGTCATGATTGATCCGAAGAAAGTGGAGTTCTCGATGTATAATCCGCTCATCAAACACTTTCTTGCACAAGTTTCCGATAGCGAAGAGCCGGTCATAACGGACGTTAAAAAAGTAATCCAAACTCTCAAAAGTCTCTGTCAAGAGATGGACGATCGCTACGATCTCTTGAAAAAAGCTCGTTGCAAAAACATCAAAGAATATAACGCCAAATTTATAGCGCGCCGTCTAAACCCCGAAAACGGTCATCATTTTCTGCCATATATTGTCGTGATCATTGATGAATTTGGAGATCTGATCATGACCGCAGGTAAAGACATCGAACTTCCCATTGCCCGCATCGCACAATTGGCACGCGCTGTCGGCATCCACATGGTCATTGCCACCCAAAGCCCCAGAACCACCATTATCACGGGAAAAATCAAAGCCAACTTTCCCGGCCGCATCGCTTTCAAAGTGTCGGGACGTGTGGAAAGTATGACCATATTGGATCGCACGGGAGCCAATAACCTTATCGGTCGAGGAGATATGCTCTTCTTGGCAGGAAGCGACATCACTCGCGTTCAATGTGCCTTTGTTGATACTCCCGAAGTGGAAGCCATAACAGAATACATCTCTCAACAACAAGGCTACCCCTACCCGTACGAACTGCCTCTTGTGGCAGAAGAAGGAGGAGAATGTGGAGATATTTCTCCTCAGGGCAACGGCAGTACTTTTGAGCAGGTGGCACGCTTCGTGGTAAACACTCAACAAGGTTCGACTTCCAAAATCCAACGTACTTTCAGCATTGGTTTCAACCGAGCCGGGCGTTTGATGGATCAACTCGAAGAGGTCGGCATCGTTGGCCCGGTAAATGGCTCTAAACCCAGAGAAGTTTATGTACAATCGGAAGCGGAACTACAAGTCATTTTGGAACAATTAAAAAATCAAGGCAAACATTTTGAATAATGAACTACACTCGCATTCTCTCTCTGATCATCACACTGTTCTCAATTACGGCCTCTGCACAAACCGCAAAAGAAGTGCTCGACAAAACAGCTGCAACGCTAAATAAAGGAGCAGTAACTGCAACTTTTTCTTCCAAAGGAAGTATGGGAAGCACCGGTGGAATCATCACAATGCAAGGAAACAAGTTTGTATTGACATCGTCACAAGCTAAGATTTGGTTTGACGGAAAAACAGAATGGGCCTGGATGCAAAACAGCGACGAAATCAACGTGACCAATCCCACAGCGGCTGAAATGGCATCAATCAATCCCATGAATTTCGTATATTTGTATAAACGAGGTTATCGTGCCGAGCTATCTCAGAAAAACAAAGGATTTGAGGTTCATCTCACGGCACAAAACGATAAAGCTTCAATCAAAGAAATCTATGTGATGATCGACAAGAGCAGTCATCTTCCTTCGTCTATTCGATTCCGCACAAAAAGTACGGAATGGACGCAAATAGCCATTAGTGCCATCCGCAACGAGGGAAAGAAAAAAGACACCTTTTTTCGTTTCAACCCTAAAACACATCCCAAACTCAATGTCATCGACATGAGATAAACATTCTAATGTTTTTTCTATCACAATAGTACGCATTTTTTTGCTAAATCTTAACCAAGCAAGGACGCACAACGATCCTTTTCTTATCAACAACATCATGGAACTCCTTAAAACAGTTATTCTCGGAAGTGGGCCTGCAGGCTACACCGCCGCCATTTATGCCGGACGCTCCGGTATCACTCCTGTTATATATGAAGGCTTACAACCCGGAGGACAGCTCACCCAAACAACAGACGTAGACAACTTTCCGGGCTACCCACAAGGCGTAGACGGCAATGTTCTTATGGATGATCTTCGCAGTCAAGCTATTCGCTTCGGAGCAGAGATTAGAACAACATTGTGTACAGCTGCCGACCTCTCACAACGTCCCTTCACGCTGACTTTCGATGACGGATCACAAGTGAAAACCGAAACATTGATCATTGCCACGGGGGCCACGGCCAAATATCTCGGATTGCCGGACGAAGAAAAATATCGTGGTATCGGAGTTTCGGCCTGTGCGACTTGTGATGGTTTCTTTTATCGCAAGAAGAAAGTGGCCGTAGTCGGCGGTGGAGATACGGCCTGCGAAGAAGCCACCTATTTGGCCGGTTTGGCAGAAAAAGTGTATCTCATCGTGAGAAAACCCTATCTCCGTGCTTCACAAGCGATGCAGGATCGTGTGTTTTCCAACGAAAAGATAGAAATCCTTTTCGAAACTAACACCGTCGGCCTTTTTGGAAAAGATGGTGTGGAAGGAGCACACCTTGTACGAAGAAAAGGAGAACCCGATGAAGAAAAATTTGATATTGCCATTGATGGCTTCTTCCTCGCGATAGGCCATAATCCCAATAGCGAAATTTTCCGAAAATGGATCAACGTAGACGAAACGGGTTACATTAAAACCGAAGGACAAACACCACGCACCAATATCCCGGGAGTATTTGCCGCAGGAGATGTGGCCGATCCTCTCTATCGCCAAGCCGTGACCGCTGCCGCAGCTGGTTGTAAGGCTGCCATTGAAGTAAAGGCTTTTTTGGATGAACATAATTCCTAAAAACAGAAGATGAAACTTGGACTTTTTCTAATGCTTCAAATAAAAGGCTAAGTCCGATCTTATTAAGGCTGTGTCAGATTTTTTTTGATGCAGCCTTATTGAAATATCGCCCAACAAATTGGCTTTCACACGATTTTTCTATGCTAAAACTTGAAGATTTCTTTCGTAATCCCGAACGTACCGCTTATCAAATATCTCCCGATGGTCGTCATATCTCTTTCATGGCTCCCTATAAGGATCGGATGAATGTGTTTGTACAATCCATCAACGAAAAATCCCAACTTGGTATCCCTCAACAATTGACATACGAAAGCGAACGCAGTATCAGCGGCTATATGTGGGCAGACAATGAACGCATCGTTTTTTCCAAAGATTGCGGAGGCGACGAAAATCATCGGCTTTTCGGAATTAAACTTGATGGTAGTGATTTTCGCTCATATACCGATTTTGAAGGAGTAAAGACTTCCATTATTGACGATTTGGAGGATATTCCCGGAATGATTTTGATTGGGTTGAATCGACGAAATCCGGAAGTTTTTGATCCATATCGCCTTAATCTTGACACAGGCGAACTCACTTTATTGGCCGAAAATCCGGGAAATTATCAAGGGTGGACAACCGACCATGAGGGACGTCTGAGAGTGGCTTATGCCATTGTCGATGGCGTAAACACCCAAATACTCTATCGCGACAATGAAGAAGAAGAGTTTCGCGCCGTAATAACAACCAACTTTAAGGAAGAAGTAAACTACTGCCTTTTTACTCCCGACAATCGCCTTGTGTGGAGCATCACCAATCTCGGACGTGACAAAAATGCTCTCGTACTCATGGATCCGGCCACCGGTAAAGAGTTGGAAGAACTGTTCACACACGACACATACGACATCACAAGCATCAGCTATTCTCGTCGTCGCAAAAAACTACTCAGTGCTTATTGCACCGGACACAGTCGTCCCATTCGGCATTTTTTCGACGAAGAAGCTCGTGTGCGAAGAGAAAAACTGCAAGCACATTTTCCAGACAAACGAATAGGAATTGCCGATACCGATCGTTCGGAGGAGCATTGTTTGCTATTTGTGGGATGCGACAGAACACAAGGAGCTTATTACTACTACCACGTGCCGACCGACCGATTGGTACATATTGCAGACATCGCTCCTTGGATTCGTCAAGAAGAAATGGTACCAATGCATGCCATACGATATACCACATCAGACCAATTGAACATTGAGGCCTATCTAAGTTTACCCAAAGGAACAGATGTGGAAATCATCAATGGAGAACCTCGTCTGACAAAAGGGAAAGCTCCTCTCCCGCTCATCGTCAATCCACATGGAGGCCCATGGGCGAGAGATTATTGGGGTTTCTCTTCCGAAGTTCAATTTCTCTGTTCACGCGGATATGCCGTTTTCCAAATGAACTTCCGAGGCAGCACCGGATACGGACGCAATTTTCTCGAAGCCAGCTATAAACAGTGGGGATTAAAAATGCAAGACGATATTACCGAGGGAGTGAAATGGTTGATTCAATCAGGAGTGGCCGACGCCCAACGTATCGCCATTTACGGCGGATCCTATGGCGGATATGCAACATTGGCCGGCATTTGTTTCACTCCCGAGCTATATCGCTGTGCCATTGACTATGTAGGAGTGTCTAATCTATTTACATTCATGAACACTATTCCTCCTTATTGGAAACCGATGCTTGAAATGATGTACGAACAGGTGGGAGATCCCGAAAAAGATCAAGAACAACTTGCTGCAACCTCTCCCGCACTACATGCCGACCGCATACAATGCCCTCTGTTTATTGCACAAGGGGCAAACGACCCTCGTGTCAATAAAGCCGAAAGCGACCAAATGGTTACAGCACTTAAAGATCGTGGCATTGAGGTGGAGTATATGGTGAAGAACAATGAAGGACATGGATTTCACAACCAAGAAAACCGTTTCGATTTTTATCGTGCCATGGAACGTTTTCTAAAACAACACCTTTAAAAAGGGTCTTCCGGAATTTGGAGTGATGGACTTAATTGTCTGAAATTCTTATATGTACATGTGTACCTGCTTTCGTAACTCCCTAT
>NZ_RQYI01000046.1 GCF_003859795.1 Alloprevotella sp. OH1205_COT-284 | reverse complement strand
TATTCCATTATAGCATTATAAACACCTCCAAAGGTATGAAAAAGAGAGCATTATGCCCCCTTTCAGGAGTACATTTGACCATTAAGCCAAAAAAGCGATGACCGATGTCCGGAAAAACAAAAAAAGGGCTGCGTCAAACGCTTCGATTGACGCAGCCCCATGGGGAGAAATGAGAAAAGCTACTGCTTGTGTAAGCAGGCATTGAAAATTAAACGATATTTCTTCGTTGGGCGCGGATTGTTCTGCAACATCCTCTTTGCTCCTGTTTCCGCTCTGCGACGGTCGGGGGCAGTCGCGCAGCCCGCCACACTTTTTCTGCCCGACGGCAGACGGACGAAAAACAAGAGCAAATCTAATGTCCGTTCATGTCCGACACCTACTTCTTGTGGGAAAAGCCTTGGCTTACTCCGGTGAACATGGGAGCGTTTGCTCTCATGGGGTGTCGTTATTCGACGTACACTTTGCGGCCATCGACGATATTGAACCCTTTCTGCAAATGTTCGCGACGGCGACCGGAAAGGTCGTAGATGCGCGAAGGGGAGAGGGGGAGAGGGGCGACGGGAGAGAGGCCGGTGATATTTCCGAAGTCGAGCAGGAGGTGGTCAACAGCCGATGAGGGCAGGGGGAGAAAGGCGCGAAATCCGTCGACGGTGGGTTTGGAGTCACGATAGAAACCGGGGTCATCAAAGTTTTGGAGCGTGAGGAGTTCAGACGTTCGGGGCAAACTTTCGATACCGCCTTTCAATGCATTTTGAACGGCAGGAGGAACGTCGTCTGCACCGATCGTCAGAGCATACGTTTGCGAGGGCACACCTTCGAGCAAAACGGCGGTATGGGCGGGAATAGCCGCTTGGATTTCCGTGAGGCGGAGGTGGGTGTTGTTTTCGGAAATAGAGCCGACATAGGCTCTCAGACCTTGGGGTATACGGAGTGCGACAGGGGCATAGAGCGTGGTATATCCATAGTCGGAAAGAGTGATGGGAAGAGCTGTGACTTCTTCTATGATCCAATCGCAGTGGGGGTCGGCATAGGTGCTGTTGCGATCGACCTTGCTGTCGGCGTGATTTCCATTGTCGTAAAGCCAACGTTGGGAGTCACCGGCATAGATCGTATATCGCCCCGTCTTGCCATTGCCGGCAGGGAGAGCAAAGGTGAGGCGATTGGCAGCCGCTTTGAGTGCACCGACGGAGGAGGCATTGAAGAAATAGGTGCCGGTGGCGTAGGCGAGGAGGCGGTTTTCCCGATCGAGATAAAAGATGCCGGTGGGAGAATTGCCTGCGGAAGCATTCATGCGAGCGTTGCTGCCCGATTTGGCGACGGCGTCGATGTATTTTCCGGAAACACTTCCTATGAAACGATAAAATTTTCCTGCTTTCGGCAGACAATAACCAATCTCACTGTCCAAGGCTTTAATGGCAGCGACTATGGCTGCGACATCATCGGACGAGGAGGCGACCAACTGCCGGGCTTTCGAGAAGAGAGCGGGGTCGTTGTTGTATTCGCCCAACGAGTTGCCCACGGGCGTTTTTCCTTTGATACGCTGTTCGGCCGCGTCAATGTTGGCTGCAAGGTCGTTGCGGAGATCGTTGAGCCATACATGCTCAAAAGTTTCGGGGGCTTTGGTGAGCACAAATTGTGATCCTTCGGAGCTTTCTCTCCACCTCACCGCGGTGCCTCGATTGACCATGTGTATGCAACTGAGATCGGCATTGAGCGGATTGATTTGCGAAAAAGCCGCGTATTGATCGGTCGGGTTGGTGATGAGATAAGGTGCAGCCGAGTTTTTATCGGAAGTCAGCAGGATGGGAGTGTCATTCTTGGCCGGAAGTGCCTGAATGTAGCGGTTGAGATAGGGGTTGTAGAGATAGAACGCTCCGACAACGGCACTCTCGACCAGTTCCCAAACGGTGCGATGGCTGATGGAGGTGGGGGTGTCGATTTTGTCTTCTCTCATTGACGCACCGAGATATTTGGTGTTGTGGAGGCGATTTTTCATGACGATTTTATCGCCGGCCTTGGGGCGGATGCTTTCGGTGACGATGCGGTGGCGAAAATGTTGCAGTGCGGTGCGCGCCTTTTCGCATGCAGCGGTCAATTCGCTTTCTGTGCTTTCGGGCGAAACGACAATCGCATCGAGAGCGGCTTGGGCTTCGTCGATCGCGGATTGAGGTATGGAAAAGAAGTCGCTACCGTTGGTACGCGTGGCCGCTTGTGCGATCTCGCTGCGCAACGCTCCTTTGAGGTGGTCGATGTCGGCATGCAAGCGGTCGGCGGTGGCGATGGTTCCGTCGTGGGTGTATCGTCCGCCCGTGATGTGCTCTACGGAGTAGTTTTTGTAGACCATGTTGTAGCCTCCCGACCGGCCGCCCTCTTCCTCGTAGAAGAAGCCGATGTTGTGGTCTTTTTGGAGCGTCATCGTGGTATAGGCCGAGCCGATGTGGGAAGCCTGATGACGGCCATCCCAGTTGGCGGCGAAAGCGGCGGAGTTTTTGTAGTCGTCGTAGCCGTCAAGCTCCTTGTAGTAGATGCCCACATTGGAGCGACCGCTGCCGAAAGGTACGGATTGAAGCGCAAGATAAACCACTTTTTTGTCTTCCTTTCTCACCGCGGGGAGGATCAAGATTTCTCCGTTGGTGCTGTTGCCGAGAGCGACTGTTCCTTTGTTGGCATTGCCGGAGAAAGTCATCGCTTCCCAATGTCCTTGTCCTTTTTCGGCATCGGTGAAACGGAAAAGGCTGTATTGACGTCCGCCGTTGGTGCGTCCGCTGCAAATCACACTTCCGTCGGGAAGTTCTTCCACCTTGGGTTCGTCCGTGTTGGAGGGAATGGCCGGAAAGTCGGGCGATCCGAGCAGTTTCCAATGGCTGCCGAAGTCGTCGGAATAATAGACATAGTTGCAATAGGTGTTGTTTACATCGCGCACGAGTGTCGAACAATACAGCCGATAGTAGTTGCCGACTTTGATGTATCGACTTTGATGAATTTTACCCGATCCGACGAACATGGCACGTACGGGACCGCGTTTACCGTTGTCGAGAGGCTCGTAAAATTGCTTTTCGAGGTCGATGGGCTCGCTCCAACTTTCGCCGTTGTCATTGCTGACGAAATGGGCGATGCTTTGGTGGCGTTCGCGCGTGCCGTTGAAGAAACTCACGTTGCCGGCACAACTGAGCACAAGCACTTTCGGACTTTCGCGATCGGCCACGATACAAGGATCTCCGAAGGCTACATAAAATTCGTTTCCTCCGTGATTTGCTCCTTTTCCGTTCACCAAAACGCGCACGTCCTCCCAATTCTTGCCATTGTTGCGGCCAATGCGCATGTGAAGATCGAGCCGTCCGTTGTGTGCCATGCCGATGTCGGCACCGGTGTGGCGATAGTCGGCCATGGCGATGAGGTTTCCGTTGTGTGCCGTGGCTATGGCCGGAATGCGATAAGGCACGGTGGTCTTGAAGTTGTCGAAAACGGTGAAAGAAGGTTCTGTCGGCGGAAGAAAACGACGCACTTTCACATAGAAGTTGTTCAACACAATGCCTTTGTTATCCGTTCCGATCGAAAAGACGGCCGTTTGGGCGTTCAGATCGGCCACTGCCAAATGTTGCGAAGACGTCGAAGAGGTCATCGACACATCTCCGGCCTTCACGGCAAGCCCGACGGTATGGTTATTGTGGTTTTGGAAATCGAAAGAGAAACCGACGATAATGTTTCCTTCTCCGGCATCGATCGTATAAGGCTGCGGATCTTTTTGCTTACCGCGGTAGGCCGCTATCTGTGTGCCTGCGGCCGTCATATTATTATACTCCGAGTTCAATTCCAAACGAGGGGCAGTTTGCTTGGAACGCCAAATGGTATTCCAATTGGCATTTTGGGCAAAAGCTCCCGACGATAAGTTCACCGGCATTTCTTGTTGGGCAAAGGCAAAGCGAACCGTCGATCCGGCATCGGCACCGGCATCCCAAAATGCAAGTTTTCCGTCTCGATTGTTGATCTTATGCTTCACCGCTCCGACAGGATGCAGATAAAACCCGGCTTGGCCGGCGATGTTGGAAGAAGTGACCATTTTCCATTTCGAGCGATACCCGTTTAGGGCGTTCCGATCTTTGAGCACGACAAAGGCCGTTGCGCCCGTCGTGCCCGACATTTGAGCCGGAGCCGACAATACTTTATTCGCGCCGGCGGCCTTGTTGAATATTTCGTAGCCCTGCTCGTTGTTGCCCACAAAACACCAAAGATCTTTATCTTCAAGGCCGCTGACGACACGCGAAAGCGAAATGTGATCGGCCGTTGCATCGGGTTGGGATATGAGATAACCGGAAGCTCCGATATGGAACGTATACCAACGGGTGTCGCGGGCAAAGGCATTGCCGGAAAGCGTTGTGGTGACGATTTCGGAAACCGGAGTGATCTGAGCCGAAGCCGAGAACAGCCCCATAACGAAAATCGCCATCGTGATAAGATTGCGTCTAAAATTCATGTTTGTGATACTTAAAATAATTAAGGATAAAATATATAAGATGCCAAGTGAGTGTAGTTTAGTGTCTGTGCAAATATACGAACAAAATGGTAGATAACTCGTTTTTATACACCTTTTATAATTTTTCGGGCACGCGCTGACGCAACCGTCAAAAAAACTCCTTTCGCGGTAAAACGAAAGGAGCACGAACGACGAAAAACCGTCGGAGATGTGATGGCGTTGTTCAGAGTGCGCGATAGCTGTCGGGCACGTATTCAAACTTGCCCTTGTCCACACATTTGAATTTGATTTCGTGGGTGAGCTGTTCGGGCGCGAGCGACGTACCGACATAAACTCCGAAGCGGAGCGTGTAGATGACGTCGATGCCTTTCACCGGAACCACGTCGGGATGAAGTTTGGCCAAAGCACCGGCCAACGTTTCTTGAAGATGACGCTCCAACAGAGCGGAAACGGCGGCATCGTCGAGTCCTTCAAAACCTTTGGCATACTGGTCGCGCGCCTTGGCGGGACGGAGATCCACGTTGCCGTAGTGGGCGGAAAGGCCGGAGTAGTACTCATTGTTGCCGTAGCTGCTGACGTAGCCTTTGCCGGCTTCCACACCGAGGGGCGCATCGATGTTTTCCTTCACCCAATCGACACCGGCTTGGAAATAAGCCACGGTGGTGGGATTTTTGGTGGGATAGAGCAGAACGACGGAGGAGGGGTCGTAGTTCCAACGTCCCTCAACACGGACGAACTGATCTTTGACGGAGCTTTCCGTCACCACCTTGTTGCTCACAAGGACATTGTCGAGCTGAATGGTCGTTGTAGCCGATTTGGAACCGTCGCCGTCGTAGCGGAAAGCGAGATGCACCTTTTTGCCTTTGTAGGGCGAGAGGTCGATGTGGGCAGATTGCTTGAACGTACCATAAGTTCCAGCCGGCTTCTCGATCGAAACGTTCTTGCTCAGGTCTTTCGTCCAAGTGATCGTGGAAACATCGGTGGCAGAAAAGTCGGTTTCGCCTTCGAGAAGGAAAAGGCTGAGGCGGCCGCCTTCTTCTTTATAATTACCATAGAGGGCATCAAAAGAGAGGTGCATGCCGTCTTCCACGGCAATGGCCGGTGTCACGGCATAGGTTTGAGAAACGCCGGGTTGCTTATAGGCCGAAACCTGCAAATAGTTGTTGCCGTTGCGGAAGCGGCTCTCCCAATGAGCCGTTCCGGCAGTGGTGGAAACCGTCCAGCCCGCGATGACGGCAGGAGCCACTGTCTTATCTTCGAGTTCTTCAAAATCTACGTTGAAGGCATCGCCGCCGGTTGCTATTTTTTGATCGTAAGTCACGTGAATGGCACTGCCGTCGTCGGCCGTGAACCAACGTTCGTGCAAAAAAGCAGGCAGATAGCGCGCGGCGGTGATTTTTTCGGTGAAGCGCAGCGTTTTGACCACGGCTTTGAGTTCGGCCTCCTCTCCGGCTTCCCGGGCGAGGGCGAGGTTGTGTTTGTTTTCGGCCACGGCCTTGTAGTCGGCTGGCGTGAGGGTGTAGTCGAGCTTTTTGATGTCGATGGGTTGAGGGCCTTCGACGAAGCCGTCGAACTTCTCGTTGTAGTCGCACGCGATCGGGAGGGAGAGTGCCGCCCAGAGCGCGAGATATGCTGTTGTTTTCATGATGAAACGTTTTGAGGAACATGTGTCGCCGAGGCTTCATCCTCTTTTTTCGGAGCAGAAGCGGAGCGATCGCGTCATGTTCGTTTTAGAAATTGACTTTGAGGCGGAGCGACATTTGGCGGCCGAAACCATAGAACACGCGATAGGCCGTGTCCCAATCGTGGCTGCCGCCGTCGTAGGCTTCGTTGATATACTCTTGGTCGAAGAGGTTTTCGATATTGCCCGACAGGGTGGCGTTGTTTCCGCCCATCTTGAAGCTGTAACCGGCAGAAAGGTCGAAGAGTCCGTAGGCCGGTGTTTTCCAAGGGGTGGTGAAGGTTTTCGATCCACCGAGAGTGATGTCGTTGGACGACACGGTGTAGTCGGCATAGTAGTCGGAGAAGTATTTCCACTGCAATCCGAGGCGCACTCCTTCCAAGGGATAAAGATTGACACCGAGGCCGGCCGTGAATTGTGCCGAACCGCCTTCTTTCACGTCTTTCTGATTGATGACCATTTGGGCGTGGTCGGCGGCCTGAATGCCGGAAGCCACGGTTTTCTCTTTGGTCATGGGCTGCCCTGCGGAGTCATAGAAATAGCCCACGGGGTTGTTCGTCCAACGCCAATCGCCCACGGAAAGCATACCGTTGAGCGACATCCATTTATAGGGTTTGTAGTCAAGATCGACCTCGACACCGCTGTGCACGGAGTTCACCCCCTGCATGTTGATGGTGGCACGGTCGGCATTGCCGGAAAGGTTCACAAATTCATAGCTTTTGGCCATGGTTTTGTCTTTCCATTGGGTGTGATAAAGGTTGAGATTGAGGTTGAAAGCGGCCGTGTGGTAGGTGTATCCGGCTTCGACGGAAAATATCTTTTCATTGACGGCGTCGGGGTTGATTTGGTTGGACACGGTCGAGGCCAAGAAAGCTCCTCCGGAGAAGAAAGGTGCGCGAGAGATGACACCGAGGTTGGCAAAGACGTTGTGCTGACCGCCGAAGCTGTCGATACCGGGAAACTTGTAGTTGGCACCGCCTTTGAGCGTGAAGCCTATTTTGTTTACTTTGTCGCTCTTTTGGTGGTCTTTGTCGTAGTAGAAGCGGTCTACGCGCCATTGCGAGGTAAGGTTGGCCGCACCCGACACGAAAGCGGTGAGGTTCTGCCAGTCATACTCTCCTTGGGCAAAAAATCCGCCTTGTGCCACATGACCGTCGTAATCTCTGTAAACCACATCGCCCACGGTGAGCTTCTTGTAGACGAAAGCATCGGTGCCGGCACCGTCGTAGTTTGCGGGTTTCACGTTTTTGCGATAGCGGTCGATATAGTAGGTTCCATTATAGAGATCTGAGATTTCGTTGGTGTGCGTTCCGACATAGTAGCGGAGGTCGATGCCGCCATAGAAGTTGAACTTTGGCGACACCTCTTTGGTGTAGGTCGAAACGAGGCCATACCATTTATGGTTGTTGCGACTAAGTGTCATGACCATTTGGCTTCCGCTCTCGGAGTTTTCGTTGAGCGTTTGCACGGCTCCATAATCAAACGTGCCGTCGGCGCGACGAAATTGTTGGTTAAGTACTCCGTTGTTCGATCCGTACCATGCCGAGCTGTAAGGCGCGGTGCCTTGTCCGCTATGTCCCCATCCGTTTCCGATGGAAGCGTAGAGCACGGTATTGAGTGACGATCTGTTGTTCACCTGCCAGAGGTGTTGGAGTTGAAGTTGGGGTTTGTGATAGCTGTTTTTCGACGAGGTGCGGCGTTGGCCGTTTTTGTCGAAGCCGTAGGTCGGATTGTAGCGATATTGCTGTCCGATAGGCATGTATTTGCCCACTTCCTGCCAGCCTTTGACGGTGAGGCCGTCGTAGGCCGATCGCTGGTTGTGCCATTGCGGTGCACCGAATGCGGTGAATGTGAGCAAATGGTTTTTGCCCAACTCTTTGGATACGGATGCAAAATAGTTCCACCCTTCAAACTCGGTGCCTTGTATGTAGCCATTGCCGGCGGTTCGGCCTCCGAGCAAGGTGATAGCCCAGCCGTCGGCGGTGCGTCCGGTCGAGACGTTGAAGAGGAGTTTGTTGTAGCCGTCGTTGCCGATTGCATAGGAAGCAAATCCGCCGCGTTTGGCATCGGTGGTTTTGGTCACGATATTGATCGATCCGCCCACAGAGGGGGTCGAAACCTTGGCCGCGCCCAATCCGCGTTGCGTCTGTATGGACGAAGCCACATCGGCCAATCCTGCCCAGTTCGACCAATACACGCCGCCCCACTCCATGTCGTTCATGGAAACACCATTGACCAACACGGCCACGTTTTCGCTTTTGAAACCGCGCATATTGATTTTCGAGTCGCCATATCCTCCTCCGCCGCGTGTCACGTAAACGCCGGGCGAAACTTCGAGCACTTTGGGGAAGTCGGCCGCACCGATGCGTTCTTCAATCATCACGCTGCCGATGGTGGTGAGAGCCACGGGTGTTTTTCGTGCCACGGCACGCGTCGTGACCACCGCATCGCGCAGGAGAACGGTGGCAATGCCGAGTGGCACAAATCCCAAGTCGTATTCGCCGGAGCGATTTATCGGCAACATGAGGTTTTCATAGCCTACGCAGGTGAATTGCAAAATCGCTTTCGTCTTGGGCGATTTGAGCGTAAAGCGTCCGTTGTCGTCGGTGAAGACAACATTTTTTGTGCCTTGCAATGTCACGGTTGCACCAACGATAGGCTCGTTGGTCTCGCTGTCCACGACAACGCCTTTCACCGTGGATTGCGACACGGCGCGAACACTCCATGCCATGGAGAGTGCCGCCATGATCACGATAAGCAAAATTCGTTTTCTCATGATTCGAAAGATTTTAGGGGGAAATAATGTGTAAAACGCCATTCAACGAGGCGAATTTAATAAAATAAATAGGATAAATGAGACCTCTGCAAAACTATTTTCTTTTTTATTTTGTCAATTCTTTCTTTTTTTGTATCTTTACCCTATGAAGATCTCCCCCTGCT
>NZ_RQYI01000045.1 GCF_003859795.1 Alloprevotella sp. OH1205_COT-284 | reverse complement strand
CCGCCCGCGCCGATGGTACTGCTATTTGTGGGAGAGTAGGTCGCCGCCATTTTCAGAGCCTTGTTTCAATATAAGAAACAAGGCTCTTTTTGTCATTATATAATAGAAGAGATTGAGGGTGATTTATTTTTTTATCGGATTTTTTGCATATTCCCTTTGATAAATTTGGATAATCTTTAATATCTTCGTATTTTTGTCCATCATACGTAAGTTTAAACTTTATTTTCTTACCGCTAAAAAATTAGCAGATAAATAATATGGTTATGAGAGAAATTGCTATTCTTCTTTTGTCTTTGGGGCTTTTATCGTTTATAGGTGTAAAAGCACAAGATAAGAATCTTTTTAATCACGTAGGTTGGGGAGTTTCTTTGGGAACTGATGGAATAGGCTTGGAAGCGGCTTTACCTGTTGGTAACTATGTGCAGGCACGTACCGGTTTTTCGTTTATGCCAAAGTTTTCTTACAGTTCCGATGTTAAGTATGGTACTCAATCGCTTGGAAATATGTCAGATAAGAAGATAAATATCAAAGGAACGCTCAATATGCAAGATTGGAAATTCCTTTTTGATCTTTATCCTTCTCAAAGCAGTACGTTTCACTTCACTGCCGGTTTTTATCTTGGTCAAAAGGCTTTGGTAACAGCCAAGAATACAGAGAGCAATAGTCTGCTTAGTAATGGAGGTTATATCTTGATCGGCGGACAACCTTTTGGTGCTGACCAATTGGGTATTGCCAATGTGGAAGTGAGAACGAATAGTTTTAAGCCTTATTTGGGAGTTGGCTTCGGCCGTGCCGTACCTCGCAAGAGCAAAGTTGGAGTTTCTTGTGATTTTGGTGTACAGTTTTGGGGTAAACCTAAAATCTATGGTTGGAACGAAGATTTGCTCAACTATGGTTTCCGAGAAATAAGATACCAAGATATAGAGGCGGGCAGTGATGCGGAAGATGCGCGTGATGCCATTAAAACTCTGAATAGTATCGGTGTTTATCCCGTGATTAGTGTTCGTCTCAATGGTATTATCTTTTAATCTACCGGTTTAACTTACTATTTTAATTTACACGGCTATGAAAAAGTTATTTATTTTAATGGGAGTAATGTCCCTCTCTTTGACTTTCACGGGATGTGGAAGCGATGAACCTGCCGAACCTGTCGGAAAGAATTTGGTAGACCCTGCCTACAAGTCTTTGTCAGCAACCTATTTTGATATTTCCAAATCAAATCCGGCGAATGAAGGGGCTTTGGGAGATGTAGCCGATGAATTGATTTTCAAATTTGGCGAAGACGGAAAGGCTTGGGTATTTAGTCTGAATAAGAAAATAGTGAAAGAGGCTGAACCTTGCTCCAATCCAAAACGTCACAGAGCTCTGTTGCAGCAAGAAAATGAAAGTTGGTATGTTTATGCCACGGAATACCAAGAGAAAGCCGGAAGCTATGATGTGAAGAATGTCGGTAAATTCTCAACTTCGGCCGATAATAACGTAACTCTTCAAATCGGAAATCAACCGGCTAAGAACCTCGTTGCAGAAAAAGTGGAGAGTCCTATCCAAGATAACAGCACGGTAAATCAGATGTGTCGTTCATGGAAAGTTGCTCAAACCAGAATAGAAGTTTCCGAAGGCGATCTTAACAATGCTTATGGAAAAGTCTTCAAGGGCAATTATGCCGTCGACTTGGCTTATATCGCCGCAGATATTGACAATCCCGACAATGGTATCAAAACGGATATGACGAAATATTTGAGAGATAACAATCGTTTGACTTCCATTAAGGAAATTGTATTATCTCGTACGGGCGTTCTCACTATTTTCTACAAAAATGGCAAGCAAGATGTGGCTTCCATTGGTAATATTGCAAACAACAGCAATATTTCTCTGAACTGGCTGGGAAGCAATTTGTCGAACGACTATTTGTCCGGAGAAATGGGCGTATATGGCAAAATCAAAAACAATTATTTTGTACTGACCTTCAACAGTCCCATCACTGCCAACAATGTGGCTAAACCTTACAAGGTGAAGGTGGAATTCACTTTGGAATGGGCCGGACGTTAATCGTGTTCATGAACAAGACCTATTTCTTCGATTAGTTTTCCGAGAAAGATCATGTTTTGAATACTTGCAAAACTTCATAAACGAAAGAGGGGTTCGGGGTTATCCGAACTCCTCTTTTATGAATGTGTGCTGCATGATCACAGACATGATGGCTCTACGGAAGACGATCCGGCTATATTTCGGGAACCATTGCCAGCAGTTCTGCCATGGCTCTGTGATAGTCCCGTTCTGTCGTTAAAGCCTTTTCGGCCGCTTCATAGTAGAAGCCTATTTCAAGGAGATATGCAGACAGAGAGATTTCTCCGGCTTCAAAGGCTTTTTTCAACCATTTCGTATTATTATTGTTGTTAAGTGCTTCGCGATACGTCTTGGCTGCCTGTTGCAAACCAAGGGCGCGTCGGTAGATCGTTTTTAAGCGATGACGCATTTGTATCTTTGTGTCTTCCCGACGTGCTTCGGCGGCCGAAATTTCTGTTTGGGCTTGTCGCATTCGTCGTCGGTTGCTCCAAAGTGGGATATTGACTCCGAGCGATATGCCCCGAAAAGTTTCTCCGGGAGTGCTTTCGCTGACATATCCTATTGAAAAAGACGGCAGTTGTTCGGATCGTGTAAGTTTCATTTTGGATACGCTAAGTTGCCAATCATTTTCCGCATAAGCAAGCAGAGGATGAGTATTTTCGATGTGAGCATACCATGTTTCGAAATCATTGGGAATTTCCGGGCTTGTCATGGCCGTATCCGTCAATTCTATGTTTTTTCCGCCATTCAGAGCAGTTAAGCGGTCGAGTAGAGCGGTGCGTTCTATTTCGGCCGTTTTTATTTCTCCTTCGATAGTGGAAAGTTTCAGAAGGGCATTATTGACTTCCGGCAAACCATTTGCTCCTGCTTCCCATTTTTTTCGTTGTATATCTGCAAGTATCCGGGTATGTTTTTTTCGTTGTTCGAGCATGCGGATCAAGGCATTCTGATAGATAATATCTGCGGCGCAGAGCAGTATTTCCAATTTGAGGTTCATGCGCTCCACACGATATTTGTAGTCCAGCAACTTGTTTTCTTGCCGGACAACTCTACCTTTCTCCCCGGAAAGGAGTGGGATGTCAAATCCTTGTCGGAAAGAAAAATCCTTTCTGATACCGGAGTTCGCCCCTTTGCTCCCCAGCAATCCTATTTCTATTTCGGGATCGGGGAATGCAACTCCGAGGCCGTTACTTAGTTTTTGCCCTTCGATTTCTGTTTTGAGCGCACGCAGTGTCGTGTTGTTTTCCTCTATTGTTTCGACCAATCGGGTCAGTGAGTTTTGTGCCTTTGCTCCCATTATGGTCAAGGAGGAAAAGAAGAGGAGAAGTATATATTTCATAATAACATTTCGTTGTGTAGTTGATTGGTCTTCATCTTGGAGTTTTGGCGTTTGCGGTGTATCCACAAGTATGAGAGCGGAATGATGAAGCCGTTTAATAAGGTGGAAGTAAACAGTCCTCCCAAAATGACTTTGGCCATTGGGCTTTGTATTTCATTTCCCGGCAGATCGCCGTTGATGATCATCGGCAGCAGTGCCAATGCAGAAGTGATCGCCGTCATCAGAATGGGGTTGAGTCTGTCGGAGGAGCCTTTCATTATGCATTCTTCTGCCGTCAAACCCTTATTGGCCAAGTCATTGTAGCGCGACATGAGCAGCATGCCGTTGCGTGTGGCGATGCCAAACAAGGAGATAAATCCGATGATAGAAGGGATGCTGATGACTCCGTCGCTTGCGGCAATGGCCAACACGCCGCCTATCAGTGCCAAAGGCAGGTTGAGCATCACGACGGCCGCCTGCATGGTATTTCCAAATTGTCGAAAGAGCAGTATGAAAATGATAATTAAAGCCAATATAGATGCCCCCATTAGCGTATATGCGGCAGCCTCTCTGCTTTCAAATTGTCCTCCCAGTTCGATGTGATAGCCTTCGGGGAGATGTATTTTTTCGGCAATCCGTTCGCGGATTTCATCGACGACGCCTACGAGGTCGCGTTCCGACACGTTGGCCGAAATCACCACTTTCCGAGAAACATTTTCGCGATTGATTGTGTTTGGTCCCGCACTCGAAATGATTTCCGCCACTTCCATCAGCGGCACTTTGCCTTGTTCCGTGTCGAGCAGCAACATGCCGATTTGTTCGGCCGTTTTTCGACTGTTGTCTTCCACTTTCAGCACCAAGTCGAATGCGTAGTTGTTTTCAAACACTTGCGACACTTTTTCTCCGGCGAGCAGGATGCCCACCGACTCCGAAAATTCCGGCAATGTGATGCCTCGCAAGGCCAACAATTCCCGCTTGGGAATGATTTGCAGTTGTGCTCTTTCCACTTGTTGTTCAACGTTGAGATCGACCACGCCTTCCACATCTTCCACGGCATGCTTGATGCGTGTCGCAATGTCGTGCAGGCGATTGAGGTCATCTCCGAAGAGTTTAATTGCCACTGCCGCTCTTGTGCCCGACAGCATGGCATCAATGCGGTGAGTAATGGGAGCACCGATTTCGATGTTTACGCCGGGCAGGGTGCTCAGTTTGTGTCTTACTTCATTGACCACTTCCTCTTTGCTTCTCCCTTTGAGTTGCAGCGGTGCTTCTATTTCCGACGTGTTGATGCCGAGAGAGTGTTCGTCCAGTTCTGCGCGCCCCGTTTTTCTGCCCACGGTTTTGATTTCGGGAATCGACAGCAGCAGCTGTTCGGCTCGTCGTCCGATTTTATCCGATTCTTCGAGCGAGATCCCCGGCAGGGTAGATACATTGATCGTCAGTGAACCTTCATTGAAAGGAGGTAGGAAGTTGTGTCCCAATGTCGAAAACACGATGAGTGTGGCTATCAGTGCCAATCCCGTTGTGCCAAACACCCATTTCCTATGGCCGATAGCCGTTTTCAGGAGGCGTGAATATTGCAATTTCAATGTTCGTGCCAACCATGGTTCTTGCCATTGTTTGCCACTGTCTTGTTTGTTTTTTTTGTTGTGAAGCAAGATGCTGCACAACACGGGGGTGAGCGTCAAGGCCACCAGCGTTGAAGCCATCAAAGCGGTGATGAAAGCAATGCCCAGTGGAGCGAGCATCCGACCTTCCATCCCCGATAGGAAAAAGAGAGGTAAAAAGCCGGCAATGATGATGAGCGTCGAATTGAGAATCGGCATTCTCACCTCTTTGGACGCTTCAAACGTCACGGCCACCACACTTTTGCGCAATTTCGGAGGCAGTAGGCTGTTTTCTCGCAGGTGTTTATAGACGTTCTCCACATCGACAATGGCATCATCGACCAGCGAACCAATGGCGATGCACATGCCGCCGAGGCTCATTGTGTTGATCGTCAGCCCCATTGCTCTCAATGCAAGCACCGCCACCAGCAGCGAAATGGGAATGGTGATGAGCGAAATGACGGTCGTTCGGGTGTTCATTAAAAACAAAAAGATCACGACCATGACAAACACTGCTCCTTCTGCCAAAGCCCGTCCGACGTTGTTGATCGAACTTTCGATAAATCGTGCCTGTCTGTAAGTTTCGGTAGACAGTTTCACGTCGTGAGGCATCGAGGTGCGTATATCTTCGAGGGTTCGGTCGATTCTTTCCGTCACTTCGAGTGTGCCCACGGCAGGTTGTTTGGCCACGGTCAGGATAATTGCCGGTTGAGTGTCTGCCGAAGCCACACCGATTTTGGGTGTTTTCCCTCCCACTCTCACCTCGGCCACCGCCGAGAGCAATATGGGTTTTCCGTCAATGGTTTTGATCACGGCTTTTTCAAGCTCTTCCACGTTTTTTGTGGAGAGGCGTGTCCTCACGATGTATTCGTTTCCATATTCGTAGATCGTGCCGGCAGCGGTGTTGCGGTTCATGTTGTTCACGGCGCGTCGCACTTCGTCCAAACTCACGTTGTGGTGTTTCATGCGGTTGGGATCGGGCAATATCTGATATTCTTTTATGTCGCCTCCCAGCACGGTGACTTGTGCCACGCCTTCCGTAGCCATCAGTCTCGGGCGGACATGCCGATCCGCCCAAGTGCGCAGATCGAGCAGGGAGGTGGAGTCGGCCGTGAGAGTGACAAAGAGCACTTCACCCAGAATGGAAGATTGCGGTGCGAGGGTCGGACTGCCGACAAAGTCGGGGAGCAACTCTTGCGTGGCCGCCAATTTTTCCGAAACGATTTGTCGTGCGCGGTAGATGTCGGTGTCCCAGTCAAATTCCACCCACACCACCGAGAAACCCATTGTTGAGGACGAGCGTACGCGGCGCACGCCGGTCGCTCCGTTCAGCGAGGTTTCGATCGGAAAAGTCACCAAGCGTTCCACTTCCTCCGGTGCCATACCGGCCGACTCCGTCATCACCACCACCGTGGGCGCGTTGAGATCGGGAAAAACATCGACTTCCATGCGTGTGGCCGTGTACAAACCGACCCATGTGATGAGCAATGCCGCCAAGAGTATGGCCGGTCGGTTGCGAAGAGAGAAATATATGATTTTGTTGAGCATGATGCGATAAATAAATGTTTTGACGTATCGGTTTGTGGGTGAGATCAGTGCGTGTGCCCTTCGGGAATCATGGTCGAAGAAGCCGCCAATTTAATTTGATACGCCCCTCGTGTCACCACCTTTTCTCCGACCGATAGTCCTTTTTTGATTTCCACTCGTTCTCCATTGTTTTGACCGATTTCCACCTCTCGCTGTAAGTAGGCCTCCTCTTCATCGGGATCGGCCACATACACGTAGTGGATGCCTTGTTGTTCTGTCACGGCCGACAGCGGAACGGAGATCGTGTTCGGTCGGTTTCGAGTGAGCAGAAAGACTTCGGCATAAGCTCCCGACACGAAATTTCCGACGTTGTCAAACTCGAACGTCACGGGAAGAAATCCGCCGTTGTCCGATGCCGTTTGTCCGCAAGCCACCAACCGTCCGTTGAGTCGGTCTGTGTGGTGCATGTCGGTGTCGTAGGCCGGTTTGAAGCGTGCGCTTGTTATTTCCGCCAGTTCTTTGTGGTATTTCTGCGGCACTTCGGCTCTCAGCAGCAATCGTCGGCTTTGGGTGACGGTGGCGATAGGTGTTCCCATGGTCACATATTCTCCCGGTCGCACAAGTCTGTTTTTGAGAAATCCTCCCATAGGCGACGCCACGTTCACCCCTCCCCGAATCATTTGTGCGGCCTGTGCTCGATAGGCCACTCGTGCGGTTTCGTAGCGCAAGGTGGCTTCTTCCAATTCTCTGGTGGCGATGATGTGTTCGGCCGCCAGTTTTTCGGCGCGTTTATATTCTTTTTCGGCTGCCTCATAGGCAATTTTCGCCTTTTGAGCCGGATCGCCGTCGCGCAGCCGTTCGGAGGAAATCGTGGCAATGGTTTGCCCTGCCCGTATGGCTGCCCCTTCGGCCTCCGTTGCCGCCGAGAAGGCCACTATTCCGTCGGCCGTGGCGGCTATGGTTTGTTCGCCTCCTTGGGTGGCCGATATGCGGCCTCCCACTCGCAGCGCGTGAGAAAAGTTGCCGGCTGCCACCGTTTCAAGGCGCAATTCGGCCGCTTTGGCTTGTGCTGCCGTGAAATGTATTTCGTCGCCGTGTTGTTCTTCGTCCTCCCGGCAGTTTTCGGCATGACGTTCGCCGCAAGAGGCAGACAGCAAGGCGGTTAAAAATAAAAACGTAAGAAATTTGATCTTCATGATAGGAAAATGTAATGAGAAGCCGGCCGGCACATCGTCAATGAAGAAAACGAAAATCGGGCATTCCTCCTGTTGAGCAATGCGATGAGTCGATACGGCTTCGTGTCCGCTGTGGTCGTCCACGGAAATGAAGCGGACGAAAAAAAGAATGTAGAGATAGAAAAGTGATGAGAAAAAAGACGTTGCCGTTTCTCCGAAAACGACTACGCCTTATGCTCCGAAGCACATGGCGGAGCACGCAAACTCTGCGCGCCGAAACAAGAGAGAAGGGGCAGCGCGATCGAACGATGAAGCGGAGCGAGCGGATCGCCGGCATCATCGAAAGCACAAAACAAAGACTTTCCGAAAACCTCTCCTTTGCCAATCCCCTTTGCCCACTGCGATGCCCACGTTTCCCGCTCGTCGATGCGGAGTGTCACAACATGGTTTTGACACGATTGCCCTCCGTCGCTTTCGTGAGAGGGAGAGTGGTGGGGGGAAGAAGTTCCGCTTTGCGCAGACGGCACACAAGGATCGCCCACCACACACACATTTTCGTGGTGGTGGTGGGGAATGACGGTGAAAAACAACAGCGTTGCCACCAAAAATCCCCGAAGCAGAAGATAGGCCGTTCGTTTCATGATCGGAAATGTATCGGCAAAGATAGGCAAAAACTTGTGCAAGCAGGTTGCAAAGTGCATTGAGGGTATGCGCCCATGCGGTCGTGCTTCGCTGTGCCACGAAAATGATATATCGCCTCATCGGCAGTTTTCGAAATGTGGCCGAACACATCTTTGACCTCGTCAAGCGTTGGTCGGAGGGAGGAAATAGCACGTTGTGTGGCCTTACCCAATGATCATTTCGTAAAATCGTCGAAAAACCTACACGATCTTTCAATAGCTGCTGAATTTCAGTGAGATAGGAGTGTATGCAAGTGGTGCGTCGTTATACATCGGGTGAGGTTAAGTTGTTGGAAACCAGATGAAAATGAATGTAGACAGATTTGCCTAAAACCTACACTGTCTACATGGTTGTCAATTTCGGAGCGTTCCGTATTCCGACACCATGTGTAGGTTGTTGCAAAGAATGTAGTTGATTTTTCAGGTTGTCTACATTCGCAACGGATTATATATCTGTTGTTTAGCAAAGAAAGTGTAGACAATGTAGATAAAAAGAAGCAAAACTCCCGGTAGAGGATGAAAGTGGCTTTTTTATCGAAGAATGTCCTCACTTCCCCTTCGTTTTTTCCGTATATATTTTTAATGCGTCGGAGCGTATTTACCTAAGAGGTAGTGCGAACGGAGTAACGAGTAGAAAAAACTACTATTGACCTAAATTCCTCAATCTCCCCATTCGTTTCTTTCGGCCGTTTCTTTTTTTCGATAGAGTCAGCCTCTTCTTTTCTGATCTATGATTGCTTTTTGCCTCCAATTGCAAAGGAGAGCTTTGTCTGCCGGCAGATCGTGTCGTTCCGCTTGTCCGCTGACTCCGAATTTTCTCGAATTTTCGGGAGCTTGCCCACCGAAATGATCCGCTGGCTCGAAATTTCTTTCGCAGGCGGAGGGTGCAGTCCCTCAAAACAGAAAAGCCACATCGCCCGGCGGCGACATGGCTTAAAATAGAAAGTACACTCTCAGGGATTCGAACCCTGGACCCACTGATTAAGAGTCAGTTGCTCTACCAACTGAGCTAAGAGTGCGAGAGGAGTTGCAGAAAAAAGAAGAGGCTCGAAAAAGGTACACTCTCAGGGATTCGAACCCTGGACCCACTGATTAAGAGTCAGTTGCTCTACCAACTGAGCTAAGAGTGCAGTTGTGAAAGAGCTTCTTCTTTTTTGTTTGCGAGTGCAAAATTATAGTTTATTTCCGAAACTACAAAATGATTTCGTGGTTTTCTTGAAAAAAGATAGACAAGTCGTAGGGGAGCGTCCGTCTTCGTTTTTTGCGTGATTTTGTCGGCATTCCCGGCATCGCTCCTTCCTTGCCCTTGTCGGTTTTCTCCGTGAAGTCGGCTTCGGAAAATCTTTCTGACGACCGCCGAAACCAACTGCAAGCGTGCGAAGCGAGAGGGGGGTAGGCTTGTTGAGCATGAGCCGAAGCGGGGCATGCCGACTCGCCTTTTGCTCCTTGGCTCTCTCAAAATAATGTCAGCCCCTACTGTTCTTTCTCCAACAGGAGTTTTATGGTTCATCCGACATTTGGAGTGATGCGGTTCTAAAAAGAAGAAAACCGCTGAACAAATTGTATATTTGAATTAGCCCCAACAAATATGC
>NZ_RQYI01000044.1 GCF_003859795.1 Alloprevotella sp. OH1205_COT-284 | reverse complement strand
AGACCAAGACAAAAACTCGATTTTGAAACACCTAAATCGGAGTTCTACAAAAGAATATCATAATTTTGCACTTGCTGGTTGACTCTACGCCTCTGCAAAACTATTTTCTTTGTTTATTTTGTCAATTCTTTCTTTTTTTGTATCTTTACCCTATGAAGGAGACCTCTGCAAAATCCTCTATTCCCTTGTAGAGTTTATGCTTCCTTTGCAAGGCTTTGAAAAGACGACGCCACGGACAACGACGATATGTCCGAAAGGATAAAAGCAAAGACACCGGGGACGATTTGGAATACCCACTTACGAAAATAATATTCGAGTGCCATATCGCACAATAAAATCGGAGGAAACGGCCTTGTAATCAAAAGAATTATCGTACATTTGCCACACAATCCACAAAACTCCGATCAACGCATGGCAACGCAACGCAAAATCAAGACCGCACTCGTATCCGTATTCCACAAAGAAGGACTCGACAACCTCCTTGCCGCACTCCACATGGAAGGGGTGCGATTCCTCTCGACGGGAGGTACGCAAAGCTTCATCGAGAGCCTCGGATTCCCCTGCGAACGTGTGGAAGACCTCACCTCTTATCCCTCCATTTTGGGAGGACGTGTCAAAACATTGCACCCGAAAGTATTCGGCGGCATTCTCGGCCGTCGCGAACAGGAAAACGACAAGGCGCAGATGACACAATATGAAATTCCCGAAATCGACCTTGTCATCGTCGATCTTTATCCTTTTGAAAAAACAGTGGCCGAAGGGGCGTCGGAGGCGGAGATCATCGAAAAAATCGACATCGGCGGCATTTCCCTCATTCGTGCCGGTGCAAAAAACTTCAACGACGTGGTGATCGTGCCTTCGCAAGCGGAATACGAACCCTTGCTCGACATCGTCACCACGCAAGGGGCGACCACGACGCTCGAACAACGTCGTTGGTTTGCCACACGCGCTTTTGCCACCAGCAGCCACTACGACGACGCCATTCACCAATGGTTCAATAAATAAACCGCATACCTTTACGGTCTCACGATTTCGCCCAAAATGGCTTGCATCCGAGCGGAGAGCGTTTCACAACGGCGATTTGCGCGCAAACGGTAAAGTCACCAATCCATCAATTCTCAAAACACAAGAATGGGTATTTTTTCTTCTTTTTTCTCGATGAAACGAGAACTTGCCATGGATCTCGGAACTGCCAACACCATTATCATCTCGGAAGGTGAAATTGCAGTAAACGAGCCATCGGTCGTTGCCCTCGATCCCAATACGGAAAAAACGATTGCCGTAGGCGAGCGCGCCAAATTGATGTATGAAAAAACCAGCGAAAAAATTCGCGTGGTGCGTCCTCTTCACGACGGTGTCATCGCCGACTTCAATGCTTGCGAACAAATGATGCGCGGTTTGATCGGAATGGTTCACACCGGCCGACGTCTCTTCACCCCCTCCATTCGCATGGTCATCGGTGTTCCTTCGGGATCGACCGAGGTCGAACTGCGTGCCGTGCGCGACAGCGCAGAGCATGCCGGAGGGCGCGACGTCTATCTTATTTTTGAACCGTTGGCAGCAGCCATCGGCATCGGATTGGATGTCAATGCACCCGAAGGAAACATGGTGGTAGACATAGGTGGAGGAACGACGGAAATCGCCATCATCTCAATGGGGGGAATAGTTTCGAACAACTCCATTAAAATGGCCGGCGACGACTTCACTTCCGACATTCAAGAGTATATGAGCCAAAAACACAACGTTTCGGTGTCGGAACGCATGGCCGAGCGCATCAAAATAGCCGTGGGCAGTGCCCTCTCAGAACTGCCTGCCGACATCGCTCCGGAGAAATACGTGGTCTACGGCCCCAACCGCATCACCGCACTCCCCATGGAAGTGCCCGTGGGGTATCAAGAGATTGCCCATTGTCTTGAACGCTCTATCGCCCGCATCGAAACGGCAGTGCTCAACGCCCTCTCCAATACGCCGCCCGAACTGTATGCCGACATCGTGAAAAACGGTATTTATCTGACGGGAGGCGGAGCATTGCTCAGAGGCCTCGACAAGCGCCTGACCGATAAGATCAATATTCCTTTCCACGTGGCCGAAGATCCGTTGCTCTGCGTTGCGAAAGGAACGGGAAAGGCATTGGCCAACGTTGACGAATATCCCTGTTTGATGAGATAATCCGTAAAAAGAAAAGCCACCCTCTCTGAAAGGGCTGATGAAGCTGATAGGTTTCGACAAAGGCAGATCGGCCTTATTCACCTCTCACCCTCATCAGTCCGTTTTTATTATACATCATGCAAAATCTGCTCGACTTTTTGCGTCGCTACAACTACCTCTTCATCTTTGTGGTGTTGGAGGTAGTCAGTTTCGTGTTGCTCTTTCGCTTCAACAGCTATCAGGGAAGCGTGTGGCTTTCGGCCGCCAACGGCGTTACGGCACACATCAATAACCTCTACAAACAAGGAGAAGATTATTTCCGCCTCAAAACAATCAACACGCAACTGACGGAGGAAAACATACGTCTGCAACAAGAAAACGCCATCCTCTCCGAAGCCTTGCTCACTGTCACACACGACAGCACTTACACCGAGAAAAGAGTGAGCGAACAACTCACCGGCTACACTCTGATACCGGCAAAGGTGGTGAGCAACAAAGTAGTGCGCGGTGCCAACAACTATATCGTCATCAATCGGGGTACGGCCGAAGGCATCCGTCCGGAGATGGGAGTTGTCGGTGGTGGCGGCGTTGTCGGCATCGTTTATCTGACTTCAAAACACCACTCGCTGATCATACCCTTGACGCATGTCAAATCAAGCATATCTTGCCGGGTTCGTGGAAAAAACTATTTCGGCTACCTGCAATGGGATGGGCGAAGTACCCGAAAAGCACACGTAGACGACGTTCCTCGATATGCCAAAGCTCGACGCGGAAGCGTGATCGAAACATCGGGCTATTCGGCTGTGTTCCCCCCGGGAATTTTTGTGGGACGAGTAGACAAAGTTGTCAATTCCAAAGACGGACAGAGTTATCGACTTAACGTCGTGCTTGGCAATGATTTCGGCAATCTTCGCGATGTTAATGTCATTGCAACACCCTACAAAAACGAAATCGACGCACTGATGTTCCAAGCCGACAGTCTGTCGGAGCGATAAATCCGTTTTCCCCGATCCCATAAAGGGAAGTGCTTCTCATCACATTTTCGACAAATGCTGCAAAACTTTTTCATTCGCTCATTCTGGTTCTTGCTCCTCGTTTTACTGCAAACGTTGGTCTTCAATCACATTCATTTCATGGGCTATGCCACCCCCATGCCCTATGTCTACTTTTTGCTCATACAGCCGCACCACACCGATCGATGGAGCTACGTGTGCATGGGCTTCTTGCTGGGAATCGCGATAGATGTGTTCAGCAACACGATTGGAGCCGCCGCGGCCTCCATGACATTGGTCGGGCTTTTGACACCTTTGTTGGTGAAAATCTTTGCTCCCGAAGATAAACTCGATGAAGATTTTCTGCCCTCTGCCGCAACAATGAAATGGTCGGGATTTCTCAAACTTTCTGCCATTGCCTTTTTTTTGCATATTGCTCTTTTCTTCATGCTCGAAAACTTCTCTCTTTTTGATCCCGAAACATTGTTCATCAACATCGGAGCCAGTTGGGTGCTCACATTCCTTTTTGTGGTGGCCATAGAGCACATTCGCATGAGTTTCAACAAGCGTTTCACTTTGTAGGGTCTTTCCGTTCGCGCCATAGTTCTTTTTTTTCTCGCCATGCCCAAAGATTACAGTTACGAAAAGCGTAAATACACGATAGCCGCCATTGCCACGGTGGTGATCGTGGTCTACATCATACGCCTTTTCTCTTTGCAACTGATGAGCGACGACTATCGAAAAAGCGCAGACTCCAATGCTTTTCGGAAGGAAATCATCTATCCTTCTCGCGGCTTGATACACGACCGAAACGGCAAACTCCTTGTTTACAACGAGCCTTCCTACAACATTCTCGTCACCATGCAAGACCAGCGCGGAGTGGATACGCTCGACTTTTGTCGGACGGTAGGCATCACCAAAGAGGAGTATATCGAGCGCATGGCCGACATCAAAGACTCCAAAAAGCATCCGGGCTATTCTCGCAACACCCCCCAGCTTTTCATGAGTCAGATACCGGCTCGCGAATTTTCGAAATTTCGAGAAAAGCTCTTTCGTTTCAACGGTTTTTCGGCCGAGAAGCGTTCCGTGCGAAGATATGCCGAAAGCATCGGTGCCCATTTTCTCGGTGACGTCGGCGAGGTCAATCAAACCGACATAGATAGCGACAGCTATTACAAAAGCGGCGACTACATCGGAAAACTCGGCGTGGAAAGATCGTATGAAAAAGTGTTGCGCGGAGAAAAGGGCATGCGCATCATGCTTCGCGACGTGCACGGTCGAACACAAGGCCATTATCAAGATGGAAAGTATGACACAGAAGCCAAGCCCGGCCGAAATCTTACGCTCGGCATAGATCTGCAAACCCAACTTTTGGCCGAACGCCTGTTGGAAAACAAACTTGGTGCCATCGTCGCCATCGAGCCGGAAACGGGAGAGGTGCTCTGCATGGCCTCTGCACCGTCTTACGATCCACGCACCATGGTCGGCCGCGATCGCGGAAAGCATCATCGCATCTTGATGCAACATCCCATGCGGCCACTGCTCAATCGTGCCATCAGCGGCACCTACCCTCCCGGTTCTACCTTTAAGATGACCCAAGTGCTCATGGGGCTTCAAGAGGGCAGCATCGATCCGCATGTGGCTTTTCCCTGCTATCATGGTTTCAACTACAAGGGTTTGCACCTCGGCTGCCACGGTCACACCACTCCGACGCCGTTGCTCTCGGCCATACAGACCTCTTGCAATGCTTATTTCTGCTGGAATTTGCTTCGCATGTTTGGTAATCGCCCGAAATACGGCAATGTGCAAACTGCCATGACGCGTTGGAAAGACCACCTTGTCCGCATGGGATTCGGTTACAAACTCGGCATCGACCTTCCCGGCGAGCGGCGGGGTATGATACCCAATGCCGACTACTACGACAAAGCGTATAAGAAGAGCTGGAATGCCTTGACCGTCATCTCCATTTCTATCGGGCAGGGCGAAGTGACGGCCACGCCGCTCCAAGTGGCCAATCTTTGTGCCACCATCGCCAATCGCGGTTTCTACTATGTGCCCCACATGACGCGCCGTGTGCAAGGCGGCCGCATTGACACCACTTACACTCGCCCGCGCCACACCATGGTCGATCGGCGATGGTACGAATATGCAGTCGAGGGTATGCGCCGCGCCGTGCTCGGTGGAACTTGCAGAGGGGCAAATCTGCCCGACATCGAGGTGTGCGGAAAAACCGGAACGGCACAAAACCGTGGACAAGACCACTCCGCTTTCATGGGATTTGCCCCCATGCACAAACCCAAAATCGCTCTGTGCGTCTACATCGAAAACGGCGGATTCGGTGCCGACTTTGCCGTACCGATCGGCTCGCTCATCATCGAGCAATACCTCACCGGCAAACTCTCCGAGGCTTCTCGGAAAAAAGCCGAGCTTTTCCAACATCGCATCATCAAATACGGAAACTATGCGCGATAACCACATCAACCCTGCTTTCAGAGCCGACGGATGGGTGCTTCTGTTGTTTGTTTGCCTGCTCATTTTCGGGTGGGTCAGCGTTTGCGGTGCGAGCCACAGTTTCGGAGAGTTGGATTTTCTTTCTTTCGACTCGCGCGCCGGCAAACAGTTGCTGTGGATCAGTTGTGCGCTCGGCTTGGGTGCAATAATCCTGATGTTCGACGACCATTATTTTGACATGATGGCCGACCTCGTCTATTGGATCATTATGCTCGTTTTGTTTGTCACTCCCTTTTTGGCGCACGACATCAAAGGCTCCAAGTCCTGGATTTCCCTCGGCCCCGTCAATTTGCAGCCGGCCGAGTTTGCCAAATGTGCCACGGCGTTAATGCTCTCGAAGCTCATCGGTCAAAACGGCTTTACGCTCAACGTTCGGGCTCACCTTTTCAAAGCCTCGGCCTATGTTTTGCTGCCGCTCTTGTTGATCGTGTTACAAAAAGAAACCGGTTCGGCACTCGTGTTCTTCGCTTTTTTTCTGATGTTCTACCGCGAAGGCATGTCGGGCAGCATTCTGTTTTGCGCCGTGGCCGCCGTGACCTATTTTATCATCGGCATCGGTTACAGCTACGACCTCCTGCCCGGCACGACGGCTTCGATCGGCGAATTTTCGGTGCTCTTGCTCATCTGGCTGTTCACCGTCGGCCTGCTCAAAGTCTATCATCCCCGACAGCCCGAACACGCCCGTCGCATCTTGTCGGGCGGTGTGTTGCTCCACCTGCTCACCTATGGCTTTTCGAGTCTTATCCTGCCTTTCGACGTCAGTTGGGGGCAACTGATCGGTTTGACCGCGATGATAGTTTATCTCGGTGTGCAATGGATCGGTCAGCGCATGCGTTCCTTTTTGCTCATCAGCATTTTCAGCATCGGCAGCATCGGCTTTCTCTATGCCTCCGACTATGCCCTCAACAATGTCCTCAAAGAATATCAGCGCACGCGCATCAAAGTGCTGCTCGGCGTTGAAGAAGACCGCGATGCCTCCTACAATGTCAATCAGTCTAAAATAGCCATCGGATCGGGAGGACTGCAAGGCAAAGGGTTCATGAACGGCACGCAGACCAAACTCGACTATGTGCCCGAACAAGACACCGATTTCATCTTTTGCACCGTTGGCGAAGAGCAGGGTTTTGTGGGAGCAAGTGTCGTTTTACTGCTCTTTCTCGCACTGATCCTCCGCCTCATCCTGTTGGCCGAACGTCAAACTTCCACTTTCGGGCGAGTCTTCGGCTACTGCGTTTTGTCGATTTTGCTCTTTCACGTCTTCATCAACATCGGCATGGTGCTCGGTTTGGCTCCCGTCATCGGCATTCCCCTGCCGTTTTTCTCTTATGGCGGTTCCTCTCTGTGGGGCTTCACCCTGCTGCTCTTCATCTTTCTGCGCATCGATGCCGGTCGCAAAAAGCGTTGAACGCCGTTTGTCACATTCCGCCCCTCTCGTTTCACATTCCCTTTCTGCTTTCTTCCATCACATTTTCGCTTTCCACAGATATGTCTCAACCCTCTTCCGATCGCCTCAGCACTTTCATCCGCATAGTGCTTTTCACGCTCATCATACTCTCGGCCATAGGCCTTGTGATCTATCTCAAACGGTCTACCGACGTTCCGCTATCTCCCCAACATGGTTTCGGCCGCGACAGTTCTCTCCAACTCGCCACTCCCGACACGACCATAGCCCCCGACCGGTCGTCGGGCAGTTTTCACACCGCTCCGGTTGTGCCGACCGACTCCGTGACGATGGATCTGCGCGTACCCTCTGACGCCGGCTACGAAGACGGCTACTTTGCCGGTCTTGAAGACGGCGTCAATGGAGATGAGCGCGCCTCCTACGATGAATCCTCGCAGTTTCCCAATCCTGCCCAACGCCGCAATTATGCCGAGGCCTATCGTCGAGGCTATGCGCAGGGTTTTGCCGACGGATCGGCGGGAAGAGAAGAGCCTTCCGAGGCTGCTTCGCCCCTTGTACCCCAACCTTAGCCACCCCGACAGCCATGACCTCGCCTCTCGAAACACGTTTGCAAACACGCGGCATCCGCCCCACCGCCGGACGCATCTTGGTGCTCCGTGCACTCACCCGGGTCGATTGCGCACTTTCGCTCACCGATTTGGAAGCGAAACTTCCGACCGTGGACAAAAGCACCATATTTCGCGCATTGACTTGTTTTTTGGAACATCATCTCGTTCATGCCGTCGAGGACGGCAGCGGTCAGCTCAAATATGCCCTTTGTCCCGACGATTGCCATTGCGGTGAAGATCTCCATGCCGGGCTGACGGATCTTCACACCCATTTCTATTGCGAAAACTGCCGCAACACCTATTGTTTGAGGGGCTTGCCCATTCCCGCGCCCCACTTGCCGGAGGGCTTCCACCTCCATTCTGCCAACTATGTGCTCAAAGGCATTTGCCCGAATTGCAAGCCTTGTTCGTCGCAACGTTGAAGGCTGGTCCACGACAAGAACTACCCCTGCTTCGAGTTCCCAATGGGTTCTCAAAGCAGTTTTTTATGAAGATCAGTGCTACACCGAACCATTCCTGTCCGGCAGACTTCAAAACCGCACAAAGGTCTTGTCCGAAGCCCTGCATATAAGAATGGGTTTCGGACTTTATTTTCCCAAAAGCCTCTCTCTCCAATCAAACAAATTACAGAAATGAGAAATAGAATTATACACTCTTTTTAAATAACAGACAAAAACGACGAACAGTGTCTTGCAACCAAATATAAGGACGGGCACCAAGAGGTTATAAATGAAGAGTATTTATATAAATTCATTCAATTAAATGAGTTTTTGAGCTGTAAGCTACATGAACTCAGAGGGTATTAAATTTTAATATGACAATAACGCAGCTTACAAATCCCAAGGACTTTGCTCCTATCGTACATGCTATCGGAACGGATATTGAGCAAACTCAGGTGCGCGTGATTGCTTCGGCTAATGCTGATATGCTTTTCCATTACTGGAAAGTAGGACATTTTATTCTCTACCTCCAAAAGAAAGAAGGTTGGGGAAGCAAAGTCATTGACAATCTATCCAAGGCTATACGCTCACAATATCCTGACAAGAAGGGATACTCTCGCAGAAACATCTTCTATATGTGCCAGTTCGCCAGTGCTTATCCGCTGGAAATACTGAACAAAATGGTTGAGGTGAATAGCTTGCTTCAAAATCCAACGTTAGAGTATGTTTTGAACCTAACAAAAGAACTCAATCTATTAGTGCAAGAACCTCTTGCACTAATTCAATTCACAGAAAATCAAAGAGATATAATTGTGCAACAACCTCTTGCACAATTAGGCGCTATTGCTGAAACGTTGTCGACTATCTACGACAGTGACATTAGAAAGATAGAAGAAGTATTCAAGCAGTCACCCATCGTTCGCACCAACTGGGCGAGCCACGTGATTCTAATGAATAGCAAACTGCCCCTAGGTGAACGCTATTGGTACATAACGCAGGCGGTTGCTAATGGTTGGAGTAGTAATGTTCTGCAAATGCAGATTGAGACCAATCTCTTTGCTCGTCAGATTGAGGCTAAGAAAGTGAATAACTTTGCCGTGCGTCTCCCCAATCCACAAAGCGACCTCGCTAACTATCTGATGAAAGACCCTTATATCTTTGATATGATGGGGCAAACGGAAGCGATGAATGAGCGAGATATTGAACGACAACTCGTGCAGCACATCACAAAGTATCTGCTTGAAATGGGCAGTGGCTTTGCTTTCGTAGCGCAACAGAAACATTTTGAAGTAGGTGATTCAGATTTCTATGCCGATCTCATTCTCTACAATATCCAACTGCACGCCTATGTGGTTATCGAGCTCAAAGCCACACCTTTCAAACCCGAATACATGGGACAACTCAACCTCTACATCAATGTAGTAGATGATACGCTACGTGGCGAACACGACAACAAGACCATCGGCTTGCTCCTCTGCAATGGTGGCGACAAAGTAGTGGCGCAATATGCCCTCTCTGGCTACGACCAGCCCATCGGTGTCAGCGACTACCAACTCTCAAAGGCTATTCCTGAGAATTTGAAGTCGGCTCTGCCTAGTATAGAAGAGGTTGAAGAGGAATTGTCGAAAGCAATAAAATAGATTGTTACAAAATAAATGATTAAGCCTTTGTCTTGAATGAGTGACAGGCATAGTTATAACTAATTTACATAAGCCATGATTGAAAGAATTTTTCATCCTATCGGTCAAGGAGCCTTTTATTCCGAAAGACACACGTCATGCAATATCAATATAGTGTATGACTGTGGTACGACCAACCCAAGGTTACTTGCCAAACAAAGAGTGGTAAGTCAGAGTTTTAGAAAAGATGATGTAATTCACATTCTCTTTATCTCTCATTTTGACAAAGATCATATTTCATTGATAGATACATTAAAGAAAGCGGTCAAGAAGATTGAGAGGGTTGTACTCCCTCTTCTTCATGATGAACAAAAGATATTTCTTTCAAACATATACAAGGCCTTAGGGCAATCACGTTTGGCAAAGTTAGTCAGCGATCCAAATGACTTCTTTGGGATAGAAACTCAGATTATTGGAGTACGTCCAAGTTCTGATACGGAGATTGGAGAAATTCCCTCTTTGAATGTGTTAGAAATAAATGAGACTAGAACAGAAATACAAAGTGGAACCCCACTGACCATAAATGGTTTTAACGATTGGGTGTACATACCCTTCAATTATCAATCTAAGACTAGAAGCAATGAGTTTCAAAACAAATTGCACAATGAAGGTATTGATGTTGGCAAATTGAAAACTTATCCCGATTACCTTTTGTATGGTATTACGGACGTTGAAAAGAAAAAGATAATTGGTGTCTATAATGGCAGGGGTATCTATAAGGGCAAGGGGGTTAGCGGAAACATTAACGAAAACTCGATGTTCTTATACTCAGGACCATCATGTAAAAAGGATTTACATAAACATTCTTGGATAAGGGGACATTATAGTTGTGACCTTTCCATATGCTATATTGATATTGATTGTCATTCGCATAGAGTTGCTTGCCTATATACTGGGGATGGTGATTTGAATAAAGTGGATATTAGAAAGCTCTATGGAAGGTATTGGGACTTAATAGGAACTATACAAATACCTCACCATGGAAGTGGTAAATCTTTTAAAGCAACCCCCTTTGACAAGGGCGGTTTCTTATGTCCTATGTCTGTAGGAAACAAAAATCCTTACAGACATCCCTCTCCAATCGTTATTAGTGAATTATTTTTAAAGAGGAATTTTCCTATACTTGTAACAGAGGATAGTACTTTCGAGGAAGATATTCACTAATAGTGAGACCTCTGCAAAACTATTTTCTTTTTTTTATTTTATCAATTCTTTCTTTTTTTGTATCTTTACCCTATGAAGATCTCCCCCTGCTCCCAACTTAGTTTTGCCGACCAAATCGTTTCCGATCGCAAAGTAAAAGATGT
>NZ_RQYI01000043.1 GCF_003859795.1 Alloprevotella sp. OH1205_COT-284 | reverse complement strand
ACGATTTGGTCGGCAAAACTAAGTTGGGAGCAGGGGGAGATCTTCATAGGGTAAAGATACAAAAAAAGAAAGAATTGACAAAATAAAAAAAGAAAATAGTTTTGCAGAGGTCTCAATATGATAACTTTCTGGCCTACTGTCCTGAGTCCTTTTCTCCACATCTACTTCTATCCATTGCCATTTGTGATACCGAGGCACATCATTATCTACAAAAATCACCCGATAGGGAATCGGGAAAATCCTTATCCAAGATCCATCCTCACGAAATCCTGCTGTGCATACCGTTTCAAGATGCTTTTCCGATAGCGAAGGATAAGTCATTACAGTTACCAATATCCGCGTAATCATAGCAAAATTTCTTGAAAATCATAGGTTACATTCGGTAAATTCATCAAGGCATTTGCCACTCGTGTACGGTGACATTGTCTTGGATCTTTCTCAAAACAGGTGAGACAGACCCTTTTTTCCTCGTCTAAAACAGAACGCACATATAATAAAGCACCCCAATTCTGTTTTAGTGAGGTCTGCTCATACTCTTCAAACAGGCGGTTATAGTCTTCTTGAGTATTTAGTGCTTTCCTGTTTTCAGACTCTATACCTAATGCAGGTACATGTATGTATTTTATTCCAACGCCTTCACAGGCCTTCTGTAGGATGCCCTTAGAAAAACCATACTTCATGCTGAACGCATTTTTCCTGACATCACATAGCACTCTAATATCATTGCATATCAACTGCTTCAGATACTTTTCAAGGGTAAATCCTTCGTAACCAATAGTCATCAGTACCGAAGAACTGCATTTGTAACGTTCCTTGCATTCCCTGACTTTATCCATTTCTTTTTGTGTCAGCAAGTTTGAGGCTATTGTACTATTGATTGCCGTAAATGGGTTTGTTCGATATGTATAGGCAATCAACTCATTTTGAGACATACTGCCGTATAAATTACAAACTTCACGAATAGCCTGAGCGTCAAACAAATCCAAATCCCTGATAAAATGAGTTTCGTACAAAGGATGATATAGGCTGTCTTTTCTTTCTATTTTCTCTATATCCAAATATCCCTGCTTGGATAAAGCCACTAAATCTTGATTGGCTTGAAAAGAGAAACAACCGTATTTATAAGGAACAAAATCAAAGGCTTTCTCACCAACCTGCCTACGCGTAAATAGAAATAGATATTTCTGCATACTCTTTGCAGAAACATCTCTTCCAAGTGCTTCAAGCAATGCCAGAATAATTTTCCTTCTATAGTACATCATCCTCATATTTCTTTGGCAAAATTACAATTTATTATCAACAAAGCCAACGAAATAAACGATTATTTAAGTAAGTTTATACAAGAAGAATTATGGCATCCTTCTTGTATCATGCACTAATCTCTATGTAAATATAAATTTATATGATGTTCAATTTTCTTTTCTTTTTCAAAAAAGTCAATGCACCACGGCATCATCAGGGTAAAGCCAGAAATGGGAAGAAACAGACGACACTCTCCTCCTTCCTCCCCACCGCCTCACGGGGTATGAGTGCTTCCACGGTGGAGAATTACCACACTGCCGTGCGGTCGTTCATCCACTTTGGTGGCGGGAAGGACATGCCGCTGTCGGGCATCGACTGCCACCTTGTGGCTCGATACGAGCGGTGGCTGCGTGAGCAGGGCGTGTGCCCCAACACCTCGTCGTGCTACCTGCGCTCGCTCCGTGCCATCTACAACAAGGCCGCCCAACGCCGGCTGGTGAAGGACCGCAAGCCGTTCCGAAACGCCTTCACGGGCAACGACCGCACCGTGAAGCGGAGCATCGGCGCGGCAGACATCCGCAGGCTGCACGCCACCGAACTGCCCGCGGGTTCCCGGCCGGCTCTGGCCCGCGACCTGTTCATCTTCTCCTTCTGTGCTATGGGCATGCCCTTTGCCGACATGGCGCAGCTACGGCGCGGCCAAATCAAGGAGGGTATGCTCACTTACTGCCGTCGCAAGACGGGCCGTCAGGTGCGGGTGAAGATAGAAGGCCTCATGCAGGACATCCTCGACCGATACGCCCGTGAGGACAGCGACTACCTTTTCCCCATACTCCACAGGGCCGTCGGCAAATGTCTTCAGTCCCGCCGTTATTCCACGGCCCTGCGCAGCTACAACCGTGCCTTGCAGACGCTTGCACAAAAAGCGGGCATCAAGGCGCATCTCTCCTCCTATGTGCCTCGCCACTCGTGGGCGAGCATGGCCTATCGCCACAATGTGGCCCTGCCCGTCATCTCACAGGCATTGGGACACAGCGACACCCACACCACGCTCATCTATATCCGAGGCATAGACGACCGACAGGTGGCAAAGGCCAATAAGAAACTGCTGCTGGAGATTTTGGCACCACCTCTTGGTAAGAGGTGGAATAGAATATATAATCGACTGCAAATTTAGGTCTTTTATTTCAAACTTCCTAATATTTAGCGGATTATTTTTCTTTTTATTAACATTGAGCAGGCAAACCGGGCATAAATCCTCATTTGGGGATACGGTTTTTTACAGAGCATGGTTGTCCGCCCAACTGCCAACCGCGCCCTGTAAAAACAATCTGCATTGCGGATTGCTGCATCCGTGCTTTATCGAGCCTGCCTCGACATGTTTTCCTTATATTCCTTACTAAATTCCTGACCTGCAAATTGCCGTGCTGTGCTTATCCACGGCTTTTTGCGACGCCCATTATACCCTCTTACCAAGAGGATTTGCCCTCTCTCCCGCACCTCTTACCAAGAGGTACACATTATTTTAGGGAGGAACGTCGATGGAAACAAAGCGAAAACTGGCTTATGTCAAACCTGAAATCAAAATAGTGGAAACGGACGCGGAATGTCCCCTGCCTACCGCCGAGTTGCCACTTGGCGAGGATAATGCAATCGGGGATATTGATTCCAAAGCATGGAATGACTGAGACAAGACAGTATAAGACGTTTGCCGGGAAGATGTCGGGAGAAGATGGCCACATATCCCGCCCAACCCCTGCAACCCGAAGAAACTTATCGCATAGCATCTTACAAGAACGAACCAGACCGGCCATAGGGCCGCCGCCATCCCCCCCCCTTGACAGGACAGCAAATTAACATCTAAAATAAAAGAATTATGGACAAAAAAGAATTCAAGAAGGAAAAAGCGTATGTCAAGCCTACTATCGAAGTAGTCAGAGTGGATATCGAAGGCCAGATGCTGGCCGGCAGTCCCGCCGTGCAGCCCGGCGGTGGAAGCATCAGCGTAGAGCCACCGAAAGAAGACGAAGATGAGGAAATCTCTGGTGCCAAGAAGTTCAATATGTGGAGCGAATGGGAGGATTGATATTTTCCATGCGGCATAGCCAGCACACTCCGTATTCAGGAAAAATAGATGAACAAATTAAAAATGGACAGATAAAAACAACAAGATAATGAAAACAACGAAATTCCTATTATCATTGGGCATCCTTGCCTCATTGGGTATGCTTGCCTCTTGTGCCGACGACGACCTCGCCAACGGTGGCGGGAAAGAAGACGGCGACCGCGGCACTGCCGTAACTTTCACCGTGAGCGACGCGCAGGACGACGCTCAAAAAGCCATGTTTGCACCTGTCGCAGGGAACACCCGCGCCTTCGGCGGAGAAGTAACCCGCGTGGGGTTTACCAACGCGCTCTCCATGCAGGGCCTCACGCCCGAGGACCTCACCACGCAGAAGCTGCCCGTGCAGGGCGGCGACGGCAGCACCTGCCTTGTCGAGACCACCGTGGCGGGCGTCAATCCCGTGAAGCACACGGGGGCGCAGACCCGTGCCAACATCTCCACGGCTATCACTGACAAATTTTCGTCCATCGGCTACCGCGGTACATCTGCCGCAGGTATCAGCACCACGCCGTGGTTCCACAACAAGGAGACCAATGCCGACGGCACGCTCGTGGAGGACATCCGCTGGATGTGGGCGCAGCCCTACGGCCGCTTCTACGGCATCTCTCCGCAGGTAACGACTGCCTACAACAAGCTCACCGTTTCCGATGCAAGTTACACCTCCACGCCGTATGTGGAGTTCGAGGTGGAGCAGGACGTGAAGAAGCAGAAGGACCTGATGACCGCCTGCTCGGGCGTGGTGCACTACGCCACGCAGTTCGTCGCTCCCGAGACCAACCTCAGGTTCCGCCACGCCCTCACCGCCGTGCGCTTCAAGGTGGGTTCCAACCTCTCTTGGAACAAGACCATCAACAAGGTGGAGATTATCGGAGCCAAGAGCAAGGGCAAATACACCCTGCCCACCGATGAGACCGGTGCGGGTGCCGGCTGGAGCGACCAGAGCGCCCCGCAGACCTTCACCCTCGGCGGCGACGGCACGGTGAGCGTGAGCACCTCCGCAGCCGTGAACCAGATCATCATGGGCAACACGGGCGACAACTACACCTTCTACATGATACCGCAGTCGCTCTCCGGCGTGAGCGTGAAAATCTACTTCGCCGACGGCTCCACGCCCATCAGCGTGAACCTCTCCGGCACATGGAAGCCCGGCACCACTAAGACCTACGCCCTGTCGCAGAACACCTCCACGTGGCAGTACCAGCTCACCGTTACCGATCCCACGCCTGCGGCCTATAATGCCACCACCGCAGCCAGCTACACCGTGCAGAGTTACCGCACCGACTTGGCTACCGGCACGCAGCAGCCCGTGAAGTGGAAAGTGGTGGGCTATGACGGCAATGGCGACGGAACTTACTCCATGACCGACAAGCCCTCTTGGCTCACCTCTCTGAGCAAGGAGGAAGGCGATGGCGGCACAGCCGCCGAAGCCGGTACGGCCACGCTTGTTCCCGCCCATGTTATCGACCTGCTCGCTGCGCGCAACAACGCCTTGAAATCTGCCACGGCGTTAGGCTCGGCAGGCAACCCTTACGACCTCTCTACTAAAGGGGGAAGCGTGGCTCGCAGCACCGCCAACTCTTATGTCATCTCTGCTCCGGGGCATTACAGCATCCCATTGGTCTATGGCAATGCCATCACAAGTGGTGCAACCAATTCCCATGCCTACACAAGTTCCGCCTCAGGCACTTACGTGCTTCAGCACTTCAAGGACCATGCCGACCACGACATCACCGACCCTTGGATTACGCAGAGTAACAGTGGTGCCAATGCTCCCGACAATGCCAAAGTGGTATGGGCCGATGAGAGCGGACTCGTAACCAATCTTTCCGTCACAGGCAGTGGCAGCAATGCTTTCGTAAAGTTCGATGTTCCCGCCTCTGCCATCAAGAATGGTAATGCCGTCATCGCCGTCACCAAGGGTGGCACCGTGGTGTGGTCTTGGCATCTTTGGTTTGCTCCTCAGGACGTGCTCAATACCACCGCCGTGACGAACTTCCAGAACAAAGTCTATAACTTCACCAATGAGACTTTAGGTCTCAAGTACACCTCCTGGGTAGGCACCACCTATACCTCTCCCCGTAGTGTCAAGGTTAAAGTTGAGCAGACCGTCGGTCAGGCTGGTGGCAAGCAGGTGGGTTACATCACCATCACGCAGAACAACGGAAGCGTGCGGCAGGGTTACAGCACTCTGTATCAGTTTGGGCGCAAGGACGCCTTCCCCGGTACCGATACTACGCCGGATGGCTCGTTCAATAAAAATGGTGGCGACAACATGTCTATCCAGAATGGTATTCAGCATCCGGAGATTTTCTACACTTGGGGTCCAAGTTGGTCTAACAATCCTCCCTCTGGTTACTCTTACTACAACCTCTGGTCAATGGAGAACAGTACAACCGGCTGGAACGACAACGCTGTCGTCAAGACCATCTACGACCCGTGTCCCGCCGGTTTCAAGATGCCCGCAAGTAATGCTTTCACTGGTTTCACCACGACAGGTAATTATTCCAGCACGCCATCTGAGTTCAATGTCAGTGGCGATTGGGACAACGGTTGGAATTTCAAAGGTACTGGTACCCACACCGTGTATTTCCCCGCTTCGGGTTATCGCAGCACCTACGACGGTTCGCTGAGCGGCGTGGGCAGCATCGGCTACTATTGGTCGGCCGTCCCGTACAACACGAACAGCGGTTGCCGCCTGTACTTCAGCCAGTGGTACGTGCGCCCGCAGAACGGCAGCCGTCGGTCTTACGGGTTGTCCGTCCGCCCCGTCTCAGAATAATTCGATTGATTTGATTCATTCGATTTATTGCCTGTGGCCTTCAAAGCCACAGGCGTAAATACCGGCGAAGCCGGTCGGCAAAAATTTTTGCGGGCATAAGCCCGCTCGCGGCCCACATATAATCGCCAAAACGAAATGTTCGCACTCCGAAAAACGAAATGCGCTTATTTTTTTCGCAAAAACACGACAAAAGCCTCTTGCTGTTGTCTTAAAGTGTACCTAACAAATCAGACCTCTGCAAAATCCCCTTATAAAATTGTCCAATCCGAGAAAAAGAACGGATTGGACAATTTTATAAGGGGATTTTGCAGAGGTCTCAGGTGAGGTGGCGGCGAAGGGCAGAGAGCGTTGTTGAGAAGAATTCGGTCGAAACCGACGAAGGCAACAGCGTCGGGAATGCGGATGAAATCATCGAGCATCGGTCGATGTCGGCGGCACGTCGGCGAACATCTCAAAATCTCCCTCGATGAAACGATCGGGGGAAACGGAGAGGAAACAGTCTTTTTCGCGTGTGAAACGGATGAGCGCGTCGAATACGGGTGTCTGACGGAGCAGACGTTCGTTGCCGAGCAAAAGGAGATGTTGGCGCGCACGGGTCATGGCGACGTTGAGTTTGCGGTCGATGAGCCTGCCGTTTTCTTCAAAAGTGGTGTCGGTGAGGAAACGGAGCTGGTGTTCCTTCTGCACGGTAAATCCGTAAATGATGTAGTCGCGTTGGCTGCCTTGAAAACGCTCGACGGTGTCGATCGTGATGTCGCGCAACAATGGCACGTGATAGGCGGCGATAGCGGTGCGAATGGCAGAAATCTGATGGCGATAGGGGACGATGACGCCCACCGTTTTCTCCGGAGAGAAATTGTTGGAATGTGCCGTGTGAATGGCGTGGACAAGGGCGGCGATGACGGAGGCTTCGGCGGGGTTTACCTTTTCGGAAACGGAAGGCACGGAGGAGGCTACCGAAAGAAACAGCAATCGCCGAGAGTGGATCAAACGAACGAGAGCCGAGGCCGAGGCATCGGCCGAAGGGAGGGGAGAGAGCTGGTGGGCGAGAGGAACGACGCGCAGCATGTCGTCGTAGAAGGCGCGGTTGGGATATTCGGCAATGTCGGTGTGCATGCGTCCTTGTTGGCAGAGCATGTGGACGACGGCAGGGTCGTGTCGGTATTTTCGGAGCATCCGCTCAAAGAGCGAAAGTCGGCAGTCGGTGAGGAGGGCGGAACGGAGTTCGGGGTTGTCTGCGTGTGACTGCCGAGGCGTTTGAGTAACTACGGCCGGGAGCTGTTTGTGGTCGCCGATGAGCACGAATTTGCGAATGGCCGGACGATGGCCGTGTTGCGCGCAGAAGAGGCCGATGAGATGAGGTTCTAAAATTTGAGAGGCTTCGTCGACAATGGCCAAGCTGAACGATTTGAGATCGAAAAGAGAGATGCGGCTGTTGAAAGCCGTGGTTGTGCCGACGAAGATGCGACAGCCGGCGATGAGGCTTTCGATTTCAGAGATGTGCGTGCAGTGTTGCACGCGCTGTTCGATGAGATGCTCCCGATAGGGCATTGCACACGATGTGCCGCTGCCGAAGCGGATGAAATCAAGACCTTCTTCGACGAGTTTTCCGCAGATCTCGTCTACGGCGCGATTGGTGTAGGAGAGGAGGAGAACGGAAGATGCGGGATCGAGCAGCTCTTCTTTGAGCGTGGTCATCAGTCCGAAAGACGTCTTTCCCGTGCCGGGAGGGCCGATGATGAGAAACAGTTCGCCGGCCTGCTTGACGCGAAGTGCGAGTTCGTTGAATTGCCCATAGTCGCCGATGAGTTGCCGTGAGGCATCGACCGCGGGACTACGACGAAAGAGCAGGAGCTGCCGCCGCTCGGAGGGAGCGGAGAGGAAACTGTGCATGCCGCGGTAGAGGGAGGAAAAAGAGGAGTCGATGAAGTCGTGTTCGACAGCCCACGAGTCGTGGAGGTGGCGGGTGAAGACGCGTGCCGACGACTGCGGAACGCGGAGGGTGAGCGTGAGCGTTTGGGGAGCAATGGACTCGATCGTGCAACGGAAAACAAAAGTTTTGCGAAGGTCGGGCTCGTTGCCGGGAGTATAGGGATGAAGAACGACGATGTCGCCGATGCGAAAATCGGAAATTTCATGATCGACGTCGTCGGGGAAACCGAGCAGCAGACGAACCACCTCGCCCTGATGATCGGGAGAGGGCGAGAGGAGCGTGAGGCGGTCGAAGATGTTGCCGGCTTGACGTTTTTCGTCGAGTGTATCGTGCCATTTGGCGGCGAAACCGGAGTTTTCTTTGCGCTGATTGCCCACTTTGGCGAGATAGTGCTCCATGTGCAGGAAGGTGAGCATGCGGAAGTAGTAGGCACGCTCTTGCGCATCGGCCTCTCGAAGCGGACGAAGAAGGGCTTCGATCTGCGGCTTCTGGTATTGATGCCAAAGTTTGTCGGCGACATGAGCGGTGTTGAGTTCGTCGGCGGTGAGGGTGAGGAGTTTGTCGAGGCCGCCGCGTGTATATCCGATGTCGTATGCAGCCATTTCGTTGCGCAGACGGAGTGCGTCGAAAAGAAGACGGGGCGCGAAACTCATTCCGAGCAATCCTTTGGGATATTTGGAGTAGAGCAGAAAGGCGTATAGCTTGCGCTGATTGCGGTCGTATTGTGTTTTGAAATTGTAGCGCAACACGGCCATGTAGAGCAGCATCTGCACGTAGTGCTTTTGTTGCGGGCGCGGAGTTTCGGCGTCGATTTGCGGCCAATCGCCTTTGCCCGATTTCTGTTCGACGACGAGCGAATGGTCGAGTTGGAGCATGTCTATACGCCCTTGTATGCCCAGCATTTCGGAGAAAAAAGAAGGTTCCAACACGATGTCGTCGGCGGCGTAGCTTTTGACGGCGTCGGGGAGGTCGGACTCCACGGCTTGGGCGATGTGTTTGCGCTGTCGAAGAGCTTCCTGATGAAAATCGGCGGCAGGCACGGCTTCGAGCACGGATAGGGCGTTGCCTTTGAAGAAAGTGCGCAGGCTGTCGGCATAGCCGTCGGTGGAAAGACGGTGATGAACGGCTTCGTCGAGAAATTGCGACGCCAGATTACCGAGAAGAATGGCTGCCGAACGGGGGGCGGGACGGAGCTTGTTGAGCAGAAAGGTGTAGGGTGAGGTGCCGTAGCTTTCAAAACAGGAGGCAATGGCCGAAACGTCAATTAGATAGTCGGGCTCGAAGATGATGAATTCGGGCACGAGAATGCCGTTTTCTGCCGTGGGACGAATGAGATTGAGCTGCGTTCCCTCTTTCAATAAGGCTTTGAGATAGGTGCCGTCGCCGTGATGATGCTCTCGGCCACGAACGTAGTCTACGGTGACCGGCGAGGTGTCGCTTTCGGTGTGAACATAGAGAAAACGATCGTCCCACCGCTGAACGATCACGCGCAGATAGTCGGTGACGGGCGACGGCAGCGAAGCGGTGTGGCGGCGACGAGGGAAAAGTTCTTGAAGTTCGGAAGGGATTTCTTGCCCGTGAAGCAACGCGACAAAGTGGCAGAGGGCTTGGAAATCCTCCATGAACGCTGTGCGCAGCAGGTCGTCCGACAACGACGGGTCGGCATGGCGGCGTAGGCGAACACGGGCATCGTTTACGGCTTTTCTAAGATCGGGCTTGGCTCCTTTCTCTTTCAGAAGATAGTCGGTTTGGGCAAAAGCTCCGACAAGTTTCACCGGCGTTTCGGAAGTGTGAAAATAGAGCAGCCTTGTGAAGACGCGATTTAAGTGGGCATAGGCATCGCGCGGATCACTGTGTGCGAGGGCTTCTCGAAGGTCGGAAAAAAAATGGTCGGCCGTAGCAAAAGGGAACTGAACGGAAGAGGAGGAGAGAGGGGAGGAAGACATCGTTTCGGAAGGGGAATGCAGAAAACGGAAACTGAAAAAAAACAACTCCTCCTCTCTTGCGCGATGGTCGTCAAGGGAGGAGGAGTTGTTGGGAAGAATATGATCAGATCACGCCGATGAGGTAGATGACGGCAGCGGGAACGGCCAACAATGCGGAGTCGAAACGGTCGAGCATGCCGCCGTGGCCGGGGAGAATGCGGCCGCTGTCTTTGATGCCGAGCCGGCGTTTGAAAAGGCTTTCCACCAAATCGCCCCATGTGCCGAAAACGCAGACCACCAGGCCGAGGCCGAGCCATGCGGGGAGGGACAGACGATCGGGGAAGAAGTGCCAAAGCACGGCTGCCGCGAACAAACAGAGGATGCCGCCGCCGAGGCTGCCGATCCAAGACTTGTTGGGAGAGATGCGTGGGAAAAGTTTGGCAGGAAAATAACGCCCCAACGTCGAACCGAACAGATAGGCACCGGTGTCGCTCGTCCAAAGAAAAATGAAAACCGAAAGCGGCAACACGAAATCGTAGGGGAGCGTGTCGGACATGGCGTCGTAGCGATAGCCCAAAAAGAAAATGAGCGAAAGCGGCAACGTGACGTAGAGCTGAGCGGCAAAAGCATACCCCCAGTTTTTCAAAGGATCGGCCTCGTTGCGATACAATTCGCTGATGAGGAGGTAGAGCATCGTTACCAGAAAAGGAAGGAAGAATTGATAGCTCGGCGAAATCTTGCAACATTGCCACATGGCCAATACGAACGAGACCGCACCGATCGAGGCGATGAAACGATTGACGGAAGCGTTGAGGTTTTCATTGATCACGGTGCAAAACTCCCACACCGAGAGGCCGACGACGGCGGCGAAGAAGAGAGCGAAAGAAATATCGCTCCACAGCAAACTGCCGACGAGCAGGGCTACATAGAGAATGCCGGTGATGGCACGGACATAGAGATTTTTCATGAGGGATCGGAGGTTTGCTGCCCGTCTTCGGGTTGAGGGGTTGCTGTGTCTGAGGAGCTTTCTGAGGGGCTGTCGGCGATTGCCGGTGCGTGAGGAGCGGGTTGCTCTTCGAGTAATACGTCGGCACGGCTTCTCCAAGGTCGTGCGCCGAAGATGTTTTCAACGTCGGCGGCGAAGATGACTTCGTGTTCGCAAAGCAAGTCGGCCAGTTGGTTGTGTTTGGCGGCGTTGTCGGTGAGCAGCGTCTTGGCACGCAGATATTGCTCGTTGATGATGCGTTGCACCTCTTGGTCGATGATGCGTGCCGTTTCGTCGGAATAGGGTTTGTGGAAAGATTCCTGCGGATTGTAGTAGGAGAGGTTGGGCATAGTCGGGCTCATGCCGAGGAAAGCCACCATGCCGTAGGCACGTTGAGTGACGCGCTCCAAATCGTTGAGCGCACCGCTCGAAATACGGCCGAGGAACACGTCTTCGGCAGCCCGGCCGGCAAGCGTGGCACAGATTTCGTCGAGCATCTGTTCCTTGGTGATGATGGTGCGCTCTTCGGGTAGATACCATGCCGCGCCGAGCGACTGACCGCGAGGAACGATTGTAACCTTCACGAGAGGGTTGGCGTGTTCGAGCAGCCACGACACCGAGGCGTGACCGGCTTCGTGGATGGCAATGCTTCGTTTTTCTTCTTGCGTCATGACGCGGGTTTTCTTTTCCAAGCCGCCGATGATGCGATCTACTGCGTCGAGAAAATCCTGTTTCGTGACCGATTCGCGATCGCGTCGGGCGGCGATGAGTGCCGCCTCGTTGCAGACGTTGGCAATGTCGGCACCGGAGAAACCGGGAGTTTGTCGCGCCAAGAGTTCGATGTCAAGACCGTCTTGAAGTTTGAGGGGCGCGAGGTGTACCTTGAAAATGGCGATGCGTTCGGGCAGGTCGGGCAGGTCTACGTGAATTTGGCGGTCGAAACGTCCTGCGCGCAGCAAGGCTTGGTCGAGCACGTCCACGCGGTTGGTGGCGGCAAGGATGATGACGCCCGTGTTCGTTCCGAAACCGTCCATTTCGGTGAGGAGTTGGTTGAGGGTGTTTTCGCGCTCGTCATTTCCGCCAAAGCCGTTGCCTTTGGAACGGGCACGACCTACGGCGTCGATTTCGTCGATGAACACGATAGAGGGGGCTTTCTCCTTGGCTTTTTGGAAAAGATCGCGCACGCGGCTTGCTCCCACGCCGACGAACATCTCCACGAAGTCGGAACCCGACATTGAGAAGAAAGGAACACCGGCTTCGCCTGCCACGGCTTTGGCCAAGAGTGTTTTTCCCGTTCCGGGAGGGCCTACGAGCAGTGCGCCTTTGGGAATTTTTCCGCCCAAGTCGGTATATTTCTTGGGGTTTTTAAGAAATTCCACGATTTCCTGAATTTCTTGTTTGGCACCCTCTTGTCCGGCGACGTCCTTGAAGGTCACGCTGATGCCGCCGTTTTCTTTGCTGTATTCTTTGGCTTTGCTCTTGCCCACATTGAAAATTCCGCCGCCCATGCCTCCGCTCATGCGGCGCATGAGGAAGAACCACAGACCGACAAAGAAGACGATGGGGAGAATGCTCGAAAGAATGTTGAGCAGTATGGAACGATTTTCTTCATAGGTCACCTTGCCTTTGTAGTCAATCGAGGTGAGGTAGTCTTCGACTTTGTCGGCCGAGGGGTAGCGTGTGCTGACGGTGGGTTTCTTGCCTACTTCCTTCACGCCTTGCTTGAAGACTTCCCGAATTTTTTCGGGGCGTATGGCGATGAGAACTTTGCCGTCGGTTTTGTTTACGATGACTTCGTTGGCATATCCGTCGGCGATGTATTTTTTTATTTCCGAGTAGCTCACGTCTTTGTCGTAGCTGCCGGGGTTTTCGTTGCCTTGCCACAGCATGATGGCCAACCCTGCAATGGCTACGATGTAGAACCAACTGAGGTTGAACTTCGGCATTTTAGGGTCCTTCTTGGGCTTGGGAGGTGGGAGATTTGCGGGCATAATGATGTTCTGCGAAAGAAAAGGTTAATCTAAATCGGGAATGGCGGTGATGGCGGCATCGTCCCACAGGTGCTCGATGTCGTAGTATTCGCGCATATCGGGCAAGAAGATGTGTACCATCACATTGCCGAAGTCCATGGCGATCCATAGTTTGTTGTCGCGACCGGCAATGGCCGACGGCGATTCGCCGAGGCGGGTGCGGGCGGCGTTTTCGATACTGTCCACGATGCTGTCGGCCTGCGAGGGAGAACCCGCGGTACAGATCACGAAAGCCTGTGTGGGAGCCGTATGGATGTTGCTCAAATCGGCAACGACGATGTCGCGGCCTTTTTTTTCTTGTATGCCGTCGATAATGATGTCTATCAAGTCTTTTGTCATAAGGATGAGGGCACCGTTGAGGTGCATGTGAATGTGTTACGAAGTTTCTTGTGCAAAAATACGTCTATTTCTGCGAATTACGAAAGGTTTAACCCTTTTTGTCTGCCCCTTTTGCCCTTTTCTTCTCCCCTTCTTTTCGCCTTTCCCGAACTTGGCAAGATGCGTTGTCGGGCAGGTTTCGGGGAGTAATGGGAGTTGAGGGATAATACAAATGCAGCAAGAAGCGTGCCGAAAGAGAGAAGAAAGAGAAAACATGTCCTTTGTCATAGAGAGGCGAAGAGGAGGTTGGGGCAGACGATCCTTTCGGCTGCGAAAAAGGTAACGAGTAGAAATTTCCGGCTCTGATCCGGAAATTTCTACTCGTTACCTTTTTTTGTCTGCCTCCCATAGCACTTTCACTCTGTCGCTGAGTCTTTGATTTCGGGAGTAGTGCAGTGGGAGCAGTTGGCGGGAAGGAGGCGGAGGGAAAGGATGCGTTTTGTGGCGTCGGAAATGCCGGCGCGTCGGTCAATGGTTTCGCCGACCAGCCAAAGGATGCCGATATCGTCGCAAACGACGAGCGCATGCTGTTTGTCGATGCGCGAACGCCGCCGGTCGGTGAGATAATCGCTCACGAGTTTTGAGCCGCGTTTCATGCCGAAAGGGGTGAAGCGGTCGCCGACGACGACTTTGCGCACAAAGAGCTCTCCTATTACCGAATCGGCATCAATGGTGGCAAGGTCGGCACGGCGCGAGGGCGAAAAATCGGGCAGGCGCACTGCCTCCGAGGTGTGTAAGACGGGAAGAGGTCGGTCGGCAATCGGAGCAACTTCGATGCTTCGGGCAGTTCGAGTGACACAGTGGGAAGGACTGAAAAATACGGCACCGGTGCGTGCCTTGAAGAGGGCTTCGACGGCGGCGGAGTCGAAGCCGAGCGGCGAAAGTTGCTCATGCAGCCATGCGCTTCCGGCAATGGGCTGTTCGAGAAGTGGTGAGAGGGAGTAGATCGTTTTCTCTCCCTCGGTGACAGGAGCCCAACGGCGGGTGAGGGTGTCGAGTCCGATGTGGTAGACTTCCTCGGCTGCTTGCAGATGCAAAAGGGTTTGAGAAAGAGTGTGGTCGCAAGAGGGATAAAGTTCTCTGAGCAAAGGCATCAGCCGGTGACGAACGGCGTTGCGGCGGTGTCGTGTGTCGGTGTTGGAGGAGTCGTTGATGAAGGGCTGTTGCAGCGATTTGAGGTATTCCGAAATTTCTCGGCGCGAAGTGTGGAGGAGAGGGCGGAGAATGCCTCGGCCGTTGTCGATGCGCATGGCGGTGAGTCCGCGCAATCCGCTGCCGCGCAGAAGATTGAGGAAAAAGGTTTCGATGTTGTCGTCGGCATGGTGTGCGACGGCAACGGGGGCGTCAAATTTGGCGAACCAATCATAGCGCAGGCGTCGGGCGGCCATTTCGATGCTCTCGCCGGTGCGTTCGGCTTCTCGGCGCGTATCAAAGCGGACGACCTGAATGTCAATGCCTAAATCTCGACAGAGGTTGCGCACGAAGATTTCGTCGCGCTCGCTTTCCTTGCCGCGCAATCGGAAGTTGCAGTGGAGTGCGCGAACGGGGATGCCGAGTTCGATCAGAACGCGGAGCAGTGCCACAGAGTCGGCACCGCCGCTGAGTGCGCAAAACAGCCCATTCCGCCGCACCGTTTCCAAATGAGGCGCAAGGGCAAGGGCTGTTTTTTTTGCAAATTCTGTCATGACGGTAGAGGCGAATTAGTAGGACACGGAGCATTTGAAACCGGCTTCTTTCACGCGCAACGCGATGGCGTCGAGAGTTGCCGGCGATGCTTTGAGCAGGCCGGTGGCAGGAGTGTCGCGATCAATGGTGTAGATGTAAACACACTCCGGACGAATGCGGCGAAGGGCTTCGATCCATGGCGTCACGTAGGCGTCGGTGGTGTTGTCGAGCGGTGTGCCGTTGTATGTGCCGCGGAGAAACATGGTCTGCACCTGCACTTTTCCCTCGAAACGACAAAGGTTTTCGATCATTTCCTCCACGTCGTAGCGACGCAACGGACGATCGACAAGACGGATGAAAGAGGGGTCTACCGTGTCGAGTTTGAGAATGTTGTTGTCAATGCTCATCAGTGCTTCGCGCACGGCCGGACGATGGGAGTAGGTGGCGTTGCTCAAAACGCTGACTTTGGCCTTGGGGAAATAGCGATCGCGCAAGGCGATGGTGTCGGCAATGATGCCCGCAAACTGAGGGTGCATCGTCGGTTCGCCGTTGCCGGCAAAGGTGATGACATCGGGCGGCGTATGGTCGTTTTGCATTTGTCGGAAACGCGCTTCGAGTGCCGTTGCCACCTCGGAGCGAGTGGGAATGGCGGCTTTCGGGGGATGATCGTCGTTGAAGCCGCATTCGCAATAAATGCAGTCGAAGGTACACAGTTTTCCGTCTGCCGGAAGTAAGTTCACTCCGAGCGATACGCCTAAGCGTCTGCTGCTCACCGGGCCGAAGATGGGGGAAGGAAAAAGTAGGGTTGGCATGAAGAGGGGAGAATGAGAGAGTGGAATTTCGGGAGGGCGGCGGCTCGGATCGGTGAAGCGTGCCTCGTCACTCCGGAAAATACATCAGCAACTTTGTCAGCGATTTTTCGTCTTTCCAACTCCACCAACGATCGGCCATGAGGTTTTTGAAAGCCACTTTCATTTCGGGAGTCACTTCTTTTTTGATCAAACGCTCCTTGGCCGGAATGATGCGTCCTTTGAGGTAAAAATAATAATCGCGACGCAGCGGATACCCTTTGTTGGCCTGCTGTTCGCTTCCGCTCAAATCGATGAATTGATCCATGCCCATGCCTCCCATGTCGAGAGAAACGAAAGGCAGGTCGGTGTTGCCGGTGGTGATTTCTTTGTAGCGTTTCATGTCGATGGTTGTCACGGCCAGCAGGCGGTTGTAGCCGCGTTCGGCCACGATCTGCCCCATGGCCGTGGCGTCTACTTTGACGTAGCGCAGCGAGTCGAATTCGACACCGAGGATGTTGTCGGTGAAAGCTTGACGGACTTTGCCGTCTTTTTCGTCCACAAAGCAGAGGGCGGCGTTTTTATACATGATGTTGCCCTTGACTTTGATCGAACGGTTGAACGTTTGCAGCACTTTGGCTTCTCGAAATGTGGGAAAAACAAGTTGGCGATCGGTGCGCAAATCTTCTTGTACTTGTTGTGCGAAAGAGGAAACACATGTCATTAGCAGAGATCCCAACAGAAGGAAGAAACGTTTTTTCATGGTTTTGTCGTTTGGTTGTAACAATGGCGACACAGAGGTTCGTATTCTTGCAGTTGTCCAAGCATGACTTGTCGGTCGCATTCGACGATACGGTGACTTACGTGGGCGAGATTTCCGCAACGCACGCAGATGGCGTGCACTTTCGTGACGTCTTCGGCCACGGCGCAAAGTGCAGGCAAAGGACCGAACGGATTGCCCTTGAAGTCCATGTCCAAGCCGGCGATGATGACCCGCTTTCCCCGATCCGCCAACGTGTTGCAAACTTCCACGAGCTTCTCGTCGAAAAACTGGGCTTCGTCCACTCCCACGACATCGGCCGACGCGGCCAATTCCAAAATGTTCAGGCTCGAACCGACGGGCGTGGAAGGAACGGAGTTGCAGTCGTGCGAAACGACTTCGGCCTCGCTGTAACGGGTGTCGATGAGCGGCTTGTAGATCTCTACTTTCTGACGGGCTATGCGGGCGCGGTTCAAACGACGGATGAGCTCTTCGGTTTTGCCGGAAAACATACTGCCGCAAATCACTTCGATGCGGCCGCGATGAGGAAAATGTTCATTATAAGACATGGAACTTTGTTGCTGTTTGTGAAAGCAAAAGTAGCACTTTTTTTTTGCCGAGCCAAACGAAACCGCTAACTTCGCAAAATGAAAAATATAGCCAAAAACTCTCTTCGTGCATGGATCTTGGCGGCGCGTCCGAAAACGCTTTCCGGTGCACTCGTTTCGGTAGTCACGGCCGTGGCTCTGTTCGTTCGTCTCTCCGGAGGGATCGGGGGCATGGGGCGTGGCGAGGTGCAGATGGCACTGCTCTGCGCAGGGTTTGCCGTGTTGATGCAGGTGGCCTCCAATTTCATCAACGATTGGTATGATTTCATTCGCGGCAACGATCGCGAAGACCGTCTTGGCCCGAAACGTGCCTGCCAGCAAGGCTGGATTTCTCCCGAAGCCATGAAAAAAGGCATACTCCTTGTTGTTCTGCTCGCCGGAGCGGTCGGGCTTTGGCTGCTTTTTGTGGTTGTAAGGTCGATCTCAGGTGCTGTTTGGCCGACGATGTTTTTTCTTGTGGGTGTCGGACTGTTGTGCGTCGCCGGTGCGTTTTTGTATAGTTCGCATCTGAGTTCAAAGGGGTGGGGCGACGTGTTGGTCTTGTTGTTTTTTGGTATTGTTCCCGTTTGTGTCACTTTTTTTCTGCTTGCACAAACCCTATCTTCGGCCGCTCTTGTGTTGGGCTTTTCCGTGGGCTTGGTGGTTGATACGTTGTTGGTGGTGAATAATTTTCGCGACCGCGACACCGATCGTTCCGTCGGAAAACGGACGCTTGTCGTTTTGATAGGCGAAAAAATGGGAAGTCGGCTGTATGGCGGACTGGGCATCGTCGCAGTTGCACTCATCGTGTTGCTCGATTTCATGCTGCACGGTTCGCCCACCGCGCTTTCCCTTCTGACACTCCTTTATCTTCCGCTTCATCTGTCGGCATGGCGGAAAATGCGGCAGATATGGAATGGGCGCAAATTGAATGAGGTGCTTTCTCTCACTGCCCGAAACATTCTTGTTTACGCTTTTCTCGTTTCGTCGGGCATGTTGTTCTGATCCGCTTTTGCCGGGAGGTTTTCCGATGAAAATACCGAGAGAGTGGTGAGTGAATGTCGGCCGGCCGATAGGCTTTTGAGAAAATCTTCCTCCAACTTAAAAACTCCTGCCTCCCATGCCGTTTTCTCTACCTCCATGGTAGACGATGTTTTCTGTTTGGAATATCTTTTCCGCAGTCCTTGCTTTTACGCGCGCGCGTATTCCCTTTATTCGTGTTTTTGCTTTCACTGCCTTCGCAAAACGGCTCAACTTTTTGTCTTACAGTGGCTTATTTGCGAAGGCTAGTGAAGGCAAAACAGAAAGAGTGGTGTTCAAAATTCTGTGAATGAGTGGTTTCCGTTGTTTTTCTTCTTTCACCTCCTTGAAAAATGGCGATTTTCGCACTAAGGCAGCGGAAGCAAGTGAAAGCAAAAGGGGGTGTTTGCCTTCACCGGATATTGTTGATTTTCAGACGTCTGAAAAAATCCCGCCGGTTTTGCCTTCACTTGCCTTCGCACAAAATGGGCTGGTATTCAGTGAGATGACCGTTTTTGCGGAGGCAAAACGGCAAAAATAAAAAATAAGGTATAAAAACGGCTTTCTGAGCGAACCGAAGGGACATGTTTCGAGCGTGTGATGTGGAGGAGGACGATGCTTCACAACAGGAGACCTCTGCAAAACTATTTTCTTTTTTATTTTGTCAATTCTTTCTTTTTTTGTATCTTTACCCTATGAAGATCTCCCCCTGCTCCCAA
>NZ_RQYI01000042.1 GCF_003859795.1 Alloprevotella sp. OH1205_COT-284 | reverse complement strand
GACCAAGACAAAAACTCGATTTTGAAACACCTAAATCGGAGTTCTACAAAAGAATATCATAATTTTGCACTTGCTGGTTGACTCTACGGCTATGTTCAATCGTAAGCAGAAGACATTAAAAAAGCCCGAAAAAAATTGTCACTTCAATATTTAGTTGTACTTTTGTGCTCGGATTTAGAACAGACCACAAAATCAGGAGAGATGCCGGAGTGGTCGAACGGGCCGCACTCGAAATGCGGTGAACGGGCAACTGTTCCGGGGGTTCGAATCCCTCTCTCTCCGCAAATGTGGGTGTAAATCAGTGAGTTACGCGATTTGCACCCTTTCCTACACCCAAAAATCAGTTAAGATAAAGTTGCAGGGTCGTCCTAAAAGTCTGCAGAAAGTCTCCTTTTCTTATGCACAATGTCACACGCAAGAAGGTATACTTATTGGCTTGTCCCTCAGTTTGATATGGTTTTCTTCACTCAATGTGGGTACACAGATAAACAAACGTTTGATTGCACGACTAGCAGCCACATAATACACCCGATGTACATTGTTGCCATTTAAATTTGGAGACAACAGGAACCCCAAGTCTTCTTCCTTTTGAAGAATGACAAAGACGTTATCAAACTCCTCTCCTTTTGATTTATGGATAGTCTTATGTTTGTTATTTGAATCACCATACTTTACCCCAAGAGCAGCATCTGCGTATGTATGATTCACGTAGAAATCCTTGACAGCCTTGCCTGTTATCTTAGCCATCTTGAAATGTAAATCATTCACCAGAAAATTGTAGAAATCCATCAGGCTTCCGTCTTTATAGTCCTTATAGACATCTAACAAGCGTCTTAGAACCACAATGGTTATTGTCCTATCGCGATTGATGGAGTCTAATTGATGCCAAGCATTTCGCAAGTCGTTCATTCTTGTATATTCCACGGCTTTAATCAATGCCTTTATCACCATCTGACGCTCTGCATTGCTGTCAAAATCAATCTCTAATATTTTTTCGATTTCTCTAGCTCCGTTCTGTTTACGCATAGAATTGGCAAGTATGTTTTGAAAGGCCAGAGATTGTATTTCCTCTGTTCCACTCTGTTCTACACTTTGTTGGTAGCAGTTAAGCATATCGCCGACAAGCAATTCCGGCTTCATTCCTTCTGATCCATTCAGCCAGTCTTGCGAGAAATCTGTCCTGACAATATTCAGTAAATCTATTATTTGCTTCGTGCTACGCCTATTCCCTCGTATCTCGTACTCCTGCATTTCTAGAACAGTAAAACTTTCAAATTGCTGCACCGTAGCACCGAGAAAATCATAGATTGATTGAGCTTTGTCGCCAACTACCCCCACAATCACCCCATCATTGCCTAATTGACTCAGGAAGTCAACCACAAAAGGAATCGTGTCTTGAAATTCATCGACAAAAATATATGGATATTTAGCCTTTATCAACTTGTATATGTTGGGGTATCTTGAAAGCAGAATATAAGAGAAATACAAAATGTCATCAAAAGACATGTACCCTTCACTCCATAGCCATCTTTTGAACTCCATATAGCAGTCATTACCCACATGCCATTTGCCAACCTTTATTGGGTGATTGGGTTTATAATCGTTGTACTCATGGTTTTCATAACGCCACGTGGCATTCTTCAAGCCTCCCAAATATTTTTTGGAATCTAACCATGATTTATCGATACGCCTTAATACTAATGCAGCTCTTCCTTCTGATTTAAAATTAGAGTCATCTATAACCACAAGTTCGTCCAACTTCAGCCCGAAATCTTCAGCGACCAGATGAACATAGGGTTTTACCACATTGGCATACAAGAAACTATGGATGGTACATACCTCAACCACGTCATTCCCCATATTCAAACGTGAAGTGATCGTATCGATACCCACGTTGGTATAAGTGATACAAGCCACCTTCCTCACCACATCAAGTTTGTGGCTATTTGACACCACATTCTTGATATGATTTATCAGCCAATGCGTCTTTCCCGCACCAGGCCCAGCAGTCACCTTAAACGGTTCGTTTATAGGTATGGTTTCTTCTGATGTTATGATAGTAGCCATGTTAATGCCTCAACAATATATCGGGGTACGTGGAACTCGTCTCTATCTTCTTCAGGTTTATCCAAATTATTCATAAGAGCCACGTTTAATTCCAGAGCATTGCTACCTTTTGAAACGGAATTCAAATAACGCGATGCAAGTAAGGCTTTTCGTTTTTCTTCATCCGTCCACTTCGATGCACCTATGGAGGCCTTAATACGAGTATTAGCCTGGCTGTTTCGCATTTTACTCATCATTTCGTTTACATCCTGTTCTTCCATCATAGCTTTTATCTCCTTTAAATTGGAAACAGAATGAGTCAGCAACAGCTTACAATTTGGATTCTCACGCATTATGTCATACTCTAGTGTTTTGCCATATGTCGCATCTTGCCTGTAGAATCTGATATTGGGATGGGCTGCATATTGAGTTTCCTCTATATCCGCGTGATGCTTATAGTCGTAGTTGTCTGGATCTATATTGTATTCATATGGGTAGCAGGCTTCATAATCTTCGTCAGCTTCTTTCCTTTTTCGGCAGGGATCAATATCTGTCAAGCAGACAATCTTTTTGTTGATGGTGTATGGATTGTTCGTATCAAACAATTTTAGGAAGTGGTTGAAATAGCGACCACCCATATTTATCACCAGCACATGCTCATCTGTAAGGTTCTTATTCAGATATCTAGCAAAGACAGGGAGTAGTAGCTCCTCTGCAATGCCCTCTACGAATATCAATCTGTTGGCAAAGAACATATCCGCTTTGGTTGCATCCAGAAATCTCTGAACGTATTGCCTAGACACCACATCATCAATATTATTTTTTTGATAAATGACACGTGGATAGCCAACGTTGATCTGCCCTAATTCAGGTGAAGTTAGACAAATCAAGTCATCCAATTTCACGGCTGAGGCAATCTGGGTAGAATGTGAGGTCATGAATATTTGGCGCACATGTCCATTGGATTTGTTGTCCTGCAGAAACTTTAGAAACTTGTACTGCATGGCTGGATGCAGGTGTGCTTCACATTCCTCTACAGCAAGGAATGAGAGCACCTTGGCATTGCGCTTCATATAGGTAACGCTACCGTCAGCCTGCATCTTTGCGAGCAAAAGCGACATATAGATTAGGTTGTTATAGCCTAACCCATTATATGTAGCTGGTACTTCTATACCAACAGCATACTTAATAATCATTCTCAACACTGCAAACATCTCATTCTCCGTCACCTCTCCATCAAAATCTGGTACAGCTCCGTTAAATGTTGCGCCTGTATCGAGTGCGTATTTCAGAAATACGTTTTTACCATCCTGTAACCTTTCTTGTAAAGTTTGCATCAGAGGACTAGACTGTTGGACAAAGTTATCTCTTCGGGCTTTTAATTGTTCCTTTATCTCATCTTCTGTATTTGTGGGATCATTTTTAACCGAGTAATCAATGAAGAAATTCAGCACATCTCTAAGGAGCGGATTATAACCAGCGTATAGGTCATGACTGACATCGCGAATGGCATCAAGGAACTGGAAATCAATCTGCCCCAAAGCATCATTGACGCTGATACCTGCTGCCTGATTTCCACCAGAGCGACTACTTCTATAGAGTCTGATGTAGTCATGATCTATAATTTTCCATATCTCCTTAGCTGTATTTGCATTAGCAACATCTGCCTTATAGTTGTCCTCTTGCGCATCAGTCAATTTAAACTCGTATCTCAATTCTGCTTCTTCACTTAATGCAGGGTCTGTCATCATACTAGAGAATAGTCCCATTTCTGCAGAATCCAAGGCTTCACCCTCACTTCTACGGAGGACAAGAGTTATTTGGATACGTGGTGACTGCTGTTGAAGCATTGCCACATTTGTCTCATAAAATAAGTCACTCGTGCCTAACCTATGACCATTACTATAGCCAAGCACTAACCCCATTGCACGGAGCAGATTGCTTTTACCTGTATTATTATGGCCTATTATGACATTCACTCCTTCATGGAAGGGTATCGAAGCATCCTTGAAATTGCGGAAGTTTAAGATCTTAATCTCCTTGATATACATACTATATTTCTTCTATACTGTTACCTAAAAAAATAGGTATTGTGATTTCAATGCGATATGACATACGACCTATACTACTACTCATAGAAAAAGATGTTTAACGTAGCAACCTTCTATCTCTGCGATAGTAGAGCCTTGATATTCTAATGTAATGTGGGCGGATTTCAACAAATCGTACACCCATATATCCGTTTGCGCTTCTTTCTTTGCCATCAGTTAAATCTGTTTTACTTACAAAAATACGAAGTTATGAGCAGAGGGGCGAGGGGATTTCCTTATTTAACACTGAAAACCAAGGTGTGAGGCCCTAAGGGGGCAAAATATCGCGAGAGGCTCGGGGCAGTGATGCTCTGCGATCCTCTTTTTGTGTGAAAATGTGGGGTGAGGACTATGGAGTGAGGGCTTGTGATTTCCTGCCTTTTCCTTGCATTTCCTGCGTATCTCTTACCCTTTTATAGACAGTAATTAGCCCATACTTTTGCAGTGTCAGAGCTGACTGATAGCCCGATGCGCAAGGACAAAAGTATTCACCATAAAACTGCAATGAAGAATGATTTTAGAAGAACTTTTGGGCAAGCCCGTATGGCAGATGACTGGCGAGGAATTGCTCTTCCTTGCTCGCCACAGCTCACAGCCCAGCAATACAACTACGGAGGCAAGCCCCTCCAAAGAACAAAAACGCTATGTGTTATGGATTATCGGGCATCGCTCGCCTTTTCGGCTGTAGCCTCCCCACCGCCAATCGCATCAAGCAGAGTGGCAAGATAGACCGAGCCATCACGCAAGTAGGGCGTAAGATTATCGTGGACGCTGCCCTCGCCCTCGAGTTGGCTGGTCGCAAAACAGGAGGACGAAGATGAATGCACCAGACTACGAAAGCATTTGGCAACAGTCGCTCATTCGGGTGACGGATAAGTTTAGCCTTCCGCCTATTGATACCGCTGAAAAACTCTCATAATGCCGACGTTTCATCGCGCTGCGGTCGGGATGTCGGGATTTTCCCTCAGTTCTTTGAGTGCAGCTTTCAGCGTGCGGCTTTTGGTGTTGATGATGCGGAAGTATTCGTTTCTGTCCCACACGTCGTAGGCGATGAGGGATTTGAGCGTAAAGCGAATGTCGGGCAAGGTGGCTTGCAGTTCGGCGTCGTCCTTGGGTTCGACTTTCTTTTTCTTGGCTTCTTCGATGATTTGCGTCACCACCTCTTCCGGCACTTCAAAGTGTTGTTCAAAATCGTCGAAGCGTTTGTATTGCTTTTTAAGCTCGGCGCGCCGTCCGTCGATGTATCGGAGCACGGCATTGTTGAAAAGGTTGTGGCGGCGAATGGCGATGTAGAATTTGCTGTACATGGTGGTGTCGAGAGGCACGAACACATCGGGCATGATGGCACCGCCGCCGTAGACCTTGCGTCCTTCTTTGAGCGTGGTGTAGACTTTGGCGGAGTCGAGGCGTATGGAGTCTTTGTGGAGGAGTTCGCCGTGGGTGTAGCGTTTTTCCAAATCTTGCGAATATTCTTCTTTTTTGCCTTTTTCGTAAGGTTTCTGTATGCAACGTCCGGAGGGCGTGTAATAGTGGCTGGTGGTGAGGCGTATCATCGATCCGTCGGGCAGGTCAATGGGGCGTTGCACAAGTCCTTTTCCGAAAGTGCGGCGACCGACGACGAGGCCGCGGTCATGGTCTTGGATCGCACCGGAAACGATTTCGGAAGCCGAAGCACTGTATTCGTTGACCAACACGATGAGGCGTCCGTTTTTGAAAAGTCCGCCGCCTTGCGCGGTGAAAGTTTGTCGCGGTTGGGAGCGTCCTTCGGTGTAGACCACAAGGTCGCCTTCGTTGAGAAACTGACTGGCCACTTCAAATGCCGCGCCCAAGTAGCCTCCCCCATTGTTTTCGAGGTCGAAGATGAGGTCTTTCATTCCGGCTTTTTTCAATTTTGAAATGGCGTCTTTCACTTCTTTTCCGGAGGTGGCACCGAAACGGTCGAGTTGGATGTAGCCGATGCCGGGGGCGAGCATATAGGCCGCTCCGAGGGTATTGACGGGGATTTTGTCGCGAGTGACGGTGAAGTACATGGTGTTGGGCACGCCGCGGCGTGTGATGCCAAGTTTCACTTTCGTTCCTTTGGGGCCGCGCAGCAAGCTCATGATGCTGTCGCGCTCCATTTTCACGCCGGCGATGACGGTGCCGTCTACGTTGATGATGCGATCGCCCGAGAGGATGCCGACTTTTTCGGAAGGACCTTTCGTCACGGTCTGCATGACGACAAGGGTGTCCTCCAAAATGTTGAATTGCACGCCGATGCCTTCAAAGTTTCCTTCCAAAGGTTCGTTCAGCTTCTTGGTTTGTTCGGGCGTGGAATAGGAGGAGTGGGGATCGAGCTTTTCGAGAATGCCGTTGATGGCATCTTCCACCAATTTCTTTTGATCCACCGAATCGACGTAGAGTTGCGAAATGGCGAGTTGGGCGAGTTGAAGTTTTCTGACCTGTTCGACGTTGATGTCGAGATTGGGGCGCATTTGTGCTGTCGCCGGCAGCAGGGCGACGACGGCAAAGAGCAGAGTGAGAAATTGTTTCATGAGAAGGTTTGAGGAATAGTTTAGCAGATGTCGTGAGGGGGAGTGTTCGGTTCACCGTTCGGGATTTTCCGCCTGAGGCGTGGGGAGAAATTCGCTCACGTCTTTTCCGAATGAAATCAATTCGCGCACCACGGTCGAGGAGATGTCGGCATATTGGGGTTCGGTGAAAAGCAATACGGTTTCGATGTCGGCCAAACGGTGGTTGATGCCGGCTGTGTCGCGCTCGTATTCAAAGTCTTTTATGGAACGGATGCCTCGAATGACGAATTTTGCGTTTTCTCGCCGGGCGAGATCGGCGGTGAGGTCGTCGTAGGCCACGACATGGATGCGATCGTTGTCGCGATAGAGTTGGCGAATGGCGGCGACGCGCTCTTCGGGAGAAAAAAGTGAACGTTTGCGAATGTTGTAGCCCACGCCGATCACGATTTTGTCAAACAAGGTGAGTGCTCTGCGCACCACGCTGGCATGCCCAATGGTGAAGGGGTCGAAGCTGCCGGGGAAAATGGCGGTTTTGGGGCTGTGAGATGAGGAGGTGTCCATGAATGAATGTCGGAGGGATTGATTGGTGGGGTTATGCCGAAACGGCGTCTTCTACGAGGTCTTCTTCGACCACGAGATTTTCGATGATGAAGTTTTGGCGTTCCATGGTGTTTTTGCCCATGTAGTAGGCCAATAGTTCTTTCACCTTGTCGCTTTTGTGCAGGCTGACGGCTTCGAGCCGCATTTCGGTGCCGATGAAGTTTTTGAATTCGTCGGCAGAGATTTCTCCCAAACCTTTGAAACGTGTGATTTCGGGGTTGGGCGACAGTCGTTCGATAGCGGAAAGGCGTTCTTCTTCGCTGTAACAATAGATGGTTTCAAACTCCGTCCGTCCGCTGCTTTTGCTCCTTTTTGCACCTTTGGCCTTTGTTTCGGTCTTTTCGTCTTTGGAGGATTTTTTCTTGTTTCTGACGCGGAAGAGCGGTGTTTGGAGGATGTAGACGTGTCCTTTTTTGACCAATTCGGGAAAGAATTGCAGGAAGAAAGTCATCAGCAACAGGCGGATGTGCATGCCGTCCACGTCGGCGTCGGTGGCAATGATGACTTTGTTGTAGCGCAGCCCGTCGAGGCCGTCTTCGATGTTGAGGGCGGCTTGCAGGAGGTTGAATTCCTCGTTTTCATAGACCACTTTTTTGGTGAGTCCGTAGGAATTGAGCGGTTTTCCTCTGAGTGAAAAAACGGCTTGCGTCTTGACGTCGCGACACTGTGTGATGCTGCCCGATGCCGAGTTGCCCTCGGTGATGAAGATGCTCGAATCGAAACGCAAATCCTCAATCTCCTCCTGTCCGCGTTTGGGTTTGGGAGGTGCGTCGTTGAGGTGAATGTGGCAGTCGCGGAGCTTTTTGTTGTGCAGGCTGGCTTTCTTGGCACGTTCGCGCGCAAGTTTCGTGACACCGGCAATGGCTTTTCGTTCCTTTTCGCTTTCCAGAATTTTTTGCTGCATCACTTCGGCCACGTCTTGGTGTTTGTGCAGGTAGTTGTCCACCTGCTCCTTAACGAAGTCGCCCACAAACTTGTTGACACTCATGCCCGAAAGGGAAAAGGTGTTGCCCTTGGCGTCTTTTTCGGGAGCCATGGTGAGCGATCCGAGTTTAATTTTGGTTTGCGACTCGAACGTGGGTTCGATCACGCGAATGGCAATGGCGGCGACAAGGCCGTTGCGCACGTCTTGCACGTCGTAGTTTTTGCCGAAGTGCTCTTTGATCGTGCGGGCGATGTGTTCTTTGAACGCACTTTGGTGCGTACCGCCCTGCGTGGTGTGCTGCCCGTTTACGAAAGAATAGTATTCTTCGCCATATTGCCCCGTATGCGTGAAAGCGATGTCGAGATACTCGTTGCGCAAATGAACAATGGGATACAACCCTTGTGCCGTCATGTTGTCGGTGAGGAGATCTTCCAGACCGTTTCGAGAGATGATGCGGTGTCCGTTGTGGAGAATGGCGAGGCCGGTGTTGAGATAGGTGTAATTGCGGAGCATCGTGGCGATGAACTCGGCATGAAACCGGTAGTTGAGAAAGAGGGAGGCGTCGGGTCGGAAGAAGATGTAGGTACCGTCTTCTTCTTGGGTCGTTCCCGTGGTGTCTTCCACCAATTGGCCGGCTTCAAAGACGACCTCGCGATATTTGCCCTCGCGATGACTGCGTGCCACAAAACGTGCCGAAAGGGCATTGACGGCTTTCAGCCCGACGCCGTTCAGCCCGACCGACGCCGTGTATTGGTCGCTGTCGTATTTGGCACCCGTGTTGAGCTGGGAAACGGCATTGACCAAACTGCCGAGCGGAATGCCTCGTCCGTAGTCGCGAATGGAGGCGGTGAGATCGTCGGCGATGTCCACTTCGATTTTCTTTCCGAAACCGGCGTTAAACTCGTCGATGGAGTTGTCGATGCTCTCTTTGAGGAGCACGTAGATGCCGTCTTCGGCATGGGAACCGTCGCCCAACCGACCGATATACATACCCGGACGCATGCGGATGTGCGTCATGTCGTCGAGGTGGCGAATGGCGTCGTCGCTGTAATCGGCGGCTTTTCGGGTGGGTTGGTCAAAGATTTCTTCGGACATGATAGAGGGTGTTTGCAAATGGTCGTTGAGGAAGAAGTGTGGGTAAGCGGTCGGCGATACATGCGCCGGAAGACTTTACAGTTGTTTTTGGAAACAGCGGCGACGCTTGTGGATTTCGGCGTCGAAGTAGCTCCATAGGTTTTGTCCCTTTTCGTTGGTTTCGAGTTGGGGGTGACTTTCCGCATACTCGAAGCCCATGGCTTTGGCAATGGGAATGATGTCGGCAAAGAGCATGGCATTGACGCCTTTGTTCTGATATTCGGGAAGTACGGCCACCAAGAGCAAATCGAGAATGTGCGACGGTTTCCAATAGATGGCTTTCAGCAGATGAAACCACCCGAAAGGCAGGAGCTTGCCTTTTGCCTTTCGGAGGGCGTGGGAAAGCGATGCCATGCCCAACCCCATCGCCACCGGCTCGTTGTCTTCGTTTTCGATGATGCTGAGAAGACGGAGGTCGAGAAATTGGAGATATTGGTCGGCATATTTGTCTACTTGGCCTTTGGTGATTTCGCTGTATCCGAAGAGTGGGGCATAGGCCTTATTGATAACGTCGAAGATTTTGTAGATATAGCCGTCTTGCTTGATCTCCTTGACGCTTTTGAACTTGCGCACATGCAGTTTGCTGCGCTGTTTGACCACTTCGGCCACGCGGATGTATTTCTCCTGTGTGGCATCGGTTTCCGTCTTGGGGACGAGAATTTTGCGTTCCACCCAGTCTATTTCCCGCTCGTAGCCGTGTCGCTCCATGTGTTGAGGATAGTAGGGGTAGTTGTAGATGGACGACATGGTCGAGAGTTGGTCGAACCCTTCGATCAGCATGCCCTCCGGATCCAAATCGGTGAAGCCCATCGGGCCGATGATTTTGTTGCAACCTTTTGTCCGTCCCCATTCTTCCACCGTTTGGAGCAGCGCACGACTGACGGCTTCGTCGTCAACGAAGTCGATCCACCCGAAGCGCACGTTTTGCGTATTCCAAGTCGTGTTGGCCTTGTGGTTGATGAAGGCCGCGACACGCCCCACGATTTCGCCGTCGCGGAATGCCAAAAAGAACTCTGCCTCGCAAAAGTCGAAGGCTGCGTTTTTGCGAGGGTCGTAGGTGTCGAGCATGTCTTCTTGCAGGTCGGGCACCGAGTAGGGATTGTTTTTATACAATTCGTAGTTGAAGCGGATAAAACGTTTCATATCCGCTTTCGAAACGACTTTTTTTATTTCTATCGCCATGTTGGGAGGGGATATGGCTGCAAACAGCCAAGATGAGTGTGAGAATAAAAGGTGCATGCACCGACACTTTCGATCCGAGGCACGGGTTGGGAAAAGCCAAACCATGAAAACAACGAACCGAATGGTGACGATTTTTCAATTTGCAAAAATACGTTTTTTTTGCAACATCCGTCCTTTTCCTTGTTTTTTTATCTTCATTTGAAGCGTTTTGGGCGGAGGGTGTATCCGATGCGGTTTACAAATCTTTTACCAAAACTGTCATTTCCGCACCTCGCGTGCAACTCTCGCGCAGTGCGGAAAGCATTTCCCAATCGGTGTCGCCCGACGCTTCGCCGTCAAAGGCATAGTTTCCTCCGAGGCGGTCGAGCCTCTCGAACAGTTCGCCCACCGAAAGTTGATGCACATCGGTGTCTACCTTGAAGAACGGACACTCTTCCGCGTCGGGACGATGTTCCAACACCATGCCCGCTTCGACGAGTCTGCGGAGTTCGCGCTCTGCCATGGTGCGAGAAATGCCGCAAGCCTTTGCGAGGGCAAAGGATCGGAGCGGCGGTGCGCCCTCCACAAACCTGCGGGCAATGCGGCGCATGAGTTCGAGGGCAATGACGTCGCGATCGTGGCGGCAGGGCAGTGGGCAAAGCGAGGTTTCGCGAAGATCATCCCAGTCTTGAATGATGCGGCAGAGCTGTACGCCGGCCAAGCATATCGTCCAAGTGGCATAGATCCAAACCATCAGCAACGGCAACACGGCAAAAGAGCCGTAGACCACGTTGTAGCTGCTCAAAAACATCTGTCCCGAAATGTAAAATTGCTGTACCAAACAAAAAAGGAAACCGCACAACACTCCCGGAATGTATGTCGAACGCCAATGCACCGCTGTGTTGGGAATGAATTTGAACATCAATATAAAAAGCATGGCCGAAGTGAACCACTTCAAACCGAAAATCAGCAACGGCATCGTGGCTTGCAGCAAATCGTAGCCCGGCAGGTAGTCCAGCAGTTTGAGCACATACACCCAAACGCCGCTCAAAAAGATGATGGAAAAGACCAAAAAGACAATCAGCCCCAAATAGGAGAGAGAAAAAGTGAAAAGATTGCGGGAGGTTTTCACATCCCAAAGGGCATTGAACCGCAATTCAATGCTATTGACCAAGGAAATGAGCGTGAACGCCAACACCAAGAAACTGACACCGATGATCACATCGTCTTGCGCACGGGCAATATAGGAATTGGCAAACTCCATCAGTCTGTCGATCACGTTGTCTTGCACGTTGAGCTGTTCGCGGAGTCGGATTTCGATATATTTTTCCAAACCGAAACCTCTTCCCAAAGCCAAGATCAAAGCCAACAGCGGAACAACGGAAAGAACAGAAGTATAAGTGAGGGCGGCCACATGGGTGAAAAAAGCATTTTGCTGCGTTTGTTCCCAAACGATGTGCCCCATTTGGAGCACTTTTCGCCAAAAACGAAAGGGGATTTTCATATTGAAAAAAACAAATGATGTCGGGCGCAAAGTTACGGAAAAAAATCCGCAGCCCCTAACGCACCCCCTCCTTTTTCGCCTTCCTCCTCCCTCCCCATATCCTGACATGCGGCGAACCTCTGCAAAAGGTTTTGTCGGAAGAAGTGCGGTGTCAATGATTGAAGGCAGGCTCTTGAAAGAAAGCTGTCTTCTCTCAAATCGGGGCGGGGTGGGGAAGGCTGCCCTTCAAAGCCGTTTTTACCGGTTTGCCCTTTCGTCCGTCCGCACTTCACGATGAGGAAAATCTCCTTATCGCCACGCCCGACACCTCATTTCGTCCTTTCCGCCCTTTTGTGCTTTTTGCGGGTCGAGGCCTCTCGGCGAAATGAAACCATGAAAATCGTCCGCCTCGATGAAACCGCCGTTTTTGGCCGCTATGCATACCCGAAATTTATGTTTTGTCGTTTTGCCTTCGCTTTTGAGGCTATAACAATGAAAATCAATCACTTTTGTGCGAAGGCAAGTGAAGGCAAACGCTTTTTGTGTTTTTCAATCGGCTGATAATCATAGTTGTTACGGTGAAGGCAAAATCGGCTGCTCCTTTCACCTGCTTCCGCTTCCCATGTGGGGAAAGCTTGCATTTTGAGCCGATGTGAAAGCAAAAAACGAATATA
>NZ_RQYI01000041.1 GCF_003859795.1 Alloprevotella sp. OH1205_COT-284 | reverse complement strand
CACTCAGGCACACTATTGGATCGAACTGTTTGAAGCCAAAGACGGTTTGGGAAGCCAACGAGGAAGTAAACACATCAGTGCCGAAGAAACCAAAAACGCAGCTACCCACACATTCTCTTGCGACGGATTGGCCAAAGGCACTTATTATGTGCGGTTGTATATGCAACAAAAGTTTGGAGGATATAAACTCTATTACCAATTCAAACCCAATCCTTTCTTGGTGGGTAATAAAGTACACAACAGTTATGCCACTCGCGCCAAATTAAATTATGGCGAGGCTTACAGTAGTGCGATGGGCTACACTTATCATGGAGTTACTACCACCACCGAAGAGTGGTACACCCTCGACACGGAGAACGTACAGACCCTCTCCCTGCAAATCAACCGTAACAAGGAAATCTTCCTACGGGCAACACTCTATCGTGTAGACGGAATGAATGAGGACGGAACTCCGGCATTGCGCAACGTTCTTTCCAACAACTTGGAGGGATTTACCACCGCGCTGACCTACAACATTCCGGAAGCCGACCGAAATAAAGAATACGTGTTGCAAGTGGGTTATCGCAGAGGCATCGGAGAATACACCGTGACCCACGGCGACCGCCGCATCCCGAAGGCTTCGCCCATCCGCATTTCCTACAACGGACGAAGCTCTTTGCGCAAGGGAGTCCCCGGCCGATATGCCGTAACGATAAGCAATGAATCGGCCAAAGCGACAGAACCATTCATGCTCGTTGTGGCACACAGCAAAGACGTGAGCCTCGTGGGCTTCAACCTCCCCTATATGGGCGGAGTGGAACGCCTCTCAATCAACGACGTGATACACGAAGGCGACTCCTGCGCTTCCTTTATCGTTCCCGAACTCGCCCCTTGGGAGAAATACACGTTCGAAGTGGTGGCCGAGGGAACGGGCGACATCTCTTACTGCCCGGGCATGAAGGATCTCCAACCTAAATTCGCCATCACAGGTACGACCATGTTGGCCGTGGGTGCGATCACCTTCATCGGCGATGTGGTTGCAGACATGGTGGAAGACGGAGTGACGGAATTCATCACCGACAAGGTGAACGAAAAATTCGCCTTCAATTCCGCAGAAGCGAAAGCCTATGCCAAAGTGATGGGCATCCACGTGAATCAACTCAAAGAGGAGCGCCAGCAAGAGGGCAAGGTGATGTACGCCACCAAAGCCGTGGTAAAGACAGCCGCCACGAAGTTTATCGAAGCCTTCCCCGGCGGAAAACTCATCACCACGGCCGGTGCGATCGCCGAAACAACGGCCGCAGTGGCCACCACCCTGCGACATCGCCTCTGGTTCTGGATTTACAAAGAGATCGGCCTGATTGACGAAAGCGAACTTCGCGTGGTCGATGGCAAACCGATTGCTACGGCCATCGTGGCCTCGTGGGATCCCAACGAAATGGTAGGCCCACAGGGATATGGCGACGAGCACTACATCGGCGCGACACGTAGCATCGACTACCGCATCTTGTTTGAGAACAAAGCCGAAGCCGGCGCACCGGCCTACCGCGTGCGCATCTTCGACGAACTCGACGCAAATGTATTCGATGTGGAAAGCGTACAATTTGGCTCCACCAGCCACGACGATCCGCAATATCAATGGAAGATGACGCGCGAAGGCAACCGCCTCGCATGGGACATTGAGGGCATCGAGCTCCCGCCCAACGTCAAAGCCCCCGAGGGCGAAGGCTTCGTTTCCTTCTCCGTTCACCTCAAACCCAATCTGCCCACCGGCACGGTATTGGCCAACAAAGCGACCATCATCTTCGACAAGAACAAACCGATCGAAACCAACCTCTACAAAAACACCCTCGACCTCCAAGCACCGAGTGTGGGACGGCTCACTCCCGACTATGTGAAAGGAGATTCGATCATCGGACTCAACTTCGCCGCAAACGACGAGCTTTCCGGTGTGGGCGGTTATCTGCTCTATGTTTCCAAAGATGGCGGTGAATACAAATTCTTCGCACAATGTCAAGGCCAAAAGGTGTTCTTCCCCATCGACAAGGACAAGAACGAAACCTACAAGTTCTACGCCTTGGCCTTTGACAACGTGGGCAACACCAACGAGGAAATCAATCCCAGCAACCTCGTGCAAACCGTCACGGGTATTCAAAGATTACACGGCGACGACAGCGAAGTCATTGCCATCTATGGCTCCGACGGACGACGCACAACGACATTGCGCCCCGGAGTGAACATTCTTAAAATGAAGAATGGCATCACGAAAAAGGTGATTGTCCGGTAAAACTATCCAAAGGGACAAATCGCAGAAAACAATTATCAAACCAACTCGTAATTCTACCTTTACGCATCAACCGCACACTGCGATTTGTCCCTATATTTTTATTACTCTATTCTTTAATCATACCCTAAAAACAAATCGTCATGAAACGCATTTTTTGGTATCTCCTCGGAACCTTGTTCGTACTCAGCCCTGTGGCTTGCAGCAGCGACGATGACGCAGAAAAGAAAGTAGAAACGTTGGACACACTGCCGGCCAACACGATGCTCTACAAAAACCAAAAGCTCAATCTCATTTCGGAGGGCACAGTCCATCCCCACAGCATCCTATTCAAGGGCAGGACGAAAAACGATGGAGACAACTCCTACGAAATCATGATTCCGACCTCTCAGATCGGAAAAGTCATCAAACTGAACGACGTCGCAAATCTCAAAGAGTTCATCCTCACGTTTTCCTCCGTAACGCAAGGGAAACATTACGGTATACGTCTCTATAAAGGAGAAAATTCATTGCATGCATTCGTCATAGACAATGATAGAGAAGAACAATTAAACGATCTCACTGTCTTAAAGAGCGGTCATTTCGAGATCTTAGACACATCACAAGAATTCATCATCAAACTCGAATTCACCCTCCGCAACGGCGAAGTCGTTCGCATTCACGCTCGCGTGCTCAAATCGGATATCCGAAAAGAAGGATTCTCATAGACTCCAAGAGAAAACACATCTTAGCGTGATTAAGATGAAAGCCGAAGATACTTCCAAGATAAGGAGTGATATATGATAGCCATGTATTCACCTTTATCTTGGGAGTATCTTCGGCTTGTTCCTCAAAGCCTGCGGCGTTCAGAAGCACAAACCGAAGCCCAAAGACAGACGTCCGACACAAGGCAAATATGAGCACACCATCGAAATTATGACCAAGCTACAATTGAATAATCCGAAAAAAGTATTTACTTTGCAGATCAAATGCACTTCTTGCAAAAATCAGTTATCAACTACAAACACAAATCATAAATGTCATATCTTCGAAAATTAAAAATTGGGATCTTGCTCATATTTGCGGGCATGGCAATAACATCTGTAATTTCGTGTAGTAATCACGATGATACAGAAGAACCCATTTTACATCAGAACTATGTTCAAGGGAAACTCAACAATCATGATATTGCCATAAACGACATCAATGCTAATATACTGATTGACAGATCAGATTATCAGTTCAGTTCCGGAAACCAAACGGACATCCCCAAATGGTTTGATTGGGAAGTGAAGCTGATCGAGACAAAAGACTCGGTCATTACGCTGCATTTGCATATCGATAATTTGAAGAGGGACAACGAAGTGATATATTCTCCAAACGATGAAGATCCAATTAAGACCAAAAGCACTTGCTACGCAACAGTCAAGGATTTGAAGAATAATACGACGGCTATCTACCACCCGACACATCCAAACCCTATAAGTGCTCAATGGAAAATGTTTATGCTGAATGTGGACAAAGATGTCAAAAATCCAACAAAATTATATACTTACCAATTGGAGTATAGTGGACGTCGATGGCCAGGAATAGAAGGAGTTTTAGATGGCACGTTAACCCATGATGATTCATCCAAATCTCCCTTGAAAATTAATATAAAGTTTATATTGTACTAAGCATTACTCCTCTCGAAAATAGAGACGAACGATTAAACGATCTCACTGTCTTAAAGAGCGGTCATTTCGAGATCTTAGACACATCACAAGAATTCATCATCAAACTCGAATTTACCCTCCGCAACGGCGAAGTCGTTCGCATTCATGCTCGCGTGCTCAAATCGGATATCCGAAAAGGAGGATTCTCATAGACTCCAAAAGAAAACACATCTTAGCGTGATTAAGATGAAAGCCGAAGATACTTCCAAGATAAGGAGTGATATATGATTGCCATGTATTCACCTTTATCTTGGGAATATCTTCGGCTTGTTCCTCAAAGCCTGCGGCGTTCAGAAGCACAAACCGAAGCCCAAAGACAGACGTCCAAACTCTCCGCCGCCGCAATAGGCAGAAAGAAACAACGAGTAGCGTTGCCAAAAATTGACACCGACCTGCGGCACCACGCCCCATTCGGTGCGCAGCGTGTTGTGCTTCGGCGCAGAGGCGTAGTCCGACAACGAAACTCCGATACCCAATCCCACATACGGATCGACCGCTTCGTCGAACTCGATATGATAGTTCAACGACGGCACCCAAATCAGCGAATATTTCAAACGCTTCTCCCAATCACTCCCCGTGCTCATCGGCATTCTTTCCGAAACGTGGTACAACGCAACCAAAAAACGATTCGACAAACTCCAAGGGGAATACGCCCGATGATCATTGAGAGAATGATTGAAAAGGGAATTGGGACGATAATTGACACGGAAGCCCAACGAGGGGAAAATGTCATTGACGGCAGTGGAAAAACCCACACTACCCTCTCCCTCCAATGCGCCCGTCCAACGCTTGGACGGCACAGATTGAGCTTGAACGAAGACGACGGAAAAACTAAAAAACAGGACAAGCCAAAAGGAAAAACGCAACATAAAGAAAGATTCAAACAAAAAGTGGTGAAAACTCAGACGAAAAACAAGGCAAGCCGGGGGAAAACCATCACGCTGCTTGCCCAAAATCCCTCCTTCGCCCTCTGAGATTTCTATTCCGACCTTCCCAAAAGGTGCAAAGTGCCTCTATCCCCTTTGCCGTCATAATACTTGACCAACACCTGACGAAAAAGAGAATCGGGGTGTATCACATCGAAGAGGGTCATCGAAGAATGTACTTTCTTCGCATCAATGCCTCCCGGCACTTCTTCGGCACTCTTCCCCTCCAACGCAAGAAAGGCTTCCGTAATGGTTTTCAAACGTTGCGAGAGAATTTCGTCCTCCCAATAGGCCGCGGCTTCTTCTGCCCCCGCAAGTCCGAAATACTCGGAGTTATAGCTTTTGCCCAAGCCTTTAAGCTGCGGAAAAACATACCATATCCAATGACTTTCTTTCCGACCCGCCATGATTTCTCCGAGAGCGCGTTCGAATTGTCTGAATTGATTTTGAGCGTGACGGAAACGCTGCAAGTCATAAGTGTTACTCATGTGACAGAAGATGAGAGATAAATCTCGATCGATGTCAAGCGGCCACAACGGCCGACAAGTCCGAAAAAAAAATCTCCTCTTCCGTATTCTTTTGAGAATATGAAAGAGGAGATCAACAACGAGGGCAGACTACACCTTGATTTCCACTTCAACGCCACAAGGGAGTTCGAGCTTCATCAGTGCATCGATGGTCTTGGGATTGGAGCTGTAAATGTCGATCAGACGCTTATAGGTGGAAACCTCAAACTGCTCGCGGCTCTTCTTATTGACGAAGGTAGAGCGGTTTACGGTGATGATACGCTTGCGAGTGGGAAGGGGAATGGGTCCGCTCACAATGGCACCGGTAGCCTTAACGTTTTTCACGATCTTCTCGGCAGACTTTTCTACGAGAGTGTGGTCGTAGCTTTTCAGCTTGATACGAATTTTTTGACTCATGATGTTTTTGTATTTCTCCGTTTGAGGGCGATGGGATAAGAGTCGTTCGCTATCCCATTCCCTTCAAAACGGCAATGATAAATTAGATTTGCGAATTATTTGATCAAATCCACACGGCCTTTGATTTCTTCGAGCACAGCCTTGGCGATGCCGCTGGAAACGGGAGCATGGTGATCGTATTGCATGGAAGAGGTGGCACGTCCGGAAGTGATGGTGCGGAGGGCAGTCACATAACCGAACATTTCGGCGAGAGGCACAGTAGCCTTCACGATGCGGGCACCGGAGCGACTGCTTTCCATTCCTTCCACTTGTCCGCGACGCTTGTTGAGGTCGCCGATCACGTCACCCATGTTTTCTTCGGGCGTGATGACGTCGAGCTTCATCATGGGCTCCATCAACACAGGGCCGGCTTGGGCACAAGCGTTTTTGTAAGCCTGAATGGCTGCGATCTCAAACGAGAGCTGGTCGGAGTCTACGGGGTGGAACGAACCGTCGAGCAATTCCACTTTGAGGCTGTCAAGGGGGAAGTTGCCGAGTACACCGCTCTTCATCGCATTTTCAAAGCCCTTTTGCACCGAGGGAATGAACTCTTTGGGAATGTTACCACCGGTAACTTTATTGACAAATTGAAGTCCGCCTTCCTTGAAGTCTTCGTCCACGGGGCCTACATTGACAATGATGTCGGCAAACTTACCGCGACCACCGGACTGCTTCTTATACACCTCGCGGAGGTTTACGGTCTTGGTGATGGCTTCCTTGTAGTTCACCTGAGGCTTACCTTGGTTACATTCCACCTTGAACTCACGACGCAAGCGGTCGATGATGATGTCGAGGTGAAGCTCACCCATACCGGAGATGACGGTCTGTCCGCTCTGCTCGTCGGTTTTGACGGTGAACGTGGGATCTTCTTCGGCAAGTTTGGAAAGTCCGTTGGAAAGTTTGTCGAGATCCTTTTGCGTTTTGGGCTCAACGGCGATACCGATAACGGGATCGGGGAAGTCCATGGATTCGAGCACGATGGGTGCGCTTTCCTCGGCGAGTGTGTCACCGGTGCGAATATCCTTGAAACCGACACCTGCGCCAATATCACCGGCACCGATCAGTTCAACGGGGTTCTGCTTGTTGGAGTGCATTTGGAAGAGGCGGGAAACGCGCTCTTTCTTGCCCGAACGCACGTTGTAAACGTAAGAGCCGGCTTCCACCTTACCGGAGTAAACGCGGAAGAAGGTGAGGCGTCCAACGTAGGGGTCGGTGGCAATCTTAAAGGCAAGTGCCGAGGTTTTCTCATCCTCGGTAGGCTTACGCACTTCGGTTTCGCCGGTGTCGGGGTTGGTACCTTCGATGGCGGGAGTGTCGAGGGGAGAGGGGAGGAACATGCAGACGTAGTCGAGCAACGTTTGCACACCCTTGTTTTTGAAAGAAGAACCGCAGGTCATGGGCACGATGTCGAGTGCGAGCGTACCCTTACGGATGGCAGCGATGATTTCTTCTTCGGTGAGCGAGTTGGGGTCTTCAAAGAATTTCTCCATCAAAGTTTCGTCCTGCTCGGCCGCGAGTTCAATCATTTTGCCGCGCCACTCTTCGGCTTCGGCTTGCAGTTCGGCGGGAATTTCTTCCACGTCGTATTGTGCTCCCATGGCTTCATCGTGCCAAAGGATGGCCTTCATCTTGATGAGGTCAACAATACCCTTGAACTTCTCTTCCGCACCGATGGGAATGGCCACGGGGCAGGGAGTGGCACCGAGAACGTCTTTCATCTGACGCACCACTTCAAAGAAGTTGGCACCGGAACGGTCCATTTTGTTCACATAGGCCATGCGGGGCACGTTGTACTTATCGGCCTGACGCCATACGGTTTCAGACTGAGGTTCCACGCCACCCACAGCGCAATAAGCGGCCACGGCACCGTCGAGCACGCGGAGCGAGCGTTCCACCTCTGCGGTGAAGTCTACGTGACCCGGAGTGTCAATGAGGTTGAACTTATATTGCGTATCGTTATACTTCCAGAATGCAGTGGTAGCAGCAGAGGTAATCGTGATACCGCGCTCCTGCTCTTGTTCCATCCAGTCCATGGTAGCACCGCCTTCGTGTACTTCACCGATTTTGTGGGTTTTACCGGTGTAGAAAAGGATACGTTCGGAAGTTGTGGTCTTACCCGCATCGATATGCGCCATGATACCGAAGTTGCGAGTCAAATGGAGATCTTGCTTTGCCATTGTTGTGTTCTATCTCTTGAAGTTGGGGATTAGAAACGGAAGTGTGCAAATGCGCGGTTGGCTTCTGCCATGCGGTGCATGTCTTCCTTGCGCTTGTAAGCACCGCCTTGTTCGTTGTAAGCGTCCATGATCTCGGCAGCAAGCTTGTCGGCCATGGTCTTACCTCCGCGTTTGCGAGCATATCCGATCATGTTTTTCATCGAAACAGACTCTTTGCGGTCGGGACGGATTTCCGTGGGAACTTGGAAAGTAGCACCACCGATACGACGGCTCTTTACCTCCACTTGGGGAGTGATCTTGTCGAGGGCAATTTTCCAAATTTCGAGAGCGCTCTTTTCTTCGCTCTGCATTTTCTCGCCGACGAGTTCCAAAGCACGGTAGAAGATTTCGTAAGACACGTTCTTCTTACCGTCATACATCAAGTGATTAACAAACTTGGAAACCTTTTGGTCGCCATAAACGGGATCCGGAAGGATCAAACGCTTCTTGGGTTTTGCTTTACGCATGGTTATAAAGGGGTTTGGTTTTGGTAGGGCTGCATCATGTCTTCAGCTCTTTTTCAGCTTACTCAACCTTGTGCAAACCAATCTTTTTATGTTTTAATAGAAAATTGAGGACTTCTTTTTTCCGAAGGAACCTGCCTCGACGGGCAAGTCTTCATTTCATTTTGTTCGAAATTACTCTTCGGCGTCCGTCACTCTCGACGACTTTTATTTTTTAGCCGCCTTGGGGCGTTTTGCACCGTATTTGGAACGACGTTGTGTGCGGTTGGCCACGCCGGCGGTGTCAAGTGTACCGCGCACGATGTGGTAGCGCACACCGGGAAGGTCTTTCACACGACCGCCGCGAACGAGCACGATGCTGTGTTCTTGAAGGTTGTGTCCTTCTCCGGGAATGTAGGAGTTCACTTCCTTGGAGTTGGTAAGACGCACACGAGCCACTTTACGCATGGCCGAGTTAGGTTTTTTAGGGGTGGTGGTGTACACACGCACGCACACGCCACGACGCTGAGGGCAGTTGTCAAGTGCAGGCGACTTCGACTTTTCGGTAGCCACCGTACGACCCTTGCGAACAAGCTGTTGGATAGTAGGCATTTTGTTGTTTTTTAATTGTTTATATATTGTATTATTGTAAGCAAAAAGAGGAAAGAAAGGGACATAATTCACCTTTCAGGGTGCAAAGGTAGCGATTTATTTTCTCGCGACCAACAGTTTACGACGATTTATTACCATAATTTATGACACGGTAAAACCGCGAAAAACATTACCGGGTATTTTCAACAACATCGCCACACGGCGAAAGTACACCTGCGTTTCATCAACAACAAATGAAGAAGCCGCCATCTTGTTTCGAAAGTTTTTTTTCGAGGCATAAGATTTTCGACAAAAGAAAAAAGTCATTCTTTCGAGAATGACTTTTTGTGCGTTTCAGAAAGATGAAATTATGCATCTCCCTCGCCCAATCCGAAAGGTGTGGCCGTTCGGCCGATGCCTTCGCTCTTGGAAACAGGCACACCTCCGAGATCAATCGTGCCGAATTGCTGCTCGAATTTCATCACGTTGTCTTGCAAAGCAAAAAGCAGACGTTTGGCACTCTCTGGCGTGAGAATCATGCGATTGCTCACGCGAGCCTTGGGCAGTCCGGGAAGTGCGGCAATGAAGTCGACGACAAATTCCTGATGGCTATGATTGATGATGGCCAAATTGGCATAAGTTCCGCCGGCCACTTCGGGAGTCAGTTCGATTTGGAGTTGCTGAGGATTGTTTTGTTCTTTTTCCATGAGAATTTAGGGTGATGAATATGAGTTAATTATACCTGTTTTACGAATAAATTCAAAACTCTCGAAATGGCTTTTATCCCATTTATAGAGTATCAAGATAGAGCAAATGTAGCGTTTATTCGCGATTTGGCAAAAGGTATATGGTCAAAAGTCGTGATAAATTTGGTATTTAGTGAGATAGAGTGTAATTTTGCATATTGAAACCAAGCATTTGGTTTGATCATCGTTTAAGAAATGTCGGGATATGAATAAAATACTAACTCTGATCTTCATCTTCTTTCTGGGACAGAATGTCGTCGGACAAAGAATCATGGCTGTGCCGACCTTTTGGGAAAATTGGTCGATCAGTGTGATGGGGGGCATGTATCATTCTTTGAAATACTCTCCCAACACCAATGTCGTCACCCCCATTGCCGGCATAGGCTTGGGGCGACAACTCACTCCCGTCTTGGGGATTGAAGTCGAAGCCGATTTTTTGACAAAAAACCGCAACTTGTCCATGACGCGACACCCCCGAACTCATCTTCATCTTGTCTGCAGCTACAATCTGATGAATCTTTTTCGTGACTACAAGGGGCGCCCGCGCACCTTCGAAATAGATGCTCGTTTCGGAGTGGGATGGGGACATACCTCAGTGAATTCGCGCACAAAACCGGATCAAGACTATTTGGTTTCCAAATTCGGAATGGGTTTCAATCTACATTTGGGAAAATCAAGGGCATGGAAGTTGGCTTTTCGCCCCATGTTCTCTTATGATCTGCGTTCTGATGAAGAAAAAATGCACGTGGCCTACAACGCCAATCGTGGTGAATTGCAGTTAAATGTGGGATTGGTTTATCATTTCAAAAATAGGGATGGCGAGCACTACATCTCTTATGTGCAACCCGCCCCCTCGATCCCCACGCTCGAACGGCCGTCCGAAAAGGAAAAAAAGCAAGCCCCCGAAAAAATAGAACGGCAAATAGTTCAATTAGAACAAAGAGCTGACCATCAATATATTACCAAACAACAAAAGCAAGAAGCTCAGCAACGCCTCCGCGAACAACAAGAACAAGAAGCTCAGCAACGTTTCCGCGAACAACAAGAGCAGGAAGCTCAACAACGTCTCCGCGAACAACAAGAGCAGGAAGCCCAACAACGTCTCCGCGAACAGCAGGAACAAGAAGCCCAGCAACGCCTCCGCGAACAGCAGGAACAAGAAGCCCAGCAACGCCTCCGCGAACAGCAGGAGCAGGAAGTGCAACGTCTCCGCGAACAACAGGAGCAGGAAATACAGCGTCTCCGCGAACAGCAGGAGCAGGAAGCGCAACGCCTTCGTGAACAACAAGAGCAGGAAGAACTCCAACGTCTTCGCGAACAGCAAGAAAAACAAACCCAATCCGAATGGCAGAATATGACAAATCCTTCTTGGAATACTTCGCAAAATATCGAAGACAGCCTTTCGCTCATTGTAGATTTTCCACGTCCCACCGTTGTTCAATCTTCCGATAAAATAAGGAAACGCCAAGAGATTGTCGTACTGTTTCAAGAAAACAGAGCCATCGTAGAGGAAGGCTACTCGGTTGTGCTTGAACGCATGGCAGCCCTCTTAAACAACAATCCCAACATGCGTGTAAGATTGCATGGAGTTTATACTTCTGTTTATAAAGCCCAAAGTGAGCGTCGTATAGCCATCCAGCGCGCCAAGGTATTGAAAAGCCTTTTGGTGGCATACGGTATCGATGCACAGAGAATTGACCGAAATGACGTCATCTTTCAACCGAAAGGCGCACAAACCCAATGGGGACGTGGCGTGATTTGCATCATTGAGGAGTAATGTTATACAGCCTGCTCGTAACTTTTTATAACCTTATAAGAAGCTTATGCATAGGCTCCACGGATCTTCCGCTGACTCGTTTTGTCCCGATTGTTTTTTTTGAGAGAGCGACGGTCTGACCTTGCGCAGGGAAACTGCTGATTATAAAAACTAATGTCTTTGCACCGTGTATGTACTAACAACATAGACACGGGTATAAACTAATGACTTTGCACGGAGAAAGACTAATTGCAGCCCCTTAATGATCAATGATTTTGCTGAATTGAATTACTAAAATTCGGCGAATTAATGTTCATTAAGGGGCTGCTACCTAATAGTTATATTGTATAGTTCTCACAATATGAGACCTCAGCAAAATCCCCTTATAAAATTGTCCAATCCGTTCTTTTTCTCGGATTGGACAATTTTATAAGGGGATTTTGCTGAGGTCTCCACCGATGAAGCGGAACATCAGGAAGAGATACAGAGGATTAGGGATAATCATTGCAGAAGATTAGGCAGATGATACGACTCTACTCAGTCTTACTGAGTAGTAAACTTGCATCGAGGATAATTGGAACAACCGTAGAAACTTCCGTATTTCCCATTTCGCCGTACAAGCATACCTCCACACTGTGGGCATATACCCGATGAAATTTTTGAATCTGTTCTGTACTTTGCTTCTTTTACGTTGCGAACATGGGTCTTGTTATCAACTACCTCACGTATGTTCTTTGAAGAAAGACGTTCCACAACTACTTTTATATCAGTATCGGTAATGTACGATGTTTGATATGCTTGAATTGTGGAAAGAAGAGCAGTGTCATAAATTACATGGCCTGCAGACGAAACTCTACTAATATCGGCATTCCCAGTGAAAACGACAATGGGGATAACTTTTAGGTAAGGCCATTCTTTCAGATTCTCCTTAATCCTATACATGTGTCCTACTACCTGTTTTACTGGATTATAGAACTGGTTCTTGGTTACGTAGGTGTATGTCTTCCAAGGCTTCTTGGGGTAAGTTACTTTAGTCACGATTATCTGTTTCCACTCCTGGATATTATCATTGCCATATATCTCACCTCGATAGTTCTTTGTCTCTATGGCAAAGACTCCATATTTAGACACTACAATGTGATCTATTTGTGTCGTGCCATTCATTGTCTTTAGCATGACATCATCCATCACATGGTATTCGTCTGGTAGTTGCATGAGAATATCATGAATTCTCATTTCACCTCGCTTTCCCTTTTGTCGAGGGGAGTTATACCACCAACCGAATATGGTTCTGGCGATGATAGCGACAATGAAAAGTATGAATAGAATAAACTCCATGAATCATACAATATAAACGCCCAGAAACTCACAGCTCCCAATGAGTTTAGGATCTTCTGTGTATTTCCAATTGACAGGATTATAGACTTCTTCCACAACACCATTAACGATAGCAAGAACGTGAGTAGCCTTTCACGCTCGGTTTATATCAACCTTCTAATACCTACGGGTCATCTCATAAAGATTCTCCCTTTTTACTTTCCCTACTTTTACACACATGATGCAGTCTTCGGGACTTGGTACAAGTGCTTTCTGATTCATATTATTCCCTGTCATAATGAGCCTCGGCAAAACTATTTTCTTTGTTTATTTTGTCAATTCTTTCTTTTTTGTATCTTTACCCCATGAAGATCTCCCCCTGCTCCCAACTTAGTTTTGCCAACCAAATCGTTTCCGATCGCAAAGTAAAAGATGTATTCTTTTCTCAAATCAATCAACTCATCGATTGGAAACCTCTTGCCCGATTGATCAAGCAAGTCTATACGAAAGGAAGTTCCTCAACGGGACGTCCCTCTTATGAGGGTATCCTTCTCTTCAAGATAGAACTCCTGCGCACTTGGTATGGTTTGAGCGATCCGGAAGTGGAGGAACAAATCAAAGACCGCCTTTCTTTCATG
>NZ_RQYI01000005.1 GCF_003859795.1 Alloprevotella sp. OH1205_COT-284 | reverse complement strand
TCTGGCAATCTCGGTGGCGTAGTTCAATACGGCTTCCACTTCCTGACGGTTGAATGTGGTCGATTTCGCCACACGCTCACAAAAATTGCGAAAACTCACTCGATGTCTACCCGTTGGTTGGGCGATTTGCACGACTTTACCGGCATTTGCAGCGACATTCAATTTATCTTCTACAAGAACAGTAATGATTTGTTAGCCATAGTTGAATCGTATTCTCTCCTTTTACTTTACCCTGCCGAAGTCGGAGGTATTGACTTTCGACAAAGCCTTCTTGTTTGATAACGCAAATATACCTGATTCATTGTAAAAGCACCTAAGTTTTTTCTTGATTACTCCTAAGCTTTCGCCCGAAAGCTTAGGAACTTTTATTTACAGAGTAGAGACATTAATTCTCCCCTCTTTCTATGAGTGTTCTATTTCGGGAATTGCAACAAAGATAGGATATAGCAACACCAGCCATTCCTCCAGTACATCAAATTGCGTTTCGCTTTTTCTCCAAATGGCTCAAGGAAGTGATTTCTTAGATAAAGCAAGGGCGACATTTCTCATATCTTTCATTATACTTCTATCAAGGACTTTGGCATAATGTTGCGTCATTTTGATGTTGGAATGACCGAGCATTTTCGCCACATTCTCAATGCTAACACCGTTTGCCAAGCAAACAGAAGTAGCATAGCTATGTCTTGCGGTATGCGTGGTTAATTTCTTCTGAATGTTACATAAGTCGGCTATTTCTTTCAGATAACTGTTCATTTTCTGATTACAGGGTACAGGAAGAAGTGTTCCTTTCTTGTGACAGAATGGACGGTTCTCATACTTCTTTAATATTTCCTGTGGTATATCCAACAAGGGAATATTGCACATATTTTTGTTTTTTTTGTCGAGGTTTACGAATCCAAAGGTTTCCGTTATCATCTCGCACAAGATGTTCGGGAGATAATTGTTGCACATCAATAAAGGCAAGTCCGGTAAAGGCTGCGAAAATAAAGATGTCACGGACAAGTACAATTCGTTCTACGGTAAATTCTTTTTGGTAAATAGTTTTCAGCTCTTCCAGTGTAAGAAACTCTCGGATAACCTCTTTCTCATGGAATTTTATTCCGATAAAAGGGTCTTTTGTAATCCATTCGTTGGCAAGTGCAAGGTTGGTTATCTTTTTCAGACATTTCATGTAGCGGATAACCGTGTTTTGTTTGCATTCCTTCTCTGTCTTCAGATAAAATTCAAAGGCACGAACAAACTCTCCATTGATTTCAGTCAATAGAAGATCATCTTTATTGTATCTCCTTTGGATCAATTCCGCCAAGTAACGTTTGCACGTTTCATAACGCCGAACAGTAATCAAAGTATAATCCTTACCTATAAGAGCTCGACATTGATCATTGTGTTCCTGTATCGTAGCAAGGAGAGTTTTGGGTTGTTCTTTCAGAATATCTAAGCCGAAGAATTTTTCTTGAAGAATACGAGCGCTTATTGTGCTCCCTTGTTCTTCTAACTCGGTAAAGATAGAGTGTAACTTGATTTTTGCTTCTTCTATGTAGCTATTCAATTCGTTGGCTTTACGACTTTTACCACGTACACACTCTTTGGCTTGGTTCCAAGAACTCGGATCGACACTTTTTCGGATATTAGTTTCGATACGTTGTCCATCAACGGTAATTCTCATGCAAACCGAGGCTTCTCCGTTTTTGAGCAGTTTTGTCTTCTTGATAAAGAAGAGCACATTGAATGAAATCCTTCTCATTTCGATACGTTTTTAGTTGATACAAAATTCGGAAATCACTCACGAGTTATCGACACGCAAATCACTGCATATCAGTGGTAAAGAAACTTTTTCGGTGGAGATTTCATTCTGCTGTTTTTGCTCCACCTTTTGCTCCACCAAAATCGGTAATATTCTGCTATATTTTGCGTAAGTGGGAAAAATAAAAACTCCTGACTTCGTTTAGAAATCAGGAGTTTACATCGTTTTGCTTTTCTTCAAAGTGGTGCCACCAGGAATCGAACCGGGGACACAAGGATTTTCAGTCCTTTGCTCTACCAACTGAGCTATGGCACCAAGTGCAAATCTGCATTTTTGGGGAGTGGTGCCACCAGGAATCGAACCGGGGACACAAGGATTTTCAGTCCTTTGCTCTACCAACTGAGCTATGGCACCAAAAGAGATAACTATGCTGATTTGCGGTTGCAAAAGTATGAACTTTTTTTGAATTGTCAAAATTTCAACGTTGGTTTTTATGAAAACCTTTTTATAAAAATCCTCTTTTGCGCATTTGTGACCTCGTTGGGATTCAAACCCAAGACCTTCAGAACCGGAATCTGACGCTCTATTCAGCTAAGCTACGAGGCCGATAACGGATGCAAAGTTACGCTTTGATGAGCAATTGACCAAATAAAGCCTTGCTTTTTTGTTTTTGGAGAGTTTGAGAGGAAGAAAAGAAGAAAGAATATGTAGGAAAGGATCACGATGTTTGAGAAAAAGATCTGTTGAAATCCGACCGACGATTTGCCGTTTGGATAACTTTCGGGACATCAATATTTCCGAATAACGTTTTCATTAAGAAAAACAAAAAGGAAAGAGGGCTTGCAGAGCAAATATAAACGATAGAAAATAAAGAGACCGTGACAAAACAAAGCTTGTGACACGGCCTCATAGCATGTTGGGAGGTGAGAAAAGAAGGGGGACGAATGCCCGGACGTTTGTCGGTAAGATGTAGAGCAGTTCACGACATGCGTATGCGCCATTCGGTCGGATAAAGATTGTTGCTTCGTGTTCCGAGATGATTGACAAAGCCGAGGGGGTGTCCTTCATAGGTTACGATGACGTGTCCGACGGGTGGTGAGATCGGGAGCATAACGGTCTCTCGGCGCAGATAGGCAAGGGCAGCGTTGAGGTCGAGATCGACGCTCGGAAAGGCCTCGGTAGAGAGTTGACAGCTCATGGCCAAAGCGTGTTGGGGAATGAGCTTCTTCCCTTTTGTTTCTGCCAGAAGGATGCCGGAGGTGAGTGTTCGGACGGTGGAACGAAGGCGCAAAACATCGGGGAGGAGTTCGTAGCGTACGGCGGCCGTTTGTTGCTCTACGGGGCAGAAAAACGAGAAGTCGCGGTGGTCGGTGATCCATTCGCCGACGGTCTTGATGACGGCGGTGGAAGGGGGAGTGGAGCGTGCGGCTTTTTCTTTTTGGGCCGACGAGGAAGCGGTTGTTCCCGTTTTGCGGAGAAGTGCCAAAAACAGTCCCTCGCCTTTTGTGCGGTGAGGGAAGAAATGGCAGACCGGGAGGCCTCGGCCGGTGGTGTCGCCTTCGACGTTCCAAAGCGGTGATAGGTCGATGGGAACGATTTCGGCGCCTAACTCCCGACAAATGAAGACGACGTTGTCTTCGTTTTCTTCGCGATTGAAGGTGCAGGTGGAGTAAACGAAATATCCCCCTTCACGCAGCGAAGGCCAGACGTCGGACACGATTTTTCGCTGTCGCTCGGCGCAAGCCCTTACGGCCTCTTCCGACCATTCGGCACGTGCACCCTCGTCTTTGCGAAACATGCCTTCGCCCGAACAGGGGACATCGGCGGCGATGACATCGAAAAAGCCTTTCAGCGGAGCAAATTCGTGTGGAAAGGCAGAAGTTGTCAGAACATCGGGATGCCCCCATTTGGTCAGGTTTTCGGCAAGGATTTGTGCACGTTGTCGAATCGGCTCGTTGGCCACGAGCAAAGTCTTGTCGGGCATCAGGCTCCGCCAAAGTGTGCTTTTCCCACCGGGAGCGGCACAGAGATCGAGAAGACGACGAGGCGTGAAATCGCGCACGATTCGCAGCCAAGCCTGCTCCACGAACATCGAAGAGGCTTCTTGAACGTAGTAGGTGCCGGCGTGAAAAAGAGGATCGAGCGTGAAAGAAGGACGCTCGGCGAGATAATAGCCTTCACGACACCACGCCACGGGATCGTCCGCGGGCAATGCACCGTTTGGTTTCATCGGATTTCGACGGATGCTCACGGGAGCGGGGCTGTCGGTCAAGGCTTTGCAAAGTGCGCCCGCCTCGGCATCACCGAGGAGGGCGCACATTTGTCGTATGAAAGCTTGGGGAAGCATGTCGTTGAGATTATTCGCGGATTTCCAGTTCGTCGATCACGTATTTTGAACCGCCATAAACGTCAATGACGAAGAGAACGAAACGAATATCGTTGTTGATGCAGCGTTGGAGCGCCGGATTGAAACGAAGGTCGGAAGAAAGACTCTCGATGTTTCCGTCGAAAGCCAGTCCGATGAGTTCGCCGTTGGCATTGAGCACGGCACTGCCTGAGTTTCCGCCCGTGATGTCGTTGTTGGAGAGGAAGCAGGTGGGGAGTTCTCCGTTTTGGTCGGCATAACGGCCGTAAGCTTTTTCGAGATAGAGGCGACGGAGCTTTTCATCTACGACATAGTCGGGATCGTTCGGATTTTCTTTCTCAAACATTCCTTTGAGCGAAGTTTTCCAATCATAGAACACGGCGTCGCGAGGAGAGTAGGGCTTTACGCTGCCATAGGTCATGCGGAGAGTGAAGTTGGCATCGGGGCTTTTAGACCAGTTGTACATTTCACACAAACCGCGAACATAAATTCTGTTTAACTCCGCTGCCCGGCGTTGGTAGCGGTCAATGGCGGGGCGGTAGCTGTTGATAGCCTTCAAAAGGGCTTTTCGGTGATCGAAGAGAGGGTCGTTTCCGAAGTCCTCCCAGTTGTCGGTAGAGAGGTATTTCCGTTCAAAAGCCTCTTTTGAACGAAATGCCGACGTGGTATAGAGGGTGTCGAAATAGCTCGTCATGTCTTGTTTCGCAAACGAGGGTTGCATTTCGAGGCGATGGTGTTGTTGCCAATAGGGAGCGAGCAGGTGCATTTTCCGACGGTCGTAGTCGATGTCGAGGTTTGCCAAATCTTCCTCAAAGTGTTTCACGAGGTTTTGGCGGGCACGTTCGTCGGCACCTTTTTCTTTTTTGGACGCCGTTCCCTGTATTTTTTTTCCGAGTGCCGTTCCGAAAGTTTCGGCCAGTTCGGCTTTGGCTTTGAATTTTTGTGCTCCAAAGGTGTAGCGCAACAAGTTGTAGTCGTGCAGCGTGTCTTTTACGGCTTCAACGAGTGAGTCTATGCGCTCTATGATGTTTTGATATTCCGGTTTTCCGCTTTGGGCGGCAAAGGCTCTGAATGCACGTTCTTCTTCGGCTTTGATGTCGAGCAGTCCGGTCTTTTTGACACTTTCGTTCATGCCTCCGTAGTTTTTCACCACGTTGCCGAGGCTCATGTAGTCTTCGGCATATTTGAGCGACATGGCTTTGTCGCTGTCCATGAGTGCTTTCATGAATTTCAACTCTGCTTCTCCGGCAAGGTTGATAGGGGCATTGATGCTTTCCGTACGCAAACGCACTTGTGAGGTTGTGAGATAACGGCTGGTGCTGCCGGGAAATCCCATGACCATGGTGTAGTCGCCTTTGTTCACTCCTTTCAGGCTGATGGGCATCCACTTCTTGCAGCGCAGAGGGATGTTGTTTTTATGATAATCGGCCGGTTGTCCGTTGCGATCGGCATACACGCGAAACACGGCAAAGTCGGCATTATGGCGAGGCCACATCCAGTTGTCTTGGTTGAAACCGAATTGTGCCACTTGTTGAGGCGGATTGACCACCAGACGAACGTCGGTGTATTCTTGCTCATAGAACGCGAAGAAACGATTGCCGCCGAAGTAGGGCACGATGCGCATCGTCATTCCTTTGCGTTTGGCCAGATCGCTTTTCTTGCGCATCTTTTCGGCCAAATCATTCAGAAAGGAATGGCTCTGCATGCGGTAGTCGTCGGCGTTTTGCTTTTTGGCTTCTGCCTCGACTTCCTGTGTCACATCGACGATGCGCACCACGAATGTGAAGGTCAGATCGGGAACGCGCAACTCTTCCGCCCGACTTTTGGCAAAAAAGCCGTCTTGCAGGTAGTTGTGTTTCAAGTCCGACATGGCGTGTACATAGCTGAAACCACAGTGGTTGTTGGTGAGGACAAGTCCGTCTTTGCTGATGATTTCTCCCGTGCAACCATTGCCGAAAATGCCGACCACATCGCGCATCGATGGGGCATGTTCATTGTAAAGCTCGGACGGGTCGAGTTGCAAACCGGCTTTGCGGAGCGAGTCGGCCAAATGCTGTTCGTCCATCAGTTTCAACAGCCACATGCCCTCATCGGCGTGTGCTGTGGCGAGGCCGAAAACGGCCAGTAGAGAAAGAAAGATTTTTTTCATTGTATGTGAAGAGTTTTCTGATTTTTACCGCTTATCGGATTGTTATCAATTATCTGATTGTCACCATTGTCGCCCCGAATCCGTATTCTCGAAAAGAGGCATCTTGGTGGGTGCATTGGCGATAGTGTTTTTTGAGTTCTTTGAGAATTTCGGTGCGAAGCACGCCTTCTCCTTTTCCATGGATGAAAACAATTCGCCGACCACGGTCTTTGGCATGTTTTTTCATCGTGTCATGAAACACTTTCAGTTGGCAAGTCATGATGTCTTTCGGCTCCAAACCTTTTGTCGAGTCAAGGATGGTGTCGGCATGCAGGTCTATTTCCACGATCGCGTTTCGGTCGTCGGCTTTCGTTTCCGTTTTTCCTTTTTCCATACGTGCCGGTGCGGCTTTTCTCTCTGCCGATCGGGGTGTCGTGAGGGCGTCTTCCAAGTCTTTCGCGTTTACGGTCACGTTGCGAGCCGGTTGGTCGTTGCGGGCAAGGTCGATCACCAAGGCCGGTTCTTCAAAGAAATCGCCGGTTTGAAACGTATGCAGTTTGTAGAACTTCGTACCGTCTATGCGGATCGTGAGGTCGAGTGGCGATTTGACACAAAATGCTTTTTCCGTTTTGTAAGCCATGACTTGCACCGTGAGCCGTTCGATGTCGGGAAGGTCGTCGTGGCTCAATTCTTCGAGAAACACTTTTTGGTTCGGTTCGATTTCTCGGTCGTGCCGCAGTCGATGCAGTTTTCCCTCTTGGGTGAAGATAAGGCAGCGAACATAGTAGTTGGAGTCGTTGATGAGATAAGCCTCAAAACGTGTCGTGCTGATTTGTTTTCGATCAACGGGCACAAATCCGATGTGGAGGTTCAACACATCTCCCCCTCGCCGTTCGATTGGCCGTGCGCGGAACGTCATTTCCCTATCGGCCGGATCTTGCTCTTCCTCCTCTTCGTCGTCGGAATGGTGATGTTCGGCAAGTGCGGCTTTGATGCCGGTGCGGGTATCGGCAGATTTCCGCGGCATGTTTTTTTCTTTCGATTCGGGGCGGACGAAATTGTAGTTGTCGGTTTCAATGACCACCACTTCTGACCGAAGCGTGGGAATTTCAAAACCGTCTTCGTCGCAAACCAGCACAATGTCTTTGCCTTGAAATCCTGTGATTTTTCCCCCTCCCACGGTGTTGAGAAAGCGGACTTTATCTCCTATATTCATGTTGTCGGTGTTGAGTTTTTGTGAGCGAAAGCCGCCTGCCCGAACTGCGTGTCGTGTGGTTTTACGAGCCAATCGCGTCTTCCAATCGCAAAGATACGAATTTCTCGCCGTCCGTTAAAGACCATTCCTTCCCCGCCCTGTTTTTTGTTCCGAAATCTCGCAGAAAACCTTGTTTTCGTCAAACGGTGCGGCCGCTTCCGTTGTATGCAAAGGGAGCGGCCGCATGAAGTAGGGCTGTTTGTTGTTCTTTTTCGAGGCGGTAAACACTAATCCCAAATGCCACTGCCGGCACTTTGGTTCATAGAACTGCCTTGTGTGGGGGTTCTCACTGTGGGATCTTCCAGATCGGGTAGGGGAGAAGTGGCGATAATACGTTCAAAACTGTATTGCAGGAGTTGAATATCCGGAGTTTGATAAGATTTCATGGGTTATAGTCGTTTTTTGTGATCGAACAAATCGTTATCTGAACACTTTCTTGCCTCCGATGATGTAGAGTCCTTTCGGGAGGTGGTCAATAGTTCCGTTTCCGTGGCGGCGCATTGTGCTTACGCGGCGTCCCGTGAGGTCATAAACGGCTTTTGCTTCTTCCTTTTGTTTTTGAAAGAGAGGTTCGTCCAATCCGGTGATGTTGTTTTCAAAACTGCCGATATACAATCTCTGACTGCTTCCAATGACGTTGCTGTCGGCCGTGAAGTAGGCTGCAAAAGGCATCGTTTGAGCGGTTGCGTTGCGTTCAAAGACCGTTCCCTCAGCGTTCAACACATAAGCATCGGCCACGTTTTCGGTTTTCGTCGTTCCTACAAATTTATAGCTCGATGTATGGCCGATGATCGAAGCGTCGGCTTTGATCTTGCTTTCTTGGGCTTTGAAAACCAATGTCTTCCCGGCAAGACTTCTGTTGCCGAACCTTGCTCCCGGAAAGGCCACGATGTAAGGTGTGTTGGCTCGAAGTTCGGAAGTAAACTTAAACAACACTCTCGAATCATCGCTCACACCGGCAAATTCTTTCAGATAAAAATCTCCTGCTCCGCCCCGTTCTTTGATCCATGTCAGTGCGTTGCCCTCTTCGGTGGTGATGTCGGTCGGCACAAACGGAAGTGCCATGGTTTCCCAACCTCCTCTGCCGCTCGTTCCGTTTCCGATGCGGCGTTTATAGAGGATATTTTGCGCGTTGAAATCTTTGACGGGCGAAAAGTCGCGTCCGTGTTCTATGGTGATGTTGGCAGCTCTGTCGCCGACCACCACATTTTTGTTGTCGAGCTGACCGGGCACGGTTGCACCGCTTTCAAAATAGTAGAGCGTATTGGGGTTGCCGTTGGGCGTGACCTGTTGGGGCGCACTACCTTCAAACACCACGGCCGTCATATCCTCTTCCGTGTTGAACGACGTGCCGGGTGCGACGCTCTCTTCCTCTCCGCCTTTGTAGTATGTAGTTCCGCGTTGCGTCGTGAGGCGGAAACGGGGAGCACCTTGGTCTTCATTGAAATAAGCATACAAGAAAAGTTCTTGGTAGCCTGTTTGTCGAAACTCAAATTCCACATCGACCGTTTCTCCCGGAGCTATCGTCGGAAGTTTTGTCACCTTTTGCTGCACAGATATATATCCCGGTCTCACACTCGGTTCATAGAGATGGATGGTGAGCGGAGCGTTATAGGGTGCTGTTCCTTCGTTCTTTACGCTCACAGATCCTTTGAATTGTTGTCTGTACAGTGTTCCGCCGTTGCCAACGGGCAGGTTCCAACTCACAATTCTCGGAGCACTCACCTCTTGCAATGTCTGCAACACGTTGATGCTTCCGCTTCCTACGATTTGGTTTCCGGCACGGTCTGTTGCGATGCTGATGTTGTACGTTCCGGTTTCCGTCGGCTGAAAGGCAAAGTCGATCGTAGCTTCCTCGTTGCCACCCATTTGCACGTATGTGTTCTCTTTGGGTGCTCCCGGCGTGGTGGTTTTTGAGGCAAAGAAGAATAATCGCGACTGATATTCGTCGGCCGTGTTGTTGCGCATGGTCACCCTGACGGTCGTTTTCTTATTAACGACCGCCGGTTGTGTGGTGGCGATATTTGTGATCGTGACGTCTGTGAGCGGATGTGCCTTGACCGATGTCACTCGTCCGTCGCTGCCCACCACCACTTCAAAATACTGACGATCGCTGCGCGATGTCGCTATTGCTTCCGTCGGTTCCTGTCCTTGCAACCACGCCACCGGAATGGCGCGATAAGTGCCGGGCGTGGTGATTTTGCCTTGAAAGTCGATTTGACCGGAAAAGTAAGAAAATCTTCCGCTGACCATGCCATTGAGAGCACCATTGCTGACCGAGCCGATCCGGGTAAGGCCGCCCTCCGCATTGACATAAGCCATTTGCCATGAAAAGTTGATTCGGACGGGATTGTAATTACAGATGCGATAAGAGCCTGTTGTTCCCGTGACTGCAAAGTTTTCTGCCGTCGGAGTATATTGAGGAGTAGGTTCTCCTTCCGTTCGCGGTTTTATGCCGATGACGATGTCTTGATTTCCGGCATATCCGTCCGCAGTCGAGCTTGCTCCGGCTCCCGAATTGTTTCCCGGGTTCATCACCGATAGTTGGAAATAACCATCGGCCACGCCGCCCCAACCCCAGTTGATATGATAGAAGCCGTCGCCGTCATATCCGTCGCAAACGAAGGAGTGTCCGCCGCCTCCGGATTGTCCGCTGTAAACAATCGGTCGTCCCTCCGACAACTCTTGATAGATGGTATTCTCCCAGCTTTTCGATGTATGGTTTTTTCTATACTCTATGCGTGTGGTGTTGCTGTAATCAAAATATGTTTGCAGCACATGAGGGGCGGAAGAGGAGTAAGCCCCCGACGACAAGTCATAGTCCATTTTCAGCGCACTGCCGCAATAATACATCAAGTCCGCCACCGCATTTCCCCCTTCTGTCGTGGCATTTTCCGGATATACCGGCCGCATATTTCCCCAGTCGATGACACTTTCTGCCGCAATGGCCGGCATATTCAGTTTTTTCGTATCTGTCGTATAGGCCGGTATTTCCGTTTTCGTCTTCTCCGGCCATTGGTGGTAATACATCACCTGCGCCACGGCCGTCGCCAGGCATCCCGTCACGGTCTTTTTCCCATTCGGCAACTGCGGACAGCGGTTGTTGTAAGGAGCGCGTTGGTTCCAGCGGCTTTCCAACAGCGGCGCAATGGCATATTTCGTGACCTCGTCGAGTGTCGTGCTTCGGGTGCCCGATGACACGATCGCACCTTTTGTCGTCGGTCTGAGAGCTTGGATTTGTCGTGCATATTCATCCAACCAAGCCCGAAATTCCGGAGAAACTTTGCTCTCGTCGTAGTGCCCCTTTCGGGTATATCCGAGCACCGGCGTGGTGCGGTCGTCGCCCGACACAATCACGAAACCCTTATCGTTGCCGGCGTCGAAGATGTGATAGGCCTCTCCCGAACCCCTCGCCGACGAAGGCGACTGGCTTCTCTTGATCGCTTTGAGGGAATGTTTCGGCGTGGTCACGATCCCTTTTTTCTGTAAGAAAGAAATGGCAATCTTGCGTGCCGTTTCCTGAGACACATTCTCGGCTGCAAGCGTGAAGGTTTGCAGCAGCAGTGCCAAAATCAGTAGCTTTTTCATAAATGCGGATAGTTCAATGTTTCAAAATCAAGTGTTTTCTTTTTCTTTCGGTCGCAACGCCCTCTTCCGGTTCTCCCCTTCGCTCTACATCTCCGTTGGCCGTAGCCGATCCGTTCTTTCTTCTTTTCTCGGCCGTTCCGACAGGGTGGGGCAAAAACAGAAAAACATCCGTGCAAAACAATGTTTCACACGGAGCTTTTCTGATAAATACGACTATTCTGCGATTTCCTTCATCTTTTGTGCGATGAGTTCCAAATCGTTTTTAAGGGTGGCAATGCGGCGTTCGATGTCGGCCACGAGTGTATTGCCCGATTTCGATTTTGTGGTGAGAAACGTGAGGTTCGTTTCATACGTTTGTATCTCGGCCTTTTTCTCGTCATACGCTCTTTGCAGCCGTTGGCGTTCGTTACCGCTTTGCGAGGCTTTTCTCACGAGGTTGTCCAGCCGTCTGCGTCCGGCGTCTTGATGAATGGTTTCATAGAGTTTGTCGCAGGCGGCTCGATAGCTCCGATAGAGTTTTTCTTTTTTGCGGAAAGGCACATGTCCCGTTTCGTTCCATTCCGCTTGCAACGTTTTGACCTCTTGCAGCAGGTTTTCGCTGCCCTCTGCCACCAGTTTTTCCAATCGTGCGATGATGTCGAGTTTTTTGGTCATGTTGGCCTCTTCTTCTTCTCTCACGCCCGCTTCCGCTTCTTTCTTGCGGTCGAAGAAAGTGTTGCAGGCCGTGTTGAAACGTGTCCACACCGCGTCGCTCACTTTGTGTGCCACCGGGCCGATGGTTTTCCACTCCGCTTGGAGTTTCACCAGCATGCTCGTCGTTTTGCCCCATTCCGTGCTGTCTTTCAAGGCCTCGGCCTTTTCGCACAGAGCGGTCTTTTTGCGCAGGTTTTCGGCAAGGCTTTCGCGCAGGGCGCGGAAGTATGCCGTTTTTGCTTGGAAAAACTTGTCGCATGCCGTGCGGAAACGCTCAAAGATTTCTTGGTTCACTTTTCGAGGCGTGAAACCGATGGTTTTCCATTCGTTTTGCAGTCCGATGATGAGTTGTGCCATCGCGTCCCATTCCGCCACCGTCGTCAGCCCCTCGAAAGTCAGGGCTTCGACCTGTTCGCAGAGGTTCGTTTTTTTCGCCAAATTCTCTTCCTCTTGTTGTTTCAGTCCGAGGAAATGATCTTGGTGTCGTTTGTTGATCAGTGTCGAAGCCGTTTTGAAGCGTGTCCAGATTTCTTCGCGTATGTCTTTGGCTACCGGTCCTGTTTCGCGAAACTCCTGATGCAGTTTTTGAAGTTGGTGGAAGGCACTAATCACGTCGTCGTGTTCGGCCAATTTTTCTGCCGTTTCGCAAAGGCGGGTTTTGATTTCCAGGTTTTTCTTGAAATCGTAGGCACGCATTTCGTGGTTGATGCGGAGCAGGTCATAGCATTGCTCCACGTAGTGATGATAGTTTTTCCACGTTTCGGTCACATGTTCGGCCGGTATCGTTCCGATCTCTTTCCATTCGGCTTGCAGTGCTTTGAACGAATCGTAGTTTTTGTCGATTTTGTCCGCATCGCCGGCCAGCTCTTTGATTTTCTCGATGATGTCCAGTTTTCGGTCAAGATTTTTTCGACGTTCGGCTTCCAGTTCGGCCGCGGCTTTGGCACGTTGCTCCTTGATGGTGTTCATCAAGTCTTTGTATTCCTGTTCGAGCGGATCTGTTGCCGCACTGAAATCGGCCGCGTCGCCTCCGGCCGCCACGAACGCTTCTCGTGCGGCTGCGGTCTCTTCGTTGTGTAGGCGGTAAAACACCGTCCGCAACATGTCCGTCACGCTCCGGTCGGCCGCTTCTTCTTGTTCCACGCAGGCTTTCAAGCGGGCGATCACTTCTTCCTTTGTGGTCGGCACGGCCATGTCGTTGGTTTCGGCATTTTGTACGGTGTCTTCAATGCGCTCTTCGCCCTTGTCGGTTGCGCTTGCGCTTTCTTCGACAAGAGGCGTTTCTACTTCGTTCCGAGTATCGGTCGTTTCGGGCTGAGGGGCAGCTGCTTCGAGCCGGGGATCTTCAAGTTCACTCATGAGAGTGGCAAATTAAGAGGTTAAAGAGATGATATGTTCTGAACCTTCGTCGCAAGAATGGACGAATTGCACATGCAAATAACGTCAAAAAAAACTTAACAGCCAAATAATTTTCCCAAAAAACAACGGAGAACACGGCCGACCGTCGAAAAAAATGATTTTTGACCGCGTCGCGACACCCTCTTTCCCGATCAGCCGCACGATTTTCGGCAACTCGTTTCGCTCTCCCAAATCGGTGCGCTCCTCGTCGTTTTTTGGGGAACACGGAGTTTGAATCCCCGCCGCTTTCTCCGTAGGAGGGGAGAGGATCGGCAATGGCCGTCGCGCCATGTTTACTTAAACGGTTTCCGCCATTGGCAACCCTCTTTCCAACGCGAGCAGCCGTAGGCCGTGTGTCCTTTCAACACCTTCCCCTCGCCGCAGAGAGGGCAGGTGCTTCCGGCTCTCACTGTTTTTCGCCTCTCCTGTTTGTTCTTTTCCGTTCGCTGCGTCGGTGGGGGCGATACCTCTTCCGACGAAATGCCGATGCGGCGGTTGGTGTTGTCGGCCAACACCTCGCGCACGATTTCGCCCACCATTTGTTTCAACTCCGCTATAAATCCCGCGGCCGAATAGGTTTTCCGCTCGATCTTTCTGAGTTTGTTTTCCCAAATCCCCGTCAGCTCCGCGCTTTTCAGGAGTTCCTCCTTGATGAGCGAAATCAGTTCCATTCCCGTTTCTGTCGCTTCCAGGCTTTTTCGCTGTTGGCGGATGTAGCCGCGTCGGTAGAGCGTTTGAATGATCGCCGCGCGCGTGGAGGGTCGCCCGATGCCGTTTTCTTTCAGCGCGTCGCGCAGCTCTTCGTCTTCCACGTTTCTGCCGGCCGTCTCCATGGCTCTCAGCAGCGAAGCTTCGGTGTAGGGCTTCGGAGGTGTCGTTTCTTTTTGGGTGAGGGTCGGGGTGTGCATGCCGCTTTCGCCTTTCACAAAATCGGGCAATGTTCGCTCCTCCTCCTCCGGGCGGGAGTGTTCGTCGGGCTTGTCGGTGTCCTCTCTTTTTTCTTTTTTGAACACCTCGCGCCAACCCTCTTCGAGAATAACCTTGCCGTTGGCTCGAAAGGGGATGTCCGCCGTTTCGCCGTCGATCGTGGTCGTGGCAAACCGGCAGTCCGGATAAAACGCCGCGATAAAACGCCGCACCACAAGGTCATACACCTGCCGTTGCATCTCCGTCAGGTTGCGGGGCGCGACACCGGTTGGTATGATGGCATGGTGGTCGGTCACTTTCGACGAGTCAAACACTTTTTTCGATTTGCGCAACTGCGCCCCCCGCAGCGGCAGCAGCAATTCGCCATACGTCGCGGCAATGCCGTTCAGAATGCCCTTGCATTTGGGATAGATGTCGTCGGGCAAAAACGTCGTGTCCACACGGGGGTAGGTCGTGAACTTCGACTCGTAGAGTTGCTGAATGATCTGCAACGTCGCTTCCGCCCCGAAGCCGAATTTCTTGTTGCATTCCACTTGCAGCGAAGTCAGGTCAAACAAGCGCGGCGGAGCCTCCGTGCCCTTCTTCTTCGTCACGGCTTTCACCGTGAACGGCCGCCCCTCAATGGCTGCAAGGGCGTTTTCGGCCTCTTCGCGTCGCGTAAATCCCCGCTTGATGCCGTTTTTTGTCGAAGCGTTTTCGTCCTCCTCCCCATCTACTTTGGCCGTAAACGTGACATCGCGGTAAATCGTCGAGAGCACCCAGTAGGGTTCGGGGCGGAAGGCCTTGATTTCCTGTTGGCGTTGCACGATCAGTGCCAACGTCGGCGTTTGCACCCGTCCGATCGAGAGCGGTTGCCCCCCCCTGCTGCCGTCGTTGCGTCCGAATTTCAAGGTGTAGAGCCGCGTGGCGTTCATGCCCAGCAGCCAGTCGCCGATGGCGCGACACAAACCGGCTTCGTAAAGACCTTGGTATTCGGATTGAGGTTTGAGTTGCTCAAAACCCTCGCGAATGGCCTCTTCCGTCATCGACGAAATCCACAGTCTGTCCACCGGACACGTTGCCTTGGCCTTTTGCATCACCCAACGCTGAATGAGTTCTCCCTCCTGTCCGGCATCGCCGCAGTTCACGATGCGGTCGGCCTCGCCAAAAAGTTTTTCGATCACCGCAAACTGTTCCTCCGCGCCCTCTTTGAGGCGGATGCCGAAGCGTTCCGGAATCATCGGCAGCGCACCGAGCGACCACCGCTTCCAATAAGGCGTGTATTCCTCTGGATTTTTCAACTCGCACAGATGCCCGAACGTCCATGTCACCCGATAGCCGTTGCCTTCGTAGTAGCCGGCGTTGCGTCCGACGCGAACATGTTGCGTCGCACCGATGATTTTGGCAATATCGGCGGCAACGGAGGGTTTTTCGGCAATGCAGACTATCATGAGCGGCAGGGGAGAATTGAGTAAATGCAAAAACAAACGCCTTCAAGAGCAAACGCCGACGTCCGCATCGTGCCGAGAGTTGCCGGCATGCCGGGATAGGCAGGGAGTGGGGGCGTGCGAGGAGGCAGATAGCAAATGCAAAGTTAAGAATTTACAAGTGTAGTGCCAAAATAAGCCGGTCTTTTTCCGTGCTTTTGTCTTCGCGCCCCGTGGTGTGTTCCACAAGAATGCCACAAAAAACACCGATGATTTTTTCATGCCGTTGCGGAAAGTACACCGAAATGTCGTGTCCGCGCCGGCATCTCCCTCTCTTCTCCGCGCCCGCTCCTCCGCCTCCTCCCCGGCCGTCACTGCCTCCCATTAGGAAAATACTACCTCAGACGTAGCAATTTCTACCTCAGACGTAGACATTTTTAGGTGGGAGGCAGTGACGGCCGGTTCTCTTCCCTACGTCGCATTTCGTCCGCCTCTCGCGCGCGTGCGCGTTCCCTTGTTATTTATTTTTGCCTTCACTGCCTTCGCAAAATGCCGCAATTCGCTGAATTTCAATCTGTTCTTGGCGAAGGCAAGTGAAGGCAAACCGAAACGCTCTTCTTCCAATCGTCTGAATACCAATTATTTGTTTCGTTTTTTTGCCTTCGCAACCTCGTTTCTTTCCCGAATTGCGAACATTCGAGCGGAAGCAGGTGAAGGCAAAAGGAAATTTTGCCTTCACCGTAGTTGCCGTGAAAATCAGATGCTTATGAAATCGCCGAAAGCCTCTCCTTTCACTTGTCTTCACCGAAACAGATTGACAATCAGGGGCTTTTCTCATTTTGCGAAGGCAAAACGGCAAAAACATGAAATATAGGGTGAAAAAGGGCTTTTTGAGCCGTGAGCATGCCGTTTTTTGTGCAGGAGGGAGAAAGCAAAACTTTTTCTCTCGTCGGCGTGAAAAGAGGAAAACGAATGAAGACTGTTTTTTGTTTTCTTCGTCGTTGTAAAATAAGAGTTTTTTTGATGAGATTAAGATTATATGTCGAATAGAGCGGAAAAGTGCTAATTCCTTGCATCTCTAATCTTTATGCGTTTTGTTTTTAAGAGCTTTTTCTGCCTCTTTTTCTTCCTTTTTCTAATCTTTATTATTTGTTTTTTTGCTTATATTGCTATGTTTATGTTGCATTTTAGTGTCAGTTTAGTTATTAAACGTGAAATTCCGAGAAATGAAGACAGAAAGAGTGTCGTATTGGATATAAAAAGATTATCTTTGCAATATAATTTTAAGAGATAATCATAATTCTTCGGCTTCGGTTTTTCTCTGAGAGAAAAGAACCTGCCTCATCTTGATTTAATATCAGATGCAGTTTTACCTTATTTTGAGATAAGAACTTACCTCTTTCCAATCCAACTTTTTCATAAGACGATGAGGAAACCTTATTTGTTAGCCTTGTTATTGGCTCTACTCTTCTCTATGGGGGCGTATGCTCAAAATGTCGTAGTAAAAAATAATTTGCTATACGATGCCGCCCTTACCCCTAATTTAAGTTTGGAAATGTCGCTCAATCGTAAGCAGACTTTCGACCTTCAAATCGGGTTGAACCCTTTTGGCGGTAAAAAGGATAAAGAAAGATTTCAACATCTTCTGATCCAGCCCGAATGGAGATATTGGACTTGCGAGCGGTTTAACGGTTGGTTTATCGGCGTGCATGCACTTGGCGGAAGGTATAATATCGGTAACTACAAATTCCCCTTTGATCAGTTGAAAAAATATCGTGATCATCGCTATGAGGGTTGGTTCGTCGGTGTCGGAGTTGGGGCTGGTTATCAATGGGTGTTGAGTCGCCGTTGGAGTCTTGAAGCCGAATTGGGTGTTGGAAACGTCTATACCGATTATGATAAATATCGCTGTGGGCTTTGCGGAACGAAGATGGAAAGCTCCCACGATTACTACTTCGGTCTGACCAAGGCTGCTATTTCGTTGGTATATGTTATAAAATAAACAACATGAACTTTATGAACACTCGTAAAAGAATATTTTGGTTTTTGCTCGTCCTGCTTGTCGCGACACCCTTTTTTGCGCAAGGTTTTCGTGGGCGATTGAGTTTTGCAAAATCCGAAGTCAAGCGTGTCAAAGATTCCGTTCATGTGAGGTTTGAGGCTGTCCTTGATGGAATAGATTTAGACAGTAAAGCTCTATTGACCCTCACTCCCCAGTTGGTTGACAAGGAGGGGCAAAATAGTTATCGTTTTCCTGATGTGAAAGTGGCACGACGACAGCGTTCAATCGTTTGGCAACGTCAAAATCCCAATGCTGCGCCTTCGATCGTCTTGAGGATGAATGGTATGAGGCAAACTGTCGATTTTACCTATGCCGCTCCTTATTCTGCTTGGATGAATAAGGCGGCTTTGGAAGTGCGACAGACGGTTTCGGGATGTGCTGATTGCTTGTTGGCAGAAGAAACTTTCATTCTAAAACCGGCTGTATATGCTCCTAAAATGCAAGATTCGGAATCTCAGCATTCACAACGTTGGCAACCTCAATTTCATTTTCGTGCTTGCTATCAAGTGCCGGAGCAGGAGGCTGTTAAGGTGCGTACTGCAAAGTTTATGGCGAGATTTACTTTTCATCGTAATCGCACAGAGCTTTTGCAGACCCTGGGGAATAATGAGGATGAGTTTCGACGTGTAGACAGCGTAGCGCAGCGCATACTCCTCAATCCCGATGTTAAAGTGCAGAATGTAACCATTGACGGATATGCTTCTCCCGAAGGAGAGTTTACGAATAATCAGAGATTGGCCTATCAAAGAGCCATGGCATTCGTGAATTATTTGCAGTACAGATATGGTTTGCGAACCGAGATGTTTGCAGTTGCTGGGCATGGGGAAGATTGGAAAGGATTGCAGAAAATGATATCCGCCTCCAATATGAATTATCGTCAAGAAATTCTGGATATCATAAATTATACCCCTTCTCACTCCGCACGCAAAATGCTCCTGAAAGAATTGGCAGGAGGGTACCCCTATCGCTATATGCTTAATATGATTTATCCTCAACTTCGTCGCACGGAATATCAGTTCACTTATCAAGTCAGATCTTTTGGAGCCGAAGAAGCCATAAGACGAATCAAAACTTACCCTGAAATGTTGAGCCTCAATGAGATGTATCTCGTGGCAAAATATTATCCGGAAGGATCAGAAGAACGAAAAGAAGCTTTGAAAACCGCTGCTCTCTACTATCCTGAAAATCCGGTGAGTCGCTTTAATTCTTTGGCTGCTCGATTGGTGCGTCCACTCAGTGATGAAGAAGCGAATCTCTTGATTTCTTTCCCTGCTTCTCCTGAGCAGATCAATAATTTAGGCATACACTATGCTTGGAAAGGTGAATACGATAAAGCGAAAGCTTGCTTTGAAAAAGTATCACATTTGCCGGAAGCACGACATAATTTAGCCGAAATTCTTAAGATGGAATAAAAACAAAAGAGAGTAATTCTCCTCTATAATGATATCACACTTTCTCACACATTGCCGGCATGTCCGCTCTATTGTAGGATTTAGTGTTTTGAAATAAAGTATATTTTTTTTATCTTTTTATTTTTAACAATTATGAAAAAGAATCTTTTCTTTGCTGCGATGGCACTGACTTTGAGCGCAGGTGTTTTCACGGCTTGTTCGAGCAATGAGATTGACGAACAAAATCTAGAAGGAAAAGCTACAGGAACTACCTACATGAGCCTGCAATTTGCTTTCCCCTCTAATGCAAATCGCGCCGCTAATGATGGTCAAGATAAAAATGATCCTGACTATAACCATATTGGTAAGTGGGCCGGTAAGGATAAAATTGCAGGTGTGAAGGTTTATGTTTTTGACGCAAGTGGAAAGCTTGAGGCTTCTCCCTATTTCGCGGAGACTGAATTGGATTTCGTAAATGGAGAGTCTGAGACGACGAATTTGGTTAAACCTAAAAAAGGCATTCGTGTTACTCCTGGTAATAAAACGGTTTATGTGGTCGTAAATCCAACTCCTGCAGCAAATACCCTTCTTGCAAGTGAAGCTACTGAAACAGGTTTTGCTGCAAAATACACCTCTTCTGAGATGGTTTTCCAAAAGGGAGGTATGGTTACAGATCCTACAAGTATCTCTGCTGCTTCTGAGGTTGCAGCCGTCATAGGTGTTGGAGGCGAACAAAAGGAACAAATCCTTATGACAGGTGAGCCTGCCAAAAATGTTTCTGTTACAGCTGGTGTAAAAGAAACGGAGGCTGTTGGTGGGCAAAATACGGCTAAAGTAGTCGTGAAGCGAGCTGTAGCCCGTGTTATGGTTTCCTCTCAAAAGGCGACTTTTGATATTTTGGGGGATAATCCAGAAACTCCATTTGAAACAGAGACAAATTATAAAATTGCTACTGTTAGTGATATTAAATATGTAGTTGCACAAGGAGAACGCAAACTGTATTTTGCTCAACAAGTAAGTGATGAACCTAATCTTTGGGCTTATAAAACACCTGCTTCTTCGTTTGTTCCTACTAATAATAATTTCAATGTATTAGATGGGGCTGATGCACTCGCAGCTGCACAACATTATGATTATTCTACATTGTGGAGAGAACATAAAACCATAGGTATTTCAGGTTTGCAAACTCCTGTGAAAAGTGATTATGCTGGTAATCTTGATAATATAACAGCAGATTTAGCTGCTGGGCTCTCTGGTGAAGTAATACTTCCCAATACGCATAAATATGGAGCTGAAGCAGATAATACGAGTTATCGTTTTGGTAATACAGCATATGTTCTTGTTCGTGCAAAACTTACTCCTACCGTTATTTATGATAAAAATGGTGAAGATAAAATAGCTTCATTAGGAGAAAACGATAATATCGTGTTGGGAGCAAATCATATTTTCTACACAGATCGTGAGGCTGCCACACTAGGTAAAAAAGGTGTAAAGGGACAAACTACTCAACTCTTTACTGGACGTAAAGTTTTGTACTATGCTTGGGTGAATCCTGATAAAAAAAGCAAGGGCTGGTTGAACTCTCCCGTAGTCCGCAATAATATTTATCACATTGAAATTGCTGGTTTCAAACGTATTGGAGGAAACTGGAATCCTTTGGTTCCTGGCGATCCTTCTCGTCCGGAAAACCCTGACCCCAAACCTCAACCTGATAATCCTACACCAGAAAACCCTGGTGAGCCTGATAATCCTCCCGTGGATCCTAACAATCCCTTGACTCCGACTGAAACTTGGATGGCTGTTCAAGCTAAGATCCTTCCTTGGCAAGTTCACTCCTACTCTGTTGAGCTTGGTGACTAATTTGATAAATAAACCTATTTTAAGCGAGGAGGGAATTCCCTCCCTCCTCGCTTTTCTTTCTTTTCTCTATGTTTCAACTCCTCAATACTACAAAGATGAAATTTAGCTTACGTCCTGCCGCTTGCTTGTGTGTTTTAGGCTTTTTCATGGCAAGTTGTAATGACTTGTTTCACGATGACTTGGCCGATTGTCCCCAAGGAGTGTACGTGAAGTTTTATAGTAAAAACATCTGTGCGGAAGACTCTTCTTATCTTGGGGATGTTGATCGGCTTCACCTCTTTGCCTTTGACGACAATGGGGTATTGGCAGGGCAGACGATGCTAAAAAAGCCTCAATTAACGAAAGATTACGAATATTTAATGCCACTCAAAAGTGGCAAGTATGAATTCATGGCATGGGTCAATCTTGATGATAATTTTGAACTTCAAGAGGGCAAGCCCGGGCTCACTACAAAAAAAGATATTTTCCTTTCGCTGAAAAAAAAGGCACCTATGCTTCTGAGGAGCTTGGATGGACAAAAAATTTGGCAAGGAGGTAGCGGAAGAAATTTTGTAGAACTTCCCGAAGTCAGCGAAGTCGGTAGTTTCTATAATCATGCAGCGGTAAACCTCTTGGAGAAAACAAGCAGAATAAATATCACAATTGAACTTGACGAGTCGATACTTAAATCAAAAGCTCGAAAAGCAGAACCCAAAGATTTTGGTATAGAGATTAAATCAAACAGATATGCCGCGGATTATGCGGGGAATGCTGATTTGAAAAAAGAACATTATCAGTATCCTGCACAAATTAGATATACAGAAAAATCTGCCTTTGCCACTTTTACACTCAAAGATTTTCAAACTGATCATGAGGGTATCATTACCTTGAAAAATCTTAAAACAGGTGATGTCATGTGGAATGGTAGCTTATATGGCTCTATCTTGCAAGAAGCTGTAAAGAAAGCTGCTGAAAGTGGTGAACATTTCAATTTTAATTGTCAAAATGACTTTCAAGTCAAATTTAAGATCAGAGATAAATGCGCCAATTGCTACGACTATGTTTGTTGGGCAATTTTTGTAGAAGATTGGCAAGTACATAGTTATAGTCTAGAACTTGGAGACTAAACAAGAACAATTTTCACCGAAATAAATCAAGGTCCGTAAGGCCTAATTGTAGTATGAAATTAGAAATCCGACTCAAACACCGCATCCTGAATATGGGACTATTCGTAGTTCTAATGGGAGGAATTTGGTCTTCTTGTCAATATGACTATGAGCCTGAGAAAGAGGTCGAAAAGCCGGAGAATATATATATGTCGACCTCTGTCAATTTCAAAGATGTGAGATCGCCACAAAATGATGCTGAAGAACGAATCAATTCCGTACGGTTGATTATTTGTGATAGTCAAACAGGTGAGGTTATTTACAATGTACGTCATCAACATACTGACTTCAAAAATCAACCAGTCGGAGAAAATTCCGTTTGGCATTCTCCCTTTGCTATTTCTCCGGGATTTCGAGATTTTTTCTTTATTGCAAATGAAGATTCTTGGAGTCTTACGACCCAACTGCAAGCAATAGCCAATAAAACAGAACTTTATACAAATAAAGCGTTTACACATTTGCCCTATCGTCCTAATTTTAAGCCGACGCTTGAATATCCTATGCTTCTCACGCAAGCCTATTTCAATGTGAATGTGGAATCGACTAGAAATGGTAAAGGTACACAAACTGACCCTCAGCATTTTATTGCAGAGGGAGATGAAGTAGTGGACTTTATTAGAACTTTGGCTAAAATCAAATTGACGCTTAAAGAAGTGGCTTATGTAGAAGAGAACGAACTAGGGCAAATGAAAGCAACTCGTTTGAAGTTTAAACAGCTGCAGAATTTTGAAAAATTAGCATTAGGCGAAGTTCCCTCATATTTTTCGCTCTTTGTAAATCCTTATTTCAAGAGTCTGAGTTTTCTTCCTGGGAAATATTATACGTCGGATTTCTATGGCACAGCATCCGATGCTAAACAAGAATATGTTGTAGAGAGTGCTGGAGCTGTAAATCATTCAGAAGCGATTTACACGACTCCTTCTTTAGATCCGATCAGTGGGCTTACAACTTATTATGACTATGTGACAACACTTTATGTGCCGGAGCACCTTCGTGCTTTTGCAAGTGGCGAAAATGCTGTCGGCTTAAATCCGGCAGGGGCTATGGTATGGCGTTTCTATAACAATACCGGAACACCTTATTATAAGTCTTCCATAGATCATCAAAATTGGAATAATCCTCCGGAAACGGGAAATAATACTTTCTTTACGTTGCCGGATGCCGCAACGCGTTATTCTCGTTACTCTGTGTTGAGAAATAACTTCTATGACATCACTGCAGAAGAGCGTGGGTATAAGTTCTACTTGAATTATGACGTGAAGCCATGGGTAGATGAAGCGTATGCTGTTTATGTCGGAGATTATTATAATGTTTGGATAGAAGATCCTACTTTTACTAAAAATCCTCAGAAAGTACGGATTGTCACGTCTAAACAAAATTCTCCTATACAGTTCGATGTAAAATTAGTAGCAGCTATAGGACAGAACCTGCAATTTACACAAACGGGGACTACGGTTCCACTGACACAGGCTTCACATGTGAACCCTGCTTATCAGACACATACCGATTATACACTTAATGTTACTTCGACACCTTCACAGAATAGTCCTGTGATATTAATTAAGTTCAATAATAAAGTCGTCTATACGATAAAGAAACAAGAACTATGATAAAGAATTTTGCCACGATCATAGCTCTCTTTGCTGTCGGCTTAGTCTTTGCCGCTTGCGAAAAGGACTTTAATATCGAAGAGAACAGAGAGGGGAGATTGCTCGTTAGTTTGGCGTTTGACGATTATAAAGATATTGAAGTCAAGTCAATCGGTACTATCGAGGAACGTCAAGTGAACACCATTGATGTGATGTTCTTTAATGCTGCGGGAAATAAAATAAAGTTTCCGGGGCTGCAAAAGTATGCCATGCTATATGATGTGGTGAATGATGATAATAGTAAATGGAAAAATCAAGATAAATCTACCAATACCGTCGTATTACCCATATTGGCAGAAAATGCATTGAGCAAAACTATAATAGTCATCGCAAATTTACCTCAATCTCTTAGAACTCGTCTTGAAGAAGATGATGTTCAAACGGTAACTCAAATAAAAGCACTTTTTGCACAACAAAATGCCATAGACGATTTGGGAACACCTCTCGTAATGTTTGCAGAAAAGCAAGTGACAGCAGTAGATATTCCCAATCCTGATCAAGAAAACACTATTCGTGTTTTGATGGAAAGAGCCGTAGCTAAGGTTGATATTATCCTACATTATGAGTGGAATAAACTCGTACCTGATAACGAATTTCAAAGAGGATATTATACAATGAAAGATTTTAGTGGTACTACCTATCTTTCTCCTCAAACAACGCTGAAAAATATTATAAAGAGAATTGAACGTCCGCGAACGATCATTCAACGGACCACACTGCCTGTTCCACAAGCTACAACTAAGATTACGGCATATATCAATGAGTATGACTTGGAAGATCCTTACGTGAATACAACTTCCGTAACCTCCCCATATATCATGTTGGAACTTCCTGCTATATTGGGTAAAGATTTTGCGAAATCAATAGGGATTTTTCCACCTCCTGCTGGTGGGGAAGAGGAATTTAATACAACACCTATTACGAATTTTTATCGATTGGTGATGCCACGAAAAATCGTTCGGAATTACCATTACACGATCCATGCTGTGATTTTCGGAGCCGGAGCACCAACTGCGGAAGGAGCACAGCTTCTTACTTTTAACTTTACGGTTGTTCCTTGGGAAAAATAAACCTTAGACTTGGAAAGAAGAGGAATAGTGTCTTTCAAATAAAAAGAAGTCATGAAGCAGATTTTTAACTTTATATTTTATGGTTTCTGTACCTTTGCTATTTCGGCTTGTACAGCGGAAGAAGAGGAATTGACATCAAACAATAACTCACAAGAAAAAATGACCGTTTCTTTTCGAGTGAGAGCACATGGGACATCTGATCAAATCAATAAAGATAATACTCATAAAGAGGATTTTGTTGATAATATTGTGTTAGCTGGTTCGTCATTGGCCACCTATGATGGAGCAGTAGCAACTTTTAATATCAATAGCTTTATAGGGAAGAAAAATTTCTTTTTTGTTGCAAACCTTAAACAAGAAGACCAAACACGTATCGGAGCTGCCGGTACGGAATCTGATTTTAATGCTTTACATTTGAATACGGCAGATTATTTAAGAGGATATGCTTCAAATCCTCCTGATAAATCTATAGTGATGGCAGCTACTCTTCGAGATGTAACGGTTCAAGGAGCTGTTTTGAGCCAAGAACAAGTGAAACTGAAAAGATTGTTCGCAAAAGTCAACTATGACTTTACAACAGGAGTGTTTGCCGGTTTGACAATACAGAAAATAACGCTGGAAAATATACCTGCAAAATTCGCAATAGGAGGCCCTATTGATAATTATGATTTGAAGAATAAGAAAGAAACTGCGAATTATCCGTATCTCACTTATCAATTATCCAACAATAAAGGCACAGTGTATCTTCCAGAGCATTTTGTTTCCAATCCGGCTTTCCGCTCTCCCGATGCTCATGGAATGACGCATTTTGTCATTACACATCTTAAAAGAGGAGTCGTTGAGACACTTAAATTACGTATTGGAGTGAGTACCCCCTATTCTACAAGTTATGGACAGATTCAGAGAAACAAAGAGATTACTCCCATTGTTACTGAAGATCTGAACAACAACATTTGGCTCAATTAAGGAAGAAAACTATGTTATTTAGAAATATACAACAGTTGTTTTATTATCTCTTAAAACTGTCGATGAGTTTTAAGGGCTTTGCTGTCTATGGCTTTCTTATAGCGATGTTTTGGCCGTTGATAGGAGAGGCACAAAGTTCCAATACTTGGGAGCAAGATGAACGATTTACATTGTATTTTTATAATTCAACGAATCCGGTTCAGATAACTCTCGCACCTGAAGATCGTACCGCAGTTAATCACATGCATTGGCCGATCCTTTTTATAGAGTGGGAAGAAGGTGGAGTAAAAAGCTGTCAAATGGTGAATTTGACGGAAGAGACGACTTTATCTTTTAATCTTGGCACTGATAAAAAAATCAGAATAATGGGTGAAAACGGAGTTTGGAAACTTGTCGCAACAAATCAGAAACTGATACGTGCTGATTTAAAGAAAGCTACCGCTCTTCGTTATGTTGACTTAGGACATAATGAATTGTGGAGAACCAATACGACATATACTATACCTACTATGCCGAATCTTCAAACTTTCAAGATCAATAATAATGGTTTATTGAAGTTGGGATTGGAATCTACTAATAAGCTTGACGAATTATATGCATCTGAAAATAAATTGGAAGCTGCTTGGGTGCAAAATCTATCTAAGATTTCTTTTTTGGATCTTTCTAAGAATTTATTGAAAGAGGTTTCTCTTCCAACGGCTTTCAATACTTTGGATCGGAAAATTTTCGTGGGGGGAAATGCCGCAGCTTATGCAAATCCCACACAGTTATATGTAACCAAAGGACAAAATGATACCAAAATAAATTTGACTGTCAATAGGTTGAATATTTCTACTTTACCGACTTTACCGAGAGCAAATAATTCGGAAAGACCTGTTCTTCCACAGAACTATTACTATACTTTGCAGGAACGTTACAAACTTCCCAAAGATAATTATGGGCTTAGAGAACAAATAGATTTGAGCTCTCAGTTGTTGGCTATTGGTATTTCCGGTGCACAAAAACAGACTACTTTTCGTTGGTATATAGAGAAAGATGCCGCGACGGATAAATATGAACTGCTTGATCCCAGTTATTACCAAGAAGAAAACGGAAAGTTTACTTTTATTAGAGGTATTGGTACGAATAGACGCATCTTTGCTGCTATGACAACAGAAGCTTTTCCCTTCCCGCTTGAAAGTTTTGAGCGTGGTAATGCTGAACAGTCTACTTATACAACAGGATTTAGTGATGTCTTAGGACAACCTGCTGGAAACCTTTCTCCGGATAAAGATGTTTATTTTGCTCATCTGAGCACGAATACTTTGGGAGACGGAACAAGTAGAACCTTAAATACTCGTTTCTATCGTACAAATACGATTACATTAAATTATGCCAATTATTGGTATGGATATGTTAGTAATGAATGGGCCAATCCTGAAAACTGGACCGGCAAATTTGTACCCCCGACATTGCCGGGTGAATTTGATAACTTAGCAGATAAAAGTGAAGCAGATGTAGTCTTTGCAACAGTTGCCAATTTTGGATCTTCGGCTATACGTGATTTGCATACCGACGCAGAAAGAAAAATCAATCAATACGTCAATCATAGTGAAAAGGCGAAAGTTTTGGTGGTAAAGCCGGGTACCTCTTTATATATGGAAGGTTCGGCAAATTTAGGAGGTGTTACAGAAGGACCTTATGCAGGACAGGCAGATTTGGCTTATCGAACGATTATTAAAGCAGAAGCAGGAAAACCCAATGGTACATTGATATTAGATAAAAATATCTCTGATTTCAAGGCTGTTGTTGAGCTATATGCAAAATCTTCTGATGGAAATAGAAAGAAACAAGAGGCTTCTTGGCAATATTTTGGAGTTCCTGTATTAGGATTTTCTGCCGATAAATTGGCTTCCGGTACGTGGATAAGAAAATATAATCGTACCAAAAATAATGATTTTGATGAGAAATGGGAGGAGCTTGCTTCTGCTACTGAATTTTTAACTCCTAAAATAGCTTATCAAATAACTCAACCTGCTCCAACCACTCATCGTTTTTATGGTAATCTCTTCTTAGATAATGAGGTCACATTTAGTGCAAATGGAGAAACACAGCCAGTCAATTATAATGACATGAATATCTTTGCCAATCCTTATACAGCAGCAATGAAAATCTCAGAGATAAAGTTTACTGGTGCGGTGGCGAAAGAAATCTACCTCTTTAATACTGGTAGTCGTGAGGATTGGAAAACGAATAATGGACATTCTACTTTTGGTTCTTCGCGTGGCCAATATACGCATGTCGTACCAATAAATTTAGTTGGTCATCTACCTGAAATGCCTAAAGAAATCCCTTCTATGTCTGCTTTTATGGTGAAAGCAACCGGTATAGGATCTTTGACCTATAAAAGGGAGGATTTACAGAATAGTACAACAGAAAATCGTAACCAGAGCCGTACATTCCCCTCCATCATGATTGATGTTGAGAGTGAGGAAACAGCTGATAAGCTATGGATTGTGGAAGCTGAAGGAACTACCTCCGGATATGATTCCGGTTATGATGGAGAGAAACTCTTTGTTGCCGGGGCTGCTCAGTTGTATGCACTTCAAGATAAAAACTATCAAGTTTCTTCTGATTCTCAAATAAAAGATACTGAAATAGGATTTATCCCCGGAGATGAAGCAAAGAATTATCTTTTACGATTTAGGCTGAATGAAATTCCCGAAGGACGCCAATATTATCTTGTAGATCATTTAACAGGAGCTACTACTCCTATCGCCAATGGAGAGACTTATCGCTTCACGGCCAATAATTATGATCGTCCTAATCGTTTTGCTCTGCGTAAAAAGATAACCTCAACTACGGATGAAGGTCAGTTAGAAGCGTTTGATATTCGTATAGATAAGCATCGTACCTTGAATATCCTTAATTATGGAGAAGAACACGCCAATGTGGAAGTCTTTGATGCATCAGGTAAACGTATCGTATTTTCTTCTATCAATGCACAGGGGAGACATTCGCATACATTTGAAGCAGGGGGAATTTATCTTATCCGTGTGTCGAATGCACAAACAACGCTTGTACGAAGATATTCATTACCTTAAAGAAGAAAATGAAGAGTTGTAAAATGCTCTCAGGAGGCTTTGGGGTTTGCAGAAGCATTTCTTCTTCTTTGGATTAAAAAATAGAAACAATATAAATATTATTAGGTATGAGACTCAAACTTTTCGCTTATATTATTATGATGTTTTCTGCCTTGACATTAGAGGCACAAGTGGTTAATAAGGTAGGAATACATACATATAATCCCACAGAAATTCTTCATGTGAACGGTACTATGCGTGTGGAGAATCTACCTATTCATGGAGCAACCAATTCTATATATACCATGCCTGATGGTACTGCATCTTCAACCAAAAATCAAACCTTTAATGCAAGGGCGTCTGTTGTTGTGGATGGAAATGGAGTTTTGGGTAAGAGCACTCATATGCTACCGGTTTTCTTTTACATGCCTTCTGTCGTTTTGCCTATTCAGGCAGATGCTTTGACAGGTACGAATGTAACTTTTGATAATGGAACCAATAAGTTTCAAATAGATTTGTATAAAGTTTATAAGGAGCAGTTTTCTATGAGTGTTTCTAATACGGTTAAAAATCCCGGAGCAACGGAAAATATACAAGTAATTCCTAATAATACTCAATTGGATTATTTTGTTACCTACTTTGATAATCAGGTTTATGATAAAGTCGGGATCACAAATGCAGGTATTTTGACTTATAAGGTCAAATCTTCTGCAGTTAAGACACCTAAAACCTATATGAATATTGTCTTAAAAATTAGATATTTATGATCACCACGAATAGCCATACTCTCCGTGGAGTACTTTTGTTTTTCTTCTTAACTTTTTCAGTATTGATTGTAAGAGGACAGCAAACGTTGGTCGGAGTAAATACAAATAAGCCCACGGAAGATCTCCATGTGAAAGGAACTTTGCGTGTGGGAAATCTTCCCGTTATAGGAGAAAAACATTATGGAACACCTGCATTGACTGCCACTCCAAGCACAGTTTACTCAGGTAAGAATGCTCTTCTTGTGGATAAAAATGGAGTATTGGGGAAAGCGATAGCCCAACCTCGTTGGACGTTTTATATGCCTCCGATTTTATTACCATTGGATCCAACATATGCAAAACCCGGTGAATATGTAACGGCATCAACTCTTTATCAGATTGATTTATATGCTCGTTACAAAGAGCAGTTCCTTCTTCAAGAAACTACTTCTTCTGTACGAAGTAACAACTCTTCTTCATTACCTTTATTCGAAAAAGAGTTGTTGAACTTTTTTGTCGTATACTATGATGCAGAGGTTTTCGAGAATGTGGCTGTAAGTAATGAAGGGATGCTCACTTATAGAGTAAAAGCAAATTGTAATCCAACGGAGCGTACCTTTATGAACATTCTTTTCAGTGTTAAACCTATATCGGATTAACAAATAATAGATAAAGCTTTTGGTCTTTTGTTTTCCGGATTTTTATAAAATATTCAATTTTATGAATTGCACTATATTTCCTTTACGTATTCTTGCTGTATGCTTTTATTTCTGTGTTGCATTGGTAGTAAAGGCACAGGTACCTACGACTTCTTGTTCCAGTGATGACATTCAATTTTCCACAGAGATCACAAACTCTGTCTGTCAAAGTGATGGAAAAATTAAAGTTATTACTGCCGGTGCGGATGCAGATAATTATTATAACTATTATTTTTCCTTAGAATCGGAAGCTGAAGGAGGATTTAGTATATTTCCTACAACGAGTAATTTACTTACTTCTATCCCTCCTGGTACTTATAATATTGTCATTACCGCAACGTGTAAGAGCGATAACCAACAGAAACTTCGCCGTATGATTCGTAATGTTGTTGTCGGAGGAAATTATGAATTGATCAATGCTTCTTACAATCAACAACTTTCTCTACCTTCTTTTGCCAATTGTGCTTCTGGAACGATTGTTATGAATGTAACCGGAGGTTTGGGGAATTATACATTTAAGATGATTTCTGCACCAGCCGGATCGGGAATAACCACACCTGTTGTGATTACTCCCCAAAAGAATGAAAATAATTACACTTTTCCTTTCAAGAAATATCCGGCAGGAAAGTATATCGTGGAAGTCAGTGATCAGCAGTGCTATACCGCAACTGTTAATTTGGATATAACTGCACTTGGAGAGGTTCCGCCTTTATATACGGAAGGTCTTTATATGATTAGACCCAATCTGAATAATACGGATTGTAACCTGATACATGTATCAAATAAAGTTAAGCCTGAATTTTATACATCAAGGCCGGCTTATTTAACTGCTCTTGAGAATGGGATGTTTCAGATCGGACTGGCGAAGTTCGGGCAACAACCGAACAATTGGCAAACATTGAAAAAAGATGATGCAGTTTATGCTTTTAATATGTCTCCATATAAGATCAGTGATTTTTATCCTCAGAGTTCTAATAATGAATATACACTCAATCTTTATATTAGACATAAAGAATGTACTGCTAATACTCGTAAATATTCATTGTATATTAAACCTGGAACTGTAACTTATAATGGAGTGTCTAAATGCGAAATTTATGAATACACTGTTCGTCCTTGGCAGGATTATGATGGAAATTATTGTTTTCCCCTTCATGCCGTTTTTTATAAAGGAACATCTGATTCGGGACCAGTTTATCACGAAGTTGATATCCTTGGGTATAATCAATCCACTACACCGGCTAATTTAGAGTATGAAAAAGACTATTACTTGAAAGTTACTGATGCAAATGGTATCAATATACGTCTTTATGGTAATTCCAGTAATATATTAAGGTTTAATAGAACCATATCTACTTCTTATAGATATCTTTGCGATGGATATCATGTTACTACTGATTTAGGAAACAGCAATTGCGCAGGAGTTGTTTATGCGGTTTATGACATTACCAAGGGTAAAGGCGTGGGATTGGAACAATTGATATGTGATAATATCCCGCGTAATACAGAGAGTTGTAAATTACAGTATGACCGAAAATATGAGATACGTTTCGATATTCCTCAATTTCCGGATAGGCATTACTATTCAGAAATCACGGTTCCTACACCACAAGAAGAATATATGATAGGTCTGGGAGCGAATTCAATAAATTCATGCTTGATAGATCATGCTCAACCACGAGCAAATAGGACAGATTACAAGGCTATTAAAATGGGAACGACTTTTGAGTTACGAGGACCAAATGGTATTTATCAGAAACAACAAACCACCTCAAGTAGCAGCACATATGTGTATTTTGATGAAATGTATCTTCCGGAAGGGGATTATACTTTGACGGTAACAGACCCTTGTAATGTTGTGAAAGTGTATAATATAAAACACAAAGGATTTTATAATTATCGTGATTTTAGTTATACACAGACAGAAGATTGCTCCACTTTGCGTATTCTTCCAAAAGGAGTAATTACTTATGAAGGTTCTCAACATGGGACTGATTTTCGCATTACAGCCGGCCCCGAAGGTGGGTACTCTCATAATTCTTCCAGTTCCGGACAAGAAATTCTTCTGACTAAAGAAGGGGTTTACAGTTTAGGTATTTGTGCTTATGGTAAAACCTGCCCTTTGGCTACTGCAACGATTGATTTCAAACGTCCGCAGGTAAAATTGGCACATGAATATACGGCTGCTTATTCTTGTGTGGGTACCAGTACATTGGGGCAGATTTATGTCAAAGGAGAGAAGGGAAAAGGGCCTTATACCTATGAACTGTGGAACGCTCAGAATACTCAAAAAATAGAACGTCCTTCCGGAGTAAATGCGTCGGATTGGCCTACACTTATTCCTCCCAATGATATCGCATTTTTTGAATATGGAGCATCCGGAGAAACTTATACGGCACGTATAACCGATGCTTGTGGTAATACATTCTCGCAAAAACTGACCATTGGTGATTTGACGAACCTGACTATTGCGGGAGCACCCAATGATGTTGTTTGCGTGGGGGATGATATACGTTTAACCTGCTTACCGTTAACGAATTACACTTGGACCGGCCCTAATGGATTTACTTCTAATTTACAAAATCCTGTGATTCCCAATGCTAAACGTAATATGTCAGGTCTTTATAAGGTAGTGGTGAATCCTCCTAAATGTGGTAGAAGTTATGAGGGATATATCAACATACAAGTTGTTCCTTGTTTTGCGCCCGTCAATCCGATATTGATGAATAAAGCCCTTTAAAGGAAAGAGAGTTTTAAGTTTATCGAACGAGATGGAAATTTTTCTATTCTCGTTCGATCAGTATTTTCTTTTTTATCTTAATCACGAATATTATGTGTAAGTTTTTTTTCTCGTTTTTGTTTACTCTTTCTGTTTTTTTCACTGCGGAGGCACAAGGCTTTTCTGATTTTTCGTCTGTCACGATGGATGGACGTACCATTTCTTTTGCCGATTATCAAGGCAAAGTCATTTTAGTGGTTCAATCCTCTCCCATAAGCGTAAATGCATGGCAATGTGATGATTTCGAAGATATGCAAAGATGTTATGGTGATTTAGGTTTTCAAGTTTTGGAGTTTCTTTGCGACGACTTGAATGAAGAGATTCTTCCGGGGGGGGGCAAAAGCCACTTTTTGACCAAAGAACGTAAGGTCTCATACCCTCGTTTTGCTGTTCCCAACTCAAAGGATAATGCCATTTTAAGTTATTTGTATAATACGCAGACTCAAGTTGTAGTAGAAGATGCTGATCTTCATTCTACGGGAGGAATACAAGGTTTCAATAAAGTTCTTTTGGATCGTTCGGGAAAAATAGTACGTATCTATCCTCTTAATTACGAGCTTTACAAAATTCGAGAGGATATCAAGAAGTTTTTGCATCCATAGAAAGATGATTTATCAATTGAGAGATTTGTTCTGAAAATACTATTGATAGATAAGGCACTGAAAAACTTTGAGAAAGCTATTGTGATCAAGTTGTTGCTATTACTCTTTCGTTGGAATATCATCAAATAAATGAAAGGTTTTTCTTGGATAGTTTTTTGATGCATTCTCATAGCTGCTCCGTTGAACTGCATCAGAGATAAATTTTCTTCCTCTCAGATTGTCGTTCTACTATGGGAGGTAAAATAGAATTGTCCGAAAATTAAATTTTCGGACAATTTCCTTTCATGTTGATTGCTTTTGTCCTTCAAAATCAATAAGAACAACCACATTCAAAGAGCCGAATGCTCTTTGAATGTGGTTGTTCTTTAAGAATTATTGGTGTCCGGTAAAGTTTAGAGGAGGTTAGAGATTTTGAGTTGAAATCCTTCATTTTTTGTAAAAACAACGGTAATGTCCGACAGTGGCAGAAGAAAGAAGCGGTGTCCGTCCAAATTGTTTGGGCGGACACCGCTGTTGAAGGATGATGGAGAGAGGTTTTAAGGTTTCGCCCCCATGACGAAGAGGAGTTTTCCGCCGCGCAAGATATCGGTGTGTTCAATGTAGTTTTTCTTGTGGCGGCGTCCATTGAGGTAAACCTCCTTGACGTAGAGGTTTTCTTTCGAGAGGTTTTTGGCTTCGATTTCAAATCGTTTTCCTCCGCCCATGTTCAAGATGAAGCGAGACATTTGGGGCGCACCGAGGATGTAGCGCGCGCTGACGGGGTCTACGGGATAGAAGCCCATGGCGGAAAACATGTACCATGCAGACATCTGTCCGCAGTCGTCGTTGCCGCAAAGGCCGTCGGGGGCGGGACGATATTGTGTTTCGCAGATCTGACGCACCAGTTCGTGAGTGCGTTCGGGCCGGCCGGCCATGGCGTAGAGGTAGGCCACGTGGTGGGAAGGTTCGTTGCCGTGGGCATATTGTCCGATCAATCCAGTCACGTCGGGGAGGAAGGTTTTGGTGAGTTCGATGATGAAGAGGCTGTCGAGTTTTCTGAGAAATGGCGTTTTTCCTCCCATCAGTGCGATCAGTCCGGGAATGTCGTGTTGCACGTGCCACGTGTATTGCCACGCGTTGCCCTCGGTGTAGTCGCCCGCTCCGCTCTCGGCATGTCCGACTGCATCGGGGTGGAAGGGCGTGCGCCAGCGGCCTTTGGAGTCTTTGGGACGCATGAATCCCGTGGAGCGGTCGAAGAGGTTTTTGTAGTTGTCGGCGCGCCGTGCAAAGAAACGTGCGTCTTGCTGCTTGCCCAAACGGCGTGCGAAATCGGCGGCGGCATAGTCGTCGTAGGTCATTTCGAGGGTTTGCGAAACGCTCTCCAACTTGATCGAGTCATAGGGGTAGTAGCCGTAGCGATTGTAGATTTCCCAGTTTGTTTTCTCCGGATGGCTCTCGGTGAGTGTTTTTCGGACGATGGCGTAGGCTCTCTCCGCATCGAAACCTCTGAATCCTTTTCGGTAGGCCTCGGCAATGACGCTGACGGCGTGGTTGCCGATCATGGTGTGTGTTTCCTTGCCCCAAAGTGCCCAAATCGGCAGATAGCCTTGACTTTCGCCCTGTGCAATCATGGAGCGCACGAAGGGATCGACTTTTTCGGGCACGAAGAGAGTGTAGAAGGGGTGTGCGGCGCGATAGGTGTCCCAAATGGAGAGCGTGGAGAACATTTCGCCGTTGCCCTCGGCCTTGGCGATGTTGCCGCGTGTGTCGCGATAGGTGCCATCGACGTCGGCAATGTTGTTGGGCTGTATGAGGGCGTGATAGAAACCGGTGTAGAAGTTTTTGAGTTGTCGGGGCGTGCCGCTCACTTCAATGCGCGATAGCATGCGATCCCACTCGGAATCGGCAGCTTGGGCTGTGCTTTCGAAATTCCATTGCGGAAGTTCGGCGGCAAGATTGCGGCGTGCTCCCTCGACCGAAACGGACGACACGGACACCTTCATCTCCAAACGCCCGTCGGCGGGGAGGGAGAAGTGCAACACGGCGCGCTCGCCTCGGTGCCCTTTCTGCTTCTCGAAGCGGCGAATGGATTGGAGGGGTTGGGAGAATTTGATGACGAAATAAATGTCTTTTTCCACCCACATTTTGCGACGAATGTGTCCGCTGAGGGTGTGGGCGTCGTCTTGCTGCAAGGAGCTTTCGAGCACAAAGGAGTTGAACTGCTCCCAGTTCCACGCCGGCCCGTGTTGCAGGTCTATGTACAGCCCGGTGGTGTCGGCCGGCAGAAATGTGTGCCGGTAGTAGGCCACACGGGGCGTTGCGGTGATTTCGGTGCGCACGCCGTGGTCGGCAAGGGTGACGGCATAGTAGCCGGGGCGTGCCGTTTCATGGTTTTTGCGACTTCCATAGGGGTTGAGCTTCTCGTTGCTCCAACCCCATTGGGACATATCGACGCCCTGTCCCACGGATCCGGTGAAGGGCATGATGAGCACGTCGCCCAAATCGGTGCATCCCGTGCCGTTGAGGTGGGTTTGGGTGAAGCCCCAAATGGTGGTGTCGCTGTTGATGTATTCGGAGCAGTATTGCCAACCTACGACACCCGTTGCCGGGCCGGGTTGCACAAGTCCGAAAGGCGTGGTGGCACCGGGGAAAGTGTGTCCGGTGGCAGCCGTCCCGATGAAGGGATCGACAAAACGGGTGTAGTTGCCGGCAAGGGCGACGAGCGAAATCGCCCATGCCAAGAGGAGGGAAGATCGTTTCAGATTCATGGTTGAAAGGTATTGAAGGTGTTTTTCAAAAAATGAAATCGGTCGCAGGAGTACGGCAGACAGATGTTTGTCTGCGGCCGCACGGCGAAGCAATGGCGGGGTGGGGCATCAGTGGCAGATGAGCGTGCCGGACAGACACCAGTAGCTGATGCTGGCTCCTTCGCGTTGTCCTTGTGGAATTTTGATGACGATTTCGTGTTCTCCGGCTTCGAGTGCGCCGAGAGGGATATATTCGGGGTTGGTGACGCTGGCCGGGCACCAATTGGAACGACTGTAATCGCTGGAAGAAAGCCCGTTGTCGAAATTGCCGGTGCAGGGGTTCATGTTGCGATAGGTGCCGCAGTCGTCGCGCCAAGGCACAAATTCGATCACCTTTCGACCGTCGAGCATAATGGTGTTGGGTTTGGGGTTGAACTCATCACCGCCGCCCCAACCGCCATGGCCGGTGGTGAGATAGAACAAGGTGGCTCGTTCCACGCTTTGGTCAAGACGAAACTTCACTCGCAACGAGTCTTTGCCCAAAAACTCGGGGTAGGGCTGTCCGGCCTGTTCCAAATAGTTGACCGTGTTGAACAGCGGCAACACTCGCGGCTGTGCGTCTGAGCCTGAGGGGTGAAACTTTAAGGTAAGACTGACTTTATGGCCATTCTTGTCCCAGTTTCCGATATAGGCTCCCACCCAAACTTCGCCTTGCAGACGATCGGAGAGGGCGGTGACGTCGGTTTTGTAGACGACGGAGTCCACCCACGTTTGTCCCGGCACTTTAACGTGGTTGAATTTTCTCACGCCGAAACCGGTGATGAAACGCATCAGCTCCATTGGGGCGTCGTAGAGCGGAGTGGAAACAAGGCCGTGGTAGGCCTCTCCGTTGCTTTCAAAGGCCGGAACGTCTTGCAGGCGATGAATGGCATCGAGAAATGTTTTTTCTTTTCCGGTGGGAATGATGAATACCGATCCGGTGCGGTCGTAGGCATCGCCGTCGCTATATTGCGCCAACTCGACAAACACATGGCGTCCGGCGGAGGAGGCGGGGAGTTTCACTTTTTTGAGAATGATGCTGCCGCCGCCGCAACGATAGACCCGATCGGAGAGCAAGGAGTCGGGACGCGGCAACTTGCTGCCGTCGAAGCAAACGCGCTCCTCTTCAAACACGCGGACATTGATGACGCGGCTCTGACGGAGGGCATGCTGAAATTCGGCCGTGGGCATTTGACGACCGCGTTGGGAGGGCAGCAGGGGTGTATTCAAACTTTTTGGGGTGAGGCTCACGGCTTGTTGCACGCGGTCGCCGTTGCGCACGATTTTGAGCACCAAACCGCGCGGCACGCCGAGCATGTATTGCGGCGTTCCGCGGAAGGGCAAGCCCTCGGCCACCCAAAGGTCGTAGGTGTTGGAGTTGAGCACGGTGCGCACAACCCGACAGGAAATGCCCAATATTTTTTCGCGTCCGATCTCTTTGAAATCGGCTTCGTTTTGCGAGAATGCGGTCACGGCCGAAGCTGTTTTTCCGTCGGGCATGTCGGCCACGAGCGTGGCCTGCGAGGAGTTCAGGTCGAGATAGGTTTTGATTACGGCACGGTGTCTGGCTTCGGCCTCTGAGGTGGGAGAGGCGTTGTTGCCCGTTTCGGAAAACACGGCCACCTCATGGGCTTTTGACTGCAAAATGGTGCGTGGCGAGAGCGGCTTGCCTTTGTCTGAGGATTGGTAGACCACCTCAACGCCCTCGGCTTTGAGCAGTTTGGACATTTTCACTTGGGCTGCCGCCGACAAGGAAAAAAGTGCCGCCATGGGCAGCAGGAAGCGAATGATGTTGTGTTTCATAGTATAAGGATTTGGTGTTGTAAAAGATGCGTCAAATGTACGATATTCCTTTCACTTCGGCAAATCTTCCGGCAAATAATCTCTTCGGCAAGCATGCAGAGCGGATTTACAGATCGCGATAGTGCGGTATGTGTGGCAGAAACGTGGCGCAATGGCGCGAATAGTCCATGCGGCAACAAAAATGGCGCAGTCCGTTGCTCACGATCAAATAGTCGGCGCGCAGCACGCTGTTGTAGCTTTGGATTTGTGTGAAAACCTCTTGCGAAATGGCGATGTGCGGGGCTTTGTATTCGACGATGACGCGGGGTTCTCCCCCTTGTCGGGAAAACAAAACGCTGTCGCAACGGCGTGCAACACCGCCCACCGTCAAACCCACCTCGTTGCCCAAGAGAGCACTTGGATAACCACGATCGGTCATGAGAAAATGCACGAAATGCTGCCGCACCCACTCTTCGGCCGTGAGGGTGACAAAACGCCGGCGCAGCGGATCGAAAACCAGTGTGCGACCCGCGGAATTTTGTCGAAGCCGCAGTTCGACCGACGGAAGGTTGAGCTTGGGAAATGTCATGCCGCAAAAATACGAATAAAAGCCGAAATGACACAAAACCCTCACGATCAATGCCGGGCATGAGGCGGTGAAACTGTCGTAAAACCGCCATAAGCCCCTCATAAGTTCCCTTCTCTTCTTGAAGGCAAAGAGCAACCAAGCAGTAGAAGTGGAAAAAACTTTCCTGACAAAGGCCGAAGGGCTGCATCACCGGGAAGAACACCCGATAGGAAGTTGTGGAATTTAGGTCAGAGGTAGAAATTTCTACTCGTTACTCCGTTTTCACTACTCCTTGGCTAAAATTCGCTACAACCATTCAAAGCATATTCGGACAAACCGAAGAGGAGCTGCAACCTTTCTGCGTGAAAAAACGGCTTTCCCTCCCTTTACCAAGAGTTTTTCTTCTTTTTATCTACATTGTCTACACTTCCTTTGTTAAGTGTCAGATATATAGATTGTTGCGAATGTAGACAACACGAGGGAATAACTACATTCGCCTTTACAGCCTACACACTGCATCGGGAAGGCGTGCAGCTGTCCGAACTCCCAACCATGTAGGCTGTGTAGGTTTTCGATAAATCTGTCTACATTCCTTATCGCTTGTGTATTAGATGCTTAGTTTCTTGCCGTGTATGTTGGTATACCGCCTGTCTACATTCGCATTCCTCTGAAATTCAGCAATATGAAAGGCGCAGTGTATGTTTTTCGACATTTTTGCGAAAAACACATGGGAGAAGCCCGCATGATGCGCCATTACTCCTCCTAAAAAACTTTTGATGCCCCAAAGGTGCGTTCGGGCACGTCACGGAGAAAGTCGGCGCGGTTTTGCCGAGGTTTCGTTTTGGGGAAGGCGCGATTTTGCCGCGAACTCGTAAAATCGCGATGAAACCGCCTTTTCATTGTCGTGCGGAAAGGATTTTTGCAAAGTAGAAATGAAAAACAGTCCAAAAATTTGTTTGTTTCAAAACAATGTCGCAAATTTGGGGCGGACACACAAGTATGTGCTCTTTTTTGAAAAACACGACGACGCGGCCGCGCTCCCGATGATTTGCCGATCGTTTGGGGTGAGGCCGAACCGTTCAACGCTGTTGTTTGAGCGGTGCATTGTCTTTATTCCGACAGCATGATGTATTATATTTCCCTTCCTTTTATCGAAACACAGCGTCTTTCGTTTTATTTGGCGATGGAGGAATATCTCGCACGCCACACTCCTTTGGAGGAATGTTTTTTTCTCTGGCAGGTGAAGCCTACGGTGATTTTCGGCCGCAATCAGCTGATTGAGAATGAGGTGAACATGGCCTATTGCCGCGAACACGGCATCGAAACCTATCGCCGCAAGAGCGGAGGGGGATGTGTTTATGCCGATATGCACAACATCATGTTCAGCTATATCAATTCGGGCGAAAACGTGACGTGTACGTTCGACAAGTATATTTCGATGGTGGTCGGTGTGTTGCGACAGCTCGGCGTCGAAGCCTACACTTCGGGGCGCAATGATATTTTGGTAGACGGAAAGAAAGTGAGTGGCAACGCTTTCTATCATCTTCCGGGGCGCAACATCGTGCATGGCACAATGCTCTATGACACGCATTGGCAAAACATGGTGGGCAGCATCACACCGAGCGAGGAGAAACTCGTTTCAAAAGGTGTGGAGAGCGTTCGGCAGCATGTCACCGTCTTGAAAAACTATTTGTCGATAGACATCGAAGCTTTCAAAGACTTTGTGCGCACGCATCTCTGCGACCGACAGGTGACGCTTACGACGGAAGAGGTGCGGCAAATTAGAGAGATAGAACGGGAGTATCTCGATCCGGCGTTCATCTACGGAAACAACCCACGCTACACGTTGCGACGCAAACAACGCATCGAGGGTTGTGGAGAATTTGACGCCTGCCTCGAACTCAAAAACGGTATTATCAAAGATATTGAGCTGAAAGGCGATTTCTTTCTTGTGGGAGATCTGAACGCTTTGTTGGAACGCTTCAAAAACACGCCCCACAACAGAGAGGCCGTGGAGGCCAAACTCGAAAAGGTGGAGCTGGATCAATACATCATGAATCTCACGCCGAAAGCACTCACCGAGCTCATTGTCGGAGAAGAATAAAAAAAGAACAACAACCTCATCTCAATCTGAAATCATGGAAACCACACTTAAACGTACCTGCCTCTACGACAAACACGTGGAACTGGGGGCTTTGATCAGTCCGTTTGGCGGCTTTGAAATGCCGATTCAATACACCGATATTATCAGCGAACACAACGCGGTGCGAACGGCCTGCGGCCTGTTTGACGTTTCGCACATGGGAGAGGTGCAGATCACCGGTCGTGATGCCGAACGCTTCGTGCAACACGTGTTCACCAACGATGTGAGCGGTGCGCCCTACGGAAAAATCCTCTATGGCATGTTGCTCAATCCCAATGGCGGGGTGGTGGACGATTTGTTGGTTTACGTGAAGAGCAACACCGACTATTGGCTCATCGTCAATGCCTCCAACATCGACAAAGATCTGGATTGGCTCACAAAGCTGGCCGACGGTTTCGAGGTGGAGGTGAAGAACCGTTCGGAAGAAACGGCCGAATTGGCCGTTCAGGGAACGAAAGCGGAGAGCCTCATTGAGCGTTGTTTGGGAATTTCGTGTGCCGATTTGGCGTTTTACACCTTCAAGGAAACGGAGCATGAAGGACAGGCTTTGCTCATCAGCCGTACCGGATACACGGGCGAGGACGGATTTGAAATTTATGGTTCGCCCGCTTTCATTCGCAAGGCGTGGGACGCGTTGTTGGCCTCAAAAGAGGTGACGCCTTGCGGACTGGGCTGTCGCGACACGTTGCGCTTTGAGGTCGGACTGCCGCTTTACGGCAATGAGCTTTCGGAGGAAATCACTCCCTTGGAAGCCGGACTGGGAATGTTTGTCAAACTCGACAAAGGCGACTTCGTAGGACGTGATGCCATTGTGGCTCAAAAAACAGAAGGGCTCAAACGAAAAGTGGTGGGCATTGAGCTGAACGGCCGCGCCATTCCCCGACACGGATATGAGGTGGAGGCAGACGGCAAGGTCGTGGGGAGCGTCACAACGGGCTATCAATCCGTATCGACGGGAAAGAGCGTCTGCATGGCACTCATCGACAAGGCCTGTGCCGAAATCGGAACAAACGTGGGTGTGCGCATCCGCAAACGACTCCAAGAGGGAGTGGTGACCAAAAAGCGTTTTTACGACAAACACTATAAAAAATAAACTTACCTTTAACCTTTTAAGCAGGTGTTGAAGAGTAAACAATATTTCTGCGTTGTCAGTTGATTTTTTTCTTTGGCATCGTCTTTGCCTTTCTTTTCCGTCTGCTGTCGGTGATTGGTCGTGCAGCCCGTCATGCTCCTCCTGTCCGCCGACATACTGACGAAAAACAAAAGCAAATCTAATATCCGTTCATACTCAATACCTACTTATCAAAACAAGATGACCATGGCAAAAATTATCGAAGGATTGCTCTATTCCGAATCACACGAATATGTAAAAACAGAAGGCAATGTGGCCTATGTCGGTATCACGGACTTTGCACAAAGCCAGTTGGGCAACGTGGTCTATGTCGAACTCCCCGAAGAGGGAGATGAAATCACGGCAGAAGAAACCTTTGGTGCCGTCGAGAGCGTGAAGGCTGCAAGCGATCTTATTTCGCCCGTTTCGGGAAAGGTGGTGGAAATAAACGAAGCCCTCGGCGACGAACCCGAATTGCTCAATAAAGATGCCTTTGAACACTGGATCGTCAAGGTGGAACTCTCCAATCCGGAAGAGCTCAAAGGACTGATGAGTGCCGAAGCCTACGCACGCTTCATCGCTCAATAAGGCCTTTCCTCTTCTTCAAGTTGCAGCCTGCTCCCGCTTGCGCAATGAAGACGAGGCGCCCAACGTTCCTCCGATCGTTTAACCTTAAATCTTTCCCATCATGGCTTTCAAATATCTTCCTCACACCGAGGCGGAGATTTCGGACATGCTCCGCACCGTCGGAGTCGCAACGCTCGATGATCTCTATGCGGAGGTGCCCGATGAGCTGAAACTGAAAAGAGATTACGATATGCCCGAATCCAAATCGGAATTGGAGGTGCGTCGTGTCTTTCAACAACTCGGCGATAAAAACAAAAGTCTGATTTGTTTTGCCGGCAGCGGAGTCTACGACCACTATACGCCGAGCATCATTCCCACGCTCGTTTCCCGCAGTGAGTTTCTCACCTCTTACACCCCCTATCAAGCCGAAGTTTCGCAGGGCACGCTTCAATATATCTTCGAGTACCAGACAATGCTTGCGGATCTCACGGGGCTGGACTACTCCAACTCTTCGATGTACGACGGCACCACCGCCACCACCGAAGCGATGTTTATGGCTCTGGCGGTGGGGAAAAAGAAAAAACGGCTTCTTGTTGCTTCCACCCTGCATCCGCAAACGCTGCGTGTGCTTCAAACCTATGCCGGATTTCATGGGGTGAACATCGAGCTGATTGCCCACAAAAACGGACAAACCGATTTTGAAGATCTTCAATCTCGCATTTCCGAAGATGTGGCTGCCGTGTTTGTGCAGGCCGTGAATTACTATGGCGTTATCGAAGACTATGCCGGCTTTTCCGACCTTTGCCATGCCCACAAGGCTCTTTTCATCGTCAATTGCCGTCCTTCCACGTTGAGCGTCGTCAGGTCGCCGGGTGAGTGGGGGGCGGATATAGCCGTGGGCGATGCACAATCGCTCGGAATACCGCTCGGCTACGGCGGTCCCTACATCGGGTTCTTATGTGCAACAAAAGCTCTGGTGAGAAAGATGCCCGGGCGCATCGTCGGTGCCACCACCGACAGCGAAGGGAAAAGGGCTTTTGTCTTGACCATGCAGGCACGAGAGCAACACATACGCCGAGAAAAAGCCACTTCCAACATCTGTACCAATCAGGGAGTGATGTCGCTGTTTGTCACGATTTATATGTCGCTGATGGGCAAACAGGGGTTGAAGGAGGTGAATGAATTGTCCTATGCCGGAGCACACTATCTTTGCGACGCCCTCGTGAAGACGGGAAAATTTGAGAGGGTTTTCTCTTCACCCTTTCTCAACGAATTTTGTTTGCGTTCGACATCGGACGTAACCGCTTTGCAAAACCATTGCCTGCGAGAGGGCTTCCATTTCGGTGTACGACCGGAAACTCCCGGCATGGAAGATTGTGTCACGATAGCCGTGACCGAGAAGCGGACAAAAGAAGAAATCGACAAGCTCGTTGAACTCATCAAAAACTTTCAGCCATGAACAATACTTATTATGGAAAATTGATCTTTGAGATCTCCCAACCGGGACGCGTCGGTTGCTCTCTTCCACGAAATGTTTTTGGAAACTATTCGCTTGATGAGTTGCCCGCGGCATTGCGCCGCCGGTCGGACACGCTGTTGCCCGAAGTGGACGAACTCAGCGTCGTGCGCCACTATACCAATATGAGCAACAACAACTTCGGAGTAGACACGGGATTTTATCCTTTGGGCAGCTGCACCATGAAATACAATCCCAAAATCAACGACGAAATGGCGGCCGATCCGAAATTTACCGCTCTTCATCCTTCGCAACCTGTCGAAACGACACAAGGGGCACTCCAACTCTACGATGAGGTGCAACGGACACTTTCCGAAATATCCGGACTGCATCGTTTCACACTCAATCCTTATGCCGGCGCACATGGAGAAATGGTGGGGCTGATGATTATACGCACCTATCATCTTCGTCGAGGAGATGCGCATCGCACGAAGATCATCGTCCCCAATTCCTCTCATGGCACCAACCCGGCCTCGGCCGCTGTGTGCGGATTGCAAATCGTTGAGGTGAAGAGCACGGAGGACGGCACTGTCGATGTGCAAGATCTCATTCCTCTGCTCGACGAGAATTTGGCCGGAATGATGATGACCAACCCCAATACGCTGGGCATCTTTGAAACGCAAATCCCCGAAATAGCCCGCCTTATTCACGAGGCCGGCGGATTGATGTATTACGATGGGGCAAATCTCAACCCGATGCTGGGCGTGTGTCGTCCCGGAGATATGGGGTTCGACGTGATGCACATCAACATACACAAAACCTTTTCCACCCCACACGGAGGAGGAGGGCCCGGCGCGGGGCCGGTGGGCGTGCGCGAAGATTTGGCGGAATTGCTCCCCAATCCGCAGGTGTGTCGTCTTGACGATGGGACGTATTCGCTCTGTCATCATGAAAAATCGATCGGATACATCTCCCGTTTTCTCGGAAACTACGGTGTGTTGATGCGCGCTTATGCTTATTTGCTGACCATGGGACGGGAACAGATAAAACGCGTCGGAGCACTCTCTACGCTCAATGCCAACTACATCAAAGAAAGCCTGAAAGATTGCTACGAACTCCCCATAAAAGGATTGTGTAAACACGAATTTGTGTTCGACGGTCTGAAAGACAAAAGCACGGAGGTCACAACGCTGGATGTGGCCAAACGATTGCTCGATTATGGCTATCATGCGCCAACCATTTATTTCCCGTTGCTTTTTCATCAATCGCTCATGATCGAACCGACCGAAACCGAAAGTAAGTCTACGCTTGATGCGTTTATCGAAGTGATGAGGAAGATAGCAGAAGAAGCCAAGACTTCTCCCGAAATCGTGAAAAACGCGCCTCACCACACGCCGGTACGCCGACTTGACGATGTGAAAGCTGTTCGTGAACCGAAACTTACCTTCAAAGATCTCATAGAATCATGATTGTCAAAGATCTCATTATTATCGGAGCCGGCCCCGGAGGATACGAAACAGCCGTAAAAGCTGCCCGACGAGGATTGGACACACTCATCGTTGAGGCCGAAGAGTTGGGAGGAACTTGTTTGAACGTAGGATGTATCCCTACTAAATGTTTGTGCCGAAACGCAGAAATACTGATCGATCTGCGGGATTCGGAAAAATGGGGGTTGAACGACCTTTCCTATCGTTTTGACATTCGGCGCGCCATGGCGCGCAAAGATGAAGTGGTCGCAACGCTTCGGAGCGGTATCGAAACCTTGCTCTCCGCTCCCGGCATAACAAGGGTCAAAGGACGTGCGCGTTTCGTAGAAGCGCACACCGTTGAGGTGGATGACGCCCGCAATGCCGAGGGCATTCCTTTGACGGACAACCGTTTCTCGGCTTCGCGAATCATCATCGCCACCGGCTCGGAAACCAAAATCCCTTCCTTCCCCGGCGTGCGCCTACCCGGAGTGCTCACTTCTACCGAAATGCTCCGACTCTCATTCGTTCCCGAAAGGCTTTGTGTCATCGGCGGTGGCGTGATCGGAATGGAGTTTGCCTCCATATTCGGTGCATTCGGCAGTAAAGTAACTGTGCTTGAATATTGTAAGGAAATGTTGCCCAATTTCGATGTCGATTTGGTCAAGCGGATGAAGCCGTCTTTCAAACGAGCCGGCATCGAACTCGTCAATCAAGCCGCCGTAGAAAGCATCACACAAGAGGAAAACCTCATAGTGACCTATGAGTGTAAGGGCGAAAAGAAAAGACAGGAAGCCGATGTCGTACTCCTCGCCGTGGGAAGAAAAGCACGCGTTGAGGGGCTTGGCTTGGAGCACGCCGGCATCCGGTTCACTCCGTTGGGTATCGCCGTGAACGAACACATGATGACCAATGTGGAAGGAGTTTATGCGGTGGGTGACGTCAATGGACTTTGCCAGTTGGCGCATGCCGCAACTTTCCAGGGAGAAAAAGCTCTTTGCCACATGCTGAACGAACCTTCCGACATTCGTCTTGACATTATGCCGGCCGCCATTTTTACACATCCGGAGGCTGCCGGCGTAGGGATGACCGAAGCCGAATGCAAAACAAAAGGCATTGAAACAAAAAGTTATAAAGGTTTCTTCCGCACCAACGGAAAAGCATTGGCCATGGGAGAGCCGGAAGGGATGGTGAAAATCGTAACGGACGCCGAGGGGCATATCTTGGGCGGACACCTGTTTGGGGCACATGCTGCCGACATCATTCAGGAACTTGTGCCGATGATTGCCCGGAGAGCCACTATAAAGGAATTGTCTTCGACCATTCATGCGCATCCCACTTTGGGAGAGGTCTTGCTCGACGCAACATCTTGATTGAGCTCGAACATTTCCGAAAGGAATGCGTGTAAATTCCACTTCCCCTCCCTCGCTTTGGATTATGCTTTTGCTTTTGCAAATTATGACCGTTCGGTAAACTTTTTATCTCAATCCGGACCTGTGCAACATGAAAAAGGCCGTGTCAAAACTTACATTTCGACACGGCCTTCATTCAATGAAAACGAGATAAAAAAAGAGAGTTTGGAGGGCGTTGGAAAAAGATCCGTTGTAAGAATCAGAATTTGAGTTCGACACCGAGGCCAAAGACTTTGTTGCTACGCGTGAAAACGTCTGTTCCGGAGAGTTTGCCCGATTCGATCAACGTCTTGGCAGCCTCTTCGCCTTGTGCGAGTTTGACGATGTTGGCCGTATTGTTGTAGTTGTCGGTCGTTTTGGTGTAATCGTCGTAGAAGGTTTGGAAATAGGCAACGTTGAATTTTACGCGATCATTCAGACGATAGCCGATACCGAGGCCGACGCTGGTGGAGCTGACAGTGAACGAAAGGTCGTTCATATAAGCATCGGTGTTGGGATAGATCGTGCGCTGCATACCGGCACTGATTTCAAACTTCTCGTTTACGTCGTATTCGGCTCCGAAAAGCACTTCTTTTGTGCCACCGTCGAGAAGCTGATTTTTCCAACCATGGCTGCCAAGTCCGGTTTTCGCTTGTTTGTCGAAATAGTAGTGGTAGCCGGCATTAAGGCGAAGGCGTTCGATAGGGCGATATTGCACTCCGAGTGTGAGGAGTGCCGGAACATCTCCGCGCACTTTCACACCGTCCTTGTAGGGAGCAAGAGCTGCAAGGTTATCGGCACTTTCGCTGTTGGCGGCTTTGTTGGTAAACTCCATGCGCGTTCCGAACTCATATTTCACTGCGGCATCAAATTTCTTACCGTGATAGTGCACTCCTACGATGGGAGCCATGCCGAAAGCATCTTGGTCGGCATTGAGCGTAACGTCCTTGGTGGCGGCTGCAAGCACACCATACGTGCGTGCTCCTTTTGCTGCTTTTTGTGCTCCTTCGGCATATTGTTCGGCCGCTGCCGCTGCCTGCTGTGCCGCTGTGGTATTTCCTGCCGCAATATATTGCTCTGCGGCAGCTTTGTATTCTTGTGCTTTCTGCTTGGCGGCGGTAGCTTTTGCCGCATAGCCTGCACTTTGAACCGAGAAATGTTGTGGCGCATTCACCATGGCACCATTCTCCCCGGCATTGATGCGGATGTCTTTCAAGTAGCCGTAGTAGTTGGCCGAAGCATAAATGCCACGCAAACCGAGGTAGGCCGACCAGTTTTCGTTGAGTTTATAGCCCGATCCGAGTGTGAAACCATAGTAGTATTGCTTACCGCGCATGTAGGCTTTGACGTCGTAGCGGTCGAAGCCTAAGTTCTGATTTTTTCCGAGCATGCCGAGAAGAGCCACCTGACTCTCGAAAGACCCCATGCCTTGATCGAATTCGGCTTTTCCTCCACCACCGACGATGGCGAAGTTGAATTGAAGATTCCAACGATCCTTCACCCAAGCCATTTGCAGAGAAGGAATGACGGGAGCTTTGGCCGAGGCTTCAAAGAATTTGGTTTGACGACCGTCATTATACTGCCCGAAAGCAAAAGGGGCAAATGTCGAAGTCACTTCGCGAGTTTGAAAAGCGGCTTGCCAGTTGAAGCCCACATGGATTCCGTTTTCCAAAAAACTTACTCCTGCCGGATTGGAATAAACGCCGTTCAGATTGATGGCTGCACCCTGTGCCGGATTGCGCAAGAAGACTACGTTTTGATTGGTGTTGGTCAGATAACCGCCTGCCTGTGCCGTGAATACGGCGGTAGTGAATGCTACTGAAAGAGCTATCTTTTTCATATTTTTCTGATTAATTGGTGTTTTCAGCCACGAAAGTACGAAATGGCTGCACATCGTAGAAGGTTTTGTGCAGTATATTTCTCCAAAATGTATCCGTTTTGTTATTTTTGATGCCTCAAAGTGTCAAAACAACCTTCTTTCTTCTTTTTCTTTTCAACTTTCAGATACGGAAGACACCTGCCGATTTTTTGTTTGAAAGGAAGAACCGCAACATGGATTGGCAAGGATGGAACGGTTAAAAAAGCACGCGAATTAACAGATGAGGAATATAACCATTTTCAATAGAGAATGAAATTGCAAGTTTGAATTTACAGAGAATGTGGGCTTTCGTAAGTTAATTCTGCACTTTCTGCACGATTATTGAGCAGAATGTGCAGACTTCTTTTTAGAAAATAGGCGGTAAATCTCTGTAAAAAGGAGATTTACCGCCTAACTCGTAAGTTACGAGGGCTTTTTATTATTCCTCAATAGCAGCCTGTGCCGCGGCAAGGCGGGCGATGGGTACTCTGAAAGGAGAACAGCTGACGTAGTTGAGACCTACTTTGTGACAGAATTTTACGGATGAAGGTTCACCTCCGTGTTCACCGCAAATACCGCATTTCAGTTCGGGACGAACGGAACGACCCTTGTCAACAGCCATTTGCACAAGCTGTCCTACGCCGTTTTGGTCGAGTACTTGGAAAGGATCGACTTTGAGGATCTTCTTCTCCAAGTATATGGGCAGGAAGCTGGCAATGTCGTCGCGAGAGTAGCCGAAAGTCATTTGAGTGAGGTCGTTCGTACCGAAAGAAAAATATTCGGCGCGAGTGGCGATGCGATCGGCTGTGAGGGCAGCGCGAGGAATTTCGATCATCGTTCCGACTTTGAAGTCTACTTCAATGCCTTCTTCTTCAAAGAGTTTGGCGGCAGTGTTGCGAATGACTTTTTCTTGTGCTTCAAATTCGTGGAGGATACCGGTGAGGGGCACCATGATTTCGGGCATGGGGTTCAAACCTTCGCGTTTGAGTTCGACGGCCGCACCGAGAATGGCACGAGTCTGCATCGCGGTGATTTCGGGATAAGTGTTTCCGAGACGGCAACCGCGGTGACCGAGCATGGGATTGGCTTCAACAAGACTGTTTACGCGTTGGCGAATGTATTCCACCGTAACTCCCATAGCCTTGGCCATTTCTTCTTGTCCGGCATTGTCGTGGGGCACAAATTCATGGAGAGGGGGATCGAGCAAGCGAACGTTCACAGGGCAACCATCCATGGCGCGGAAGATGCCGAGGAAGTCCGATTTTTGGTAGGGAAGGATCTTTTCGAGAGCCTTTTCGCGGCCTTCGGCAGTTTCGCTGAGGATCATTTCGCGCATTGCGACAATTTTTTCCGCTTCAAAGAACATGTGTTCCGTGCGGCAAAGACCGATGCCGACAGCACCGAAGTCTTTGGCTACTTTTGCATCGTGCGGAGTGTCGGCGTTGGTGCGGACATTGAGTTTGGAATATTTCGAGCAAAGCTCCATGAGTTTGCTGAAATCTCCGCTGAGTTCTGCCGCTTCGGTGGGAATTTCTCCTGCGTAAACGCAACCGGTTGTACCATTGAGCGAGATGTAGTCGCCTTCTTTGAATTTGAGGCCATCTACTTCGATCGTGCGAGTTTTATAGTCGATTTGGATTGCTCCGGCTCCCGATACGCAGCATTTACCCATACCGCGTGCCACGACGGCAGCGTGAGAGGTCATACCTCCGCGTGCCGTGAGGATACCCTCTGCCGCTGCCATTCCCGCGAGGTCTTCGGGAGATGTCTCGATACGCACCATAATGACTTTTCTGCCTTCTTCCGCCCATTTTTCGGCATCGTCGGCGTGGAACACGATCTGTCCGCAAGCTGCACCGGGAGATGCCGGCAGGCCACGCGTGATTTCCTTGGCCGTTGTCAAAGCTTGTTTGTTGAAAACGGGGTGGAGAAGTTCGTCGAGCTTGTTGGGTTCGCAGCGTTTGATAGCCGTCTTTTCGTCGATCATGCCTTCTGCGAGCAGATCCATGGCGATTTTCACCATTGCCGTACCGGTTCTTTTACCATTACGAGTTTGGAGGAACCACAGTTTGCCCTCTTGCACGGTGAACTCCATGTCTTGCATGTCGCGGTAGTGCTGTTCGAGCTTGTTTTGCAGGGCGTTGAGCTCGGTGTAGATTTCGGGCATGGCTTCTTCCATTGAAGGATATTTTGCCACACGTTCTTCTTCGCTGATACCGGCGCGTTCTGCCCAACGTTGTGCGCCGAGTTTGGTGATTTGTTGAGGAGTGCGGATACCGGCCACAACGTCTTCGCCTTGGGCATTGACGAGGTATTCGCCATTGAATACGTTTTCACCATTTCCGGCGTCGCGGCTGAAGCATACGCCGGTGGCAGAAGTTTCTCCCATGTTTCCGAACACCATGGCTTGCACATTGACTGCCGTTCCCCATTCGGCAGGGATGCCTTCCATTTTACGGTAGAGAATGGCGCGCTCGTTCATCCAGCTGCGGAATACGGCGCAGACAGCACCCCAAAGTTGTTCTTTGGGATCTGTGGGGAAGTCTTTTCCGGTTTGATCCTTAATGGCTTTCTTGAAGCGTTCCACGAGATTTTGGAGATCTTCCACCGTGAGGTCTTTGTCCAAATGCACACCACGTGCGGTTTTCACCTCTTCGATGATGGCTTCGAACGGATCAATGTCTTCCTTGTTTTCGGGTTTCATGCCGAGCACCACGTCACCGTACATTTGCACGAAGCGACGATAAGAGTCGTACACGAAGTGGGGATTTCCGGTCTTGGCAACAAGGCCTGCTGCGACTTCGTCGTTCAAGCCGAGGTTGAGAATGGTGTCCATCATGCCCGGCATCGAAGCACGTGCTCCGGAGCGTACGGAAAGGAGCAAGGGGTTGGAGGCATCGCCGAATTTGCAATTCATGCTCTCTTCGGTTTGTGCGATGGCGGCATCCACTTCTTCGGTGAGTTGTGCTATGATTTCGTCTTGCCCAACGGTGTAGTAGTCGTTGCAGGTGTCGGTGGTGATGGTAAATCCCGGAGGCACGGGCACACCGATTTTGTTCATTTCGGCGAGGTTGGCTCCTTTTCCTCCGAGCAAGTCACGGAGTGTTGCATCACCTTCGGCGCGGCCGTTGCCGAAGGTGTAAACTCTTTTTACTTTTTTCATTGAATTATTATATGATTAATATTGTCTTCTGCAAATATAGATATAATACTTAAAAGAACCAAATTGTTTGTCCTTTTTGTAAAGTGAACTTGCTGAAAGGCGGTTTTTAGGCATTTCTGTTAGTTTCGAACGCGAATTTACGAAAAAACGCCGACATAACGTGTCGCGAGAGATATAAGAAAGAATAAAACAGACAAAACAAACAATATGGAACAAGGTGCTTTGCGCGAGTGGGGGATATGGCAAAGCATCTTGTTCCGAAAAGTTGTGGAGCGAACGTGTATTCTCGATCAACGTCCGACGGCTTTGACGCCTTTCACCGTACGCAGTTTTTTGATGAGGCGATTCAGTTGTGTGGTGTCGTCAATGAGCACGGTCAGTGTGCCATAGAACAAACCGTCATTGCTTTCGATGAGGATGTTTCGCAGGGTGATGTGCTCTTCTTTTGAAATGATGGACGTGATGTTGTTCACGATGCCGAGGTCATCTTGCCCGACAACGTGGAGCGTGATCGGATAATTTCCACCTCCTTTTCCTGCCCAGCGAGCACGGACGATTCGATAGGGAAACCGATCTCTCATTTGCTGTGCGTTCGGACAGCTTTGGCGGTGGATTTTGATCCCGCCCGACACGCTGACAAAGCCGAATACGTCGTCGCCGTACACCGGAGAGCAGCAGCGTGCCATGTGGAAGTCTACGCCTTTCAGATTGCTGTCAATGACCAACACGTCGTCTGTACCGCCGTCTGTGCGTTCGATGCTGTCTTTGAAGGTGTATTCTTCCGCACTTCTTGTTTCGGCTCTTTCGGCCGTTCCGGCTTCGCGTTTTTGCAGCTCGATGTAGAGTTCGAGCGTGGCGTTGAGGTCGTTGCGTTCTTCCACGATGTCGGAATAGAAGTCGGCCGCCTCTTTGTATCCCTGCTTTTTGATCAACTGATTGAGGGTGCTTTCATCCCATTCGAGCTTTCTGTTTTTGAGCTTTCGCTCCAAAATTTCCCGCCCCATTAAGCTGTCCCGGCTTTGTATCTCTCTCAGTGCCTGTCGGATTTTGGCTTTGGCGTGGTTTGACACCACGATGTTGAGCCATTCCAAGCGCGGTTGCTGATTGTTGGAAGTCAGCACCTCAACCTTCTGACCGCTTTGCAACTGTTGCCGTATGGGCACGTTTCTGCCGTCTGCAATTCCCCCCACGCATCGGTTTCCCACTTTTGAGTGAATGAGGTAGGCAAAGTCAAGCACCGTTGCTCCGAGCGGAAGTTTGAAGAGGTCGCCTTTGGGTGTAAACACATAGACAGAGTTGTCTTTTAAGCTTGTGGCGGCCTGCTCGTCCACTTGCGGATCACGTCCGGCTTCGAGTGCGGCGCGTATGCCGGCCAACCAGTTGTCTACGCCTCCTTCGCTCGACTTCACTCCTTTGTATCGCCAGTGGGCGGCAAGCCCGTGTTCAGCCACCTCGTCCATGCGCTCGGTGCGGATTTGTACTTCCACCCATTTGTTTTCGGGACCGAGCACCGTGACGTGCAGGCTCTCGTAGCCGTTCGACTTGGGCACAGTGACCCAGTCGCGCAGGCGTTTAAGGTTCGACTCATATCTGTCGGTGATGAGCGAAAATACCTTCCAACATTCGGCCACCTCTTTGGAAGGGGCGGAGTCGAGAATGATGCGAATGGCAAAAAGGTCGTACACGCCCTCGAAACCGCACCGTTGTTTCTTCATTTTTTGCCAAATGGAGTGAATGCTCTTGGTGCGTCCTTTCATGTGGTATTTCAGTCCGGCTTCGGTGAGCATTTTGCGGATCGGCGCGAGGAAGTTTTCGATATAGGCATCTCTGCTCTTTTTGGTGGCGTTGAGCGACTCTTTGATGTGATAGTAAGCCTCTCGTTCCAAGTATTTGAGCGACAGGTCTTCGAGTTCCGATTTCAGTTTGTAGAGTCCGAGTTTGTGTGCCAATGGGGCGTAGATATGTGCCGCTTCGAGCGAGAGTCGCCGTCGGGCTTTTTCGGCGAGGCTGTTTTTCACGCGTCGCATCAGCACCACGCATTCGGCAATGAGCATGAGCACGACGCGCATGTCGGCAGCCTGCGAAACGAGGAGGTTTCGGAAGTTGTCGGTTTTGAGCATCTCTTCGTTGAGAGCTTCGAGTTCGTGCACGCGCCGGAAGGCTTCGATGTCTTCTTCGGTGGGTGTCCAGTCTTTCAGTCCGATTTCTTCGGCTGCCAGTTCGAGAGCGGCCTGTGCCATTTCAGACGGATCGAAACCAAAGGCTTCTATTAAGGCAAGGTCGGTGATTTGTTGCAGGTCGGAGTGTGACATGGCCATTCGTGTTGTGAAGTGTCGTTGTTATGTCGAAAGGTGATTCCCGAAACCGGGAAATCACCTTTCGGAAACATGTGTCGTTATGGTTGCGGTTGCAAGAAGCGGTTGCCCGTTTCGCGAATGAGAATGTCGCGATATTGTTCAGGGTAGCCCGGACGTTCGGGGGGCACGCAAATGCCGTCGGGAGTGAGTTCAAACTTGCCGTCTTTCTCTTTTTTCACGGCCATGTCGTTGAACTTCATGATGAGGTGTTGTCCGAGTTGCTTCCACTTTGTCATCATTCTTTCCGCCACGCCGTTCGAGAAGCCGTCGAGCAGACCGAGTGCCAACTCTCTCTTTCCCTCTTGAAGGGCGAGTTGCGCCTGTGCTTCGATGTCTACCTGCTTCAAGAAAATTTCCATTTGCAAGCGGTCGCGTGTGGCTTTGAGTGTGGGATACATTTGCGTGTAGCGCGGATAGACCATGTTTGACACCCAGTTGCACACCCAAAAAGCCGATTTCCACGAGAAGGTGTGGTCGTTGGCCGTGGAGTCGGCGTAGCACGTCGGCACCATGGCCGACGAGCCGTAGACGGGGGTGAACGCCACCATGTTGGGATCGTCGTTGCCGAACCACAGCACACCGCCGATTTCACGGGGCAGCCACGAGCGCAACTGTGCCACCACCACGTAGCTTGCCTGCTGCGTCGAGATGGGGCGTTCGTTGAAATACTTCTTGCCTTTGTGTTCCCAAGTGAGCGGTGTGGGTTGATAGGGCATTTCGTAGATGCCCGATGCCGCGTTTTTGGTGAAATCGAAAGGCGTGTCTTCGTAGTGGTCGCGCATGCCTTCCATCATGTCTTCGAGCGATAGGAGGTGTTTGGGCTTGAAATAGAGCGGCATCACTTCACTCGTTTCCAAATGGTAGCCGTCCACAAAGGGCACGTAGCGTTCCATGCCCTCCACATGTTTGTTGAAGAAACTCCACGCCCGTGCATCGCAAAAACGCTGGCTGCCGAACGTGGCGGGAGAGTAGGCTGCCGAGAAAGAAAACTCTTCGTCTTTCCCCGTGAAGTAGCCCTTTTGGCGTGCAAATTTGATCACGTCTTTCGAATACATCACATTCTTCTTGTCTTTCAAGTCGAACTTGTGGATGCGGCTTTGGTTGGCATGTGCCGAGATGCAATCGTCGGGAATGCGCACGGCCACCCACACCGCGCCTTTTTTTGCGTCGCCTTTACCGATCATCTCCATGATCCACACCTCTTCGGGGTCGGCAATGGAAAACGATTCGCCCGACGACGAATAGCCGTGTTTGGCCACCAGGTCGGTCATGACGCGAATGGCCTCGCGCGCCGTTTTGGCACGCTGCAAGCCCAGTGCCATGAGCGAAACATAGTCTATGCCGCCCATCGGGTCTTTCGGTTCGAGTTCTTCGCGACCGCCAAAGGTGGTTTCCACAATGGCCAATCCGTGTTCGTTGAGATTGCCCATCACGTTGTAAGTTTCAGCCGCTTCGGGAATTTGTCCCAAATATTTATGGGTGTCGCCATCGAAAATTTGGCGCATCGTGCCGGAGGTGTGGCGTGCGGCCGGATAGTGCAACAAACGACCGTACATGCCATAGCAGTCGGCGCTGTATGTAACGAACGTTTCACCGTTTTTCGAGGCTTTCTTGCCTACCAGAAGATTGGTGCAGGCCGGAGCCGAAAGAGCCGCAAAGGCGGCCAAAAGCAGGAGTATCTTTTTCATATTCGCAAATGCAGAGTTGATAAATTCAGATTGAGGGACGTGCCCTTTTCATGGCGAAAACCTCTCTTGTTTGTTATTCCACGGCCTTGAAACTCATGTCGAGCCCTTTGATCGAGTGGGTCAGCGCGCCCACAGAGATGAAGTCCACGCCACATTCGGCATAGTCGCGGAGGGTGTCGAAGGTGATGCCGCCCGACGATTCCGTTTCGAAGCGGTTGCCGATCATTTCCACCGCCTTGCGTGTATCGGCCACCGAAAAGTTGTCGAGCATGATGCGGTCGGCTCCGCCGTGTGCCATCACTTGCCGGATGTCGTCAAACGTTCGGCATTCGATTTCCACTTTCAGATCGAGTCCTTTTTCTTTTTTGTAGACTGCGCAGCGATCGAGCGTTTTGGCGATGCCTCCGCAGAAGTCTATATGGTTGTCTTTGAGGAGAATCATGTCAAACAAGCCGATGCGGTGGTTGGTTCCGCCGCCGATTTTTACGGCTTCTTTTTCAAGCATGCGCATGCCGGGAGTGGTTTTTCGTGTGTCGAGCACCCGTGTTTTCGTCCCCTTCAAGCGTTCGGCATATCGTGCCGTCATGGTGGCAATGCCACTCATACGCTGCATGATGTTGAGCATCAGCCGCTCCGTTTGCAGCAGGCTTTGCGTACTTCCGCTCACCACAAAGGCCACATCGCCCGGCTTGACGTGCGCACCGTCTTCGAGGAACACCTCCATTTTGAGTTCCGGGTCAAACTTTCGAAACACTTCGCGCGCCATTCGCACGCCGGCCAAAATGCCTTCTTCCTTGATGAGTAGCCGACTGCTGCCTTGGGCTTCTGTCGGGATGCAGCAAAGGGTGGTGTGGTCGCCATCGCCGATGTCTTCGGAAAAGGCCAGTTCGATGAGTTGTTCGTTGAGTTCTTCTACGGAATACATGTTGGGGATACTATATATATTATTGATGTGAAAACGAGGTTTGAGCCACAAAGTTAATTTTTTTTTGTGAACCGAGAAAAACTATGTCTTCTTTTTTCCGAAAACCCATTTGTTTCTCTCTCGCGCAGGCTTTCGGTAAGGGGTGATGTTGGAAGGGCTGAACATCAAGATAAACAGCGGTTTCTAAGAGAGAACGACACTTCTTACGTTGCCGGTCTGTAATAAAAATAGAAATAAAGAGAAAGTGTAATCGCCTTGTCGGCAGTTCCGGTTGTGTGGTCGAATGCACCTTTGGCTACACTTCAAACGTATCTTTTCGGGGAAGCGTTATATGGGCTTCTCCAAGGGGTATTTCGTGAAATCGTCGAAAAACATACACTCAGTTTTGAAATCCCTTGAATTTCAGTGATGTATAAGTGTAGATGGATGGCGCGCTATCATACACTGAAAGGAGTCAAGTCGATGACAATCAGATAGAAACGAATGTAGACAGTTTTTCCCGAAACCTACATTTTATACATTGTTGTGATTTCAGACATCTGCACGCCTACCCGATGCTGGGTGTAGGTTGTAACGACAAATGTAGTTGTTTTTTCGTGTTGTCTACATTCGCAAAGGATTAAATATCTGCGATTTAATCAAGGGAATGTAGACAATGTAGACAAAAAAAAGAAAAAGTCCATGTAGGGACTGAAAGTTGCTTTTTGCGAAGAATAGCCACTTCTTCTTCGATTCGTCCCGATTTCCTTTGATTGGTTGTAGAGCATCTTACCTAAGGAGTAGTGCAAACGGAGTAACGAGTAGGAAAATCTATCACTGACCTAAATTTCGCAAGTTCTTAAATTCGTCTTTTGAAGGGAATGTATAGACCGGCGAAACTCTATTCTTGATGACAAAAGAGGCTTGCCCATCGAAATTATCCGCTGATCCCTCATATGGGATAGGCGACTAAAAAGAAAAAAGTCCGTGTCAAAATATAGCTTCTGACACGGCCTTGCCTCTTTGAGTGAAGAGCGGAAAACGAGACTCGAACTCGCGACCCCAACCTTGGCAAGGTTGTGCTCTACCAACTGAGCTATTTCCGCAGATAAAAGTGAAGAGGAGGAGACTCGAACTCCCACGTCGCAATTGACACTACCCCCTCAAAGTAGCGCGTCTACCAATTCCGCCACCTCTCCATTTTTTTCTCTTGGCAAGATTGAAAAACGTGGTTTGGAGGAAGAAGCCACATCTTGCTTTGAGGCTTCGGGTTGGCTGTTGCTTCCCGATTGCGAGTGCAAAAGTATGATATTTTTTCTATATGACCAAACTTCCGAATAAAAAATAATCCAAGACTGCTGCGAAACTCTCTAAAATAATCAGAATGACATATAGAGATGACTTTCTGAGTATGAAAACTGAAAGAACGTAAGGGGCTTTTGCAGAGGTCTTTCAAAGTATGCTCATTGTGAGGGTGTCGAATTATAAGAATCGGTTTCTTGTTTGTTTATTCGTCTTTATAATTATGAATGAGTACTTTTGCAGAGTAATAATTGATTTTTTATGAAACAGAAGGTTGTTTTTGTATTATTGAATGACTACACAGACTGGGAAGGAGCGTTTCTTTCCACAGCTCTTCATGTAGGCGTAGTGCCGGGAAGTGATGTCAAGTACGAAGTATATACTGCGGCTCCGACCTTGGACGCAGTCCGTTCCATCGGGGGGATAAGAACCTTGCCCGACTACTCTTTTGAGAATATGCCGAGAGATTATACTGCTTTGGTGCTCATTGGTGGAAACAGTTGGGATTCACCCGAGGCTGAACTTGTCTCCCCGTTGGTTCAGGAGGCACTGGGTAAGGGTAAAATCATTGGGGCAATATGCAACGGCTCTTCGTTTTTATGCTCACACGGCTTCCTAAACGATGTCAAGCATACGGGCAACGGTCTTGACCAGCTCAAGCAATGGGGTGGGGAAAGCTATACCAATGAGGCTGGATATATGAAAGAGCTAGCCGTCAGTGACAAGAATATAGTTACTGCAAATGGTCTAGGGTATTTGGAGTTTACTCGCGAGATGCTTCGCTTGCTGCAAGCGAATACCCCTGAGGTGATAGCCGGCTGGTATGATTTCTTCAAGAATGGATTTTTTAGGTAAATGCAATTCTTTTGGTCGCCCGCTCGCCTCAAAGACAAAGAAAAGAAGCCCCGAAGTGATTTTCTTAATTCACTTCGGGGCTTTTGTTTTTAGGTCTTAGGCTACACGGCTCTGTATCTGCTTGATGTTGCGGTGTACGAGGGCTATGATGCGTTCGTGGTATTCCGTGTTCCTGTTCTGCAAGTCACGACACTGAATGACCTTCATCGTTTCAAGCGATACCTCAAGAGACCTCTGCAAAAGTCTCATTTTAGTGATTGCGCAGTTTTGCCGGGGGCTTCGATGGTCAGACATTGATTGAGGCTCGAAACTTCTTATCACCAAACAAAACAAGCATTGCTCAAAGCAATGCTTGTTTTGTTTGGGTATGGTTTCTCGGAACAATGTGCGTAAATTCAGTGTTTTGAAATCGTGGAGCGATGGAATGGGGCGACAATGCGATATATGAATGTTGTATCGGTTTAGGTCTGCGCTCCGATATTATATCCTTTCATTATCCCGATATTCCATTACATTATTCCCAACCGAGGGCGGAAGCACCGAGCACGGCGGCCTCTGCGCCTTTAAGGGTCGATACGAGGAGTTTGGCTTTGCCCTTGAAGATGTTGAGGATATTTTCGTCGTAGGCTTTGCGGATGGGGGCCATGATGTATTCGCCCGCTTTGGCCAGGCCTCCGAAGAAGATGAAGGCTTCGGGCGTGTTGAACGTGGCGAAGTCGGCGCAGGAACGGCCGAGGAGTGTGCCGGTCACTTCAAAGATTTCGCGGGCGAGAGGATCGCCTTTTTCCGCAGCTTGAAACACATCAAACGAGGTGATTGTTTCGGGGTTCAGCTCTCGAAGGGGCGACGGGTCATTGCTCTTGGAGAGAATTTCGCGAGCGGTGCGTGCCACGCCCGTGGCCGAACAGTAGGTTTCGAGGCATCCCTTGCGACCGCAACCGCAGGCGCGGCCTTCCGAGGTGTGATCGACCACGAAGTGTCCCAGTTCGCCGGCAAATCCGTCGGAGTCATACACGATTTTTCCATCGACCACGATGCCCGAACCCACGCCCGTGCCGAGGGTGATCATGATGAAGTTTTTCATGCCGCGTGCCACGCCGTAGGTCATTTCGCCCATGGCGGCGGCGTTGGCGTCATTGGTGACGCGGCAGGGGATGCCGAGTGCTTTTTCGAAGAGTTCGCCGATCGGAACGATGCCTTTCCAAATGAGGTTGGCGGCGTATTCGATAGTGCCGTTGTAGAAATTGCCGTTGGGGGCACCGATGCCCATGCCGCGGATTTGATCGATGCCGCCCACTACGTCGAGTGCCGGTTGGAGGGCTTCGACTGCCGCGGCGACATAGTCGTTAACGTCGGGGTAGGCTTGCGTTTTGATTGCGGTTTGTGCGATGATGTTGCCGCGTTGATCCACGATGCCGAAAACGGAATTGGTGCCGCCCATGTCAAGACCGATCACATAGGGCTTTTCGTTAAATTCTTCCATAGTATGTGTTTGAGGGGTTGGTGAATGAATAGATTGCAAAAATAAACAGAAAATTCGATTTTTCCACCTTTCTTCTCTCCTTTTTGTAGGTGGAGTTTTCGTTTTTCGGTGCAAAAAGGAGAAGATTAGCCGTTTTTTTATATTTTTGCGCCGTCAAAAAAACGAATTCCTTTTTGCACGTTGATTTTATGAAGAAATTTTCCCTTTTGCTTTTGTGTGTGTCGTCGGGCATGTTGTCGGTGTCGGCCACCGGCGTTATTCCGGAAAACGATGTTTCCGAGGTCGTGTTGCCTGTTGTTGTGTCTTCCGATGTTTCGGTCGATGTTTCGACGGCCACGCCGGATGTGGCGGCCGTGCCCATGGAGGGTGAGGAGCGTCAAACGACTTTAATGAAAATGAAGGAAGAGTTTAAGACGACGTTCAAATTCGGAGGCTATTTGACCGGCCGCTACAATATTTCCGACCGTCGGGGCACAGCCTCCAACGGTGGTTTCGACATTCGGCGGTTTCGTCTTTATGGCAGCGGCCATGCGTGGCGCGATTTTTATTATCGCTTTCAGTTGGAAGTCAGCGATGCCCCCGGCACGGATCGCGGCCCTCGTGTGCTCGATGCTTTCGTCGAGTGGCAACGTCATGAGTTTTTTCGAGTGAAATTGGGACAGTTTAAGCGGTGTTTCGGTTTTGAAAATCCCATTTCGCCGCTCTCGATCGGTTTTGGCAGTTATTCGCAGGCCGCCAACCGTTTGCAAAGCGTGAGCGACCGTATCGGGGCACACCGTTCGTCGGGTCGCGACGGCGGAGTGCAGGTGCAAGGCGATTTTTGGAAAACGGAAGCGGGGCATCCGCTCTTTCACTATCAAGTGGGCTTGTATAACGGACAAGGCATTAACCACCGCGATTTGAATCACCACAAAGATCTCATCGCCGGCTTTTGGGTGAGTCCGTTGAAAGAATTGAAAATCGGTGCTTTCGGTTGGGAAGGACGACACACCAACGAAAACAATCGTTTGCAGACCATAGCCCGTCATCGCTATGGCCTGGGCGTGATGTATGAGTCGGATTGGACGGTGCGCAGCGAGTATGTACACAGTGTGGGCAGTACGCTGAAAGGCGGTGCCGACCGAAGCGATGCGTGGTATGCGGCGGTGGGTGTGCCCGTGCGCGGCGTGGAAGGTTTGAAGATTTACGGCCGTTGGGATTGCTATCGCGACAATGCCCGCACTTGGGGCGGCATGAAAACCGATTGGAACCTTTCGGCCAACTATTGGCTCGGCAAAAATCTGCTGCTCCAACTCAACTACACCCACACCTGCGACCGCTCGACACCCGTCGGGGCGGACAGACGATACAATGTGCTCGACGCACAAGTGACGGCACGATTTTGACATCGGCTTTACAAAGCATACATACCCCGAGAGGCAGACGGCGATGCGGCAGTCTGCCTCTCGGTTTTGAAAAAGGAGAGGCGAGAGCTATGGTATGTCGATTTCCAAGCCGTCGTAGGCAAATTCGATGCCGTCGGGGAGGGCGGCATTGCTTTTGGCGTGTGTGCCTGCTCCGTGGCTGAGGTGAATGAAATAGGTGTGGTCGGCATTGACGCTGCGGGCAAACTCCACGGCTTCGGAAATGGTCTGGTGGGTGGGGTGAGGCTCGTGGCGCAAAGCATTGACCACGAGGGTGGAAATGCCATCAAACTTTGAATGTTCCGCAGCGGGCAGGGTGCTCATATCGGTGATGTAGGCCAGATGGCCGATGCGGAAACCGACGATAGGCAGGCGGCCGTGCATCACGCGAATGGGGGTGACGACCGTTGTGCCGATGAGAAAGGGAGTGTCGGGCGAAATTTCGCGCATGAGTAAGTGAGGCGAACCGGGATAGCGTTTCTCGCCGAAGCTGTAACTCATGTTGCGGAGAATGGGAGCGGCCACATTCGGCTCGGCACAGATTTCGATGGGGCGAAACACGGAGAAAGGGCGGAGATCGTCGAGACCGCCGACATGGTCGAAGTGTTCGTGGGTGATGAGTGCCGCGTCGATCGTGGGGAGGGCATGGTCGAAGCGCGGAGCCTCGTGCAATCCGCGAGCGCGAGCCTCCTCGTCGGTCATTTCGGCGACGTGGCGGTGGTGATAAGGCAGGGTGGTGTCGGAGTGATAGGGGTGGGCTTCGAGAAAACGGAGCATCTGTTGGCGGAAATCGGGGCCGCAGTCGATGAGGATGAGGCGATGGTCGTCGGTTTCGATGAGTACCGAAGCACGTGTGCGTTTGTCGCGCGGATCTGTCGAGAGACATACTTTGCAACCGCATCCCATCTGTGGAACACCGGACGAGGTTCCCGTGCCGAGAAAGTGAAGTTTCATGCTGTCTGGGTTTGTTGCAAAGATACGTTTTTCGAGAGAAAATAGGTTGTAAGTCCGCCATTTTCTATTAAATCTTATTTTCTACGCTTGAAAAGTAGTAACTTTGCACGGACTTATGGAAACCATCGAACCTCATACCGCCGCTTCTCCTCCCGAATCGGTGGCCATTGAAAAAAACGCCTCGCGTCGCTACTCTTATCGGAGGATTTGGCTCATTGCTTATCCTATTTTGCTCAGTTCGCTCGTTGAGCAATTGGTCGGTATGACCGACACCGCTTTCTTGGGGCGTGTGGGCGAGATTGAACTCGGTGCGTCGGCACTGGGCGGCATCTTTTTTATAGCCGTGTTCATGCTCATATTGGGCTTTTGTGCAGGTGCGCAGATACTGATGGGGCGTAGAAACGGAGAGAAGAACTATGCCGACATCGGCACGGTGTTCTATCACAGTCTGGGATTTTTATTTCTGCTTTCCGTCGTGCTGTTGTTGCTGACGCGCTGGTTTGCTCCGCCGTTGTTGCGCGCAATCATCTCGTCCAATGAAGTCTGTGAGGCCGCTTGGAAATATCTCGATTGGCGCATGTGGGGTATTTTTTTCAGCATGGTGGCTTGTTTGTTTCGCTCTTTTTATGTAGCCACGACGCGCACGGGCGTTTTGAAATTCAACTCTTTGGTCATGGTTGGCAGTAATATCGTGCTCGACTACCTGCTGATTTTCGGCCACTTCGGATTTCCCGAAATGGGCATTGCCGGTGCGGCCGTGGCGTCGGCCATGGCGAGTTTTTTCTCGATGAGCTTTTTCATTGTCTATACTTGGTGGAAAGGCGACTATCGGAAGTATGCGCTCAATCGTCTTCCCAAATTCAAGCTGCGTTTGTTGGGCAAGATGCTCAATGTGAGCATGTGGATGATGGTGCAGCATTTCTTGTCGCTTTTCACGTGGTTTTTGTTTTTTATTGCCATAGAGCATCTCGGCACTCGCGAATTGGCCGTGACCAATGTGTTGCGCTCCATTTCGGGCTTTACCTATATGAGCTTGCACGCCTTTGCTTCGACGGCTTCCACGCTGACCTCCAACCTCATCGGCGCAGGTGAACGAAACCTTGTGTTGCCGATGCTCAAACGCGACATTCTGCTCGCTTCCATACTTCTTGTGCCGACGTGGCTGCTCATTTCTCTTTTTCCCGAAACGGTGTTGAGTATTTTTACCAACGATGCCGCGCTCATCGCGGCAGGTGTCGCTCCGCTTTGGATGCTCGGATTGAGCTATGTGTTCCAAATTCCCTCATTGGTACTCTTTTACAGCGTTTCGGGAACCGGCAATACGCGCACAGCTCTCGCCATCGAGGTTTTTGCCCTTGTGGTGTATAGTATTTATGTTTACTACGCCATCTTTCGTTTTCGATGCAGCTTGGCCGTGGCTTGGAGTTCCGAATTTTTGTATAGTTTTCCGATTTTGGTGCTGGCCTTTGTCTATATGCGGTGGGGCAAGTGGCATCGCAAAACCATTTGAACGAACGGTCAAAGGCAGGGCAAGGTTGTTCATTCCGCCGAAAAATCGTATTTTTGCACGTATAAAAACCAATTTTTATGGCCTCCAATAAAATCATTCTCACCGGCGACCGTCCCACCGGTCGTCTTCATATCGGTCACTTCGTAGGCTCGCTTCGCCGCCGTGTGGAGCTGCAAAACGAGGGCGACTACCAAAAGATGTTTGTCTTTATCGCCGATGCGCAAGCACTGACCGACAACACCGACAACCCCGAAAAGGTGCGTCAGAACGTGGTCGAAGTGGCACTCGATTACTTGGCCTGCGGTCTTGATCCCGACAAGGTGACGCTCTTCATTCAGAGCCAAATTCCCGAACTCTGCGAGTTGTCGTTCTACTTCCAAAATCTGGTCACCGTGAGCCGTTTGCAGCGCAACCCTACGGTGAAAACCGAGATCGGCATGCGTGGGTTTGAGGGCAGTATTCCCGTGGGATTTTTTACCTATCCCGTTTCGCAGGCGGCCGACATCACCGCTTTCCGCGCAACGACCGTTCCCGCCGGCGAAGACCAAAAACCGATGATCGAACAGGCCACGGAAATCGTGCGCCGCTTCAACCATATTTATGGCGACACGCTCGTCGAACCTCAAATCATGCTCCCCGACAACTCCGCCTGTCTGCGCCTGCCCGGCACCGACGGCAAGGCCAAAATGTCGAAGAGTTTGGGCAACTGCATCTATCTGAGCGAAACGGCCGACGAGATGGCCAAAAAGGTGAAAACGATGTACACCGACCCCACCCATCTCGCCGTCAGCGACCCCGGACACGTGGAGGGCAACACCGTCTTCACCTATCTCGACGCCTTTTGTCGCGACGAGCACTTCGAACGCTATTGGCCGGACTATGCCAATCTCGATGAGTGCAAGGCACACTACATGCGTGGTGGCTTGGGCGATGTGAAATGCAAGAAATTTCTCGAAAAAGTGCTCAACGAAACGCTCGAACCCATTCGTGCCCGTCGCCTTGAATGGCAAAAAGAAATTCCGGCCGTCTACGAGATTTTGCGCAAGGGGAGCGAGGAGGCTCGCGCCGTGGCGGCCGACACCTTGGCCGATGTGCGCCGCGCGATGAAAATCAACTACTTCGACGACCAAGCACTCATTGCAGAGCAAACGGCGCGTTTTGCGCAGTTGTAGCAACAAAATGTGGCTTTTCGGGCGGAAAGGGGGAGAAAATCCCGAAAAAGACTTGGTTAATCGAGAAAAGATTTCTAATTTCGCCGCTCGAATGACGAATGCGTGAGCATTGTACAGCATAAATAATTATATCGATATACAAAAATGAAAAGAACGTTCCAACCCCACAACCGCAAGCGAAACAACAAGCATGGTTTCCGTCAGCGCATGGCCACCGCCAACGGCCGTCGCGTTTTGGCTTCTCGTCGCGCCAAAGGCCGCAAGAAGCTCTCCGTATCCGACGAAGTACACGGCAAGAAATAAGCCTGCCGCTTTCGGATACGAAGCAACCGTTTAACGGGAGTGACTCACACGAGTCGCTCCCGTTTTTGTTGTGTCGGGAAAGTGAGGAACGGTATCTGCCGTTTCTCGGAAAGAAATATCTGTCAGAGCGAAAGAGGGCATCGGTCGTTGCTTGGGAAGTACAATTCGTTGCTTGGGAAAAACTACTCGTTACTTAGAATTTTCTACTCGTTATGTAGAAAATCCTACTCGTTATGTAGGAAATTCTGCAACCCACTCAGATTTTTCTATCGACCGATTGGCTGTTTTTATTTGTCCTTTTACGCATTGTTCCACGAAGGGCAATAAACCGAACTGTGCGACAGAGAGAGGAAGAGCGGACGGCGAGCCGTGCAGGTGTGGTCGGAGAGGGAAGTTTTTTCGGAGGTGTTTTGTTTTTGCCCGATGAATTGTGAACGATAAAACTTGGTGGTTTTGTCGCTTTATTGTATATTTGCAAATCGGTCGGCCGCCGTGTTTTGCGCGTTGCCGACAAATCGTCAAACGCTCTGTGCGAAAATCGAAAAACAATGAAATACTCCGTCATCGTTCCTGTGTATAATCGTCCCGACGAGTGCAACGAATTGCTGGAAAGCCTGCTCTCGCAGACGTTCAAGGATTTTGAAGTGCTGGTTGTCGAAGACGGCAGCGACATTCCCTGCAAGGACGTTGTGGAACAATATGCCGATCGGCTCAACGTGAGCTATTTTGCCAAACCCAACAGCGGCCCCGGCCAAACCCGCAACTACGGCGTGGAGCGAGCTGGGGGAGAATATGTGCTCATTCTCGACAGCGATGCCGTGTTGCCTTCCGGCTATATGGCCGCCATTGAGAGCGAACTTGCCGTCAATCCCTGCGATGCTTTCGGCGGCCCCGATCGGGCGCATCCGTCGTTTTCGCCCATGCAAAAGGCCATCAACTACGCCATGACCTCGTTTTTCACGACGGGCGGCATTCGCGGCGGAGCCAAAAAGCTCGACAAATTCTATCCGCGCTCGTTCAACATGGGCGTACGCAGGGAGGTCTACGCCGCTTTGGGCGGATTTTCGGAAATGCGTTTCGGCGAAGACATAGACTTTTCCACGCGCATCTTCAAAGGCGGCTATCGCTGCCGCCTCTTTCCCTCGGCGTGGGTGTATCACAAGCGGCGCACCGATTTGCGTAAGTTTTTCAAACAAGTACACAACAGCGGAATAGCCCGCATACACCTCACCAAACGCCACCCCGGTACGCTCAAGCCCGTCCACCTTCTGCCGTCGGTCTTCACGCTCGGCGTGTTGATGCTCGTGTTGTCGACCGTCGTCGGGCTTTCCGCCGGCTGCCCCCACTCGCTGTGGTGTCTGGCTCCGTTGGGGCTTTATGCCCTGTTGGTGGGCATCGATGCCGCGCTCTCGGAGCGGTCGGTCGGTGTGGGAGTTCGCGCCGTGGCCGCCTCTTTTGTGCAGCTCATCGGCTACGGCTCCGGCTTTCTGCGGGCTTGGTGGCACAGCGTGGTCAGAGGCAGAGGCGAATTTGAGGCTTTCAAAACCAACTTTTACCGATAGCCCCTCCTTCTCTCATGGTCAAGCCCTTGACAGAACCCTCAATGCCGGCACTCGATGCTCCCCGCAAGCGCGCCATTCACGAATGGAGCGCCGACGAGCGTCCGCGCGAAAAATTCATGACCGACGGCGGCGACTCTCTCCAAGCCGCCGAGTTGCTCGCCATTCTCGTGGGCAGCGGCAATGCCCGTGAGGACGCCGTGACGCTCATGCAGCGCATCTTGGCCGACTGCAAAGGCAGTTTGCGGCGATTGGGACGGATGTCCATTCCCGAACTGTGCGCCTACAACGGCATCGGGCCGGCCAAAGCCGTGACGATATTGGCCGCCTGCGAGCTGGGCGTGAGGCATGCCGCCGAGGAAGTGGACACCGAACGGCTCGACACGTCAGAAAAAATATACCGCTTCTTTTATCCCAAACTCCGACATCTGGCCGTCGAAGAAGCCCATGTGCTGTTGCTCAATCGAAATCTGAGATTTGTGCGCAGCGTGATGATCGGGCGTGGCGGTATCGACAGTGCTTCTGTCGATGTGCGCGTCGTATTGCGCGAGGCACTCGTGAGCAATGCCGTGCATGTGGCTTTTTGCCACAATCATCCCTCCGGCAGCTGTCGCCCCTCTCCGCAAGACGACCGGCTGACGGCCGATTTGAAACGGGCTTGCGAGGCCGTCCGGCTCATATTCATTGACCACATTGTCTTGGCCGACGGATGCTATTACAGTTACGCCGACGAAGGACGCTTGTGATTGCTCCGAAAGCCGCCCACTTCTTTTTCGCGGAAAGCGCATCGTGCACCGCTCCCCGAATTTCAACAACATCAATCAACGAAAACAATCCTTCATGACTCCCGAAGAAAAACTCCAAATAGAAGAACGCATCGTCGAGGTGCTGAAAACCGTTTACGACCCCGAAATCCCTGTCGACATCTACAATCTCGGCCTCATCTACAACATTGATTTGGGCGACGACGGTTTGCTCGACATCGAAATGACGCTCACCGCGCCCAACTGTCCCGCCGCCGATTTCATCATGGAAGACGTGCGCATCAAAACCTCCGGCGTGCCCGGCGTGGTCGATGTGCGCATCAATCTCGTTTTCGAGCCGGAGTGGCATCGCGACATGATGAGCGAAGAGGCCAAACTCGATTTGGGATTCCTCTAAATCGTTTGGCATGGCTGCCGACACTCTCCCGATGAAACACCGCCGTTCCTCGTTTTGGCGTGGATGTCGCTCCGCTTTTCGGGCGGCGTTGGCGGTGGTCATGGGCGAGGAGTGTGTCGTGTGCGGCCGTCCGCTGGTCGGTGCCGGAGTTTGTGGCGATTGTTGGTTGAGGCTGCCCTACACACGCCTGCAAGGAGCGGTCGGCAACGAAATCGAGCGACTGTTTTGGGCTGAGCCGCGTGTGGAGCGCGTCAGTGCTTTCTTGGTTTATAAACCCGAATACAAAATCGCCGCTTTGGTGCATGCCTTCAAATATCACGGTCGGCGCGACTTGGCCTGCCTCATGGGGCGCGCCATGACCCGCGATCTGAAAGCCACCGACTTCTTCGACGGCATAGACGCCATATTGCCCGTTCCGCTGTCTGATCGGCGACAACGCCGGAGAGGCTACAATCAGAGCGAGGCTTTGGCCGAAGGTGTGGCCGAAGTGCTTTCGCTGCCCGTCATTTCGACGGCGGTGAAGCGGGTGGTCGACAATCCGTCGCAAACGTCGCTCGACCCCACCGAACGCACCGAAAACGTGAAAAATATCTTTGCCCTTGCCGACGCTGCCGCTTTGGAAAACAAGCGTATCCTCATCGTCGATGATGTCATCACCGTCGGTGCCACGCTGTTGAGTCTTGTGCGAACGCTCGAAGGCATCCGAGGGCTTCGCATCCGCATACTTGCCCTTTGTGCGGCAGGAACTTATCGCCGCGGTCGTGTCAGTGAACACGACCTCGGATTGCCCGATCTGACGGCACACTACGATCCGTCGGCCGTGCGCCGTTATCCCGCCGAAGAGAGAAAAACAACTCCGCTCCTCTAAAACCGCAACACATGAAACCCATCTATTTCCTTTCCGACGCCCACCTCGGAAGTCTGGCCATTGTCAGCCGTCGAATGCAAGAGCGGCGATTGGTCAATTTCTTGGACAGCATCAAACACAAAGCCGGCGCGATCTACATGCTCGGCGACATGTTCGACTTTTGGCACGAGTACAAAACCGTGGTGCCGAAGGGCTTCACCCGCTTTTTGGGGAAAATATCGGAACTCACCGACCTCGGCGTAGAGGTACACTACTTCACGGGCAACCACGACTTGTGGATGCACGGATATTTGGAAGAAGAATGTGGGGTGGTGTTGCACAAAGAAACGTCATGTACGGTCGAGCTTTACGGCAAGATCTTCTATCTCGCACACGGCGACGGCCTCGGCATTGACGACAGGGGCTTCAAACTGCTGCGCGCCCTGTTTCACAACAAATGGGCGCAGCGACTCTTTGCCGCGCTTCACCCGCGTTGGGGAGTGGATTTCGGGCTGCAATGGGCAAAGCGGAGCCGCCTCAAACGCGAGGACGGAAAAGAACCTCCCTTCCAAGGCGAAGACAAAGAGCCGCTGATCCTTTTTGCCAAACGCTATTTGAAAGATCATCCCGACATCAACTTCTTCCTCTTCGGACATCGCCACATCGACTACGACCTGATGCTCTCCCGCACATCGCGCGTTGTGCTCTTGGGCGATTGGATTTCGCTCTTCACCTATGCCGTGTTCGACGGCGAACATCTCTTTCTCGAAGAATTTGTGGAAGGAGAAACCGAACCTTGATAAATTTCCCCTATGAACGATATTATGCTCAGTGCGGAGCACGTTTCCAAACGCTTCGCCCGACACACCGCTCTCGACGACGTCAGCATTCGCGTGCGTCGGGGCTGCGTTTTCGGTTTGCTCGGCCCCAACGGTGCCGGAAAAACCACCCTCATCCGCATCATCAATCGCATCACCGCTCCCGACTCGGGCAACGTCACTTTCTGCGGACATCCGCTCGCCCCCGACGATGTGTTCAACATCGGCTACCTGCCCGAAGAGCGCGGCCTCTATAAGAAAATGAAAGTGGGCGAACAGGCCATTTATCTGGCACAGCTCAAAGGGCTCGACCGTCGAGAGGCCAAACGCCGATTGGTGGAGTGGTTTGAAAAGTTCGGCATCATGCCGTGGTGGGACAAGAAGCTCGAAGAACTCTCCAAGGGCATGCAGCAAAAAGTGCAGTTTGTCATCACCGTGCTCCACGAACCGGAATTGCTCATCTTCGACGAACCTTTTTCCGGCTTCGATCCCGTCAATGCCGAACTGCTCAAACGTGAAATTTTGGAACTGCGCGACAAAGGCCATACCATCATCTTTTCGACCCACAACATGGGCAGCGTCGAAGAAATCTGCGACGACATCGCCTTGATCAACCGCTCGAAAGTGGTGCTCGAAGGAGCGGTTGCCGAGGTGCGCGACAGCCACCGCACCGGAACGTTTGAAATCGTTGCCTCCGCCGGTCGCTTGCAAGAGCGTCCGGAGCTGTATCAAATTCTCGACCAAAGCCGACAGCGCGATCTGATCACCTACCACATTCGCAAGGAACAGACCGTCACCGTGGCACAACTCGCGACTTGTGTGGCCGACGACGTGGAGTTGAGAAGTTTTGCCGAGAAAATGCCCGGTATGAACGAAATTTTCATCCAAACCGTAAGTCGCTCCAACCATGAATAAAACACTCATCATCATACTTCGAGAATATACCACTCGCGTGAGCAAAAAATCTTTCATTCTCCTCACGCTCCTCATGCCCGTGTTGTTTGCGGCTTTGATTGTGGTGCCGATCTTTTTGGGAAAGATAGAAGACGACGAACAAAAGAAAGTGGTTGTTGTCGATCGAACGGGAAAATATCTCCCTCTGTTCAAAACGAATGAGAAGTATCTCTACGTGCCCGACAGCGAGGTGCGTGCCGACTACAAAAGCGATGATACCGACGTGGAGGCCGTGGTGCTCATCACCGGCAATCTCGCAAACAATCCCAATGCCGCCACCATTTACGGACGCAAGGAAATCCAAACCGATCTCAGAAGCAGCGTGGAAGAAGTGCTTGCATCGCAAATTCGGAAAGAAAAGCTCTCTGCCTACGATGTGCCCGGACTCGATGATATTATCGCCGACGTCGAAAAAGACTTTTCTGTCACCACGGTCAAGTGGAGCAAAGACGGCGGAGAGAACTTCTCCTCGTCCGACATCGCCGTTGCCGCCGGTTTCCTCTTCACGTTTCTGATCTACATGTTTGTCATGGCCTACGGCGGCATGGTCATGCAGAGCGTTATGGAAGAGAAAACCAACCGCATCATGGAGATCATGGTGTCGAGCGTCAAGCCCTTTCAGCTCATGATGGGCAAAATCGTCGGCGTGGCACTCGTGGGCTTCACGCAAATTGCCATTTGGGGCGTTTTGCTTTTGGGCATTTTCACCATCGTCGGACAAGTTTTGATGCCCGAACTCGGAGCCGAGGCCGTTTCGTCGGGTGCCATCGCGCCTATGGGTGTGGATTCCGCCGCCATTGCCCAAGCCTCCGAAGGCAGCCAAAACGAAATGTGGGTGGCACTGATGAATCTTCCTTTCTTGGAAATGGGCATCATGTTTTTGCTCTATTTCATCGGCGGCTATTTGTTGTTTGCCTCTTTCTTTGCCGCTGTCGGGGCTTCGGTCAATAGTCAGGAAGACTCGTCGCAGTTCACGATGCCCGTCATCATCTTCCTCATTTTCGGCATGTATGCCGCCATGGGCAGTGCTCAAAACACCGACGGCCCTCTCGCTTTTTGGGCGTCGATGATCCCCTTCACTTCTCCCATCGTCATGATGGTGCGCATCCCCTTCACCGTTCCGTTGTGGCAGGAGTTGCTCAGTCTTGCCATTCTCTACGGAACAGCCCTCTCCATGGTTTGGGTGGCGGCCAAAATCTATCGCGTCGGCATCCTCATGTATGGCAAAAAGCCTACCGTCAGGGAAATGATGAAATGGATCAGATATAAATAATAGGAAAAGTTCGCTCGTGTGGATTTCGAGTCTTTCCTTTTCCGTTTTTGCCGTCGGAAGAAAGACCCCCTCACCTCGAACGTCACTCTCGGAGAAGTCTGCCGGCAAGGGCAACTTCTCCACTTTCATTTTCAACATCATGAAAAGAATTTCTGTCGTTTTCTGCTTTTTTCTCCTCTTGCTCCCGGCATTCTCGGTTTTGAAGGAGCGCGATTTGGCACGCACGCTTGGTGTGCTTCGTGCCGAGTTGGAACAAAACCATGCGGAGAAGAAAGCTTACATCAAACGCCTCGAAGACGAGAGCCGAAACCAGCACGCGCAACTCGTGGACTATATGCAACGCTCCGAGCAGATCGCGCTGATGCTCTATTCCCAAAAGGAAGACTACACTTTCGACATTTCTTACGCCTGCGGACAGGCCACCGAACTCTATCGGCTCCTCACCGACGAACTCCTGCCTTTTTCGACGACGCAAAAGCAGTTGCGCACAGAGATTGACCGCTATGCGCGTCTGGTGCGTTCGCTCGAAGAGCTGCCGCCCTCAGTGACGAGAGGGGAGGGTGTTTCGCTCAACACGCAAGTCGTCAGTGCCGCCCTCGACACTTTGACAATTAACGCCGAGCAGGCCAAACTCGTGGCCGACAGTATCAACCTCCTTTCGGAAGCCTACACCCTCACCCCCAAACAACGCGAAGACAGAGCCGTCGCCTTGAAAATTCTCAAAGAACTGCAACGGCGTTTGCAGACACTTGACGAGCAGCTCAATCGCGACAAAGCCTATTACATCGCCGTCAAAGAAAAGGTGGAGCGATTGAATTCCTATGCCATGGCGCGCTATAAGCAGATGCAGCAGAGCATATTTCTCACCGGCGGGCAGAACTATTTCGGCATCTTGCGTAACTTTTCCGACGCCTATACCATTGCCAAAAGCGATTTGGTGCAGAAATATTCTTCGCTCGACGGACTTCCTTCGACTTACAGCGAATGGCGCGGCCCCGTGGTCACATTCATGCTGCTCTTCATCTTGGGCTATGTGGCCGTGGCCATTGCGCTGAGCAACGCCATTTTGCGACTGATGCCGCGCCGCTGGTTGCCTGCCGATTTCAGGCGAAAGCGTCCCATCTACTTCACCGCTTTGGGACTTTTCTTCTTTGCCGCCTCCATTATGTTGGTACGTTTGTTTGTCGATAGAAGTTTCATTCTCATGGCACTCGGACTGATGACCAATATCGCTTGGTTGGCACTGGCCGTGGTGGTGTCGCTGCTGGTGCGCCTCAATGTGCGCCAAGTCGGCCTCGGTCTTCGGCTTTATCTGCCTTTTATCATCATGGCTTTCATCGTGGTGTCGTTTCGCGTGCTTTTCGTTCCCAACACGGTGGTGGCACTTCTCTTTCCGCCGTTGTTGCTGATCTTCTCGGTGTGGCAGGTGCGCACGCTTCGCGTTCCCAAAGGCAGTATGCCCACGAGCGACATTCTCTATTCGGCCGTGGCGATGCTGGCCATGTGTGTGGCCACGGTGATGGCTTGGACGGGCTTCGTGCTGATGGCGGTGCAGGTGATGGTGTGGTGGATGTTTCAACTGGCCGCCACGCAAACGATCATGGGAGGATATTACCTCATGGAACGCTACGAACGCATCTTTGTGTTGCGTAAGATTAAGGCGCATCTGTCGGATACCGGTGGCGACATCGTCGGAGATGAAGTGCTGCTCTTGCGCATCCGAACGGGAGCATACATTCCGCGCACATGGAGTTTCGATTTTGTCAAACGCGCCCTTTTGCCCACTTTGGGAGTTCTTTCCGTGCCGCTGAGTGTGTGGTATGCCGCCGGCGTGTTTGAAATGACCGATGTCGTTCGAGAGTTTTTTGACTACAATTTCATCGACCGCAAAGGTGTCATTCAGCTTTCCCTCTTGAAACTCACCCTCGTCGGATCGTTGTGGTTTGTGTTTCGCTATCTCAACTACGCGGCGCGCTCTTTCTATCAGCACATCACCAAAATGCGCAACCGCCTGCCCGACTATCAATACAACTTCACCCTTGCCAACAACGTCATCGCCATTCTCGTGTGGGGTGCCTACGTGCTGTATGCGTTGATCTTGCTGCAAGTACCCAAGAGCGGCATATCGATCGTCACGGCCGGTTTGGCCACGGGTATGGGGTTTGCCATGAAAGACCTGCTCGAAAACTTCTTCTACGGCATCTCTCTCATGACGGGACGCATCCGCGTGGGCGATTTCATCGAATGCGACGGCGTGACGGGACGCGTGGAGAGCATCTCTTATCAGAGCACGCAGGTCACCACGCTCGACGGGTCGGTCATCGCTTTTCTCAACACGCAGCTTTTCAATAAAAACTTCAAAAACCTCACGCGCAACAACGCCTACGAAATGGTCAAGATACCGGTCGGCGTGGCCTATGGCTCCGATGTGGAACAGGTGCGCCGCCTGATCATCGCCAGTCTTGAACCGCTCAACGAACCCTTGCCCGACGGCCGTTCGTTGTTCAAGCCCGATACGGACATCGGCGTTTCGTTTGCCGAGTTTGGCGAAAGCAGCGTCAATCTCACCGTTTGGTTCTGGGTGCTGGTCGAGGTGCGCGCCGGAACACTTTCGCGAGCTCGCGAGGCCATCTACAACACACTCAACCGCAACAACATCGAAATTCCTTTCCCCCAACTCGATGTACACACGCGATAGCCATGGCGAAAATATGAACCCAACGTCTTGTCTGTCAAAAAAAATCGCTAAATTTGCAGCTGCAAAAGCAACTCAAAACTCTATTTTAAGATAAACTCATGATTAAATCTCAGGACATCAAGAAGGGCGTTTGCATCCGCATGGACGGCAAACTCTACTTCTGTATCGACTTCCTCCACGTTAAGCCCGGTAAGGGTAACACCATCATGCGCACCACCCTCAAAGACGTGGTGAGCGGTCGCGTGCTCGAAAAGCGTTTCAACATCGGCGAGTCGCTTGAAGACGTGCGCGTGGAGCGTCGTCCCTATCAATATCTCTATCAAGAGGGCGACGACTTCCTCTTCATGAACCAAGAAACTTTTGACCAAGTGCCCATCGCCCGCGATTTGATCACCGGTGTGGAATACATGAAAGAAGGCGACATCGTGACCGTTGTGAGCGATGCTTCGACCGAAACCATTCTCTACGCCGAAATGCCTATCAAGGTGGTACTCCGCATCGACTACACCGAGCCCGGCCTGCGTGGCGACACCGCCACCAACACCCTCAAAGACGCCACGCTCGAAACGGGGGCCAAAATCCGTGTTCCCCTCTTCATCGAAACAGGCGAACTCGTCGAAGTGGATACTCGCGACGGTTCTTACCAAAACCGTGTGAAAGGATAATGCTTTTGCGATAAGCAGAACAACCAAGCAAAGTCGTGTCAAACCATGAGTTGGGCACGACTTCTTTTTTTAATCTGCACACCAATCGACTTAAACGGAATATCGCCTACCAATGCTTAAACGCTATTCTCGATAGTGGAAAAGGAACCCATACGTGAGAAAAGATTTTTTTAAGTCATACCGAAACTCCGAATTGCCGAAAAGGGAAGCAAGCAGGAACCTGCGGAATTTAGGTCTGTGACAGATTTTTCTACTCGTTACTCCGTTTGCACTACTCCTTGGGTAAGATGCGCTTCGACGCTCCAAAGTATATCCGACCAATCCGAAGAGAAATCGGGATAATACTTCGAGAAAAAAAACAACTTTCACTCCTTACAGGGAGTTTATCTTCTTTTTGTCTACATTATCTACACTGTTGATGTTAAGGGGCAGATATTTAGGCTGTTGCGAATGTAGACAACGTGGGGAATTACCTACATTCGTTGTTACATTCTACACAAGGCATCGGGAAGGCGTGCAAAGGCTCGAAATCGTTCGTGTAGGCAGTGTAGGTTTTGGGAAAATCTGTCTACATTCGTTTTTGTTTGTGTATCACGTACTTAGCTTCTTTCAATGTATATCGAAAAACGCCCGTATACACTCGCATGTTGTTGAAATGCAGAGAGATGCAAGGCATAGTGTAGGTTTTTTGGTAATTTCATGAGATGATCATAGAGAGAGCCATATCGTGAGCTATCCTCGATTTGAAAAGGGCGGTTTCATCGGCGGAGGAAGCCGGGGAAGCGAAGGAAGGGCGGCGGAGCGTTCGACGAGAAATGACGGCATGGGAGAGCGTTCGCTTTTGAGGGTGTTTCGCGATTTGTTGAGGCAGATATGCCGCGAACGATGAGTGTCCGATAAAAAAGTAGCCTGTTTTTTTTGTAATCATGAAATAATGGTTTATCTTTGCTCTCACAATCAAGAGAGATTGATCATGGTGCTCGCACCATTTTGATAAAATCAAGCCTTAGGCTGTGCTGGTTAGATTGGGATACTCATCAATTTTTTCAGAATCACCGAGAAGGCTCTTCATCCAATGGCGTGCCGATACTGCATTTTATCGTGTGGAAGTCGGATTACAGAGGGTGTGTGGGCGCTCAAATCCTTACTACTCGGAGTTTCATCATCGTCACCGGCACAGCCCTTTTTCTATCTTATCGCCATGACGCTTACCCCCATGCAGGAAACGGCCGTTGCTGCCGTCGAAAAAAAGAAAAACATTTTGTTGCTCTCTCCCACCGGGAGTGGAAAGACGTTGGCCTACTTATTGCCCGTGATCAAAGGCCTCGACCCTGTTGCCGATCGTTTGCAGGCCGTGGTAGTGTTGCCGAGCCGAGAATTGGCATTGCAGGTGGAAGCCGTTTTTAAGGAAAATGCGCCGCAATTTCGCGGCATGAGCCTTTATGGAGGACGTCCGGCGATGGAAGAACATCGGCGTTTGCGCGAAATAAAGCCCCACATTGTTTTTGCCACGCCCGGTCGCTTGCTGGACCATATCGGCAAGGGAAATCTTCGACACTTGTCCACTCATACGATCGTAGTCGATGAATACGACAAATGTTTGGAATTGGGATTTCGTGACGAAATGGATCGTATCGGTCTGGAATTTGCCAACACGCCGCAAGTGATACTGACCTCGGCCACACGCTTTGAGGCAGAGAAACAAACCGATCAAACGTCGGCGGAGCTTTCAACCCCACCGACGTTGTTGAAAGGACGCAAGTTTCAAACCATCGACTATCTCGACGACAACACTTCTCTCCAAGAGCGTTTGAGCATTTGCACCGTTCGCTCTCCGGAAAAAGACAAACTCGACACGCTTGCCCGATTGCTGACGCATATAAGGCAGGAAAGTGTCATCGTTTTTGTCAGTCATCGTGAAAGTGCCGAGAGAATAGGACGTTTTCTGTCTGAGGCTTCATTCTCCGCTGTGGTCTATCACGGAGGCATGCCGCAGGACATGCGTGAGCGTGCTTTGTATCGTTTCAGGGCGGGAGCGGCCACGATTTTGGTAAGCACCGATTTGGCCGCAAGAGGTTTGGACATCCCCATGGTGCGGGCGATCGTACACTATCATCTTCCTCTTGACGAAGCCTCATTCACTCATCGTTCCGGACGCACAGCGCGTTGGGAAGACACGGGGACGGCCTATTTGCTGATTTCTCCGGATGAGGTTGTTCCCGATTTTGTCAAGGAACACAGTGTGCTTTCCGTCGATGAAATCACCCCTCGCCCTTGCCGGCCGGAATGGACGGTGCTCTACATCGGTCGCGGGAAGAAAGACAAACTTTCGAAAGCCGATGTGTTGGGATTTCTATGTAAAAAGGGAGGGCTCAATGCCGAGCGCATCGGGCGCATAGACTTGGCGGATCATGCCGCTTATGCCGCCGTGAAACGGAGTGCCCTCAATGCTTTGTTGAAGCAGATCGGAGGAGAGAAAATCAAAGGAATGAAAACGATTATCGAAGAAATGAAACGATGAAGATAAAAATAGACAACACCTCGTTGCAACAGGCCGCCGGCGAAGGAATGGATGCTTTCATTCGTTTGGTGACGGACGGTATTGCGGCATCCGTCGGCGGTGAAATGACGGTTGAAGCTTTCTCAAAACTCGAACCCGATCAGATTACCCTGTGGGGGTATGTGATTTTGCGCGACGAACTTTGCGACGGCGGTTTCATTCAGTTGATCCACAACGGTTATGGCCCTTTCTTCTTTCTCAATCCCTTTGCCAAGGCCATGCGTCTTTGGGGACTGAAAGATTTCTCCAAATTTCTCTATAAAGCCCGTGAACTCTATGAATTGTATGCCGAAGTCCTCACAAAACCGTGCAGTGATGAGGAGTTTATGGCACTCTATGAGCAATATCCCGCTTTTGAAGATCTCGACGATGAATTTATGGAGAAAGAAGAGGAATATACCACTCGCATCGCTTATTATTTGGACGAACACATTCACGACTTCATCGAAATAACGAATGGCTAAACAAAGCAACGGAAAAAAAATACCCGCAATCCGTATCAAAAACAAACGGGCAACATTTGACTATGAAATCATCGACAAGTATATGGCCGGTATTGTCTTGACGGGCACGGAGATCAAAAGTATACGTGCCGGAAAGGCATCGCTGGTCGATACGTTCTGCTTCATTCACAATGGAGAGATGTGGGTGAAAAACATGTATATCGCCGAGTATGCCGACGGTACTTACAACAATCACGCCACGCGGCGAGATCGAAAGTTATTGCTCAACAAAAAAGAAATTCAGTCCTTGCGTAACGATACGCTTTCGCCGGGCTACACCATCGTTCCGCTTCAATTGTTTATTGACAATAAGGGACGTGCAAAGCTCGATATTGCACTTTGTCGAGGAAAAAAAGAATTTGACAAACGAGCCTCCATTCGCGAGAGAGAAGACAAACGCGAACTCGATCGCTTTGTCAAACGGTTTTGAAAATGCTCTTTGACAAGAGCAACAACCGTTTTTTGCAGTCACTGACACGAAGTGGTGGAAAAGTAAAAAGAGAAAGAGCAGAATGTATGAAAACACATTCTGCTCTTTTCTCTCTGTATTGAGGAAAGTGTTAATGAAGTTCCTCTTGCGCATAGGCGACACTCATCCGGAGAAGAAATAGAAGGAAGAATAGGGGGCGTCTGCGTATCATAACTCCGATGAATGTTGATGTGCTGCAATGAAATGAACAAGCAGCCACATCGCTCGCGGCTTTAAGAAAGAACGTAAAGCAAGCTCTTTTCTCAAACGCCGAATGAGAAGGTATCAATGTAGGTGTAGAGGCTTCCGACGAGTCCGAGCAAGATGACTCCCGCCAAGCAGATGAAGAGGGCTGCACGAGTGTAGCGATCGCTGCGGAAAGGAGAAATCGGAGTTTCGGAGGGAAGAATGTACATGGCTTTAACGATGAGGAGGTAGTAGTAAAGGGAGATGACCGTGTTGATCAATGCCACCAAAACCACCCAATGCCAACCTGCACTGAATGCGGCCATGAATACAAAGAACTTCGAGAAGAAACCTGCGAAAGGCGGAATGCCGGCCAAGGAAAAAAGGCAGAGCGTCAGCAGAAAAGAAAGTTTCGGATTGGTGCGATACAGTCCGTTGTAGTCGTCAATGAGGAGTTTGCCACTATGCTGTTCGATAGTGTTGATGACGGCAAATGCTCCCAAATTGGCTACGGTGTAGACAATGAGGTAATAGACCATGGACGACATACCTTGTGCCGTTCCGCCGAGAATGGGAAGTATCAGATAGCCTGCTTGGGAAATGGCGGAAAAAGCCATGAAGCGTTTGAGATTGCGCTGACGAATGGCAAAAAGGTTGCCCACGGTAATGGAGGCGATGATGAGCCAAACGAAGACCTCGTTCCACGCTTGAAAGATGATCTCATTGAAAGAGAAGTGTATCAAGATAGAAAGCAGGGTGAAAGCCGCCGCTCCTTTGGAAAGGACGCTGAGATGAGCCGTGACAACCGTGGGAGCACCTTGATAGGTGTCGGCCGTCCAGAGGTGGAACGGAACAAGAGAGAGCTTGAAACCCATGCCGGCCACGAAAAAGGCTACACCGAGTAGAAAAAGCGCATCGACGGAGGGGAAGAAACGAGAGATGTCGGCAAAATACAGACTGCCCGAACAACCGTAAATGAGGGAAACGCCGTAAAGCAAAAGCGATGCCGAGAAAAGAGCGAGCAGAATGAATTTTGCCGCAGCCTCCGCACTTTCGTAACGGTACTTGTCGAAAGCTACCAAGGCGGAAATAGGTACGGAAGCAAGTTCCAAACCGATGAAAAACATGAGGAAGTGACCGCTCGACATCATGAAATACATGCCGAGGAGCGTGAAGAGCGTGATGATGTAGAACTCACCCTGCTTGACGAGGTTTTCCTCGCGAGAAAGCCAGCGGTGTGCCATGAGAAACACGATGAGCGTGCCGAGGTTGAGGGTGAGTTTGACGATCGTTGTCATCGGGGTGGAGAGAAACATGCCTCCGAAAGCCGAGCCTGCACTCAGCGCGTGATGACATGAACCGGACTGAGGGCATAGAGAGTAGAGCAGAAAGAGCGTGTGCAGTGCCAACAAGGCTACGGGCAGCGGGGTGTTGTACACTCCCTTACCGCCTTTGTTGTCGGCACTCATAAAGAGATCGGCCACAAAGAGAACGATGATCACCGCCAACAAAGAGAGTTCGGCCTGCATGGAGAGAAACTGGGAGTAATCCATGGGTATAATGAATTTCTAAGAATTGTGGGAGTTTACAAAAAAGGATTGGAATGACTGTCAAACAGACTGCCTGCGGCTTGAAGCTGTTCGATGACGGGGTGAACACCGGTTTGTATCATGTCGCTCACCCAAAACGGTGCAAGACCGAGTCCGGCAACGGCAAGGATAAGACAGATGACGGAGAAACGTTCGTCCCAAGTCGCATCGGTGAGTTGAAGGTGATGAGGGTTGGTGGGAGTGCCGTAAAGGATCTTTCCGACAAGACGGAGGATGTAGACCGCCGTGATGACGATAGATGTGCAGGCAATGACGGTCATTGCCGTGTAGAACGTGCCGGGATTTTCAAAAGAGCCGACAAAGATCGTCATCTCGGCCACAAAGCCCGACAAACCGGGGAGTCCCAAATTGGCCAAACCGGCGATGACATAGCACACGGCAAGGAAAGGCATGATTTTCATCAAACCGGCCAGCTCACGAATGTCACGGGTGTGTGTTCTGCCATAAATAAAGCCGATGAGGGCAAAAAACAATGCTGTCATCAGACCATGAGAAAGCATTTGGAGAATGGCACCGACACTTGCTGTCTCGGTGGCCATACAGATGGCAAACAGTACAAGACCGCAGTGAGATACGGAAGAATAAGCATTGATATATTTGAGGTCGGTTTGCACACAAGCCGAAAATGCGCCATACACGACGGAGATACCTGTCAGAATGAGGAAAATCCAGCTTAATTCGTTGGCGGCTTCGGGAAGCAGATACATCGCGATGCGGAAACAGCCGTATCCGCCGAGCTTCATGAGAACGCCGGCGTGGAGCATCGAAACGGCCGTCGGGGCGGAGGCGTGACCGTCGGGCGACCAAGTGTGGAAAGGAAAGAGTGCGCCGAGGATTCCGAAGCCTACAAATGTCATCGGAAACCAAAGCATTTGCCAGTTGCCGTCAATGGCATGAGCTCCGCCGGTTTGGTTGGCAATGTCGATGATGTTCATGGTTTGTCCGCCGGCACCGTAGAAAATGCCGAATATGCCGCACATCAGGAAGGCAGAACCTCCCATGAGCATGAGGGTGAGTTTCATGGCGGAATATTCTTTACGTCCCGATCCCCAAACGCCGATGAGCAGATACATCGGGATGAGGGCGATCTCGTAGAACATGAACATGGCGAACATGTCGATCGTGATAAAGAAACCGAACACGCCCATGGAGAGCAGTGTGAACCAAAGGAAGTACTCTTTGGTGAGAGGGCGAAGTTGCCAAGAGGCGAATGTGCCGGTGAAGACGATGACGGCCGAAAGGAGCAGCATGGCCACACTGATGCCGTCTACCCCCACGGTGTAGGTGATGTGGAGCGGAGGAAACCACTCGATACTCTTCACGAAGAGCATCTCGCTTTGAGGGTCGAGGGAACGTGCATCCAAAAAGGCGAATACAAGATAAACGGAGAGTGCCAAAAGTGCAGTGCTTCCCGTCACCATCACTCCTCGAACTTGATTGAGGTTGCGAGCTGCCCAAAGACCGAGCAACATCAACAAAGGAATGAGTACGAATATCGAAAGAAAATTCATAGGGTTGGATTTAGAAGATCATGAGGAGTAAGAGAAGAAGCGCACCCAGCAAGAACGCGAAAGCGTAATGCTGAACGTTGCCGCTTTGGAAATTCCGGATGAGAGCTGCCGTGCGGTGCGTGCCCCATGCCAAGAAGTCGAAGAAACCGTCGATGACGCGGCGGTCGAACCGGGCAATGGGAGAGGAGATGCGTCGGAAAATGATGCGGTGCGTGACGAATTGATAGACTTCATCCAAATAGAAGCGTTTGTATGCCCAACGATGAAGACGCGGCGCAGCGGCATACATCTTTTGAGCGATGGGTTGCTGCTTTCCGGCAAAGATCCAAGTGGCAAGGCCGATGGCGACAATGGCAATGACGCTGCTGGTGACGGCCACTTGCGTGTTGAGGTGAATGTCGTAGGCTTGGCCGGTTGCGCTGACAAGATGACCGAAAGGTATCCAACCTCCAACGATCGTGATGAGGCTCAAAACGATCAAGGGTACGGTCATTGTCCACGAAGCCTCGTGGGGGGTATGGTGTGCATAGGCTTCACTGTTGTCCTTACCCCAGAAAATGCCGTAGTAGAGACGGAACATGTAGAAAGCCGTCATAGCCGCCACGACCGTCATCCACCAACCGAGCAAAGGACTGTATGCAAAGCAGGCTGTGATGATTTCGTCTTTTGAAAAGAAACCGCTCAATCCCGGAATGCCGGCTATGGCCAAGCAACTGATGAGGAAGGTGGCGTGGGTTATGGGCATGTATTTGCGCAAACCGCCCATGTCGCTCATCTCGTTGCTGTGGACGGCATGAATGATGCAACCCGCTCCGAGGAAAAGGCAGGCTTTGAACATGGCGTGGGTGAAGAGGTGGAACATCGAGGCCATATAGCCGAGGCTCGAATGGTTGTCGATGAGATGATCGCCGTGACCGGGCAGGCAGGCACCGAGTGCCACCATCATAAAGGCAATTTGCGAAATGGTGGAGAAGGCCAACACTCGCTTGATGTCGGTTTGTACGCAGGCCACCGCCGCGGCATAGAAAGCGGTGAGTGCACCGACCCACACAACGATCGAAAGACTGTCGGGAGCATATTCCATCCACATGGGAAACATGCGGGCGATTTGAAAAACACCGGCCACAACCATTGTTGCGGCGTGGATGAGGGCTGAAACAGGAGTCGGGCCTTCCATTGCGTCGGGCAACCAAATGTGCAGAGGGAACATGGCGCTCTTTCCGGCTCCTCCGATAAACATCAGTACGAGAGCGGTGGGAATAAGGAAACCTGCGGCTGCCACCTCTTTCGATATATTGACTGTTTGGAATGCGGCAGCCCCTTCGGCCAACTGAATCGTGCCGGAGAAAGAGAAGCTGAACGATTCGGCGAAATAGCCGAAGATGAGAATTCCCACCAAGAAAAACATGTCGGCAAATCGTGTGACGATAAATGCTTTCTTGGAAGCTGCGATAGCGGCCGGAGAGGTGTAGTAAAAGCCGATGAGCAAATAGGAAGACACACCGACCAACTCCCAAAACAGATACATTTGGAAGATGTTGGTGGCCAACACAAGCCCCAACATCGACATGGTGAACAGACTCAAAAAAGCGTAGTAGCGTTGAAAACCTTTTTCGCCGTTCATGTAGCCGAACGAATAGAGGTGAACCATGAGCGAAACGGTGGAGATCACCACAAGCATCATCACGGATATGGGATCGAGCAGGATACCCAAATCAAAATGAAGTGTGCCGAGCGGAAGCCACGTGAAGTTGTAGGGCACGATTGTAGCGAAAGTGCCATCGGTCAGACGTTCGGCGGTGAAGTATTCGTAGGCTGTCAGGTAGGACAAGAGCGTGACAACGGCCAAGGAGCTTGTCCCGATCAAGCCTGCCGCTTTGTGACTCCACACTTTGCCCGTCTTGGTGATGTCCATGTCGATCACGCCGATGAGCAAAAAAGAGAATAGCGGCAGTAAAAGGATGAAAATTGTATGTTCCATTGTGCTAAATTACTTTGAAAGTTACCATTTCATCTTGGTGAGTTGGTCTACGGAGATGTTTTGCAACTGACGATAAATGTTGATCATAATGGCGATGGCCACGGCGCTCTCAGCGGCGGCAATGGCTATGCCGAAAATGGCAAAAAACAAGCCTTCGTGTCCGTTCGGATAGAGCAGGCGGTTGAATACGGCAAAATTGATGTCGGCGGCATTGAGCATGAGTTCGATGCTCAGCAGAATGGCCAGTGTGCTTTTGCGAGTGATAAAGCCATAGATCCCGGCAAACATCATAATGGCCGAAACGAAGAGGAAATATTCGATTTGAATCATAGCAAAAATGAGTTTGAAGGGACGGATTAACGTTTTCGTGCAATGAGCAAACCGCCCACGATGCAGGCGAGCAGCAAAACGGAAACGGCTTCAAAAGGAAGCAGATAGCCTTTTCGATCGGTCGAAAGCATGTGCTCTCCGATTTGGTGCATCGAAGGAGTTGCCGCTTCCGAGGGAGCTGTGAGCGTTTCCGCACCGATAAATCCGTGTGCCCAAAATATACCGACCACCACGGCCAGCCCAACGAGGCTCAGCAGTAGTGCCGAAAGAGATTTCAAACGTGAATTTTCGGTGAGTCGCTCCTGTTTCCCGCTGGTGAGCAAGATCGAGAAGACGTAGAGCACGATGATGCCTCCGGCGTAGACCATGATTTGCACACTTCCCAGAAAAGTATATCCCAGCAAGAAATACAAACCGGCCGTGCCGAGAAGAACGAAAAGTAAGTAGGTGGCGGCACGAACGATGCTTTTGGTCACCACTGTGGCGATGGACGAGCAAACGATGAGCACAGCCAATATCACGAACATGATGTCTTGTGCGTTCATTCTTATTGTTGATTTTAGCGTTACTTCTTGGGTTGAACCTTCGAACCGGGATGATTCAGTTGTTTCACGAGTTTTGTGCGATCAAACACGGCGTATTCAAATTCGTTGTCGAAAGCGAGTGCGCCATGAGGGCAGCTCGTCACGCAGAGCATGCAATACATGCAACGGCCGTGGTCGTAGACATGTTCGACGAGCACCTTGCGCTTTTTGCCGTCTTCTCCCTCCCGCATTTCCGACTTGATGACAATCGTGTCATTGGGGCAGACCATTTGACAGATGCCACACCCTACGCATTTGTGTTCATTGAGTTCGTTGTGAGGGAGAATGAGTTGTCCGCGGAAGCGTTCGAACATTTTGTTCGTTTTCCGATTTTCGGGGTAACGCTCGGTGATTTTCGGAGTCCAAAATTCGCGCATCGTCACTTTCAGACCGGTGCACAAACTCTTTATACCTCCCATAAGACCGGCGAAGTAGCCTTGTTGTTCCATAATCGTAATAGTTTGTTGAGAGGTGAATTAAAAGGTGAGGCCGAAGCTCACGAGGAGCGCCATGCCGATGAGTAAGGTCATAGAAATGGGAATCAGATATTTCCATTCGAGAGTCAGGATTTGGTCGATGCGCAGACGTGGGAATGTCCAACGTTGCCACAGCAGCAAACCGATGACAAAGAAGGTCTTGCCCACAAACCACACAAAGCCGGGGATCATCGACATCACCTCGTTGAAGCCGTCAAGACCGGGAACGACGAAAGGTGCCCAACCGCCGAGGAATATGGTGGCGGCAATGCCGGCACACACCACGATGTTGAGGTATTCTGCCAGATAATAGTAGCCGAAGTCCATGCCCGAATATTCCGTGTGATAACCTGCCGTGAGTTCGCTTTCGCTCTCCGGAAGGTCGAAAGGACCGCGATTACACTCGGCATTTCCGGCAATCAGATAGATGATGAAAGCAGGCAGTGCTATGATATGTCCGCGGAAGATGTTCCACCCCAAGTCGGCTTGTTGCTGACAGATTTCGGAAAAGCTCATCGTTCCCGTGAGGCAGATCATGGTCAGCATCACCATGCCGATAGACAATTCGTAGGAGATGATCTGCGCTCCCGAACGCATTGCGCCGATGAGGGAGTATTTGTTGTTGGACGACCAACCGGCCAGCAATATGCCGACCACGCCCACACTGCCCACGGCCAAAAAGAAAAACACGCCGACGTTGAAGTCGATGATTTGTGCGCCCTTGTTCCAAGGCAGGCAGGCAAAAGTCGTCATCGAGGCCGTCACCACCAGAAAAGGGGCGATGCGATGAAGGAAACGGTCGGTTTGTCGGAGGTTGATCACCTCTTTGGTCATCATCTTCAACACGTCGCTGATGACTTGCAACCAACCCCATTTTCCGACGCGATCGGGGCCGATGCGGCATTGAAAGGCGGCGCAAACTTTGCGCTCGGCGTAAATCATGATCATGGCAAAAACAGCATAAATACTGATGAGTGCCACGGCCACGAGCACGCATTCCGTCACTACGGCAAGGCTCTCGCCGAGCAATCTGCTAAGAAATGCGTGTAGCGGTGTCGTTACGTCTGAAAAGTCAAACATATTCGTATTTGAATTTTAGGTGTGATTTGTAGCGTTGGGTTCAAGGCGGCTTTTCTCATCGGTCGATGTCGGGCACGACGTAGTCGATTGTTCCGCCGATGGCGATGAGGTCGGCAATCATATATCCGGTGCAGGCCGTGTCCATTACGGCCACAAGAGGCAGTCCGGTGGCGCGATAGTGCAAACGATAGGGCATTTTGTCTCCCTTGCTTTCGATGTGTACGCCCAAAATGCCGCGGCTGCCTTCGACGGCGGAATAGTAGCTGCCGACGGGCAATTTAAGCACAGGCTTCATCTTTTCGGCAATTTTGCCTTCGGGAATGTTGTCGATGAGCTGTTCGATGATGTGTAGCGACTCGCGGATTTCGTCAAGACGAATCATATATCGGGCAAAGCTGTCGCCTTCCGTGCGCACCACTTCTTTGAATTCCACCCGGTCGTAGGCCGCATAGGGGCGATGTTTGCGCAGGTCGTTGTGCCAACCCGAGGCGCGTCCCGTGCCGCCGGTGCAGCCGAAAGAGATCACTTGCTCTTTGCTGAGTATGCCCACTCCTTTCGAGCGATTTTGGAAAATGACGTTTCCTGTGAAAATATCGTCGTATTCTTTCAAGTTCTTGCGCATCATGGGAATGAATTCCTTGACACGTCGTTGAAAGTTGGGATGGATGTCATAGGCCAGTCCTCCGATCATGTTGTAGTTGAGAATCAGACGACCGCCGCAGGTTTCTTCAAAAATGTCGAGCACTTTTTCACGATCGCGGAAACCGTAGAGGAATGAGGTCGTCGCACCGAGATCCTGACACAGGCACGAGAAGAAAAGCAGGTGTGAATCAATGCGTTGCAACTCGTCCATGATCGTGCGGATCACTTGCACCCGGTCGCTTACCTCTACGCCCAAGGCCTGCTCGATACACATGCAAAGCGCATGGCGGTTTTGCATCGCGCCGAGATAGTCCATGCGGTCGGTCAGGGCGAGCGTTTGCGGATAGGTCAGTTCTTCGCTGATCTTCTCGATACCGCGATGAATGTAGCCGAGGTGCGGATCGATCTTGGTGATGATTTCGCCTTCGAGACGTGTGCGAAAGTGCAACACGCCGTGTGTGGAGGGGTGCTGAGGGCCGAGATTGATCACATAGTCTTCTTCGGCAAACAGCGGTGTTTCCTCTTTATGAAGTTTTCCGTCGGGCGTCAGCGTGTATTTCACGGCCAAATCCGATATTGGCTCGTCGGTTTCTGCTATTTCGGGATTATTGCTTTCCTCATATCCGTTTTTGCGGAAAGGGTGTCCCACCCAATCTTCGCGCAGGAAGAGGCGTCGCAAGTCGGGGTGATTGAGGAAGATGATGCCGTAAAAGTCATAAACTTCCCGTTCGTAGAAGTTGGCAATGTCCCAAAGGTCGGTCACGCTGTCGAGGTATGGCGTTTCTTTGTCGGCGGCAATGACCTTGACATGGGTCATGTCGAACGTTTCGGGATTGGTGAGCGAATAGACCACTCCCATTCCCTCTTCTCCCCAGTCTGTTCCGGTGAGATTTTCGAGCAGCGAGTAGCCTTCGGCTTTGAGATGTGCCAGACGTTCGTGCAGCTCTTCGGGTGTCACGACCTCGGGCTTTATTTCGTTCTTCGCCGGTGAAGCCGGTGGAGGTGTCGGTCTCGGAGCGGCAGGTTTCGGAGTGGGTGCCGCTGTCGGTTGCGATGTCGATTTGTCGGTGGGAGCCGTTTCCTTTTTCTCCTCTTGCACCGGTTGGGGTTGAGGGGTTTCGGGACAGATGCTTTTTTCGTTCTCTTCCATTTACGCTTCCTCCTGTTGTTTTAGCAGTTCGACATATTGTTCGTCCATTTTCTCCTTGTAGGGGTCTTGTTCTTTGCGATTGACCGTTCCGAAGAAGTTTTCCACTCTCACTTTGCGTTGCAGTTGCATCATGCCGTAAAGAAAGGCTTCGGGACGAGGCGGACAGCCGGGCACATACACATCCACGGGGATGATTTTGTCCACACCTTTCACCACGTGGTAGCTTTTGGTAAAAGGCCCTCCCGATATGGCACAACCGCCGATGGCCACCACATACTTGGGGTCGGCCATTTGGTTGTATAGACGTTTCAACACGGGAGCCATCTTCGTGGTGATGGTGCCGTTCACCAAGATCACGTCGGCCTGCCGAGGGCTGTTGCGAGTGATTTCAAAACCAAAGCGTGCCATGTCGTAGCGAGCTGCCGCCACGGCCATGAACTCGATTCCGCAACAGCTTGTGGCAAAAGTCAGTGGCCAAAGCGAGTTGCTGCGCCCCCAGTCGATGAGCTTGTCGAGCGCACCGACCACTACGCCGACGCCGTTTTGGTTAAGTTCTTCGACAAGTTTTTCGAGAGTTTCGTTGTCTTGAAACTCTTCATGAGGGATATTGTCGATAATGGGATTTTTCTTTATTGCCATTCCAAAGCTCCTTTCTTCCAAGCGTAAGCCAAGCCCAGAACTAATATAAATAAAAAGAACACCACGCTCAACAAGGCCGCTGTTCCCATGGAGTTCATCACAACTGCCCATGGAAAAAGAAACATCGTTTCCACGTCAAACATCAAGAAGAGAATGGCAAAGAGGTAGTAGCCCACACGAAACTGCATCCACGAGCGACCGCGCGTGGGAATGCCGCATTCAAACGGATCCTCCTTTTGTGCATTGAAGCTACGCGGTGCAAGCAGCTTGGCCAATACCGTCACCAAACCGACAAAACCGAGGCCGGTCAGTAATGCGGTGACAAATAGGGTAAAGTTCATAGCTCAAAAAAAGTGTGTTTATGGTTGAATTTAAGTTGTTTTATTCTACGGTTGAAATCTTTCCGTTCCCTTTCGGAAATCCGAATGTCAAAACGATGTGCCGCCGTTTCCGAAAAGAAAACTTATGCACGGTCGAATGCCTTTCGTCCGGTAGGAAGAAAAAGACAAATGTCCGCAACTCGGCGAAAGTCATATTGCCGATATGCGGACACAATGCACGTTGAGATGGGCACAATGGCTCATCTTCAAGGTCTTATTGTCAAAGGCAAAAGAGCTGATTCTGTTGCCTCTTATGCTGTCTTTGTTCACTTTGTCGGGGTTTTGATATACAAGGCCTCTCCTCCTGTTATTGTGTTCCATGTCGTGCTGTGTGGGCACACCGTGAAGGTGAGGTGATTTGTATTTGAGCGCAAAGATACGACTTTTCAATAATTGCACAAATGAATTGATAAGTTTAATTTGCAAAAAGAAGAATTTATCGGCGTTCGGCGGCTGGAAAGACGCGTGAGGGCTACCTCTCTCTCTTCGATGACTTTTGTTTCTTGCAAAAAGACCGTGATTTTCCGCGCTTTTTCTTTTTCCGTTATTCTCATTTCTATTTTTGCGAATGGTCGCTTTTCGTTTTCTCGTCTTTTGGAGGTGATGTCATCTCCCCGGGAGGTGGGATTTTCTACATGAGAGATAGAATATTCTACTCGTTAGGTAGAAAATCCTTCCTCCCATTCCGTTTCGTTTTTTTGCTGTCTGATTTTTCGTTCGTGCAATAGGGTGGTGCGCCCATTGTTCTCTTCGAT